>CAZWLE010000001.1:0-75257 GCA_964634305.1 uncultured Candidatus Saccharibacteria bacterium
CAGAACGAAGTACAGGGTTTTGGTCTACCCCTTCTGGTATGCCGTAGATAAGGGAATGGAAGTAGTAATGGGTACCGCCGGCAAGTATCGGTGTCTTTCCGCGATTTGTAATATCTTCAATAAGCGCTGAAGCATCACGTACAAAATCTCCAGCGCTATATGAGTCCTTGGGGTCGAGAATGTCGATAAGGTGATGAGGAATGCCGCTCATGTCTTCTTTCGATATCTTTTCTGTACCAATATCGAGTGTGCGATATACCTGGCGTGAATCGACCGAAATAACCTCGCCATTCAATTCCTTGGCGAGTGCTATGGCCCGTGCAGACTTTCCGGAGGCGGTTGGTCCTGCGACGCAGACGATGCTTAACTTGGTGCTCATGTATCGCGATGCTACTATAGCCCTCGATTAGGCACTAGCGCGCATCTACTATGAAAAACGGACAAAAGAGCAACTACTGTGAGCACTGCGGTGATTTCCACGACCCGATGAAGGAGTACGTCACCTCGGTAAAGGTTGGAGAAACGATTCCTGACTACGAGTTCGAGGCATTCCAGAAGGACGAAACTAAGACGATGAAGCTTTCTGATTTCCGCGGAAAGTGGCTTGTCATGATGTTTTATCCAGCAGACTTTACCTTCGTCTGTCCAACTGAGCTTGAGGAAATGGCCAAGCTCTATCCGAAGTTCCAGGAGATAAATGCAGAGGTGATATCGTTCTCAACGGACACGGTGTTTACGCACAAGGCATGGCACGACACCTCAGAGGCGATTAAGCAGATTAACTTCCCAATGGGTGCAGACCCTTCTGGAAAGATTGCCTATGCATTCGGTGTCCTTATCGACGGTGAGGGAACCGAGATGACGGACGATGAAGGCCTTGCGATGCGCGGTACCTTTATCATCGACCCGGCGGGTACGCTCCGTTCTATGGAAGTAACGCATAACTCCATTGGTCGTAAGGCGGCAGAGACGCTCCGTAAGATTCAGGCGGCACAGTACGTCGAGAGTCATCCAGGTAATGTATGTCCGGCAAGCTGGGAGCCAGGCGACGACACGCTCGAGCCAGGGATGGACCTCGTAGGAAAGATATAAAAGCGTTGGCTCCGGGGAAACCCGGAGCCTTCGTTTTAGCTCATGTGAGCCGCGATGCAGTGGTCCGTTATGGCCATGACGAGAGTGGTGACCGCAATTTCTGTGTTCACCGTTCCTTTCTGTGCCTTGCGGCAGGCTCACTATGGAGCCCCACGAAATGCTTGTCAAAAGATGGTGCCGGGAGAGAGACTCGAACTCTCAAGCCTTACGGCAGCGGGTTTTGAATCCACCGTGTATACCATTCCACCATCCCGGCTTAATCGGCACCTTACCATTTTCCACCCCCTTTTTCATCTGACCTGGTGCTATACTTTCGTCCATGAGTGCGGGCGAACCGACAAAATACGATTCGGTATTCTGGATAGATACCGACAAAATAGCTCCGAACCCGTATCAGCCACGGCGGGAATTTGACGAGGATGCGCTCAAGGCGCTCGCTGATTCCATTCGTCAGTACGGTATTTTGCAGCCGCTTGTTGTGACGCGTGCGGCAGACGTTGAGCGTGCGGACGGCGGCATGGAAAGTCGCTATGAGCTCATCGCGGGTGAGCGACGTCTTCGTGCCTCAAAGCTTGTTGGTCTAAAGACGGTGCCTGCGGTTATCCGTCAGGGTGAGTCTGATGCGATGAAGCTTGAGCTTGCGATTATCGAGAACCTCATGCGTGAGGATTTGAATGCGATAGACCGTGCAAAGGCATTCAAACAACTTGCGGATGAATTCGGTCTCTCCCACACCGAGATTGGTCTTAAGGTGGGGCGAAGTCGTGAAATGGTTACCAACTCCATTCGTCTTCTTCAGCTTCCTGAATACATCCAGCAGGCAGTGGTGAACAAAGAAATCACTGAAGGTCATGGACGTGCACTCCTCATGCTCATTGACCGTCCTCAAGAGCAGGAGACGCTCTTCAAGGAAATTCTTTTGAAGAAGACGTCGGTCCGTATGGTAGAGCAGCTCGTACGGCGTATTGCTACCGATAAGATTCGTAAGCACGACAAGACGCCAGAGATGATGGAGATTGAGAAGTCACTCACTGAGCAGCTCGGAACCCGTGTCGTTATCGAGAATCGTCCAAACGGTGGTCGTGTCCTTATTGAATTCTTCTCACCTGAAGATTTGACGAATATACTTGCTGCGCTTGCAGCAGAAACGAAAGCAAAGGCAGAGGCAGAAACGATTGCTGCGGTAGAAGAAGCCGTACCTGAAGGAGTGGTGGAAGCAGAGAAGACCGACGACGAGTTGTATTCCGTGAAGAACTTCGTCGTGTAGCTACGCGTCAGCGCCCCATTTCTTTTTACGTGCGCGCTCGCGTTTACGCACGAGACGACTGTCTGGTTTAGCAGCGGCACCTGGTCCGCGTTCGGTTACATCAAGGGCGGTGCGTATGTGTTTACGCGCCATAGAGGTCTTCGCCATCTCAAGCCATTTAGTGGTCGGCTTTGCAGAGTCACGACGCAAAATTTCCACGATATCGCCGTTACGCAGGACGGTATCAAAGGCAACCAGTTTGTTGTTTACCTTCGCTCCATTCATGTGATTACCGAGGTCGCTGTGTATTGCGTAGGCAAAGTCGATAGGAGTGGAGTGTACTGGTAGGTCGATGACGTCGCCTTTTGGGGTAAACACAAACACGCGATGTGAGAAGAAGTCTTCTTTGAGGCTGTCGACAAATTCAGATGATTCAGCGAGCGTCGTGTGTACCTCGGCAAGCTCAGAGAGCCAGCGTGGTGCCGTCTCTTCTTTAGTCTTCTTTCCGTTTTTGGTTGGTTGAGCTACCACCACCTCTCGCTTTTTGGAGAAGTTAAGAAGGGTAGGTACAAGGTCGCGTACCCACGTAAAAGAAAGGTTGGCGAAAGCACCTTTACCTGCCGTCTTTCCTAGCTGCTTATAAGACATGTGGGACGCGATACCAAACTGCGCCGCTCGATGCATTTCATCGGTACGTACCTGTATCTCCACAATGCCCGCTTCCTGTGTAAGAACGGTCGTATGGAGCGATTGATAGCCGTTTGGCTTTGGAAACGCAATGTAGTCTTTAAATTGCCCTGGAAGGGGACGGAATCGAGCGTGGATGACGCCAAGTGCCGCATAGCAATCATCTATCGAGCGAACAATCACACGCAGCGCAGCAATATCGTGAATCTCGGTGATGTCATCACCCTTACGTTTTAGTTTCTGGTGGAGGCTCCAGAGTCCTTTCATGCGCACTTCAGTACGGAAATCACGAATCCCTCTACGAGCGAATTCCCGTTGGATTTCTTTCTGCACGCGCATGAGTCCCGTTTCTGTCTCCTTACTTTTTAACTTCCGTACCTCGACGGCGTGAGCGTACGCATCGCCATCAACGATAGGGAAGGCAAGGTCTTCTAAGTTCTTTTTCATGCGCCCCATACCAAGACGGTCGGCAAGCGGCGCATAGATTTCAATCGTCTCAAGCGCGATGCGTCGCTGCTTTTCCTTTGGCACGTGCTCAATCGTGGTCATGTTGTGATACCGGTCGGCGAGCTTGATGATGAGTACGCGCACGTCAGCTGAGGTAGCAACGAGAAGGCGACGTAGAGATTCTGCATGGCGCTCCGCACCACGGTATTTGTGCTTTCCAAGTTTCGTTACACCGTCGACAAGAAAGAGTACCTCTGCACCAAACTGTTGCTTCACCGCATCTTCGCTCGCCTTTCCATCCTCAACGGTGTCATGGAGAAGTCCTGCAGCGATGGTCGCCGCATCCATACCCAGTTCAGCAAGGATTTTTGCGGTTGCGGACGGGTGAACGAAGTACGGCTCTCCGGAATATCGTTTGTCGTCCTTATGTGCATTCTCAGCAAATGTGTACGCTTTCTCGACGAGGGCTCGGTCCTCGTCAGTAGCGTTCTGCATCTCGGCGATTATCTCCTTCACCGGGGTCATTCTGCCCATGGTAGCAGAATAGGGGCATTAACGCTTGACGCAGGGTCTTCTGAAGAGAATACTGACCCGACTGTTCCTTCATTGAAACAGTGAGTGAGGTGAGCCATGTATCGTTTACGCTGCACAAAATGCGGTAGGCATAATCGCAACCACCGAATCAGCTTTTGCGTTGGAGGGTGTAAAAGCGAAAACGGCCATATGGCGGCGATGGAGCCGCTTGAACCAGGCTTTTGGAAAATCCACCAGCTCGTCCCGTTCGAGCTCCTCCAATCTTCTCGCTAGCTGCATCACAGCCAGCACGCAAAAGGCCGCTCCTTGTGGGCGGCCTTCGACGTTAGACGAGATAACTTGCAGCTTCCTCAGGAGAAAGAGAATCCGCTTGCACGCTTTCCGGAAGGTAGATACGGCGCAGGCCTTTCTTAAGGAAGAGACCCTGCTTTGACTTGTAGAGAACGAGTGCACGACCGGTCTTTGGGTGTTTCATTTCTTTCTCAATGGTCGCGCCTTTAGGAGGCAGTTTTGGCGTATCCACGAGCACAACGGCGTCTTCAAGCGCGATAGTGTATGGGTCACCCTTTTTGATAGAACGGAATTCGCCGTTGTAGGCAACGTATGGACCAAAGCGACCCGTGTTAGCGACGATAGGGAATCCCGTCTTTGGATGCATGCCGAGCTCGCGAGGGAGCGAGAGATATTTAACAGCATCCTCAAGCGTGACGGATGCTGGGTTAACGCCGGGAGGAACACTTGCTCGCTTTCCGCTAAATGCAGGTTTCTTTGCTTTTTTCTTAGCTACCTTCTTCTTACCCTTAGTTGGTTCTGGTTCAGGAGCAGCCTCTTCAACCGGCGCATCGTCAGGCATTTCTACATACGGTCCAAAGCGTCCAGTGCGAATGAAAATCGCTTTACCTGTCTCAGGATGCATACCGAGTGGTTCATCACCCTTCAATTCGCTGCCGTCTTCCTGACGTGCACCATCGCAGTCTGGGTAGCGGGTACAGCTCATAAACACACCACCCCGACCAAGCTTGAATTCCATTTCACTTCCACATTTTGGACAAGGGAATTCCTTCGGTGCTTTTCCAAGGGCCGTTGCCTTTGGTAAATCACCCTTTGCATCAATAGCGGCACGAAATGGGGTGTAGAACTCCTTCAACGTCTTTGCGTACTCACGCTCACCGCGTGATATTTCATCAAGCTCATCTTCCATCTCCGCAGTGAACGAATCACTGATGTATTCCGCAAAATGCTCTTCAAGCCATCCAGATACCACCATGCCGGTAGCGGTTGGTTTAAGCGTACGACCATCTTTATCGACGTAGCCGCGGTCCTGAATGGTCTTCATGATGCTCGCGTAGGTAGACGGGCGTCCAATACCACGCTTCTCGAGTTCCTTGATAAGGCCTGCTTCGGTGTAGCGGTTAGGTGGTTCCGTTTGCTTCTCAAGCGCATCAATAGAGAGAAGGGTAAGTGCTGCGCCTGCTACGACTTTTGGAAGTTCTGTGTCCTCGCCGCGTGCGCGCGTATCAAGTGCCAACCAGCCAGGGAAGATAACGCGAGAACCATTTGCCGTGAATACAGGAATATCAGCATCAGCCGTGGCAGTGACCTTGGTCCGGAGTACCTTTGCACTCGCCATTTGACTTGCGAGTGCACGGGTACGAATAAGCTCATAGAGCGCAATCTCATCAGCGGTATGGCCTGCTTTCGTTTTGCCTGCATCGGTAGGACGCACTGCTTCGTGCGCTTCCTGTGCATTCTTCGACTTAGTCTTGTAGGCACGCGATTCGACATAGTCTTTACCAAACTCTTTTTCAACGACGCTACACATCTTGGCGACGGCTTCCTTTGCAAGGTTAACGGAGTCAGTACGCATGTAGGTAATGTGTCCTGCTTCGTAGAGTTTCTGAGCTGCGCGCATAGTGCGGGAAGGGGCAAATCCAAGACGAGTCGATGCTACCTGCTGCATCGTTGAGGTGGTAAACGGCGGGCGTGGTGCACGCTCTTCTGCTTTCTCAGTGACGTCACCGACAGTCCAGGTCGCCTTACGTCCCTCTTCTACGATACGGTGTGCCTCGGTTGCCTCTTTTGGCTCTTCTACACACGTGGCATCAAATTCTTCAGTGCCTGCCTTAAAACGAGCTGAGAGCACGTGATATGTCTCAGGAATAAACGCGAGTATTTCACGCTCACGTTCAGCAAGAATGCGGAGCGCTGGGGACTGCACGCGTCCTGCAGAAAGGCCGTAGCGAACTTTCTTCCAGATAAGACCGGAGAGGTCGTAGCCTACGAGACGGTCCAGTACGCGACGTGCCTCTTGTGCCTGGCGCAAATCCTCATCAATAGCGCGAGGATGTTTGAGCGCCTCTTGTACCGCATCTTTGGTAATTTCATGAAATACCACACGCTGTGGGTTCTTGAGCTTTACTGCCTCTTTAAGGTGCCATGCAATAGCTTCACCTTCGCGGTCGGGGTCGGTTGCAAGAAACACTTCCTCTGCCTTGTCGGCTGCCTTATGAATACGTTCGATAACATCACGTTTTCCCGGGGAAATAACGTAGCGAGGGGTGAAGCCACCCTCGATATCAACGGCGTCTTTATTGGTCTTCGGAAGGTCACGGACATGACCAACCGAAGCGAGTACCTCGTACTCGCTCCCTAGATAATGGCCAATCGTCCGCGCTTTTGCGGGAGATTCCACAATCAAAAGTTTCTTTGCCATTTACCAAGGGATACCGCGATACCTTATATAGTGTCAAATCAAGATGTGTAGAACGTGAACGCGGCGGAGGTGTCCCTCCGCCGCTTTTGCACGCTTCTGCGCGCATTATTCGTTCGCGGTTTCCACCGCGAGTTGGTGCAATTCGCTGACCACCGCTTTCTGAGCGGGGGTCAGGTTCGAGTGCTGGGTGTACGTACGCAGCTCGGCGGTGTCGACATCGACCGTCGGAAAGGCGGCTTTGAGACGCTCTTTCAATGCTGATGACGGACGAAGGTCATTGATGGTGGCCATCGTTACACTCCCTAGGGCGTCATGCCCATCACAGTGTTGTATGCGCAAAGTGCAGCATCGTCAAACCCGAACCTCTGCTCACACCGCCCTTGCCAGAAGTGGTATAGTACAGCCTAACCATGCTCGATATTCATTTCATCCGCGAGCACGCGGACTTGGTGAAAGAAGCGGCACGCAAAAAGCGGGTCGACGTTGATGTGACTCGTCTTCTTACCGTTGACGATGACCGCAAGCGCCTTCGCCAGGAGCTTGATGACAAGCGAGCGGAACAAAATCGTGCCAGTAAGTTGATTGCGCTTGCGAAAGGGGATGAGCGCGAAAAGCTCATTGAAGGCATGCAGCAGCTAAAGCAGGGAATGGGTACGGTAGAAGAGGAGTACGCAAAGGTCATGGAGGAGTGGCAGAAACTCATGCTCGCCATTCCGAACATTCCGGACATGACGGTGCCAGAAGGTGAGTCGGATGCGGATAACCAGGAAGTGAAGACCTGGGGCACCATTCCAGAATTCTCTTTCACGCCAAAGGACCATGTTGAGCTCATGACCGCACTTAACATGGCTGACTTTGATCGAGGCACCAAGGTAGCTGGCTTTCGTGGCTACTACCTCAAAGGGGACGGTGCCCTCCTTGCTTTTGCTATCTGGCGCTACGCGCAAGATTTCTTCCTGAAAAAAGAATTTGTACCGATGATAGTGCCGTCGTTGGTGCGTCGTGAGTCACTTATGGGTACCGGCATGCTGCCGCAGTCTGAAGAAGATTTGTATAAGACGCAGGATGGTGAATATCTTGCAGGTACTGCGGAGGTAGCGACTATGGGCTACTTCATGGGGGAGACGCTTGAGAAGAAAGACCTTCCTCATAAGTTCTTGTCGTTCTCGCCTTGTTTTCGTCGTGAGGCAGGAGCGCACGGTAAAGATGTACGCGGGCTTATCCGTGTGCACGAATTTTATAAGTGGGAGCAAGTAATTTTGTGCGAAGCCTCACATGAGGAATCGGTTAAGCAGCATGAATGGCTTAATCGCAATACTGAGGAATTTATTGAATCTCTTGAAATTCCATATCACACGGTACTTAACTGTGGCGGTGACTTGGGGCTCGGTCAGGTAAAAAAGTACGACATTGAATTGTGGGTACCCGGTGAGAAGACGTACCGCGAGATTAGCTCAGCGTCATACTTCCATGATTTCCAAACCCGTCGCCTTGATATTCGCTATCGCGATGACGACGGTACGATGAAGTTTGCGCACTCTCTCAACTCAACCGCGATTCCTACCCCACGCATTCTTGTTTCCATTGTCGAGAACTATCAGCAGGAAGATGGACGCGTACGCGTTCCTGCGGCCTTGGTGCCGTACATGGGCAAAGACATAATCGGGTAGACTGATGGCCAAATCCTTTGATATGGGTCCTCGCAAACGCGCGGGGACAGGAAAAGGGGAGGAACCAAAACCACGAAAGCGCCGGAAGCGTCGTGCACCGAAGGAGTCCAATCATCCGGTGTTGTCTGCGCGTAACACAAAGCGAAAGCTTCGTGACCGTCGCCGTGATGAACTCTTTTCAAAAATGGTACTTACGATTGCGGTCTTTCTCGCTATTGCGGGCGGCATCGTGTATCTCTTCTCGCTTCCGAGCGTGCGGATTTCACAAGTAGAAGCACAAGGATTCCCTGACCCTGAGCGTGTGGCGGTTATAGCCAAAGAAGAACTGTCTGGTCGCTACTACGGTCTCATTCCGCGTGACTCATTCTTCTTCTATCCGGAGCGTGCCATTCGTCAGAGCGTGCTTGAAGAATATCCAGCCGTCTCCTCAGTATCGGTAGGCCGAAATAGCTTTGATTCCATCATTCTTGAAGGTCGTCCTCGGGTCGCTGCTTTTCACTGGTGCGGTGGTCCTGATTCGCTCGCTGCTGAAGACGTGACCTGCTACGAGGTAGATGCAGAAGGTATGGTGTTTAAGCAGGCAATCATTGATGCCTCGTCAACGCCAATGCTGCACGTGTATGCCGTGCTTGATACGGCATCGACTACTGGTGCCTATCCGCTTAAGGCAAAAGTCGAAGGTGCCAATCATCTTCCAGACATTCTTCGATTTGTACGTTCATTAAACTCGCTTGGAGTCACCGTCGCATCAATCGCGATTCGTGGAGATGAGGCAGATTTGTTTGTGGCACCTGGCACTCGTATCACCTACGTTGTGGGTCACGAGAAAGAAGCAGAGAAGTCAGCAAAAGCTGCACTTCCAAAACTGAATCTTAAGGATGGTTCTATCCTATACATTGACCTTCGATTTGATGGCAAAGTCTATCTAAAGAGGGTTGGGGAGGAGTAGGAGCTCTGGTAGGGTAGGCATATGACGAATTTCTGGGAGACGCTCCCAAAGCCATTTTTTGTACTCGCGCCAATGGCGGACGTCACTGACCCTGCCTACCGTGCGCTTATTGCAGAGACGCACGCGCCCGACGTTACGTGGACAGAGTTCGTGTCTGCCGACGGTCTCTTTCACACCCGTGAGAAGAAGGGGATAAAGGACGAGGAGAATCCACTCGTGCGTGACCTTCTCTACACTGAAGCAGAGCGTCCCATCATTGCGCAGTTCTTCGGTTCAAATCCTGACACCATGGAATATGCTGCGCGCCTTGCGCTTGAACGTGGTTTTGACGGCGTCGACATTAACATGGGGTGTCCTGACCGTTCTATTGAAAAACAAGGGGCGGGTGCAGCGAATATAAAGAATCCAGAACGTGCTAAAGAAGTAATAGCAGCAGCCCTTCGAGGAACTGAAGGGAAGATACCGGTGTCCGTAAAGACCCGACTTGGATACAACAAACTTGAGTACCGAGACTGGTTACCCCATCTTTTGTCCACCGACATTGCTGCGCTCACCGTTCACATGCGAACACGTAAAGAAATGTCGCTAGTGCCGGCGCACTGGGAGCTTGGTGCAGAGGTGGTCTCGTTTTGCCGAGAACATAACAGGGAAGTGAAGCTGCTTGGCAACGGCGATGTTCTATCGCTTGCACAAGGCCGGACGCTTTCCGAAGAACAGGGGTGGGACGGTCTCATGCTTGGGCGCGCTATCTTTGGTAACCCATGGCTTTTTTCGGGACGCCTCCCTGCAGACCTTACAAAAGAAGAACGTCTGACTTCCCTCCTTACGCTCGCCAAAAAGTTTGATGCGCTTCGGCCACAAAAACACTACGCTATCTTAAAAAAGCATTTCAAAGCCTTTGTATCAGGCTATGACGGTGCCGCTGAACTTCGTGCCAAGCTCATGGAAACCTCTACGGTTGAGGAACTCGAAGCGTTAATTGGATAGAAAAAGGGCCGCCAAGTGAATAAGGAGAGGCGGCCCCATAAGGAAGATAGGGAATGTAGGGTGATGGCGCGTCTGTCCGTGAGGAGTCGGACGCGAGTTCCCTTCCATTGCTTAGTATAGGAAATGCGGGTGAGGCGTCTATGAATCGTGTGGGATATACTATCGGGAACCTATGGCCCACCAGTCCCTCTATCGCACGTATCGCCCTCAGAAATTCTCCGACGTAGCGGGGCAGCCGGAAGTCGTAACTGTCCTCACCGAGCAGATAAAGGAGAAGACGGTTGCGCACGCATACTTGTTTGCGGGGTCGCGTGGTCTTGGTAAGACCTCAGTAGCTCGTATCTTCGCTAAAGAATTGGGCGTCACCGATAAAGACCTGTACGAAATAGATGCAGCCTCTAATAACAGCGTCGATGGTATCCGTGACCTTACGGAAAACGTACTCACGCTTCCCTTTGAATCTCCCTACAAATGCTATTTGCTTGACGAAGCGCACATGCTCTCAAAAGGCGCGTGGAATGCGTTCCTGAAGACACTTGAAGAACCACCTGCGTACGCGCTCTTTATTCTTGCAACGACAGAACTCGATAAGGTGCCTGAGACGGTACAGAGTCGCTGCCAAGTCTTTGAGTTTAAAAAGCCAACGCGTGACGGCCTTGCCACGGTTGTTGAGAAAATAGCTAAGAAGGAAGGATACGTGCTTGAAGCGGGAGTAGCTGACCTGGTCGCTTTACTTGCCGACGGGTCGTATCGCGACGCGCTCTCTATACTCGAGAAACTCTTCTCTGTCGCACATGATAAGACCGTAAGTCGCGCAGAAGCAGAGAAGGCGACAGGAGCGCCAAAACAGGCACTCGTCATTACCCTTCTGTCTGCGCTTTCTGAAGGGAAGGCCGATGGCGCACTCATGGCAATACGCAAGGCTGCTGACGGCGGCGTTGATATGCGTCTCTACCTCTCGTTGGTGCTCGACGCGATGCGTTCTGTGCTTCTTCTTCGCCACGCGCCAGAGCTCGCAAAAGAGATTGAAGCTGAGTCAGGTGAAGCCTTTACTGAACTGTCTGCGCTTGCAAAGGGAACCGGTATCACGCACGAGACCTTGAAACGGTTCCTTGATGCGGCAGCACGTGTACGTTACTCCCCTGTTCCCGCGCTCCCGCTCGAGTTAGCAACACTAGAAAGTATTGGACATGGCTAAGGTGGTTAGAGCGGTACGGCTACTCGCAGCGACAGTGTTCGCGGGCGTGTCGCTTTTTGCGCTCTACACCCTTGCAGCGCCGCATCTCGCTCCTCCGTGTGAACAGCCTATTGAGTATGTAATAGGTGAGGTCGATGCACGTTTTGGTATTTCTGAGGCAACGTTGCGTACCAGTCTCCAGAATGCGGCTGCAGTATGGAATGAAGCGGCGGGACGCGTTGTGGTAACCGCCTCCGATGATGGAAAGGGTATGCCGGTACATCTTTTGTATGGCGACGAACAACGTGCCGCACAGTTAGGTAACACGATTGATGCGGAGCAAGCTGCGTACGACGCCAAGAAGGCAGAGCTAGCGGACATGAAAGAGACGTTCGCTTCATTGCGACGTTCGTATGTTGCACAACAGAATGCGTACGAACGTGAGCTTGACGCGTATGAAGCAGATATCCGCTATTGGAATGAACGGGGCGGCGCACCACCTGCGGAATATCAAGAACTACAACAGCGCTCTCGAGACCTTGATAGAGACCGTGATGCATTAAACGCTGACGCAGATGAGGTCAGTGCGTACTCTGCACGTATTAATACTGAGGTGGAGGAGTTGAACGCGCTGGCTCGGAAAATAAACGCGAAAGTGAATGTGTATAACGAAAGTGCCGGTGATGACTTCGACCAGGGAAACTTTGTATCCGACCGGGATGGTAAGCGCATCTATATCTATGAATACACTGACCGTGCAGATTTAGAGCGTGTGCTTGCTCATGAGTTTGGGCACGCGTTAGGGATTGGGCACGTCGAGAACCCAAACTCAATTATGTATTCCTTTAACATCGGCGAAGGACTCGACCTTACGGAAGAAGACCAGCTTGCGCTTACGAGCGCGTGCCGCCTTGATAAGTAAGGCGTCACAGGGCACGATAGGCTCATTGGGAGATCGTCTAATGGTAGGACAGCGGCCTTTGAAGCCGTGAATCTTGGTTCGATTCCAAGTCTCCCAGCTAATTTACGTGAAGTTCGATATCTAGGCTCAAAGAATCTAATCAGCGATGGAAATATTCTGAAGCGCAGACGGAGGCCGATGCGCTTATAACCCAAGCGATTTCAAAAACGTCTCCAGTTCTTTACCTTCAATCTTTCGTACAGCGCCAGGTGGAAGTTTCCCGAGCATAATGTTCATCACTCGTACGCGTTTGAGCGTTTCTACGTCGTTATGCATAGCGACGACCATGCGACGTATCTGGTGCCGCTTACCTTCCGTGAGAATAATGGAAAAGGTGCGCTCACCCATAATCTGCACCTTGGCAGGCTTAGTCATATCATCCTCGATACGAACCCCCTTCTCCATATGCTCTTTAAAGTTTGCACGAAGGGGACGTGAAGTACGCACGACATACTCTTTCTCGTGTGCACGATTTGGGTTCAGGAGGCGGTCAGTGATGCGACCGTCATTCGTGAGAATGAGTAGACCACTTGAATCCTTATCAAGGCGACCGACTGGGAACAATCCTTTCAGTTCTGGTTCATCCTCAATGAGCATAGATATATCCTCTTCATTCTCTACGGCAGAGTGCGTCACGATGCTGCGTGGTTTGTGATAGGCGTAATAGACGCGGGTTGCTGCTTTCTTGTCTTTGCCGCGTACCTCAACCTCGTCCGTCTCCATGACCTTATCGCCAAGTGTGGCGAGGCGGCCGTTTATGAATACCCGTCCCCCCTCAATAAGCGTGTCCGCTTCACGCCTCGTGGCCACGCCCTTTGAGGCGAGGTATTTATTGATGCGCATCGGATATTCGTCCATAAAGCGACTATAGCAGGGCTTTTCGTTCCGCGCTTACCACGCTACGGTGAGAGTATGTACTTCGTGTACCTCATAGAGTGCGCCGATAAGAGTATTTACACCGGCGTTACGACCGATGTCGCACGACGCTTTGAAGAACATAAGAGTGGAAAGGGTGCGCACTACACGCGTGCACGCAAACCAGTTCGTATTCTCTATAGCGAACCGCAACCAGACCGCAGTAGCGCGCAAAAACGGGAAGCGCTCATAAAGTCATGGTCTCGAGCGCAAAAGCTCGCATTCCTGAAGAATAGTTGATTTTTACAGGAGATATGACATAATCAGCACCACTATGCCTGACTATCAGAATCCTCGTTTCAAAAAGCCCTTCCGCAAGGGTCCCCCTATGCGCCGTGACTCACGCGATATGGGTCCTAAAAAGCTCTACAAGGCCGACTGTGCCAACTGTGGGAATGTAACCGAAGTGCCCTTCCGTCCAAACGGCATGAAGCCGGTCTACTGTCGTGACTGCTTTAAGCGCGACGATGAACCAATGCGTCCTCGCGATACCCGCACGTTCCATCGTGAGAAGCCTTCGTTCAACACTCGTCCTGTCGCTCCTGCTGCTGACCCTCGTATTGATGCGCTTGCTCGCCAGCTTGCTGCCGTTGAAGCAAAGCTTGATGGTCTTACGGCACTTATCGAAGATCTTTCGGTAGTTCCGGCGCCAAAAGCAGCACCTAAAAAGCGCGCAACCAAAAAGAAAGCGTAGGGCGTGGTAGCGTAGGAGAAATGCCAGGGAAGAATACCAACGAGAGCGCCGGTGCGCCGCGCGACTTCATAGCCCGCTTCGAAGAGGTTTCCTTCGAATACGGTCATAACTACCCGATTTTGGATGCGGTGAACTTCTCTGTGCGTCGCGGTATGAAGGTGACGGTTATGGGTCAAAACGGCGCGGGGAAGTCGACGCTGTTTAAACTCATTTCTGGCGAGTATGAACCAGAACACGGCACGATAACGATTCCGCGCGGCACGTCGATTGCTATCGCGCATCAAGTCATGCCGCCGGCACTTCGTGAGAAGACTGTGCGTGAGTTTTTCGAAGCATCGTTTAGTGAGAAGGTGTATGACATCGACCCGCGTATTGATGCGGTGCTTGAGGTCGTTAACCTCGTTGCAGCAAAAGACCGCATCATTCGCTCCTTCTCAGGTGGTCAGCAGGCACGTCTCCTGCTTGCAGGAGCGCTTATTCAAAATCCAGACCTCCTTCTTCTTGATGAGCCGACCAACAATCTTGATAAAGCAGGCATTGAGCATCTCACAACGTTCTTGAAGGCCTACGAAAAGACCGTACTGGTCATTTCCCACGATGCTGAGTTCCTCAACTCGTTCACGGACGGCATTCTCTATCTAGATGTATATACCCGTAAGGTTGAGCAGTATTTTGGCAACTACTTTGACCTTCAGAAAGAAATTCTTGCGCGTATTGAGCGTGAGAATCGAAAGAATGCGCAGTTTGCAAAGAAGATTCAGGAGAACAAGGACAAGATTAACTACTTTGCGGCAAAGGGAGGAAAGATGCGTCTTATCGCAAAGAAGCTGCGCGATGAGGTTGAACAAATGGAAGAGGACAAAGTGGATGTGCGCCGTGAAGATAAAACTATTCGGCCATTCACCATTCCAGTACAAGACGACATTCAGGGCGACATTCTCTCTATAACGTCGTGCACCTACATGGACCCAAAGACGCACAAGCCAAAAGTCCATAAAAAGAGCCTAGCGCTCCGTAAGAACAAGCACCTTCTACTCTCGGGACCAAACGGCATAGGAAAGACGACGCTGCTTGAGGCGCTCGCTAATGGCACGGCTGAAGGTGCGTCCATACAACGCGGCATTAAAGTTGGCTACTACCGTCAGGATTTCTCAACGCTCAATTTCAATGAGACCGTGTTTGAATCCCTTATGAGCGCAATGAAGAAGCAAAACGAAGAGCGTATGCGCTCTGTTGCTGCCGGGTTCCTTATAACGGGAGACGTCATTGGAAAAAAGATTGGCGTATTGTCGGAAGGTCAGAAAGCACTCGTGGCATTCGCGCGCCTTATGCTCGAAGAACCAGGTCTCCTTATTCTTGATGAGCCAACCAACCACGTGAACTTCCGTCACCTGCCGGTTATTGCCAAAGCACTCGATGAATATCAGGGTGCTATGGTCCTTGTAAGTCACGTACCAGAATTCGTCGCGGAGATTCGTATCGACGAGACCCTCGAGCTCGGAACGTAGTAGCACATCGCGCCACGTGTGGTACCGTTCTCTTACGGTCGTTCTTACTCACCCCCTAAACCAAATCCACCATGGACGGAGACCAGAATCAGCCGACGGAGGGTGAAGTCGTTGAAACGCCTGTTGAGGCAGAAACGGCAGCCCCTGAGGCAGCACCCGAGGCGTAAGCCTCGCGAACGCGATACACAAAAGGACGCTCTTCGGAGCGTCCTTTTGTGTTGAGATATACTGGTGGCCATGAGAATTGGGATGGGCTCGTTGAATAAGACTAAGCTTGAAGCGCTTGAGAGCGTTCTTGCTGACTATCTGCTGTTTAGAAAAGCGGAAGTGGTCGGCGTGGATGCGGTCACTGATGTTAATGGTCACCCAAAATCGTTGGAGGAAACCATTAGTGGTGCGATTGCGCGCGCTAAGAAAGCGCAGGAAGGTAATGTGTATGGATTTGGTATTGAGGGCGGTCTTATGGCGGTGCCTTATACCAAGTCTGGCTACATGGAGGTTGCAGCCTGCGCTATTTATGACGGTGCTCAAATTCATCTTGGCCTTTCACCCGCTCTTGAATGGCCGGGAAAAGTTACGGACTGCATTGTGAACCAGGGTCTGGATGGGAGTGCAGCCATGAAAGCATGCGGTCTTGATAGTGGAGAAGGAAAATTAGGTGAGCGCGAGGGATTTATAGGCATTGTGACTAAAGGGCGTATAACACGTACGGACTACAATCGTATGGCCGTTATGATGGCGCTCACGCACCTTGAATTCCCTGAACACTACTAATACCTATGCAAGGAGACGTTGAAGACACCCAGAGAGAACTTGCACTGCTGAAAGAGCGCAATGCGCGAGTTGAAGCGGACAAGGCGTGGGAAACAAGCGTCGTACGTACCGCCTGTGTTTCTCTTCTTATTTACGGCACGGTTGTCCTCGCGCTTGTGGGAATCGGAAATGATAATCCGTTTTTGAACGCGCTTATACCCGTGACTGGTTTTATTATCTCGCTCCAATCACTTCCGGTAGTGGAGCGAAAGTGGAAAGAGTGGTACCGTCGCAAAAAGGACGCCGCAAAGATATGAACGACGAGGTCATACAGGAAGGAGAGTCGCGGACCGGGACGCACTATATTATCCGCTACCCAACCCAGGACGACCTTGAAAGTCTCTGGCGATATGCAAATCGACTCTCTCAGGAACGTACCTTTGTGCGTTTCCAAGGAGAAGAACTCACTCTTGAGCAAGAGCAAAAGGCACTTACTACCTGGTTGGAGAATAGAGCATCAGGCGAAGCTGCTACCTTGTTTCTTATTGTCGATGGTGAAGTGCAGGGTATTGGGGGAGCTAATCGCCAATCAAGAACAGAATCACATATAGCTAGTCTCGCGCTTTCCATTGACGCTTCGGTTCGTGGCCAGGGTCTTGGTGAGACGTTGCTGCGCGCAGTGCTTGATGAGGCAAAGCGCTCAATGAAAGACCTTCGTCTCTTTGTGTTGGAATATAAAGAACCAAATACAACGGCAAAAGCGCTCTACGAGAAGCTCGGGTTCAAGGAGTACGGACAGCTTCCGGGTGGTACTCAGCAGCGTGGTGAATATGTTGATGCAGTCCTCATGTACAGAGAAGTATGAAAGCAAAAGTCATTATTGTTGATGAGAACGACGTAGAGATTGGGCTCGCGGAGAGAGATCAATGGGAAATAGGTGCTATTCACCGTGTGTCAGCGCTCTGGCTCACTAATTCAAAAGGTGAGGTACTTCTTGCAAAGCGAGCGTTAGTGAAGCGCCATCAGCCAGGTAAGTGGGGACCGGCAGCAGCAGGTACGATTGAGGAAGGAGAGACCTATGACTCGAATATTGTTAAAGAAGCCGAGGAAGAAATCGGAGTAACTCTTTCACTAGAGCAGCTGAGGAAAGGTCCAAAGATACTAAAGGGACCAGATGATAATCGTCGGTTTATTCAGTGGTACATAGGAACAGCAGAGGTGGCTCTCGAAGATTTGAAACTTCAGGACGATGAAGTATCAGAAGCACGCTGGGTGCCGCTTCCCGAGTTGCTTTCTTGGATGAAAGAACGTCCAGATGATTTTGTTAAAACCATTCAGGCAGATTTTGTCGCTCAACTATCTGTGTAGATATGAAGGTTCTCGTTGCTACGAATAACAAAGGGAAGCTTGAGCGCTATCGAAAGCTTCTACGAGGCACCGACATCACACTTCTTTCTCCAGGAGAGCTTGGTATTACTGCAGTAGACGTTGATGAGACTGGTGAGACGCTTGCCGAGAACGCGCTTCTTAAAGCACGTGCGTATCTTGGAACCGTTGATTTCCCTATTCTCGCAAATGATACCGGGGTATGGGTTCAGGGTGAGGGCATGGTAACTACACCAAAACGTTCGGGTCTTGCGGGAGCTGATGAGAGAACCCTCTCTGAAGAGGAAATGGCCACAACTGTTAAAGATTTTTGGAAAGGGATAGCGCACAAGTATGGCGGCGAAGTTGATGCGGCGTGGCCGGAAGTATTCGCGCTTATTATGCCAGACGGTACAGAGCGCACCGTTGAATCGCGTCGTGAGATTATCCTTACCGATAGAGAGTTTGGTCCGTTGCATCTAACGATGCCGCTTCGACCACTCTATATATCAAAAATGACTGGCAAACCGGCTATTCAGCATACGCTCGAAGAGGAGGATTATGAACTCACGCCAGTACGTGAGGCGCTTCTGTCATTGCTCCATGATTAAAGCGATACTATTCGACCTCGACGGCGTGGTAATGGTTGGCCGCGAGAAATACTACAGTGTTCGCTACGCGGAAGAACACGACGTGCCCATTGAGCACGTGAATGAGTTTTTCCTTGGCCCATTTCGCAAGTGTGTATTTGGCTCCTGTGACCTTAAAGAAGAAATTGAACCATTTCTATCAAAATGGAAATGGACAGGAACTACTGAGGAGTTTCTCGATAAATGGTTTGCTGCAGAATCTAAAGTAGACGAGACGGTGCTTGCGACAATCGATGCACTACGTGCAAAAGGATACCGATGCTATATCGCTAGTCGTCAGGAAAAGTATCGACTTGCCTATCTTCTCGATACCGTGGGACTCCGTGCGCATTTTGACGGATACTTCTCTACCTGTGACATTGGATTTGATAAGCATGAACCAGCGTACTGGCATTATGTACGTGCCGAGCTTGGTGTAGCTCCTGAGGAAATACTCTTCTTGGACGATGCTCAGAAGAACATCGACTATGCACGGTCGATAGGTGTCGATGCCCACTTCTACGACGGACGCGCGGTACTAGAGCGCGAATTAGCCAAGCTCACGTAAGATATACTCCCGATATGACGGCAGATATTGAATCTAAGCAACTTCGGGAACTTCGCGAGATAAGTGATGACATTGAGGTTTTGCGAGAGCAGTCAAAGCCACATGCCTCGTTTGTGCGCGGCATCTTTCATGGTGCCGGCGCAGTGCTGGGTGGTGTCATCGCGCTTGCGCTCCTTGGATTCTTGCTCGGTGTGCTGGGACTCATCCCGGGATTCGATAAGTTTGAATCGTACATGGGCTCTCTCGTACAAGCATTTGAGCACCGCTACTAGCCATGCATGAGATAGAAGTAAAAGCAGCGCTAAAAGACAAGGAAGGCGTCATGCGTCTTCTCATAGAGCGCGGTGTTGTATTTTCCGAGCCAGTCACCGAAGACGACATGCTCTATGCGCTTGAGGTGGGAGATAAAGAGTCATATAACCGGAACCAAAACTTCTTGCGCACGCGTGTGCGAGGTAATGGAGAAATCATCTTTACGCTCAAGCATCACCCCGAGCGTCATGAAGGCCGCGCTGATTCTATGCCCATTGAGCACGAAACAAGTGTTGGGTCTCGTGAGGAAATTGAAGCGATGCTGAAATATATGGGGTACCAAGAAGCTGTGCGGGTGCAGAAGACGAGACAAAAAGGGAAATTGGATAAGCGCGAGTACTGTATCGACGATGTCGAAGGACTAGGGTCGTTTATTGAGATAGAAGAACTGGGAGCCAAAGAGGATGTCTCTCGGATTGTGGAGGAGCTCCTAGAAGAACTCGCTGGACTTGGTATTGCTCGGGAGGATATGTTCGCTGAACGGTACGATATTGCAATGCTCAAGAAACGTTGGAGCTAGCGGTATACTGGTTGCAGGTTCGTTTATCGGCATTTTTCTACGAAACCATGGATATGAAGGCAATTATTGGCATCATTGTTGCAGTCGCTGTGATTGGCGGCGGCGCATGGTATGTCACGCAGCAGTCAGAGGAAGGTACTGAGGAGCAGAAGGCAACAGGTACGATGAACACGGGTACCTACGCAACTTTGCTCGCACTTGGCGGCTCACAGGAGTGTCAGGTCAGTGTTATGAATCCTGACGCACCGGCGACTGGCACCGTGTACGTCTCAGGAGATGAGGTACGTTCTGACGTGGTCGCCACCCCCGAGGGTACGTCTATAACCGCACATATGATAAAAACCGGCGGCTATCTCTACATGTGGACCGACATGATGCCGCAGGGGGTACGAGTGAAAGAAAGCGCAGCCGCAGAAATGGCAGATGAGAATCAGACCGCAACGGGCTTTAACACGAGCACGGAAGTCTCCTATTCCTGCAAGCCATGGATAGTGGATGCATCAAAGTTTGAAGTCCCAGGCTCCGTTACGTTTATGGAATTTGGTGCGCAAGGTGGTACGGGTGGTTTCCCGATGCCAAACATGCCGCTGACGGCGCCGCAGCCAAACTAGTACGTGTCATAAAAACGTTAGCGCCCCCAGTCGGGGGCGCTTTCGCTTAGAGTATTGTCGTAGCGTTAGACCGTGTTCTTGCTGTCGACTTGCGGAGGCATTGGCACGGGGACGAGCACATAGAATTGCCGACCCGTGAGATTGCTGCCACCAGCGAGGACACGGGCGCGCACGACGATAAGCTCGACGTTTTGATGAGCGTACGGCGTGTTTGCTTCGCGGTCGAGCACTGCATCAACGCGAATGATGGCCGGTGTTGACCCATTTGAGAGACACCGTTGCTCAGTCAGTTGCGTGAGCATGGTCGCGATGAAGACTTCATCGCCGCCAGATTGGAACGCACGGCCGATAGCGCGCGCGTCTTCTTCTTGCGAACAGAAGATGCCGTCGTACGGAATAGACGGATTTGCGTCTTGTGCGTAACTGAAGCCAGTGGTGAAAATCCACCCCGCAGCGAGTGCGGTGCAAAAGCGCATCATGATATGTCCTCCAAGTGGAGAGCCTAGCTGAGAAAGTACAGCTCGGCACAGTATGCACCCGCTCTATCTACGTTGGTGCATTATCCACAGCTCATTTGACGCATCACTGTACCGGTCTATACTTGGGCTTTAATGGCCGGCACGATAAGTAAGAGCAGCACCTCCTTGGCGGAGGTATTTTTGTGCCCAGTCTCGATATGAAGCTCCATCTTGAAAACGGCGAATCGTTTGAGGGAGCATCATTTGGTGCGAAGAAAACAATGACAGGTGAAGTCGTATTCAACACCGGTATGGTTGGATACGTAGAAACGCTTACCGACCCGTCATACCGAGGACAAATTCTCGTATGTACCTATCCGCTCGTTGGTAACTACGGTGTGCCTGACAAGAAAGGATTTGAATCAGAGCGTATTCAGGTAGCAGGGCTCGTCGTGTCGGAATACTGCGAAGCGTATTCGCATGCAGACGCAAAAGAATCGCTTGGTGCGTGGCTGACGCGTTCTGGAGTTCCGGCAATGACCGGCGCTGATACGCGCGCTATCACGAAGATGCTCCGCGAGAAGGGCGTCATGCTTGGTGCTCTTTCATACGACGGCAAGAAGCCAAAGCTCAAGGACCCGAACGAAGGGAATTTGGTAGCAGACGTATCGCTTTCCAAAAAGAAGATCTATGGTTCCGGCAAGAAGCGCATTATTGCGGTTGATTGCGGCATGAAGGAGAACATTGCGCGCATGCTCGCCGTACCAGGAGCGACCGTGACGCGTGTGCCATGGGATTACGATTTCACTAAGGAGAAGTACGACGGACTCTTCATTAGTAACGGTCCGGGGAATCCAGAACAATGTGAGGCCACGATTCAACATCTGCGTAAAGCAATGAAGAAAGACACGCCGATACTTGGTATCTGTCTTGGTACGCAGCTGCTTGCGCTTGCGGCAGGAGGAAAGACCTACAAGCTCAAGTATGGTCATCGTTCTCAAAATCAGCCGTGCACCATTGTGAAGTCAGGCGCAAAGCGTTCCTACATCACGAGTCAAAACCACGGCTACGCTGTTGATGCCGCATCACTCCCTAAGGAATGGAAGGTGTGGTTCACCAATGCCAATGATGGCTCAGTGGAAGGTATACGCCATACCACTAAGCCGTGGCAGGCAGTGCAATTTCATCCTGAGGCAGCACCAGGCCCAACTGACACGGCGTGGGTACTGCAGGATTTTCTTAAGAAAGTAGGCGCTATATGAAACTAGACAAGCCAAAGAAGGTGCTGCTCCTTGGATCAGGCGGCCTTCGTATTGGTCAGGCAGGTGAGTTTGATTACTCCGGTTCTCAGGCCATTAAGGCGTTTAAGCAGGAGGGGATTGAGGTCATCCTCATGAATCCAAACATTGCGACGGTCCAGACGGACGAAGGACTCGCAGACCGCGTGTACTTCCTGCCGCTCACGATAGAGTTCGCGACCGACATCATTAAAAAAGAACGCCCTGACGCTATCTCCCTTTCGTTTGGTGGCCAGACGGCGCTCAATCTTGGCTTGGCGCTTGAAGAAAAAGGGGTTCTAAAGAAATACGATGTTCGCGTGCTGGGTACGCCAGTGTCGGTGATTCGCGATACCGAAGACCGTGACCTCTTTAAAAAGCGTCTCGACGAAATAGAGGTAAAGACGGCACGCTCGTTTGCAGTACGAAATGTCGCGGATGCCAAAGAAGCAGCAAAAAAGCTGGGCTACCCGATTATGTCGCGCTCAGGCTTTGCGCTTGGTGGCGAAGGCTCAGGTCTCGTGCGCACTGAGGCAGACTTGGTCGCCAAACTCTCCGAGGTATTTCATACAAACCCGCAGGTGCTTATCGAAGAATATCTCGAGGGCTGGAAGGAAGTGGAGTACGAAGTGGTACGTGACGCGTACGACAACTGCATCACGGTCTGTAACATGGAGAATCTTGACCCTATGGGAGTACACACGGGTGAGTCTATTGTCGTTGCGCCATCCCAGACCCTTACGAATGCCGAATATCACAACCTTCGCGAGGTCGCGATTAAAACGATTCGTCACCTTGGCATCGTCGGTGAATGCAACATTCAGTACGCACTGCACCCTAAGACCGGTGACTATCGCGTCATTGAAGTAAATGCTCGTCTCTCTCGTTCGTCAGCGCTCGCCTCAAAAGCAACCGGCTACCCGCTCGCCTACGTTGCGGCAAAGCTCGCGCTCGGCCACGCACTCCCTGACCTGCCAAACGCCGTCACTCGCTCAACGTCTGCGTGTTTTGAACCAGCACTCGACTACATCGTTATTAAGATGCCGCGCTGGGACCTCAATAAATTTGAGAACGCGAATCATCAGATAGGAACAGAAATGAAGAGTGTGGGTGAAGTAATGGCAATAGGACGCTCGTTTGAAGAGGTGTTTCAGAAGGGTCTGCGCATGCTCTCGATTGGTGCTGATGGGTTTACGGCGCAACGTAATAGCAACTTCAAGATTGAAGACTACGAGAAGCAGATTAAGCATCCGACTACTCGCCGTGTCTTTGCGATAGCGGAAGCACTCCGTAACGGCGTTACGGTAGAGCGCATTCACAAACTCTCTGGCATTGACCCATGGTTTTTGGAGAAGATGCGCAACCTTATCGCTATCGAGCGAAAACTTAAGCGTTCAACCCTTAACCGTGCTGACCTTCTGCTTGCAAAGCGCGCAGGGTTCTCTGACCGACAGATTGCTAACCTTTCAAAGAAAACCGAAGCAGCCGTTCGTAAGTTGCGCGCGCGCGCAAAGATACGTCCGTACATAAAACAGATTGATACGCTCGCGGGTGAGTACCCAGCAGAAACAAACTACCTCTATCTCACTTATCACGGTGACCGCGACGACATCCTGCCGTCAAAGAAGAAGAGCGTTATCGTACTCGGCTCTGGTCCCTACGCGATTGGTTCTTCGGTTGAGTTTGATTGGTCGAGTGTGCAGGCACTCAAAACACTTGGCGACAATGGTTACGAAACCGTCATGGTCAATTACAACCCGGAGACGGTGTCGACTGACTACGACATGAGTGACCGTCTCTACTTTGATGAACTCTCGCTTGAACGGGTGCTCGATATTGTTGCCTTTGAACAACCAGCAGGGTTGGTAGTGTCTACCGGCGGACAGATTCCAAACAATCTTGCGCTCGCCCTCCACGAAGAAGGAGTAAAGATTCTCGGTACCTCACCTGCGGATATTAATCGTGCGGAAGACCGCCATGTGTTTTCAGCACTCTTGGATAAACTTGGTATCGACCAGCCACGCTGGGTTGAGCTCTCTTCTCTTAATCAGGCGGCTAAGACAGCGGCAGAGATAGGGTATCCAGTGCTGATTCGCCCGTCGTACGTGCTCTCAGGTGCTGCCATGAGTGTAGCCTTTGATGAAGCATCGCTGCGTAAGTTCCTCCAGCGTGCGACGAAGGTGTCATCTGACCACCCGATTGTTATCTCTAAGTTTATTGAGAATGCGCGTGAAATTGAAATAGATGGTGTAGCGTCAAAAGGAAAGCTTGAGCTCTATGCGTTTAGTGAGCACGTAGAGAACGCCGGCACGCACTCAGGTGACGCGACGATAGTGCTTCCTGCGCAGCGCACTTACTTGGAAACAATTCGCCGTGCAAAACATATTGCAAAGCAGATTGTAAAAGAATTGAAGATAACAGGACCGTTTAATATTCAATTCCTTGCTAAAGACAACAATATTCAGGTGATTGAGTGTAACGTGCGTGCCTCTCGTTCGTTCCCATTCGTCTCAAAAGTCACACGTTACAACTTCATTCGTATTGCGATTGAAGCAATGCTTGGAAAGAATATTTCGAGCGACTACAAAACGCTGGAGCTTGATTACGTCGGTGTAAAAAGCCCACAGTTCTCGCATAGTCGTATTAAGGGCGCCGACCCACTCTTGTATGTGGAAATGGCATCAACCGGTGAAGTAGCAGCCTTTGGTGAGAACTATCACCATGCACTCCTTAAATCGATGATGGCAGCGGGTATGCGGTTGCCGAAGAAGAACGTCCTTGTCTCTCTTGGTGGTGATGAGAACAAAATAAAACTGCTCCCATCACTTCGAACACTGCACGATATGGGTTTTGTACTCTTTGCGTCAGAGGGTACGCATGACTTCTTGGCTGAACACAACATTCCGTCAAAGAAAGTGCATAAAATTAATGCGCACAAAGAACCAAACATTCTGTCACTTATTGAAGATGGAGATGTAGACCTCATTGTTAACATTCCGACGCGCCCGCTCGCGCGTGAGACGGAAGACGGCTTTGTTATTCGTCGAAAAGCAGTCGACCTTGGTATTCCACTCATCACCAACCGCCAGCTTGCCGAAGCATTTATCACGGCACTCTCTGAAACGGGTGTAGGAGAGAAGCTACACGCCAAGGCGTGGGACGAATATAAGAAGGAAGCGTAAGTGCGCCTTCACCCGCCCTTCACTAGGCGTTCGCGGTATAATGGGTGGGATTACCGGCTAGCCTCGCATACATGAACAAAAACACGCTTTGGATTATCGGTGGCGTCATTGTGGTTCTCGCACTTGGCTGGTGGGCGTATGCATCCATGAATGCTCCTACGGCCGTTGAGAACAGCAGCCAGCAAGTCGCGGGAGAAAACGAAGAAGGATTTGTTGACGGCTCAAAAGACGGTGCTGCAGCCTCTCCTTCCACGCCAACGGGCGCAGTCGTTATCACTCACAGTGAGAATGGCTTCTCTCCGGCATCTGTTACGGTGAAGCAGGGAACGACTGTCACGTTTATTAATGAGGACGGTAGTCGTATGTGGGTTGGCTCTGATGAGCACCCAACTCACACCGGGTATGCAGGCACCTCTCGCAGTGAGCACTGTACGAACGGTCCAAGCGCAACGGCGTTTGACCAGTGTGGTGCAACTGCAACCTACATGTTTACGTTCAACAAGACAGGAACGTGGGGGTATCACAACCACGTAGCGGCTGACCAGAAGGGTACCGTCGTTGTTACGCCATAGGTATGCGTTTCTCTGGAGTGCCTGAGCTTCTCCTTCGTCTAGGCGTTGCGTTTGCGTTTCTGTATCCGCCGGTTAACGCCATCATCGATCCGTATGCGTGGGTAGGATACTTCCCATCGTTTGTGCGCGACATAGGTTCAGAGATGCTCATCT
This sequence comes from uncultured Candidatus Saccharibacteria bacterium, assembly GCA_964634305.1. Classification (GTDB taxonomy): domain Bacteria; phylum Patescibacteriota; class Minisyncoccia; order Phycocordibacterales; family Phycocordibacteraceae; genus C7867-001. Next base: position 25,981 of record CAZWLE010000001.1, read on the forward strand.
TGCATATCTTTGGACTTATCGAGGTCATCATTGGTCTCTGGATACTGTCGGGTCGCAAGATATTCCTGCCATCAGTAGCCGCAACGGTGGCATTGCTTGGCATCGTGGTCTTTAACCTTGGTGACTTCCAGGTACTTTTCCGCGACCTCTCGATAGCAGCAATGTCACTTGCGCTTGCCTTGCTGCATCGGCCGCAGAAAGCCTAAAGGAGGCGTGTGGGTGGGGATAGTGCGACACGTATAATGGGCGGGCTATGACGCAGGACGAGGCACTCTCGATTCTAAAGACCGGTGCGAACGCATTTCTGACCGGAGAGCCGGGCAGCGGCAAGACGCATACAGTAAACGCATATGTACGGTGGCTGCGGTCGCATGGTATCGAACCAGCGATTACTGCCTCAACGGGTATTGCTGCAACGCACGTAGGCGGCATGACCATTCATGCGTGGAGTGGTATTGGTATCCGTGAATATTTGTCGCCCTCTGATGTTGATGCGATTGCGTCCAAAGAGCATGTGGCTCGTCGTATTGGGAAAGCAACGACGCTCATCATCGATGAAATCTCAATGCTCTCTGGCGAAGCACTTACTATGGTTGATAGTGTGTTGCGTGAAGTACGTCGCGATGACCGTGCGTTTGGTGGGCTTCAGGTCGTTATGGTGGGTGACTTCTTCCAGTTGCCGCCGGTCGGGAAAGCCGGACGCCCGGCTTCTTTTGCGTTCCAATCCGCTGCGTGGAATGCACTCAATCCCCTGACGCTCTATCTAGAAGAACAACACCGTCAGGAAGATACGGAGTTTACTGACCTTCTCGGTCGCATACGAAGCGGTACGGCGGACCATAGTGACGTATCGCGCATCATGTCCCGTGAGACAGAAGACGATGAAGGTACGCGTGAGTTGCCGCGCCTTTACACGCATAACGCTGACGCTGACCGCGAGAATGCGAGTAAGCTCGCGGCACTCCCCGGCACAGTGCGTACGTGCTACATGGACGCCACCGGTCCTGATGCGTTGGTAGACGCTCTAAAACGTGGCTGTTTGTCGCCAGAGCAGCTTGAACTTAAAGAAGGGGCGGTGGTGATGTTCACGAAGAACAATCCGATGAGTGGCTACAGTAACGGCACGATTGGGGTTGTGGAGGGATTTGAAGGAGGGAGCGGGTATCCCGTCGTGCGCACTCGCGATGAGCGCACGCTTATCGTGATGCCCCAAGACTGGGCCGTTGAAGAGAACGGTAAGGTGCGTGCAAAGCTCTCTCAGGTGCCACTGCGTTTGGCGTGGGCTATCACCGTGCATAAAAGCCAAGGCCAATCGATTGATGCTGCTCTCATAGACCTTTCACGCGCGTTTGAATACGGTCAAGGATATGTAGCACTCTCTCGCTTACGTTCGCTTGAAGGGTTGCATCTTCTTGGCTGGAACGAAAATGCCCTCATGGTGCATCCTCTGGTTGCGCAAATGGATACTATATTTCGCGCGTCCTCTCATGAAGCGGCACGAATTTTTGGTGCTCTCCCAGACCGTGCACAGTTAGAGAACGATTTCATACGAGCGTCTGGCGGAACGCTTCAAGCGTCGAGCGATGGCGAGCGAAAGGGAAAGCCCTCCACCTATGACACTACCTACGAACTCATAACGGAAGGTAAAAGTCTGTTGCTCATCGCTAAAGAGCGAAACATGACGGTTGGCACTATCGTCACGCATCTTGAGAAGCTCTACGAAGCGGGACGGCTTGAGCTAGATGCAATTGCAGAGCTTTCACCAAAGGCAGTGGTAGACGGTCTTGGGGTTATTGGCGAGGCATTTACCAAAGCGAAGACCTCATCGCTCACTCCGGTGTTTAAACGCCTTAAAGGGAAGTACACCTTCGACGAATTGAAACTCGCACGACTCCTCCTTTCGGACTCCTGACCCTTGGTATACTAGGTATATGAACTGGAAGGGCTGGACGCTGTTTGCCATTATCCTCGCGCTCGCCGGAGCGATAACAGCCTTTATACTCGTTGCGAACGATACACCGCCCCCTGCGCCGGTAGTAGAGGAAGAAGTACCAAATCTTGAAGGTCAGAATCTGTACGCAAGTGGTGAGTATGGTTTTACGCTCCGCTATCCTGCGTCTGCGCGTCTTGAAGAAGCATTCTCTGCGGAGTATCACCTCGCTCCAACCTGGCGTGCGTCAGCGCGTGAAGATACCGGTACTCCTGTGCTTGCGCTCGTTGCGTATGAGACGGAAAGCGATAGTTCGTACCCTCGTTACTACCGGGCGCTCGTGCGTCTTGGGGTGTCAGACGATGCAGCGGATGTGTCATCGTGTGAGTCAGTAACGCCTGATTCAGGGGAAGAGGCCCTTGCAGATGTCGTATTGAATGGCACGACTTGGAGTGCGTTCTCCTTTGCAGATGCTGGCATGCAGCAGTACGTCAAAGGTGTCTCATATCGCACCGTGCATAACGGCAAGTGTTACGCACTCGAGAAGATTGCCGCTGGTTCCTCGTATCGTGATGACCCAGAAAGTGGAAGTGATATCCCTGACGAAGAGCTCGACGCAGAATATGCGCAGCTTGATGCGATTGTTTCCACCTTCACGTTCTCTGCGCCATAGTTTCGTTCTTGGTAGTCGTGTGCTAGAGTAGCCCGCAATACAGGTATGGAAACATCCTACGAGTCTGAGCTCGTTAAGGTCAGAAATGGCCGGGATGTCTCGTTTTTCGACCTTTACTCCATAGACCAGTTGTCGCGCGAGGATATCGCGCTTCTTTTTGACCTAGCAAAGACCTTTAAGAAGGCAAAGACCGCAAAGCTCACTCTCCTTAAAGGGAAGTCTCAAGTGAACGCCTTCTTTGAAGCGTCGACCCGTACGATGTCGTCGTTTGACCTTGCGGCAAAGCACCTCGGTATGGATACGACCAGTGTGAGTGGGAGTAACTCTTCATCTAAGAAGGGAGAGAGTTTTATAGATACGGTGGAGACGCTCGACGCATACAATCTTTCAACGATTGTTATCCGCTGCACGCAGGCGGGCGGTCCAGAGCTTGCGTCACGCCATATTGGCGCTGCAGTTATTAACGCCGGTGACGGTTGGCACGAGCACCCTACGCAGGGTCTTCTTGATGCGTTCACTATCTGCGAGGAGTTCGGCACCCTCGACCTCTCGGGTCGCACCGTGACGATAGTAGGTGACATTACGCACTCGCGCGTGTTTGGCTCTCTCGTACGTATTCTTAAGAAGCTTGGCGCAACGGTGCGTGTTGCGGCGCCTGAAACCTTCTTTCCGCAAGGCGTCGAAGCATTTGGCATTGAGACCTTTACCGATGTTGATGCAGCGGTGACGGGGGTGGATGTCATTTACGCACTACGCGTTCAGGAAGAGCGTGGTGCAAAGGGCGATATTCCAACGATGCGTGAATACTCTAAAACCTTTGGCGTTAATCCTCGTCGTCTCGCACTCGCTAAGCCAACCGCGATAGTTATGCATCCAGGACCTGTCATGCGCGATATCGATGTGCATTCCTCTCTCGTGTCTCGTCACCCACAGTCACGCATTCTTGCGCAGGTAGAGAACGGCATGGCGATTCGCAAAGCCATTTTGTACGTCCTCGCGGAGCGCTGTGACGGTAAAACTAAGGACTACACCCTCGTATGAGCACGCTGCTTATAAAAAACGGACATGTTATCGACCCAGCAAATGGGATTGATGACGTTATGGATATCTACGTCGAAGACGGAACGATAGCAGCGGTTGGCACGAGTCTGAAGCAAAACGCAGAAGAGACGATTGATGCTACTGGTCTTGTCGTCACTCCAGGGTTGGTCGACATGCATGTGCACCTGCGAGAGCCAGGTCGTGAAGACCAGGAAACGATAGAGACCGGCGCAAAAGCAGCGATAGCGGGTGGGGTTACGTCGATTGCGGCGATGCCAAATACTGCGCAAGTTGCAGACAATCAGACGGTGATTGAGTTTGTGCGCAATCGCGCGGCGGCACTTGGCCTGGCAAACGTATATCCGGTTGGTGCAACGACTAAGCGCATAGAAGGCGAGATGCTTGCTGAGATGTGGGAAATGAAGCGCTCTGGAGCGGTTGCAGTTACTGATGACGGCGCGGATGTCGACAACGACAATCTCCTTCTCAAGGCCATGGAGTACGCGAAGACGCACGACATGCTTGTTATTAGTCACTGCGAGACAGAAGACTTGTCTGACGGTGGCGTCATGCATGAAGGCTGGGTATCAACGCAGCTTGGTCTTCCGGGTATCCCGGAAGTGGCGGAAGATCTTGCGGCACATAAGAGTATTCTTCTTGCACGTCGTTCCGGTGCTCGCTCGCACCTCACGCATCTTTCAACAAAAGGTGCGGTGCAGTCGTTACGCGACGCAAAAGCTACGGGCATGACGAATGTCACCGGTGATGCCTCTATTCAGCACCTCTGCCTTACGGACGAAGAATGTTTTGGATACAACACGGCCGCTAAGATGTATCCGCCGCTTCGTCCTGACGACCATCGTCTTGAAGTCGTGAAGGCACTCAAGGACGGAACGATAGATGCGATAACGACTGACCATGCGCCACATATTGAACCGGACAAGCTAAAGCCATTCCAGGATGCAGCGCGCGGCACGATAGGCCTTGAGACGTCATTTGCTGCAGCAAACACCTACCTTGTTGGTGAAGGACATCTCACGCTTGCTGAGGTTGTTGCGCTGATGACCCACAAGCCTGCAGCAATACTTCGTATCCCGAAGGGTACCCTCGCTGTCGGTGCTGATGCAGACATTGCGTTGTTTGATACTAAGAAGAAATGGACGGTAGACCCGTCGGTATTCCAGTCGAAGAGTAAGAACTCTGTGTTCGCTGGTAAGGAGCTTGTCGGTAAGGCGGTGCACACGGTCGTTGCTGGCGTGGTGAAGTATCGAGATGGGGCGATAGTGTAGTCGTATGGATGTCGTCGCATTCCTTGAGGCCACTCCTAGGCTTCTTGAAGCGAACGCATCAATCGTACTCGTCATCGCGGGTGTATGTACCGGTATCATTGCAACTGTAATAGGAGGCGGGATGTTCTTTGCTCTCCCCGTCTTTCAGTTTTTATATCCTGGCGTACCAGCGGGTGTACTGGTGGGAAATATTAAAGTTGGGTCACTCATTCGTGGTATTGGCTCAGCGCTTTCTACGTTCCGACTCATCGATTTTCGGCACACGATTCGTATCTCGCTCGTTGCCTTTATTGGAACGATTATTGGCGCAAGTATTGTTGCAGACCTAGACCAGCGGTGGCTGTTTTTCATAACGGTTGTCTCGGTACTGGTTGCGGAGTTTTCTCCACGTCTTGCGCGCTACGTCACCGAGCGAACATTTGCGATAGCGTCCTTTCTTATTGGTGTGTACACGGGTTTTCTTGGTGCGGGGACGGGTATCTTGTTGGTTGCACTGCTTCGTCTTAAGCATGCTGCTGATACGGATATAGGAAAGGTGAAAGCGAACGCACGATTCGCAGAAACCTTTCTGGGTATTAGCGCGGTAGCGGTTCATTTCTTTCATGGAAATCTTGTGCCGGCGCTATGGATTCCTTGGTCGATTGGTGCACTCATTGGCGGCGTGATTGGTGGTGTGGTGCTGGTACACATTAGTAACCTCTCAGGACCGCTCCAGAAGCTTATCCTTCGCGTAGGGTTCGGGTTTGCGATACTAGTGTCGGCGCTCGCGTTCGTGCGCTAGAATCGAGGCATGTTACAGACCCCCTTCTTCGACCCGAAGAAAACGTATTACGAGAACTGGGAGGAAGGCCCCTTTGCTGGATTTGCGGATGGGGTCGTTCTTGAGGAACCTGCGCCGCGCTTTACGTTCCTTGGTGAGAAGATTGCGTACCCGCTTGGTATCCCTGCAGGGCCGCTGCTTAACGGAAAGTATGTTGATGCAGCACTAGATAAGGGATGGAGTGTGCCGGTGCATAAGACGGTGCGCAGCGCTATACATCCCTGCAACGAGTGGCCAAACGTTCTTGCACTCAAAGATTTTCCTGGTGCGCTTTCCATAGAGCGAGCGCAGGAACCAGTTGTGGTTAACGATGTCTACGAGGAACCGCTTTCTATTACGAACTCATTCGGTAATCCTTCGTACGACCCTACGGTCTGGCAGAACGATTTGCGTGCATCGCTTGCGCATGCGAAAGAAGGGCAGCTCGTTATGTGTTCATTTGAAGGTACGAAACGGGAAGGCATGTCGAGCGATGATTATGTCGCTGAGTGGGCAAACGGCATGAAAAGTGTTGCTGATACAGGCGTGAAGGTGGTTGAAGCGAATTTTAGTTGTCCGAACGAAGGCGCCGCCACGTTGCTCTGTTTTGATGTACCAAAGGTAAAGACCGTCGTGACCGCGATAAAGGAGAAGATAGGTGACACAAAGCTCATTATTAAGATTGCGTTCTTTCAGCCTGACGCGCTTCGTAAACTTGTCACGGAGGTTGGCAGTATCGTAGACGGATTTTCTGCCATTAACACTATTGCAGCGCCGGTCGTAAACGAAGACGGGTCACAGGCGCTCCCTGGTGCGCATCGCGTGAAGAGTGGTATCTGTGGCCATGCCATAAAGTGGGCAGGCCTTGATATGACGCGTCGTCTCGCGTCGCTCCGTGAGGAGCTTGGCATGAGCTACGGCATCATCGGATGTGGTGGGGTGACGGTACCGAGTGATTTCAAGGAGTTCCGTGACGCCGGTGCTGACATTGTTATGAGCGCTACGGGCGCTATGTGGAATCCGTACCTCGCCAAGGAGATAAAGGAGGCGTATCCTGACGCGTGATATGGAACAAGAACTCATCCGCATTTTGAAAGAAACGGGTGCTCTTATCCCTGATAGTCACTTTGTCGGTGTCTCCGGGCGTCACATGGATACGTATGTGAACAAAGATGCGCTTCTCACGCATCCAGAGGCTGCGTGTCGTGTAGGTGAGATGTTTGCGGAACTTAATAAGGAGCTAGACATTGAAGCTGTCATTGCACCTGCTATGGGCGCCATCATTCTTGGTCAGTGGACCGCGTATCACCTTGGAAAGTTAAAAGGGAAAGAAATCCTCTCGGTATATACCGACAAGGCTGACGGGGACGAGCAAGTGCTGAAGCGTGGCTACGATAAAGCGATTGCCGGTAAAAAGGTGCTCGCTATTGAAGACGTTATTACGACCGGAGGGTCGGTTAAGAAAAGTGCGGTAAAGGCTGCAGAAGCAGGGGCGATTGTGCTTCAGGCGTCGGTCATGATGAACAAGAATCCTGACGAAGTGACGAGTGAGTCACTTGGTATCCCGCTCTCATCTATAGCAACAATGGTCGTACCGACTTACACCGAAGAAGAATGTCCACTTTGTGCGAGTGGTGTACCGGTTAATACAACGGTAGGACACGGAAAGCAGTTTATGCAGAAGAAGAATGCATGACGACCTACCTGCTTCACGGCGGCATGGTGCGATATGACAACGAACACAACGATGCCTTTTTCAAGGCCATAGCCGACGCTATTCCGGAAAACGGTAAGGCGCTTGTGGTGTTATTTGCTTCAAAAGAAAATAATTGGCCTGAACAACTCGAAAACATGCAGGAACTGGTGCTTGCGCAGGCAGGAGGTAAATCAATTACGTTCTCCATCGCATCACGCGAGCATCTTATGGAGGAAATTGCCGCTTCTGATGCAGTGCTCATTCGTGGTGGTAGCACCAATATGTTGCTTGAAGCGCTGAGGAAATATCCTCTTTCAAGAGAATCGCTTGATGGGAAAGTGGTGGCAGGCTCGTCAGCTGGTGCATACGTACTTGCGGCATATGGATATGACAAATCAGAGAAAGCAGTGCGAGTGGGACTTGGGTTGGTGCCAGTGAGAGTGCTATGCCACTATTTGAGTGATACGCCTGAAGAACGAACAGATGATACGGGAATAGCGGTTATGAATAGTGTGCATCAAGAACTTGAGCTAGTGGTATTAAAAGAGTGCGAATGGAAGCAATTTTCACTATGACCGACCGCATTGTTATTTCGGCCGATGAGCTAGGGGAGCAGGAGCTTCTCGCGCTCACGAGTGCCGTAGGGTCTGAGGTGTATGCAATAAAAATTCATGACCGGTACGACGCACTCGGTCCCTCTATCGTCGGTGCCCTTAAAGATGCAGGGGCGCAGCGCGTATGGATGGACGCTAAGCTCCATGACATTCCAAATACGGCACGCGCACGCGCAAAGGCATTTGCCGAGAATGGGGTTGATATTCTCACAGTGCATGCCTCTGGTGGCGTCGACATGATGCGTGCTGCAAAAGAAGGAGCACCGAACGCGGAAATCTTTGCTGTAACGGTACTCACATCACTCTCTGAGGAAACGACGGGGTTAGTGTATGGACGGTCATCTATGGAAACGGTACGTACCCTCGCGCATCTTGCTCAGGAAGCCGGTATTGACGGTGTGGTGTGTTCGGCAAAAGAAGTCGGCGTACTCTCCAAAGAACCAGCCCTCGACGGTCTTAAGTTCGTCGTGCCAGGGGTTCGCTCACCGGGCGCCGATGCGCACGACCAGAAACGCGTGGCTACCCCTGCTGAAGCCATCAAGGACGGTGCATCTCTGCTCGTTATTGGTCGTCAGGTCACTACGGCTCAGGACCCAGTAGAAGCGCTCGCTGCTATTCGTGCGGAGCTTTCTTCATAATTCATTCATTCAGTCTCAGTATTCTTACAGGCCTAACAGCAACCATTATGACCATCATTCATTGGATAGTGTCCGCGGCTGCGATTCTTATCGCTGCTTACCTTATTCCGGGTGTGACTGTAACGCTTGTGGGCGCATTGGTGCTCGCTATCGTACTCGCGCTCATCAACATCTTCCTTAAGCCAGTCATTTCACTTCTGACGCTGCCGATTAACATCGTGACGCTCGGACTCTTCTCACTGGTTGTTAACGCGCTTCTTATCCTGCTTGCTGGCATGATTGTCCCTGGTTTTTCTGTGGACGGCTTCTGGCCCGCATTCTTCTTCGCTATTGTCGTCTCACTCATCACGGCACTATTTGGTGGACTTGGTAAACGCGACTAAGTCTCTCTACATTCAAAATGACGAAAGGCGGAGCTGTGGCTCCGCCTTTCTCGCGTTTGTCACGCGTGCGCTGTGCTGTGTGCGTGCGTTTTGGTGCGCCGCCATTCCAGGTTCCGCCGGTAGGTCTCTCGCTCAGTTTCTGACATGCAGCACATGATGCCTATGTCCATATTGAGCGAGTGATGTGAACACGAACGGGGAATGAGGAAGCGGCCAATGAGCCGCCAATGCCACAAGCGCAGGTACTCGTCGAGGTCTTCAATAATATCGACCATAGCGACACCTCCAGAACCGACTATAAAGGATATCCTCTTCATGTGCGAGACGACGCCACTTAGCGCGTATACTGTGTCGTAATGGCAATGACCTACGAGGGTCCAAAAGCTCCGCTATCTTCTCATGAGGAGGAGCTGGCACACTTGCGTGCGCAGGTAGAAGCAAAGGAACGTGAGCTGGAGGGAATGAAGCAAGGGAAGCCGCGCGAAACGGTCGTGCGAGAGCGTCTTCGTCATCACCTTGAGACACCCGTTGAATCGGTTACGCACCCCGAATTTCGTGTGAGTAGCGACGAAGCGCGCGAGATTGCGCTGAACCTCGACCCGGAAAGTGATGACGAAACCATGGAGGAACTCCGTCGCATTATGGAAGAACGGGGTATTCATGGGGCGTTTTCGGTCCTCGTACAGATGAAGAGTCCGCATCTTGAAGATGACTTCCATCGCTTCCTCGTTGCGTACATTGGTGCGGGTATGAAAGTGAAAGGGCTTGGTGAGAACCAGCCAGAGTGGCGTGCTCTTCACATGACGCTCTATGAGGTCGCACTTCCCGAGCCTGATAGCGACCCGGACCAGGATGAGCGCTACAAGCACTTCAAGGAGCTAGTGTCCGCCATGGAGCAGTTTTATAGCGCCATGATGGCAGTAGAAGAAGCGTACGCGGGTGAGCCGCCGTACTTCTCTATGGAGCTTGCGGTACCTACCGATGCTCCGTACTTGCGGTTCTATGCGTCCGTGCCGCGCAGTCGCAAGGACCTCTTTGAAAAGCAGGTGCTCGCCATTTACCCAAAGGCCGTCATTCAAGAACAGCCAAACGATTACAACATCTTCCCGCAGGACGGATATTTTGCCGGTTCCTATGGAAAGCTTGCGTTGCCGCACCCACTCTCCCTTCGTGATTACACTGAGTTTGATTACGACCCGATAAACCTATTGCTTAACTCCTTCGACAAAATTCAAGGTGAAGGTGAGGGTGCAGCAGTGCAAATCATCATGAAGCCACGTGGTGACCGCTACACTCGTGATTATCGCAAGATTCTTCGCCACCTTCGTAAAGGAGAGCAGCGCGACTATGCATTTGAGGTATCCGATGATCTCTTGTCTGAGCTTGGTCGTGAGTTTCGATGGATGTTCCGTTCAAAAGATAACGAACAAGCACGACACCCAGACGAACAGTCAGTAAAGTCGGTGGAACGGAAGATGAGCTCACCGGTTATTGATACGAATATTCGTATCCTCTCTTCATCCCGTGACCATGGACGTGCTGAACAGGTACTGGGGGAACTTGAGGCAACATTTAATCAGTATGAGAGCACGGAAGGGAATCGTATTGTCTGGAAGCGGGTGACTAAGGGCGCGGCAAAGCGATTCTCTCGAGCGTTCTCATTCCGGTTGTTCTCGCACGAGTCGAAGATGCCGTTGTCGTTGAAAGAGGTAACGACGATGTATCACTTCCCACCAAAGGGTATTAAGTCGTCGCCACACCTCAAGCAATCCCGCTTTACGGCAAGCTCAGCACCTATTGAGCTATCAAAGGATGGCGTATTGCTTGGGACCAATACCTTCCGTGGTCAGACAACCGAGGTACGTCTCTCGCCTGCTGATCGTCTACGTCATCTGTATGTCATCGGACAGACCGGTACCGGTAAGACGTCGTTTATGAAAACGCTCATTGAGCAGGATATACGCGCAGGAAACGGTGTCTGCTTTATAGACCCGCACGGTAACGATATTTTGGATGTGCTCGCGTCCGTCCCGCCAGAACGCTATGAGGACGTTATCTACTTTGACCCCGCGTACCTCGACCGTCCGTACGGCTTGAACCTCCTTGAGTACGACCCACGCTTCCCTGAACAAAAGACCTTCATCGTTAACGAGCTCCTCGCTATCTTCAAACGTCTCTATGGTGACGTGCCTGAGTCTATGGGTCCTGCCTTCGAACAGTACTTCCGCAACGCCACCATGCTCGTGATGGAAGACCCGGCGTCTGGTTCAACGATGTTTGATATTGCGCGCGTACTTTCAAACAGTGAGTTCCGTAACCAGAAGCTCGCACGAAGCAATAACCCAGTCGTCAATCAGTTCTGGACTGAAATTGCGACGCGTGCAGAAGGCGAGGCGTCGCTTGCAAACATCGTGCCGTACATCACGAACAAGTTCGACGACTTCACGGCTAACGATTTCATGCGTCCGATTGTGGGTCAGCAGAACTCGTCCTTTAACTTCCGTGAACTGATGGACAACAAGAAGATTCTTCTCGTGAATCTTTCTAAAGGTCGTCTTGGTGAGCGTAACGCGAACCTCCTTGGTCTTATCGTGGTCGGTAAGCTCTTTATGGCGGCACTCTCGCGTGCCGATAGTCCTGGCAAAGACTTCCCACCGTTCTACCTCTACATCGACGAGTTCCAGAACATCACGACGGATTCCATTCCTGGCATTCTCTCTGAAGCAAGAAAGTACAAGTTGTCTCTTACCATTGCGCACCAGTTCTTGAAGCAGATTGATGAAAAGATTCGTGACGCGGTCTTCGGTAACGTTGGTTCGATGGCGGTGTTCCGCGTCGGTGAAGAAGATGGTGAATTCTTTGCAAAGCAATTCGCACCGGTCTTCAAGGCACTTGATTTCGTAAATATCGAGAACTACAACGCCTACATCCGCATGCTCGCAAACGGCGTCCCGCAAAAGCCGTTCAATATTAAGAGTTTGGCGCCAGTCGCGGGCGATAAGGGCCAGATTGATGACCTTCGTGAGCTCTCATACCTCACGTATGGCCGGGACCGCGATGAGATTGAGACGATGATTCGCTCTCGCTACCTCAGCTGGTAGGAGGGTCTTGTAGTAATTAGGCTGGTGGTATACTGCCGGATATGACCAAGGAAGCACCCGTGAATGTGACCCCAACCGCTATAGCTGTCGCGATAGCCGTGGTAGTAGCAATTGGATTCCTGTTCTTCGGCTCAGCTATCTTTACGCCGTTTTCACCGCCTGCCGGTGAGACGATGGAGATGACGGCCGATTCTAATAATCAAGGTAACGGCACATCAATGATTACGGATACGGTGGTAGGAACGGGCGAGGTAGCAGTACCTGGTAAGACGGTAACGCTCAATTACGTTGGTATGTTTGAAGACGGCACCATCTTTGATGCAAGTGAGCGTCATGGTCAGCCAATCTCCTTCGTACTCGGACAGGGCATGGTGATTCAGGGATGGGAGCAGGGTATTGAAGGTATGAAGGTTGGCGGTAAGCGTCATCTTGTTATTCCTCCAGAACTCGCCTACGGCGCCGCTGGTCGCGGTTCTATCCCACCAAACTCTACGCTCGTCTTCGACGTCGAGTTGCTTGAAGTTCGCTAGCACTCGCGCTTGCCGCTACGTGCGGCTGTAGCGTAAGGTGCTCGTATGGACCGCCCGATAGCATTTGCCATAGGCGCGCGCGAAGGTCGCGCGCGCTCTGGCGTACTTACAACGCCTCATGGCGTCATAGAAACCCCTGCGTTCGTGCCGGTCGGAACTAAGGCCGATGTAAAGGGAGTATTTCCAAGCGCGCTCAAGGCTCTCGGTGCCCAGGTAGTGCTCGCTAACACCTATCATCTCTATTTGCAGCCAGGCGCCGACATTGTAAAAGCGGGCGGCGGTCTCGCCTCCTTTATGAACTGGGAAGGCCCTACCATGACTGACTCTGGTGGCTTTCAGGTCTTCTCGCTTGGCGCAGGTTTTGGCAAGAAAGTATCTAAATTTTCTGCCGAAGACGCGTCAGTAGATGAAGGCGTTACGGTCTTTGATGATGATGTAGCGTCGCAGCATGGGCAGCTTGCGATTGTGGATGATGAAGGTGTCACCTTTACCTCGCACCACGACGGCTCTCTTCATCGCTTTACGCCAGAACGCTCCATAGAGATTCAGCACGCACTAGGCGCAGATATGTTCTTTGCGTTTGATGAGTGTACGGCACCAACGGAATCCTACGAGTATCAGAAGGAAGCGATGTACCGCACGCATCGGTGGGCTGAGCGTTCGCTAAAAGCGCATCGACAGGACATTGAGGCGAACCGTCGCCAGGGTATTTTTGGCATTGCACAGGGTGGACAGTTTGATGATTTACGAAAAATTAGTGCGCGCGAGATTGGCGCTATGGGATTTGATGGCTTTGGCCTTGGTGGCTCGTTTAGCAAAAAGTACGGGGATGACTCGCTTGAGTCAGCACTCCGCATGCTCGACGAGATTCCTCCAGAGATGCCGGTGCATGGTCTTGGGGTGGGAGAGCCAACCGATGTGCTGCTTGGTATCGCGCATGGCGTGGATACATTTGATTGCGTTGCAGCAACGCGTATTGGTCGCCACGGATCAATCTATACTCGTCGTGGTATCCGTCATCTGCGTGGGGAAGACTATCGAACCGATTATGGTCCTCTCGACCCAGAAACTATCGTTCCGGGTACCGAAGGCTTTACGCGTGCCTACGTCTCTCACCTGGTGCGGTCAAAGGAAATGCTTGGCTCAATTATTTGTTCGATACATAACCTTGGCTTCATTCTTTCGCTGGTGGATGGTGCTCGAGAGGCGATTAAGGAGGGACGGTTTGCTGCGTACCGTGACTCCTTCTTGTCCGACTACACGGCTTGATTTCTAAAAAAGGTACGGCATAGTACGCAGGTTGTCCGTGAGCTCGGACAGCAATACGCCCTTGGGGGCTATTTTTGAGAAGGAACGCACCATGCAGCAAGCTCTTTCGACTCCCGACCAACTGGATGTGATTCGTTTCCTCCTGTCGGCCGCCGAAGTCGGCGAGATGCATCCGGGCCTCGGCGACGCGCTCGCCGACAACACCTCCGACGCCGTTCTCGTGGAGGCGTACCGGACGCCCATTGCGACGGTGTACAAGAAGCTCGACACCAAGACGAAGCCGAAGGCGCGCGCCGTCTGACGCATCGGGAACGGGAGCGGCACGAGCCGCTCCCGAACCCACCCAAAGCGACCTGAGGAGACTCAGGCGTTTTTCATATATACACGAGGAGGCGGGACACATGCCCGTCTCCGCATCTTGCGGTTAACGACAATGAACGCTCCCGGTCCTGCCGGGGGCGTTTTTGTTATACTGACTAGCCAATGGCCAATTTTAAGCTTCACACTCCTTTTCCTCCGGCAGGTGACCAGCCGGAAGCTATCAAAGCACTTACTAAAGGTGTTGCGGACGGTCTCATGCATCAGACCCTTCTTGGGGCGACGGGTACCGGAAAGACCTACAGTGTCGCAAACGTAATTGCAGCGGTTGATAAGCCGACGCTCGTCTTGGCGCATAACAAAACGCTCGCGGCACAGCTTGCGCAGGAGTATCGCGAGTTTTTCCCTGAGAACGCAGTGCACTACTTCGTTTCCTACTACGACTTCTATCAGCCAGAAGCATATATCGCGCACTCTGATACCTACATTGAGAAAGAAGCACAGATTAATGCAGAGATTGATCGTCTACGTCATGCGACCGCACAGTCCTTGCTGACGCGTAAGGATGTGATTGTGGTGGCTTCTGTATCTGCTATCTATGGTCTCGGGTCACCAAAGGAGTACGCGAACGCTATTTTGAAACTGGAGAAAGGTGGGGAAGAGAATCGTGCGGCACTCGTGCGTAAACTGGTGAATATTTATTTCGAGCGCACCAATGCTGACCTTCTCCCAGGTACCTTTCGCGCGGTTGGTAACAGCCTCGAGCTCATGCCGGTCAACGAGCAGGTTATCTTCCGCTTTGCATTCGACGGCTCGCAGATTGCCGCTATTGAGTGCTTGGACCCGGTGAGTCGTGCCAAGAAGAGCGAACCCGATTCCCTCTTTGTGTTTCCTGCTAAGCACTTTGTGACCACTGAAGATGACCGCAATCGCGCGATGGAAGACATTAAGCTTGAACTTGATGAACAACTAGAACGATTTAAGCGTCTTGAAAAACCGCTTGAGGCAGAGCGCTTGAAGCGCCGCACGCTCCATGACCTCGCGCTTATACGCGAGATTGGCTACACGAACGGTATTGAGAACTATTCGCGTCACTTTGACGGACGTAGCGCGGGTGAGCCACCACACACCCTCCTTTCGTACTTCCCGCACAAGAAGGATGGAAGTCCCGACTTCCTTACGGTCGTCGACGAATCGCACGTCACCATTCCGCAGATAGGCGGCATGTTTGCGGGAGACCGTTCTCGTAAGGACAACTTGGTGGAATTTGGATTCCGTCTCCCGTCTGCACGCGATAACCGTCCCCTTACCTTTGATGAGTTTGAGACGCGTGTCGGTCAGCGCATCTACACCTCTGCAACCCCAGGACAGTATGAGAAAGAGCACTCAGTGGCTCCCCACGGACAAATCGTGCAGCAGATTATTCGTCCGACGGGTCTCGTTGACCCAGAGCTCACGATTCGTCCGGTTGCGGAAACGGGTGAGTACAAGGGTCAAATTGCTGACTTCATTGCTGAAACCGAAGCCGTGATTGCTCGCGGTGGTCGTGCCATTGCGACAACGCTCACGAAGCAGATGGCAGAAGACCTCACCGAATTTCTTAAGGAGCGCAAGATTAAGGCGGAGTACCTTCACTCTGATGTGAAGACCATAGACCGCATCACAATTCTTACGGAGTTCCGTAAAGGTACATTCGATATTCTTATCGGTGTGAATCTCTTGCGTGAAGGCCTCGACCTTCCGGAGGTAGAGCTCGTTGGTATTCTCGACGCCGATAAGGAAGGCTTCCTCCGCTCTGAAACCTCGCTTATTCAGACCATAGGGCGCGCCGCACGTAACGTGCTTGGCCGTGTGATTCTCTATGCCGATGTGATGACCGGGTCACTGACGCGCGCTATTGAGGAAACCAACCGTCGTCGCGCTATACAGCTCGCATACAACGAGAAGCACGGCATTACGCCAAAGACGGTGGTAAAGAAAATCCACGATATTGCTGAAGGCATGCGCAGTGAGCACGACAAAACAGTTAATGCGTTGCTCTCGCTTGATAAGAAGCTGTTTGAGAAGGACCCAGAACGCTTTGCAAAGGAACTTCGTGCACGCATGGCAGAGGCAGTAGAGTCTTTAGATTTTGAGACCGCTGCCCTTATTCGCGATGAGCTCTACGAGTTGGAAGGGAACGCACCGAAGACCAAGAAGCTTCGCAAGAAGCGATTTGGCACAGGATAAGGGTGCTACCATTACGTCATGAGCTTTAGGGCTATCCTTGGCATTGTCCTCGTTGTAGCGGTGGCCATCGCTATTGCCGTCATTGTTCTCACGATGGTGTACCTTCGTGTGGAAGTAACCGCTCTCTTTTCAACAGAGGTTGCTCTTGAGATTCAACACTCCCTTTCTCGCATACTGATGATGCAGGCCGGTGCACTACTCGCGCTCACCATCATTCTTTCAGGAGCCACTTTTATGATTGTAGGTTCTCTCGTTGCAAAGCCGTTAAAGCGCCTTGCACATGCTATTGATACCTACGCTGAAACAGGCACACGAGAAGAAATCCCTGGTATTAGTGAAGCACCGACGGAAATTCGTCGGATTGCAGTGTCGTTCGATAAGTTGATTGAGCGACTCGATATGTCACATAAGCGTGATACGGAAATGGCACGAGTGAAGTCTGACTTTATTTCAACCGCTGCGCACCAATTTCGTACACCCCTGACCGGTATTCGCTGGGCTCTTGAAGCACTCCAGAAGGAACAACTAACGGAGAGCCAGAAGGCTCTTGTGGAGAGTGCCGTTGGTAAGTCAAAGGATTTGGTGGGTATTGTAGGTACGTTGCTCGATGTCTCTGCGATAGAGTCAGGGAAGTATAAATATGCGTTCCAGCCTACCGACATCGATGCTCTTCTTAAAGAACTTGCAACGGATTTTGGTCCCCTTGCGGCTAAAACCCAGGTATCCCTTTTTTATTCGCATGAGTCTCCCGGTGCCATCATGGCGCGTGCTGACCGCGAACGCATTAAGTGGGTGCTAAACAATCTCATTGAGAACGCAATTACCTACACGCCCGCAGGCGGTACGGTCCGTATTTCTATGGAGGAATCAGAACAGCGCATTTATGTGCGCGTGAAGGATACCGGTATCGGTATTCTTGCTACTGACCGCGCTAACATCTTTGAGCGCTTCTACCGTGCACAGAACGCTATTGCTAAGCAAAACCAAGGGAACGGTCTTGGCCTCTATATCGCTCGCACTATCGCTACCGACCATGGCGGAGAGCTCAATTTTGCGCCAAATGAGGAGGGCCCAGGTACTACCTTCACTCTCTCCTTGCCACGAGCGTAGAGTGCTATCATTGAGGCTATGGCTGACACTAAGTTTATCCTCGTCGTTGAGGACGACCCTATCCTCAAGAACCTCCTTGGGCACACCTTTGCAGGAAAGTACCAGACGCTCTACGCGTCTGACGGTAATGAAGCACTTTCGCTCTTTGAGGCGAATAAGCCGTCACTCGTACTTCTCGACCTCATGCTGCCAACCATGGATGGGTTTGCAGTCCTTGAAACTATCCGAAAGCGCACAGATGCATTGAAAGATGTGCCAATTATTGTCGTCTCCAACCTTGGCGCTGATACCGATAAGGAACGTGCGAAGACGCTTGGCGCGACGGAATACCTCGTGAAGGCAGAAGTATCAGTAGAAGAAATTGTTGCGAAGATTGAAGGCATGCTCGCGACTCTTTCTGCCACAGAAGCGACTCCTGCCGCATAACGTGTGTAGTCGCTTGGGATAACCCAATTTGCTATACTCCATACTGAACCGGTCCCGCCAAGGACTGGCTATTCTCATAGATGACGGCAAAGAAACCAAAACCTGAGCACGAGCAATTCACCGGAGAAGACTGGATTACGGTGAAGGGTGCGCGTACCCACAACCTCAAAAACCTCTCGGTAGAAATGCCACGAGGGACTATGACTGTGCTTACCGGTCTATCTGGCTCAGGTAAGTCATCACTTGCCTTCGACACTATTTTTGCCGAAGGACAGCGTCGCTATGTAGAAAGCCTCTCCGCGTACGCTCGCCAGTTCTTGAATCAGATGCAAAAGCCAGACGTGGATGAAATCACGGGCCTCTCTCCAGCTATCTCTATTGATCAGAAATCACGCTCCAATAACCCACGTTCAACGGTAGCAACGGTTACGGAAATCTATGACTATCTGCGCGTGCTCTATGCGCGTGCAGGTCAGCCGTACTGTGTAAATCACGATGTGCCTATTTCAAAACTCTCTAAGGAAGAAATGATTGGCATGGTGATGAAGCGAGTAAGTGAGAAGACGAATCCAAAGGGAGAGAAGGTGATGGATGTGACGCTTGATAGGACACAGGTGGTGCTCTATGCGCCGGTCGTGGTTGGTCGTAAGGGCGAGTACTACCAGCTGCTCTATGACCTCCTTGGTAAGGGATACGAACGCGTTGTCATCGACGGTAAGCAGCAGTCACTTCGTGAGAAGGTGTCGCTCGACCGTAACAAGCGCCATGACATTGATGCGGTCGTAGACTCTATTTTTGTTTCTGAGTTCGCTCGTACCCCTGATGCAGCGCGTGAGCGTCTCTCAGAAGCGCTTGAGCTCGCACTCAAAGAAAGCGATGGGCTTGTAAAGATTGGTCATGCTGACGGCACAGTAGAAACCCTTTCTTCTCGCTTTATCTGTCCCGAGGATGGTGCGTCCTTCCCAGAAGTAGAGCCACGTCTCTTCTCGTTTAATAGTCCGTACGGTGCTTGTCCTACCTGTAACGGTCTTGGCACGGAGTCACTTTTTTCAGATGCGATTTGTCCTGAATGTAACGGAAAGCGTCTTCGTCCTGAGGCACTGCGTGTCTACCTCAAGGATAAGAAGGACAAGACGCTCGGCAAGAACGTCGTTGAAGTGACGCATATGTCGATAAAAGAAGCGAAAGACTTCATGGATGGTCTCCATCTCTCTGAAATGCGTGCAGAGATTGCGGCGCCAATCATTCGCGAAATCACCTCTCGCTTGGAGTTCATGCTAAATGTGGGTCTTGATTACCTTACCCTCGACCGTTCTGCAGCGACCTTGTCTGGCGGTGAAGCGCAGCGTATTCGTCTTGCTTCGCAGCTTGGTACGGGACTCGTAGGTGCGTTGTACGTGCTTGATGAGCCAACGATTGGTCTCCATCAACGCGATAACGACCGCCTTATCAAAACGCTCATATCATTGAAGGAGCTTGGTAATACGATTCTTGTCGTTGAGCACGACGAAGATACGATTTATGCGGCTGATTACATCGTAGACATTGGTCCTGGAGCGGGCGTTCATGGCGGTACGGTTGTCGCCTCTGGATGGCTTGATGAACTGCTTACCGCTCCAAAAAACACCTCAGGTTCACTCACGCTGTCCTATCTTCGTGGGGAGAAGGAAATAGCCGTACCAGAAGAGCGTCGTACGAGTGAAAAGGGGACGATTAAGGTGCGTGGTGCAACGCTGCACAATCTTAAGAATCAGAATGTTGATGTGCCGCTTGGTAAGCTCGTGTGCATCACGGGCGTATCAGGTTCCGGTAAATCAACGTTCCTGTACGACATTCTCCATAAGAATGTAGCGGCACGCTTTGCTAAGCGCGAGGCGAAGCCAGAACATATCGCCTCTATTACCGGTACTGAGTACGTCTCTCGTACGGTACTCATCGACCAGTCTCCGATTGGTCGTACGCCACGCTCTAACCCTGCCACGTACACCGGTGCATTCACGCATATTCGTGACCTCTTTGCGGCAACGCCTGAAGCACGTGCACGTGGCTGGAAGCCAGGACGCTTCTCGTTCAACGTTGCAGGTGGCCGTTGTGAGACCTGTCAGGGTAATGGCGTTATTGCAGTTGAGATGCACTTCTTGCCGACCGTCTATGTGACCTGTGACGTCTGTAACGGTACGCGGTTTATGAAAGAGACGCTGGAGGTTCGTTATCGTCAGAAGAACATCTTTGAAGTACTGCAGATGACGATTGAAGAGGCAGAGACCTTCTTCAAAGATATTCCGGCTATTCAGGAGCGTTTGGAGCAGCTCAACCTCACGGGTCTTGAATACCTCACGCTCGGTCAGTCAGCCACCACGCTATCAGGCGGTGAAGCACAGCGCGTGAAGATTGCGTCTGAACTCTATCGTCCGACGACCGCAAAGACGCTCTACCTTCTCGATGAGCCAACCGTAGGACTCCACTACGAGGACGTTCGTAAATTGATTGAAATCCTTCAGGAGCTTGTGCGCCGTGGCAACACCGTTGTAGTTATTGAGCACAATCTCGACCTCATTAAGTGCGCTGACTATCTCATCGACTTTGGTCCAGAAGGAGGCGTTGGTGGCGGTAAGGTGGTTGCAAAGGGTACACCAGAGGAAGTTGCAGATACTGAGGGCTCACACACTGGAGAATATCTTTCAAAGATGTTCCGTAAGAAAAAGAAGAAATAGCAATCGGCGCGACTAGGTCATAGTCACGCCGGCGCTTCGGAATGAGCTGGTTCCCGATAAAGGGAGCTGAATCCGTTGCATGCGCACAATACCTTAATATTTTAGAGTGTCAAATTTGATGGTACTATAGGCATATGCAGCGTGCAGAGTTAGCGAAATTCGAGCTTCCTGACTGTCCTGGCGTCTACCTATTCACGAAGGGTAAAGGACGGTCAAAAAAGATTCTCTATGTAGGTAAAGCAACGTCGCTTCGGGACCGTACCCGAAGCTATTTTGACGATGACCTCATAGCAACGCGTGGGCCTCGCATCGTCGATATGGTCACACTTGCTGACGGTATCAGCTATGAGACGGCACCGACCGTGCTTGAGGCGCTTGTGCGTGAAGCAGCGCTTATTCGTGAGCATCGTCCCAAGGCGAATGTTGAAGGGAAGGACGATAAGACGTTTTTGTATGCCGTCATTACTGACGAATCCATCCCGCGCGTGCTTGCGGTTCGTGGTGGAGAGCTTGATTTCAAAAAGAAGTGTTGGAACACCTCACCAAAGGTGAAACTCCGCGCTATCCATGGTCCGTTCCCGTCTGGGTATCAGCTGCGCGAGGCATTGCGTCTTATTCGTCGTATTTTCCCCTTCTACGACACGCAGCGGCCGGTAGGTGAAGGTTCTCGCTTTACGGAAGGCAAGGTGGAATTCAATCGTCAAATTGGTCAGTACCCGCGTGACCTCGACCGTACGGGCTATCTTCGCTCCATACGAAACGTATCCATGTATCTGTCTGGACGGGTGAAAACGCTTCGTAAGGACCTGGAGAAGCAGATGCGGGACGCAGTGAAAGCAGAGCGCTTTGAAGACGCAGGACTTGCCCGTAATCAGCTGTTTGCGCTCGACCATGTCCAAGATATCTCTCTTATCCGTGAAGACCGCAAAGAGGAGCAAGATGAGCCACGTATTGAGGCATATGACACGGCACATCTTTCAGGCACGAACGCGATAGGCGTCATGGTGGTTATTGAGAATGGTCTCCCTAACAAGAAGGAGTACCGCACCTTCCGTATTCGTGGCTGGGGTGGCACTGCAGTAAGCGCGGGAGGTAAGCAGGTAAAGCAGCTCAATGACGACATTGCGTCGCTGAAGGAATTGCTCTCACGTCGATTTGGCCATCCAGAATGGCAGTACCCGAAGGCGATTGTCGTGGACGGCGGTAAGACGCATAAGAAAGCAGCAGAAGAAACACTTGCAGAGATGGGCATCAAGATTCCCGTTATTGCGGTGGTAAAAGACGAGAAGCACCGCCCCCGTGAGGTTATTGGAAGTCTTCGCGCGGGTATTCCTGATGCGTCGGTGGTGCTTGCAAACTCTGAGGCGCATCGCTTCTCCATCACGCTTCATAGGAAGGCACGCTCTCGGCGTATGCGGGCAGCTTGACGTACCACTTCGTTAGGTAGAGACTACGCAAGTCACGTGGTGCCAAGCCAGCGCCCCTCGGCTGATGGCAGGTGACAGGCGACGTCTTTCGGGACGTCGCCTTTTCCTTTGGTACACTAGTCGTATGAGAGGCACGATTGTTGGGGTGTTGCGTGGTGGACCGTCGAGGGAGCATGAGGTATCGCTTGCAACTGGTGCGGCGATACTCGCTCATCTGCCAAAAGAACACTTCACAGCGCGAGATATTTATATAGACAAGCAAGGGAACTGGCATCTCTTTGGAAAACCGGTTACGCCTGCAGAAGCGCTTCGTTCGCTTGATACGGTCATTGTCGGTTTGCATGGCGAATACGGAGAAGATGGTGAGGTACAGAAAGTACTGGAGCGATTCGGTGTTCCGTACACGGGGTCTGCCTCGTTCCCTTCCTTTGTAGCGATGCATAAGCTGATGGCGAAGAAGAAAGCGGAGGAGCTTGGCGTACTCACGCCTCGCTATCGCTATGTCGACGAAGGAAGTGATATCGAGGCCATACTTGCTGACGTGACGCGTTCCTTTCATCAGCCGGTCGTCGTAAAACCTGTGCGTTGGGGCTCTTCGGTAGGCGTGTCTCTGTCGCACGGCTACGCACCCATGCATCGCGCCGTTACTGACCTGCTCGCACAGGGCGCGGGAGGCGTCCTTATTGAGGAGTACATAAAAGGAACGGAAGCGACGCAGGGCGTGGTGGCGCATCTGCGGGGCGAAGAGCTGTATGCGCTTCCTTCGATTGAAATCATTCCGCCAGAGGAAGCAGGCTTCTTTGCGTCGCACGTAAAGTACTCAGGAGATACACGCGAAATCTGTCCTGCACGCTTCTCAAAGAAGGAGAATGAAGAGTTGGTGCGTGTCGCCCGCCTTATGCACGAAGGTCTTGGGCTCCGTCACTACTCTCGCAGTGATTTCATCATCTCTCCTAAGGGTATCTACTATCTTGAAACCAATGCGCTTCCAGGCATGACGAGTGAATCACTCCTTCCAAAATCCCTTGCTGCGGTAGGGGTCTCGTACCCTGATTTCCTTAGCCACATTGTTAACCTCTCACTCAATCGTCTATGAGCGAACTCTCTCACAAGCGTTGCATACCGTGTGAAGGAGGAGCGGTGAAGATGACGCGTGATGAAGCAGCCGTCATGCATAAACAAGTTCCAGACTGGACGCTGTCTGAAGATGCCACAACTCTCTCTCGTTCGTTCCCATTTAAGGACTTTCAAGCAGCACTCGATTTCGTAAATGCGGTAGGAAAGGTCGCACAAGAAGAATGGCATCATCCAGACATTAAGCTTGGCTGGGGTCGTGCCGACATTACGTTTACTACTCACTCCATTCGAGGTCTCTCTGAGAACGATTTCATCATGGCGTCTAAAGTGGACGCGATAGGTACGTAAATGGAGAGGGGCCCAGCTGTTCGCCAGGCCCCTGTTATGAGGTGATCGTCAGAGCGCCTTTGTGTTGACCGCGCATAAATGGCCGGAGCCACTGCGCTGTCGCGAATAGGCGGTGGTCACGTTTCTACACTATGATTCCAGTAGCACTGCTTGCACAATGAAGTGCGCTCTTGCATGACGCGGTTTATCCCTAACGTGTCGAACTGGCGACGGATATTCCCGAAGGCCCAGAGCAGCAGCCCACCTTTCTCGTAGGTACGGATGCCCATATCATCCTTAGGTATAGGATGTCTCGGCCTGGCATCTTCTGTCAATTCCGTGTTATATTCTCCCTGTTCGCAGGGACAGCCCTAAAAGGGCCTTTAGCTCAGTTGGTAGAGCACCTCATTTGCAATGAGGGGGTCAGGAGTTCGAATCTCCTAAGGTCCACCTTTCTTCAAAACAGGCACGAAAGTGCCTGTTTTGTTATATCGCGCTTAACAGTTTGGAGGTTCTAATCCTTACCTAGGGTTTTGTGCAAAACGTCATATTTAGACGTAAAATCTAGGTGCTATGGAATCCCAATCCTTTTCTGAGCGCTATCAAAAGATAAAGCCTAGCGTGGTTGCAATTGTGGCAACCATCTCTAAGAACGGAGATTTTCCTGACATTCTCGGTACTGGGTTTATAGCCAGAGAAGATGGATTGATAATAACTAACAATCACGTTGTTCAGTTGATCAAAAAGCTCCCAAAGAGAAAGGATGCGCCAAAAGATGAGTGGCCTATTAAAGTACTCTACTTAGAAAATATTCCAGAAAAGGGAATGGCTTCCGCATATCTGGAAGTCGAAGGAGTCGGAACACTTGAACGCGAACAACCAATAGAGGGTCACTATTATGGACCAGATATTCCCGATGTAGGATTTATCTTTGTGAAAGTTCGAGGACTGCCGTTTCTTGAAGTTGAAGAGACAATCGAATTAAAAGAGGGCGATGAGATATACGTAGCCGGATTTCCAATGGGTACACGAACTTTACGCGCCCCGGGCTGGATACATCAAATCAATCCCGTTTTGCAAAGAGGCATACTTAGTGCAATGCAACCGTTTCCATGCGATAAGCCCCATGGATACTTAGTAGACGTGGTTGCACAGGGTGGCTCTAGTGGTTCTCCAATTTTTAACCCTAAAACAGGGAAGGTTGCCGCCTTATTGTATGGAGGTATTCCAGAGAGGAACATAATTCCTTTGCCAGGAGGATCCGGACTACCCTATACCTACGGAACTTCACTCACGTTAGCTATACCAAGTCCGATCATGAGCGCTCTATTGAAAATGGATATGCATGACAGAAAAACAAATCAAATTGATCAGCGTGACACAAGTACATATCCCACCCTTGCTGAATTCTTTGAGTCGCATGAAATGAAGATGCGTACACCAAGGTCGAGTGAACCGGATGTCACGAAGGTGTCTGCCGCTGACCTGAATGAAGAGGTATAGAGGTTCTAATCTCCGAGAGTCTCTAGGCCCTAAAGCCCATTTCGGTCCTTCAGACCACCCCACGAATCCACCACTCTAAGAAACCGTATTGGCCACGATTGAATCAAGGAAGTTCTAAAATGGTGTAAGAAACACCACATTCTTTCATTTCGTCCTTGGTATACTTTAACCACATGGCACGTTCCCCTGAAGGTCCTAGTAATCCGTTAGAACAGCAGCGTGCTGCGCTTTTGCGGCGTGTGTTTAGGCTCCGACAAAACCCTAAGATTTTTGGTAACCCCGTATCTTCTCAGCATCTAACCAACATAGAAAATCTTATTAAGAAAGCTCCTGAGAAACTAGAACTCAGTACCTACGAGTTAGTGCTTTCTGAACTGGAAGAAAATTTGAAGTAGGAAAGTTGTGTATGTTGTGTGGAATAGTTGTGTAGATACACACTTTCGAGTGCTAAGGTGTGTATATGTCTCACAACGACTCACTCACTGCTGCACAGGAAGAGACGCTCGCCCTTATCAAGCGTCACATCGCCCGCCATGGACAATCACCGACCATCTTGGAGCTTAAGCAAGCTCTTTCGCTCCGTTCTATCCGCTCTGTCACTCAGCGCCTCGAAGCGCTCGAGCGCAAAGGATTCATCTCTCGAGACCGGTTTCAGCACCGAAGCATTAAGGTCTTGGGAACCATCTCCACCCAGTACCTCGCGTCGGATTTCATAGCGGTTCCTGTCATCGCGTCTGCAGGCTGTGACGCGATGGAGGTATTCGCTCAGGATGAATTTGGAGAGTTTATTGCGGTTGACCGGAAGCTTGTCGGTCGTGCGACCTCAATTGCTGGTATTAAAGCAGTAGGAGATTCGATGATAGACGCTGGTATACATAATGGCGATTACGTTATCGTAGAAGTCACTGACCAGGTAGGAAATGGTGACCGTGTGGTAGCTATCATTGGGAATATGGCAGTCATAAAGCGTTATGAGCAGGCACAGGGCGTTACGCTCCTGCACCCTGAGAACGCGAAGGAAAGCTACACACCTATTGTGGTTAGCGAGGAAGATTCAAAGATATTTGGAAAAGTACTCTCCATAATTCCAGGAATAGAATGGCAGGATGACGTAAAAATCGAGTATTACGACGGCTACGGACCATCTCTCTAAGCTCCTCAGCCTCTTTTAAGCAATATTTGGTATAAAGAAATGGTCGCATGCAGGCCACCTCTTTTACATTCTGTTCATACAAGATAGATACAGAGCGTTCGATTGTGACGTTTTCGTACAGGGTAGAGTTTGCATTTGGTTTGCACTATACCTTCACTGATTCTCTTGTTTTCAAAGGAGTACCGTCTACTGCGTGGGCGAAGATACCAAAGGAAGTACTTGAACCAACGCTTCAAGCATTGCTTCTCATGCTCGGTATCAACTACTGGAGCTTTTTTCGTGCCAAAGATATTCGTATAGAAGGATTTACCCTTACCTGTGAACAAGCTCATTTCTGGGATACGCTCTACCTCAATGGACTAGCTGAGTTCTTTTATCTTGCAAAGATTGATTTCCGTAACCTCATAGCGTTTCCCTATAGCGAAACGGTAGATGCGCCTCACCCCATAGAGTTCAAGCGACCATCACGCTCACTCCTGCTAAACGGCGCAGGCAAAGACTCAATACTGTCAGCAGAAATGCTAAAAGAACAAGGACGGTCTTTTGACTTTTTTGCCTTTTCTCCTACACGCGCTCACCACCGAATTGCAAAGCTGGTAGGCGCAAAGTCTATAGAAGTCGAGCGCCGATACGACCCGTTGCTGAAATCGTTTGTGACGGGTGCTTACCCCTCAGTCTCTACCTTTACCTTCATTGCAGTACTGCTTGCGGAACTCCTTGGGTACGACTCCATTGTTTTCTCTAATGAACGAAGTGCCGATATTGGAAATCTCGACTACCTGGGGCTACCGGTAAACCACCAATGGTGCAAATCATCTGAGGCAGAGAAGCTCATAAACGACTACCTTCAGAGGTACATAACCCGCGATATCACCACGAGTTCCTTATTGCGACCGTACAGCGAGCTAGCGATAGTGCAGCGCTTCGTGCGCTATCCGCAGTACCACCACTATGTAACGAGCTGTAATACCTACTTTTGGCTTAGTCCTCTAGAGCAGTTCTTTGCACCCACCAATTACTGGTGTAAACGCTGCCCGAAATGTGTCTTTCTTTTCGCGTGCTTTGCAGCCTTTCTTCCAAAAAAGGAGGTTGTTTCTATCTTTAGGGGTAACGTGCACAGTAAAAAGCACCTTTTACCTCTATACAAAAGCATCCTGGGCATCGAAGGCTTTAAACCACTCGATTGTGTGGGGGAACCAGAAGAAATGATACTTGCTATGCACTATGCCTTAGAGCGAGGGGAGTATGGGGAAGAGCCTGCTATGAAGCTCTTTACTGAGCATTTCCCTAATAAGCATGACTATGCCTCACTTGAGAAGAAAGTCTTCACGGACACGGTATAACCGTTGGTATACTTAGCGTATGGCTGACGAACAAGACCAAAAAGCACTAAAAGAGGCGCGGGAGCGATATACCAATGCGCGTGCGAGTATAGGTGACCTATACGGCAAACTTGATGAAATTATTAAAGAATATAAGAGAGATGAGAAGCTCTCCTCACTAGAAGCGTTCAGGGAATTTCGTGCTTTTTGTCGTAAGCGACTTGTGGAGGATGAAGATACGCTACGCCTCGTATTGAACGGCTCTCTACGGAACGACAACTAATAAAGAAAAAGCCCGCTCGCGCGGGCTTTTTCTTTAGTTAAGCCGTAGGGCTTAGGAGAGGTGAGCCGAGACGAGCTTAGTCATCTCGAACATGGTTACCTCACCCTTACCACCAAAGATAGCCTTAAGCTTGTCATCCGCGAGAATGTTGCGCTTGTTAGCAGGATTCTGGAGGTCATTCTTCTTGATGTACTCCCAAATCTTCTTGGTAACTTCGGAACGAGGCATAGGGCCCTTACCTACAACCGCTTCGAGGTCTGCGGAAAGGTTCATTGGCTTTGAAAGGGCCGGATTGAGTGCTCTTGGCATAATGTGTCTTAATTTGGTCAGTTCCTAATGGACCGCGTCAGTATACCCCAATTATCCTTAGGATAGAGGGGGGCTGTGTATAGGATAGGAAAAGGAGACAGGTATCGATTTTGCTGTTATAGTCCAAACCACCCCGTTTTATCTCCTATGGATATTTCTCGCCCTGCGTCAAAACAGCCTATTCCCGCGCACGCACAGCGTGTGTTTAAGGGCGATATCTTCGATGTGTGGCAGTGGGAGCAGGAGTTGTACGACGGCAGCACCAAAATATTCGAAAAGGTGCAGCGTCAGGACACTGTCGTCATTATTCCGTCCACGTCAGACGGCAAACTTATCTTCGTTGAAGATGAACAGCCTGCTCGTAGCACGATTCTGACCTTCCCTGCAGGAAGAATGGATAAGGAAGGGGAAAATCCTCTTGAGTGTGCGCAGCGCGAACTCCTTGAAGAGACGGGCTACGCGTCAGAGGACTGGAGCCTCTATAAAGCCCACCAGCCCATTACAAAAGTAGATTGGGCAATCTATATCTTTGTGGCTAGAGGATGCCAGAAGGTAGCTGAAGCAGACCCTGGCCCTGGAGAACGCATCACCGTCTCTCTTGTGACGCTTGATGACATCATTGCAAAGGTCGGAGACCCTCGTCTCATCCATGATGACCTTGATGTAGAGCTCATCGAAGCTAAATACAATCCCGAAGCACGTACACGTCTTGAACAGATACTGTTTGGATAACAAATGAGAGTACGTCATACGGGTATACTTACGAAAGATGAAAACACCTCGCGCTATTAGCATTGTCGAACGCATAACGACCTGGACAGGGTCGGTGTCTTCCGTCATCGTTCACACCCTGCTATTTCTTGGTGCGTTCGCGATTGGCATCGTTGGTATTGCGGAGTGGGAGATTGTCCTCCTTGTGCTCACCACTATCGTCTCCCTTGAAGCTATCTATCTCTCCCTCTTTATCCAGATGTCCGTGAATCGCAACACGGCTCAGCTTCGTGAGGTTGAGGAGGATATCGATGAAATTCAGGAAGACGTGGAAGAGATTAGCGAAGATCTTGATGAGATTCAGGAGGACGTCGAAGAAATCAGCGAGGACTTGGATGAAATTCAAGAAGATGTGGAAGAAATGTCTGAAGACATTGATGAACTCCAGGAAGACGTTGAGGAAATGACTGAGGAAGACGCAGCGGAAGACAAACGAGAAGAAGCGCAGGCAAAAACGCTCGAAGAACTTACGGGTGATATTCGTCGTATCCTCGACGACCTTGAAGCGCTAAAAAAGAAGAAGTAAAGTGCGCATACGTCTGGGCCTTTAGCTCATCTGGTAGAGCGCATCCATGGCATGGATGAGGTGAGGGGTTCGAGTCCCCTAAGGTCCACCAAAACGTGCGAGTTTTCCTCATTTTACCCAAGGGCGAAGGCCTGCTAGTATGCCTATAACCCCCGGGCACGGGATATTTTTCTATGGCAACCCCTGAACTAGAACACGCTACCGCCACTGCGGCTGAGCACGCTGCCGAAGCATCACACGGCGGCGGTATTCACGTGGTCCTCAAAGCTGAGGAGCTGTGGAATGTCTTTGGATTTCCAATCACCAACTCACTTCTGATGACCTGGATAACGGTCGCGCTCCTTATTGGGTTCGCGTTCCTCATCCGCAATCAGCTCAAGCTCATCCCTGGCCGCCTGCAGGCAGGTGTTGAATGGCTCTTTGAGGGCATCTTGGGATACATGGCAGAGACGCTTGAAAGCGAGAAGCTTGCTCGTCGGTTCTTCCCGCTCATCATGACGATTTTCCTCTTTGTCCTGGTGGCAAACGAGCTTGCCTTCCTTCCGGGCGTCGGTAGCGTCCTGTATCACGACATCCCGCTTCTTCGTGCGCCTGCGGCTGACCTTAATATGACGCTCGCACTCGCTATCATCGCGTTCTTCACGATTGAAATTACTGGCGTCGTGATTCTCGGCTTTTTCAAGTATGCCGGGAAATATGTTAACTTCACTTCACCGGTCGACTTCGTCGTGGGCATTATCGAGCTTCTCTCGAACATCGGCCGCCTCATCTCCTTCTCATTCCGTCTCTTCGGAAACGTGTTCGCAGGAGAGGTCATGATTGCGGTAGCCATGTTCTTCGTGGCGTACCTCGTTCCGGTACCGCTCATGGCGTTCGAGGTGTTTGTGGGCTTTATCCAGGCAGTGGTGTTCTCCATGCTCACCCTGTTCTTCATAAAGCTTGCCATCATGGAACCGCACGGGGAGGAGGCGCACTAGCGCCGTCTTTCCATGCGGCTCCGGGATGGAGTCAGATTATTTACGAAATTACTTAATTGATATGGAAACGGAATCCGCACAGCTCATCGCTATGGCCCTTGCCGCCGGTCTTGGCGTTCTTGGTCCGGGTATTGGTATCGGTCTCATCGGAGGCAAGGCTATGGAGGCTATTGGTCGCAACCCTGAGGCGTCTGGCAAAGTCGTCTCTAACATGATTCTTGCAATCGTGTTCGCGGAAGCGCTTGGTATCCTCGCGCTCGTCGTCTCGTTCATCATCCGCTTCGTCGGATAAGTAACTGAGGTCTCTATATGGATCAGCTTCTCGAGGCGTTCGGCATAGACTGGAAGCTCCTCATCGCTCAGGCGGTGAACTTCGGGCTGCTCCTTGTCGTGCTCTGGTACTTCCTCTACAAGCCGGTCATGAAGACCTTGGATGAGCGTGCCGCACGCATTGCAAAGGGTGTTGAAGACGCACAACGTGCTGAGGAGAAACTTGCTGGTGCTGATACTGCTGCTGCGGACATCGTAGCCAAGGCAGACACAGAAGCGGGTGAGATTCTTTCTTCTGCGCGCGACGCGGCAGGCACTGAGCGTGCACGCCTTGTAAAAGAGGCAGAAGCACGTGCAGCCGCTATTGCTGCTGACGCAGAAGCGCGCGCCGCAGAAGCATCCGCAAAAGCCCTTCGCGAAAGCGAGAAGGAAATTGCACGCCTTGCAACGCTTGCAGCGGCGAAAGTACTCCAGGAAAAAGCATGAACGTATCCTTCGACGAGCTAAAGGCACACTTGGAGCGTACCGGCAGGATGAAACTCCTCCCGGCCATTCTTCGTGAACTTAAAGAGCGTGCCGCTCTCGAAGCAACGCGTGCACCAAAGAAAGAAACCGCAAAAGAGAATCCTTCACTCATTTCTGGGTGGCGCAGTCTTGAAAACGGTATCTTGGAGGACCATACCGGTAAGCGGGCACTCCTTCACATTTATAAGAATAGTATCTAGCTATGCAGTCGATAATCGAGAGAATAGAGCGAGAAATTGCGACCTGGAAGCCTGAAGAAGGCGCTGAGGTCGGCATCGTGCGTGCTGCCGGCGACGGTATCGCGGAAATAGACGGCCTTGATAAGGCGGTCTTGACCGAGATGGTCATGTTCGACGCAACCCACGACCGCACGCTCGAAGAAGCGTTGAAGGATGATGCGCCGGTCTACGGTCTTATCCTCAACCTTGAAGAGGGCGGTGTTCGCGCGGCTATTCTCGGCGACGCAACAAAAGTGTACGAAGGCATGCTGGTCCGCCGACTCGGCCGTCTTCTCTCCATCCCTGTTTCTGACAGCATGATTGGTCGCGTGGTAAACCCCCTTGGCGAACCAGTCGACGGTAAGGGTCCAATCGCGGACACGAAGTATCGTCCGATTGAGCGCGAAGCATACGGCGTTATTGACCGCGCGCCGGTGAACACGCCACTCCATACCGGTATCAAGGCTATCGACGCCATGATTCCAATTGGTCGTGGTCAGCGTGAGCTCATCATTGGTGACCGCGGTGTCGGTAAGACGACGATTGCGATTGATACGATTCTCAACCAGAAGTCTGAGCCGAAGGAGAAGCGTCCTATTTGTATTTACGTTGCTATCGGGCAGAAGGAATCAAAGACCGCAAAGATTGTGGCAGATCTTGCTGAGAAGGGAGCTATGGAGTACTCCATAGTGGTTACGGCACCAGCATCTTCTCCAGCAGCCTTCCAGTTCCTCGCACCGTTTGCAGGAGCTGCTATTGGTGAGCACTTTATGGAGCAGGGTAAGGACGCACTCGTTATCTACGACGACCTTTCTAAGCAGGCCGTTGCCTACCGCCAGCTCTCGCTGCTTCTTCGCCGCCCACCAGGTCGCGAAGCGTATCCGGGAGACATCTTCTACCTCCACTCACGCCTTCTTGAGCGTGCGGCAAAGCTCAACGACAAGCTTGGCGGTGGATCGTTGACCGCGCTTCCTATCATCGAAACCCAGGAGGGTGACGTCTCGGCGTACATTCCAACTAACGTGATTTCGATTACGGACGGTCAGATCTTCCTCATCACCGACCTCTTCAACAAGGGTATGCGCCCTGCAATCGACGTCGGTATCTCCGTATCTCGCGTGGGTTCTGCCGCACAGACGAAGGCGATGAAGAAGGTGTCCGGCAAGATTAAACTTGAGCTCGCTCAGTTCCGTGAACTCGAAGCCTTCATGCAGTTCGCGTCTGATCTTGATGAAGGCACCAAGAAGCAGATTGATGCCGGTCGTCGTATGACGGAGGTATTGAAGCAGAAGAACGGCGAGCCACTCGCGTTTGAAATGGAGGCAGCGGTCATTTGGGCAGCAACGAACGGTCACTTCGATACGTTTGCTCCTGAAGAGACGAGTGCTATGGAGCGCAAGCTCCAGGACTTCCTTACTCGTGAAGGCGGCGATGCACTCGCATCCATTCGTGAGAAGAAGGAAATCACTGAAGAGACGGCCGCACTTCTTACCTCACTTATGGAGAAGTTCGTCGGACGTGCGAAGTAAACACTCATGGCGCTGAAAGACATCAAAGCGAAAATAGGGGCAACCAAGCGCATGAACACGGTGACTCGTGCCATGGAGGCCGTGTCTGCTGTAAAGATGCGTAAGACGCAGGCGGCTGCCTTTGCAGGACGCCCGTACGCACGCGCGGCGCTCGCTATTCTCGCTCGTCTTTCAGGGTCAGGAGATATCACGAATCATCCGCTTACGCGTGCTCGTGAGGTAAAGAAGATTGCACTTTTGGTGCTTACGTCTGACAAAGGACTCGCTGGTTCATTGAACTCAGGTGTTCTTAAGGCAGCGGCTGAGGCGGTAAAGGGTATGAACGTGGCAGACGTGACTGTCTTTGCCTACGGCAAGAAGGGTATGGAGTACTTCACGCGTCGTGGGTACGACGTAGCTACCTACTATGAGAACAAGCGTGATGATGTACCTCTTTCTGTTATGGAAGAACTCTCTCGCTCACTCTCTGACGGATTTATGGCAGGTAAGTATGACGAAGTCGTTGCCGTCTACTCAAACTTCAAATCAACGTTTGAGCAGACACCGATGCGTCGCACCTTGCTTCCTCTTTCGCTTGAGACCATTAGCCAGCTCGTCGCTGATATTCGTCCAGCGAAAGGAAAGTGGAGTGAAGAAATTGCGCTTGCCGCACCATCAGCGTATGAGATTGAATCATCTGACGATATCGCGTCAGTACTCGTCCCTCGCTTGGTAGCGGTATCTCTCTACCACATGCTCTTGGAGAGCAAAGCGTCTGAACACTCAGCACGCATGGTCGCCATGAAGAGTGCGTCAGACAAATCAAAAGAAGTCGCCCGCGACCTGACCCGGGTCTATAACAAGATTCGCCAGGCAGCGATTACCCGGGAGGTCTCGGAAATCGTGGGCGGCCGGGAGGCATTAGCAACCTAGATTATCTATAACTTATAAACGTATGAACACGGGAACTATCGTTGAAGTCATCGGGCCAGTCGTCGACGTGCACTTTGCAGAGAATCGTCCAGCGATTGGTGATGCACTCGTTATTGAGAAGGCAGGTGAGCACGGCAAGATTGTGCTTGAGGTGGCATCCCACCTTGGGCTCGACCGTGTGCGCACCATCTCGATGAACGAGACGGCAGGCCTTGCGCGCGGCGAGAAAGCTGCGGCAACCGGCGCGCCTATTTCTGTTCCCGTGGGTGAGGCGGCACTCGGTCGTCTCTTTAACGTTCTTGGTGAAGCAGTGGACGGTAAGCCAGCGGTTGCGGCTGATGCCCCACGTCTCCCGATTCATCGTGACCCTCCGGCATTTGATGAGCAGACCTCCAAGGCAGAAATCTTTGAGACCGGTATCAAGGCAATCGACCTTATCATTCCGTTCTTGAAGGGAGGTAAGGTGGGACTCTTTGGTGGTGCAGGTGTAGGTAAGACGGTCATCATCCAGGAGCTCATCCGTAACGTTGCTCAGGAGCACGGTGGCTACTCGGTGTTTGCGGGTGTGGGTGAGCGCGTTCGTGAAGGTAACGACCTCTACCACGAAATGGAAGAGTCAGGCGTGCTTCCAAAGACCGCACTCGTGTTCGGTCAGATGAACGAAGTGCCAGGTGCTCGTGCACGCGTTGCCCTCACGGGTCTCACACAGGCTGAGTACTTCCGCGATGAGTCTGGTAAGGACGTGCTCTTCTTCATGGACAACGTATTCCGTTTCGTCCAGGCAGGATCTGAGGTGTCCTCACTTCTTGGTCGCGTGCCGTCGGCCGTGGGGTACCAGCCAACCTTGGCTGAAGAAATGGGTAAGCTCCAGGAGCGCATTACCTCAACGAAGAAGGGTTCGATTACGTCGGTGCAGGCCGTGTACGTGCCAGCCGACGACCTTACCGACCCAGCGCCTGCAACGACGTTCGCTCACCTTGATGGTGGTGTGACCCTTTCTCGCCAGCTCGCTTCCCTTGGTATTTACCCAGCTATCGACCCACTTGCATCCTTCTCCTCAGGTCTTACGCCAGAAATCGCGGGTGATGAGCACTACCAGGTCGCAAACAAGGTGAAGCAGGTGCTTCAGCGCTACAAGGACCTTCAGGACATCATTGCTATTCTCGGTATTGAGGAACTCTCAGATGAGGACAAGCAGACGGTGTATCGCGCTCGTAAGCTCCAGAAATTCCTCTCCCAGCCGTTCTTCGTCGGTGAAGTATTCACGGGTACGCCGGGTGTGTACGTCTCACGCGAAGAGACCGTTCGTGGCTTTAAGGAAATCGTTGAAGGTAAGCACGACGATAAGCCGGAGAACGCCTTCTACATGAAGGGGTCAATCGACGACGTTAAGTAACCTTCTCTGCGTTATGGCAAAAAGCTTTCATCTCACCATAGCGCGCGTTGGAGAAAACCTCTTTGACGGTGAGGCCTATTCCGTAGTGCTTCCTGGAAAGGAGGGTGTCTTCACGGTACTTGCCGGGCACGAAGCGTTTGTATCAGAACTTGCTGTGGGTGAAGCAAAAGTCGAAGCCGCAGATGGCACCAAGCATCATGTTGAAATTCCGCACGGCGGAGTAGCAGAAGTATCGGGCAATCAAGCAACAGTACTGTTGTAGAAAGTTCATAAAAGAGAGAAAGCCCCACTGGCGACAGTGGGGCTTTCTGCTTAGTGGAGGCATGGTTCCTGCAGTCGGTCGTCGGGGACGTAGAGTACCACTTTTCAAAATTACCGCTTGCACTCCATATAACACGTGTCATGCTTAATACATGAGCGAAGACATACCATTCCCAGTTGAGCATCAGGGCGTGAGTCATTATTACGGTGACACCGTTCGTCTTCTGTTTGTAGTTGCAGCAGTACTTATCATTGTTTCGATGTTTGCTGGCGCACCATTTCTAGCGCCTGTCCCAGCAGTCTTCATGGCAGTGCTTCTAATCATCGCCGCAGGCCTTACGAATCCTGTGCAGGTATCGATTCAGTGGGTTAATGCAGGACTCTCAGTGCTTGGCGTACTACTCTTCAGCTCGCTTGCACTCATGCGGTATCAGGAACAAGGCGGTGCAGAACCGTCTTCAATACTGTTGTTCCTCCTCGTACTCGATTTCGTTGTTGCTCTCTACTTCGCGATTCGTACTCTTCGTGGTGTGCTCATGCGCGACGCGCCTTTCATACGCTGACGCTCAGTTTTTGAGTGCGTAGCGAGCCTAGGACGCACCATGGTAGAATCGACATATATGGGTATTCAGAACTTCCTCCTCAAACAGGTCGCTAAGCAGAAAATGAAAGATGTCCCAGAGGGACAGCGTGAGCAAATACTGGCGTTTCTTGAGAAGGACCCACAGCTCATGAAGAAAATCGGTGAAGAAATAGAGCGACGCGTGAAGAAAGGCGGCGAACCGCAGATGAAGGCAACGATGGAAGTAATGAAGAAGTATCGTACGGAGATTGCTGCAATAATGCAGAAGTAGTGTTCGTCCACAGTTATAGCTCACCGTCTTCCGGTATAATCGGAACAGCATGAAAATTTATATTTTGCTTGGGCATCCGAACAAGGACGCCACGCTCTCTTCGGCATTTGCTGACGCGTATCAGAAAGCTGCAGAAGACGCAGGCCATGAAGTACGCCGTGCAAATATTGGCGACCTGCAGTTTGATCCTATTTTGCATAAGGGATATCGCGAGATTCAGGCGCTTGAGCCTGACTTGGTACAGAGTCAGGAAGATATCAAATGGTGTGACCATTTCGTCCTTATCTACCCGCTCTGGTGGGCATCAGTGCCTGCCCTTTTGAAGGGATACATGGATCGTATGTGGCTGCCGCGTTTTGCGTTTAGCTTCATCAAGACGCCAGACGGTAAGTCGACCATGGGTTGGCACAAGCTATTGAAGGGACGTTCAGCACGCATGATTGTGCTTTCTAAAACAGTTCCTATTGTTGAGCACTTCCTCTATGGTGATTACACCTCAGACATCGCTAATGCACTCCTTCGCTTCTCTGGATTTAGAGTAGCCATAACAAAGATTGGTACCTCAGAAGCACTGAGCGACGCACAGAAAGCATCGTGGACTAAGCGGATTGCCGCACTCGCGCGCAAAGGGAAATAGGCGTATATCTATAGAGCCTTTGGCTTTGGTCAAAGGAAGGAGATGGCAATGAGATCACTCCTGACCGTTATCATCCTCTTGCTCTCGGCTTGCGAAGAGCCTGTCCTAGTGCGAGTAGAACCACCTCCCTCAGTACAGTTGCAGGAAAAGTACCGAGATTGTAGTGCTCGCAACGAAAGAGGCGAGTTCACCACTGACAAGCAATACTTTGACTGCTTCCATAAAGCGCAGGGAGGTTAGATGACGGGGAGCTCCGCTGCAACGCGGGGCTTCTTGTTTCTCCGATTTTCCTGTAGTGTCTAGCAATGTTGAAGATAGGTATCGTTGGTCTGCCAAACGTCGGGAAATCGACGCTTTTTAATGCACTTACCAAAGCAGCCGTGCCTGCAGAGAACTACCCGTTCTGCACCATTGACCCATCGGTGGGTGTTGTTGGGGTACCAGACGCACGCCTCGATAAACTTGCTGCGTTTTCCAAAAGCGAGAAGGTAATTCCTGCAGCGATAGAGTTCGTCGATATTGCAGGCCTTGTGAAGGGTGCAAGTGAAGGTGAAGGTCTTGGCAACCAATTTCTCTCGAACATCCGTGAGACAGACGCCATTCTTCAAATGGTGCGCTTTTTCGATGACCCAGACGTGACGCATGTGCATGGCGACGTAGATCCAGTGCGCGATATTGAAGTCATCAACCTTGAACTTATATTGTCTGATCGAGAGCAGGTGGGTAAGCGTCGAGAGAAACTAATACGTGACATACGCGCGGGGCTTAAGGAAGCGGTTGCAGAAGACGCTGCACTTACCAAAGTTGAACAAACCCTTGATGCCGGAAAGCTAGCCCTTGCAGCGGGACTTTCAGCTGACGAAGCTAAGCTCGTAAAGCATCTGAATCTGCTTACCTTAAAGCCGATTCTCTATGCCCTAAACGGCAAAGCAGGCGGTCACAACCTTAAGGAAGCGAACGATGACCGTGCGCAGCGTGCCTACGACTACATTGAGTCACTTGGTGGCCGTTATGTACATGTTGATGCACGCACTGAGCACGAACTTAACGACGTTGCTGAGGGAGATAAGGAGATGTTTCGTCAGGAGCTTGGTGTGCAAATCGACGGTCTCACTGATCTTATTCGTGGCGCCTATGCAACGCTTGGTCTCATGACCTTCTTTACGACCGGACCGAAGGAATCTCGTGCATGGACGGTGCCTATTGGTTCAACGGCTCCAGAAGCAGGCGCTGCTATCCATACCGATTTCAAGGATAAGTTCATTCGCGCTGAGGTTATTGGTACCGAAACGCTTCTTGAAGACGGTTCCTACGCTACCGCACGCGAAAAAGGACATGTACGCACGGAAGGAAAAACCTATGTGGTCTCAGACGGCGACGTAATGGTCTTCCTCCACTCCTAACCGCCGCGACGCTGTCGACGAATTGAATCAAGCAGAAGTGCAAACGCTAGGCTACGTGCAAAGAAATTGATACTCTCGTGTGCATTAAAGTGCGTTAAACCATTGTCTCTTTTGTCGCTATCGTCAGGAAGATTTCCTACCTCAGTAGCGAAATGATAGAAGACATCAAGTGCTTTCACATTTTCTTTTGGTACGTCAGCAACGTAACGTATGAAATTGCGTATGGTGCCGAGTCCTGCCTGATGACGAGTCACCATGCACGGCATAAGAAATAGTTTACGCATTTGCACTTCGTCGCCATCAAAATAGCGCGTCGTTATAGTGGCGAGAGAATCCTTGGCTCCGGTCCACTCAGAAGAATCACCAGCTGCCGGCGCATCCTCTTGCCAATTCAACATGCGGTCAGCGTCGCGCAAGAAACTACGCATGAGCGCAAGCTGTGCAGGCGCTTCTTTCATCTCTTCTCTGGTATACCCAGCATCAATCATGGTGCTTTCAAGGACTTGAATTCGATAACGAGCACCTGTTTCTGGATTTACCCGAGTGTTGTCGTATCTCGATTCTGTCGCAGGCAATCCAGATATGAGAAGACGCAGCTCTTC
This sequence comes from uncultured Candidatus Saccharibacteria bacterium, assembly GCA_964634305.1. GTDB lineage: Bacteria > Patescibacteriota > Minisyncoccia > Phycocordibacterales > Phycocordibacteraceae > C7867-001. The sequence goes on from CAZWLE010000001.1 coordinate 65,023, forward strand.
TCGTATGTCAGGAATTTCATCAGCGGGTACCGTGTCGAACAGATGGTCAAAAAAGTATTCAGCACATGGTTTTCCGTTTACGCGGTCTTTGTCGCTCTCACGCAATACCGCAGCCATTTCTTTCTCAAAATCTCCAATGAATTCATGTACTGCCGTTCTCGTTAACGGAGAGCGATTGAGATTGTGTAGCAGTTCTTCCCGGGCAGCTCGTTCTTTTTCTCTTGATTCAATACGGCTCCGTTCGTTTCGATAGTTCTTGACTTCGCCTGCAACGGCAAAGCCTCCCAGTACCGGAGCGGCAGCCATACCAAATGCTGAAACGAGTGTGTCGAACGCTTCTCGTCTGGTGACACCTTCTTGTTCCGAGACGAGACGAGACCCATCTGCCTGCTTCAATACTTCAAGTTTAGTGCGTTTTGGTCGCTCACTCATACCGTCATAGTACCGCACGAGGTGTCGCTGAACGTGGTATAGTCCTGGCCATATGACGGCAAAAACCACGGCTAAGGATTTCTTCCTCTGGGCAGGTGCGCTGATTGCTCTCTACGGTAGTGTTAGTGCGCTTATCACGCTCCTCTTCGAGTACGTAAACCAGGCATTTCCTGACCCGCTCGCATACTATGGCGACCCGTATGGAGGCGCAGTACGTCTCTCCATGGCGACGCTTATCGTGCTCGCACCAACCGCGATTATTCTCTTCCGTTTGATTCGCAGCACGTTGCAGAAAGAGCCAGGTAAGGCAGACATTTGGGTTCGTCGTTGGGCACTGGTGCTCACGCTCTTTATTGCTGGTGCAGCGGTAGTGATTGACCTCATCACTATTCTCAACACCTTCCTCTCCGGAGAAATTAGCGAACGCTTCTTCCTCAAGGCAGTCATCGTGCTGCTGGTAGCTGCGGGTGTCTTCCTCCATTTCCTTGCAGACATAAAGGGATACTGGATGCTCCACCCAAAGAGGGCAGATATGGTTGGCATTGCGGCAGGTGTGCTTGCGCTTGTTACCGTCGTATCCGGGTTCTTTATCGTCGGTACGCCTGGTGAAGTGCGTGGTCTTCGCTTTGATGAGCAGAAGGTAAGCGACCTTCAGAGCATTCAGTACCAGGTGCTCTACTTCTGGCAGTTGAAGGAAACCCTTCCTGCAGCACTCGATGAACTCAATGACCCACTCGCAGGCTATGTCGTGCCAGTAAACCCTGAGACCGGTGAGGCGTATCGCTACGTTCGTACGAGTGATAGTTCGTTTGACCTCTGCACCACCTTCAATGCAGAAACGCCAGACACGAAAGGTCAGGGGCAGTTCCCAGGCCGCGATATTGCGGTTACCTCATGGGGTCCGCAGCCTGATGAGAACTGGAAGCACCCTGCCGGTGAGCATTGTTACTCACGCACGATTGACCCTGAACGGTACCCGCCGTTTAAAGACCCAGTGCGCTAGGGCGTCTCATGAAGCGCGCTTCCTTCGACCACCGCACCATTGAACCCGCTTCGCGCGAGAAGTGGGAAGCACTTCGTTTGCACGAGACGAATCTTGAAACGGCCAAGGACCCGTACTACCTGTTGTTTGAGTTTCCGTATCCGTCAGGTGACCTCCATGTGGGTCACTGGTACGCATTTGCGCTTACCGACATCTACGCTCGGTATCTTCGGATGCAGGGTAAGGGGGTGCTCTTCCCGATAGGGTTTGATTCTTTTGGTCTGCCGGCTGAGAACGCGGCAATGAAGTTCGGTAAAGATCCGAAGGAATGGACGTACGCAAACATGGACCGCATGCGCTCACAGATTCGCACTATGGGTACGTCGGTAGATTGGTCTAAGGAAATCGTGTCCTCTGACCCTGACTACTACAAATGGACGCAGTGGCTCTTCCAGAAGTTCATGGAGCACGAGCTCGTTGAACGGAAAGAAGCGCCAGTGAAGTGGTGTCCGAAAGATGCAACGGTACTTGCTAACGAACAGGTGGTGGACGGTAAGTGCGAACGTTGTGGTACTGACGTTGAAGAGAAGCGGTTGACGCAGTGGTTTATGAAAATCACCGCGTACGCTGAGCGTCTCCTTACTGACCTTGATACCTTGCCGTGGCGCGAAGATATAAAGGAAGCACAGCGTCAGTGGATAGGAAAAAGCGAAGGCGCAAAGCTGTCGTTCCCCCTTGTGTTCACCCATGACCCGTCAGCAAACGACAATCTTGGACCAAACGGAGAGAAAGCAGCTATCTCGGTCTTCACCACACGCCCTGACACAGTGTTTGGCGCTACCTATCTTGTACTAGCGCCTGACCACCTCTGGGTAACACTCGCACTGCGTGATGACCATAGTGTCCTTGCAAACAAAGAGGAGGTACGTGCATATGTTGATGCAGCGTCTAAGAAAACCGAGCGTGAGCGCAGTGAAAATAAAGACAAGACAGGTGTAAAGGTGGAGGGTGTCGTAGCCATTAATCCTGCTACGAACAAAGAAATACCGGTCTATGTCGCTGACTATGTACTCGCGTCGTATGGCACGGGTGCGGTTATGGCGGTTCCTGCGCACGATGAACGCGACCATGCATTTGCGGTAAAGCACGGGTTGCCAATGGTTACCGTCGTTGAGGGTGACGGTGATTGTTTTACCGGCGACGGCACGCTCATTAACTCAGGTTCGTTTACCGGTCAGCACAATCGTGACGCGTTTGATGCCATTATTACTGCCGCTAACGGCGAGAAGACCACCAACTATCGTATTCGCGACTGGTTGATTTCCCGTCAGCGCTACTGGGGCTGTCCGATTCCTGTGGTCTATGACCCAGAAGGAAAGCCACACGCTATTCCCGCAGAACATCTCCCATGGCTCTTGCCGGAAGATGTTGATTTCCGTCCTACCGGCAAAGCACCCCTTGCGTCTTCAAAAGAGTTACAGGAACGCGTCACCAGAATCTTCGGAGAAGGATGGACGCCTGAATACGATACGCTCGACACGTTTGTTGATTCATCGTGGTACTTCCTCCGCTACGTTTCTCCGCAAGACGATACGAAATTTGCTGACGCATCACTACTGAAAAAGTGGTTGCCGGTTCATCGTTACTCCGGCGGATCTGAGCACACCACGATGCACCTCTTGTATGCTCGCTTCTTCCACAAAGCGCTGTACGACCTTGCGCTCGTTCCAACCCCAGAGCCATTTGGTGAGCGCTACAACCGCGGCATCATCCTTGGTCCAGACGGCGCCAAGATGTCTAAGTCTAAGGGAAATGTTGTAAATCCCGACGAGCACGTCGCCCTTCATGGTGCTGATGCCGTACGTATGTACCTTGCGTTCATCGGTCCTTACAACGAACCAGGTCATTACCCTTGGAACCCCGCCGGCGTTGAAAGTATGCGTCGATTCCTTGACCGTATCTACGCGCTTTCGGAGCGTGTCAGTGACGGAACAGCAAGCGAACCACTTAAAAAGGCACTCGCAAAAGCGACCGTGAAAGTAGGAGGCGAAACTGACCGCTTTAAGTTCAATACTGCTATCTCTGCACTCATGGTGCTCGTTAATAGTTTGGAAGAAGAATCCACAATAGACACAGCCTCATGGCGTTCCTTCCTAGTGCTTCTTGCGCCGTATGCGCCGCATCTTGCCGAGCATCTCTATGAGGTGTCTGGCGGGGAGGGAAGCATTCATCTGGCGCCATGGCCTTCCGTAGACGCGTCACTTCTTACCGAGGAATCGGTAACAGTGGTAGTACAAGTGAACAGCAAACGTCGTGGAGAGCTCGTACTTGCTCCGGATGCGTCTGAGGGAGATGCGGTGGCTGCAGCTCTTGCCCTCCCGGGAGTAGCGGAAGCCATGGAGGGGGCAGCACCCGCCCGGGTGGTCTATGTGCCTGGTCGTATCCTCAATCTGGTCCGGGGATAAGGGGGACTTGCTAAAAAATAGCCGTTTGGTATAATTACAACACAATGCCTGGGAAAACGAGCAAAACCGCCATTTCTTCGAAAGCGAAGGGCCCGAAGAAGCCTTCGTTTGATAGTGCTGTTCTCGTAAAGAAACTCCTCGGCGAAGTCTCCGATCGTGCTCGCGAAGTGCTTACTCTCCGCTTTGGTCTTGGTACCAAGAGCGAACGCGAGACCCTTGAATCTATTGGTGAGCGCTGGAATATCACTCGTGAGCGTGTCCGCCAGATTGAAGCGTCTGCTATTGAGGCCGTTCGCTCCTCAAAGGCTTTCAAAGAAGCGAAAATCGCGTTTGACGAGCTTTGCGCATACATCGAGAGCCAGGGTGCCATTCTTCCGGAAGATCATCTTCTCGACGGTCTTGCTACCGATGAGAAGGGTCGCAACCGTTTCCGCTTCCTCCTTGTAACCGGCTCTGCCTTTTTCCGTGAGCGTGAGACCGACGAATTCTTTGCTCGTTGGCACGTGAACTCTACGACCGCAAAGAAGGTACACAACGCACTCTCATCTCTCTATGCGTCGCTTTCTGATGACGAAGTACTTTCGGAAGGTGAACTCTTCGACCGCTTCCTTGCTGAACTTCGTGAAATTGACACGGCATACCGCAACGAGGAAATCCTCAAGCGTTGGCTCGCCCTCTCCAAGAACATTGGTAAGAACCCTCTTGCTGAGTGGGGTAAGACCACGGCGCCTGCTATTCGCACCAAGGGTATTCGTGACTTTGCCTACCTCGTGATTAAGCGCGAAGGTCAGCCAATGCACTTCCGTGATGTTGCTAACTGCATCACTGACCTCTTTGCAAAGAAAGCGCACGTTGCTACGACCCACAACGAGCTTATGAAGGATGAGCGTTTTGTCCTTGTTGGTCGCGGTCTCTACGCCCTTGCTGAGTGGGGCTACACTCCGGGTGTCGTTCGCGATGTTATTCGTGAAGTACTCAAAAAGCATGGTCCTCTTTCTCGCGACCGCGTCCTCGAAGAAGTAAAGAAGGTTCGCTACGTGAAGGACAACACCGTGCTCGTAAACCTTAACGACCCAAAGCACTTCAAGCGCGATAAAACGGGTACCTACGCGCTCGCGTAACCATCCGTTTACCCAATGCATTGACGAACGCCTCCTTCAGGAGGCGTTCGTCTTGCTATACTCATACGCATGTCAGCAGGAGGACATGGTGGTGGACACGGCGGAGAGTTTGAACTCCCTGGTCTGCATGGATTACACGAAGCACTTGAAGCTTCGAACGAAAAGGGAGGATTTATTCTTCCTGGATACGTCATTATCGTCCTCTATCTCCTTGTCTGTGCGTTTATAGCTGCAAACGCTCCCGTGCAGAGTGCGCAGAACTGGGACATGTTGCTCTTGCTCGGTCCACTATGGTTGCCGGTCGTCATTGGTCGCTTTGCCATGCTGCGCTTCATCAACATGCGACAGATGAATTTCAACATGCGCAACCCGTTTGTGCTCCTTGAGATGCGTGTTCCTCGTGAAATTTACAAGACACCGCAAGCTATGGAGTCCGTCTTTGCGGCTCTCAACATTGGTCCAGGCGCAGGTACGTGGCTCAAAAAATATTGGTGGGGTCGCACACGACCATGGTGGAGTTTTGAGCTGGTATCACTAGGAGGCGAAATACACTTCTATGTGTTTGTTCGCGAAAATATGCGGCGCGTTACGGAGAGTTATCTCTACGGTCAGTTCCCCGACATGGAAATTATTGAAGCTGCAGACTACTCACGTCTTCGCGAGCCAACGCGCTTTGACGAGTTTCAAATGTTTGCCTGTGAATACTGGAAGAAACAGGACGACCCGTATCCAATTCGTACCTATGTAGACCATGCGCTCGACCGTCCTGGTGATAAGCCAGAGAACATTACTGATCCATTTGCACAGGTACTTGAACTCATGAGCTCTATTGGCCCTGAGGAGCAGATGTGGACGCAGTTTGTAATGCGTCTTGCTAAGGGTGATAAGTTCCGTGGTCGCTTGAAAGCGGATGGAAAGGCATACACTTGGCGTGATCAAGGAAAAGAAATTGTTGACGGACTCAAGAAAGAAAGCGTTAACAAACGTGAAGAAATAGATGCAAATGGTCATCTTGTTGAAGTGCAAGGCTTCCCGAACCCAACTGAATCTCAGAAGGAGGTCATTGCGAGTATCGAACGCAATATTGGTAAACCAGCTTTTGACGTTGGTATTCGCTCTATTTACTCCGCACCAAGGGATAAGTACTACGGCACTATGAATGCGTTTACGGCGAACATTTTCAAGGTATATATCTCCGAACGCTTCAACCAGATTGTCCCTGCGCCATTGTGGGATGAGAAGTTCAATGACTATCCTTGGGAAGACATTGGTGGTGGTCGACGCAAAAAGGAAATGCATGAAGCACTTGAGCTCTACCGCGCACGTTCATTCTTCCATCCGCCAATGCGTATGCCATGGAATATCTACTCAGCTGAGGAGCTTGCGACCATTTATCACTTCCCGAACTCGGAAGCCAAAGCTCCTGGTGTACGTCGTATTGGTTCTGCTACGTCGACAGCACCTCAGAACCTTCCGGTATAGCTATGTACGTACACCTTGTCCTTACCTCGGCCCTTGAGGCGCTCTACGTTCATCTCGTACGCCTACGAACCCAGTATCTCGTTGGGTTAGGAGTGGTGCTCGCGGTACTCCTTCTCGTGTTGTTTGTGCCTGCAATTAATTTCCCAAAAGGAACCATCGTCACGGTTCCTGAGAATGCTTCGTTTCGTGATACTGCTGTCATGCTCGCGGAACAAGACATCATAGGAAATGCGTTCCTTTTCCGCATGCTCGCACGCGTAACGTCAGCAGATCGAGACGTTCGTTCAGGAAAGTATTTGTTTGAGCACCCAACCGGCATGGCAGTGGTGTTATGGCGTCTTGCAAACGGTGATTCAGGTATTCCTGCAATACGCGTCACCTTCCCAGAAGGTATTACGGCGCGTGAAATGGCAGATATTTTGGAGACTTCACTCCCTGCTTTTAATCGGGAAGCGTTTCTTGAAGCAGCAACACCTTACGAAGGGTATCTCTTTCCTGATACCTATAACTTTTATGCAGATGTCACGCCAACAGAAATCGTAGCGCGTATGCGTGCTCGATTTGACGAGGTTATTGTCCCGCTCATATCTAATGAACCGACTTCTGAGCCGCTTGAACGACTGGTCATCATGGCATCCATTCTCGAGAAGGAAACGAAAGTGGGTACTGACCGAAATATCGTCTCTGGCATACTCTGGAGCCGTATCGATGAAGGCATGGCACTACAGGTAGATGCCGTATTTGGATACATAAAGGGGATTGATACCTATCATCCATCAGGCGAAGATCTCGATATTGATTCGCCCTACAACACGTATCGAAACCGAGACTTACCACCCGGAGCAATAGGGAATCCAGGTGAAGACGCGATTGTTGCCGCTATGACGCCTACGCCGTCTGACTATGTCTACTATCTTTTTGGAAATGACGGGGAGATGCATTACGCAGAGTCATTTGAGGAACATAAGCGCAATAAGGAGCTGTACTTGAGGTAAAAGAACTCGCCGCGGCACAAAGGCCGCGGCGTTGTCACTTCAAGACGTACTGTTTCCAGTCGTCTTCGTCTTGAAGTGGTTCCCATCCATTAGGTGAATTCTTACGCTCCACTTCGACGCGCAGTTCGTCCCAGTGGTCTTTCCACTCGACGGGGGTGAGCCCGTGATTGCCGTGGGATGGTACGTTGAGCCATTCGCGAGTAGGAAGCAAGACTACTTCATACTCGCCAGGACCTATTGAGGTCGCATACGTCTCGCCAGGGGCGGGACGAAGGCGAATAGTGCCTTGAATGACTCGTACGCGCATGGATACACCTGATGACCGCATGGGGGTCACGGGGGTCACCTCCTTTCCGGTTGCCCTCTGCTATGTATACTCACACAAATGACCGGGGACGCAACAATTGTGGGAAAACGCATATTTATAGGGCTTTCAGGTGGCGTAGACTCTGCGGTGAGCGCAGCACTCCTTAAACAGAAAGGAGCGAACCTTGTTGCGGTCTTTATAAAAGGCTGGTATCCGCCAGAGCTCTCTTGTACCTGGGCAGAAGACCGTCGAGACGCAATGCGGGTCGCTGCTCGTCTTCAGATACCCTTCCATACGCTTGATGCGTCCGACACCTATAAGCGTGCCGTCATTGACTACCTTATTGCTGAGTATAGAGAGGGACGCACGCCAAATCCTGACATCATGTGCAATCGTGAGGTGAAGTTTGGCGCTTTCCATGCGTTTGCTGCTACACATAACGCGGACGCTATTGCGACCGGACACTATGCAGAGACAAAGAATGGAAAACTCTTCCGTGCAAAAAACACTGCCAAAGATCAGAGTTATTTTCTGTGGGCCGTACCAAGCGAGGCACTAAAGCATACCCTCTTTCCGCTTGGTGGGTTTGAAGATAAAGCTGAGGTGCGTAACCTTGCAGAACGATTTAACCTTCCCGTAGCTCGTAAACGCGACAGTCAGGGTATTTGTTTCCTTGGTGCTATTTCTGTAGATGATTTTCTACGCGCCGAACTAGGGAGCGCTCCTGGAAAAGCTGTTGATACGACTGGAAAAGAGGTAGGGCGTCACGATGGCGCCGTGTTACGCACGCTTGGTGAGCGCGTTGCTCTAGAGGATGCAGAGCCAGGACCATGGTATGTCGTGCGCAAAAATCTTACTGAGAACGTATTAGTTGTGTCTAAAGAGCGAGCACAGCCAACATCTGAGGTACTACGTATTAGTGATGATAATTGGTTTGAGACGCCAAACGAAGGCATGCGGGCACAGTTTCGCTACCATGGTCCACTGGTGTCAGGACGCTACGATGCAGCATCTAAGATTTTTACGCCAAGCGAAACACTTCCTGAGCCGGCAGCAGCTGGTCAGTCACTCGTGTTCTATTCCGGAGATGCCTGTGTAGGAGGCGGTATAATCGCTACTAGTGACTGAAATACGTAAAGCGGACGGAACGCTTGAAAGTTTCGACGGCGCAAAGCTTGAGGCATCGCTTCGTCGTGCCGGTGCATCTGAGCGCATTGCGAACAAAATTCGTGGTGTTATCGAACAGTCGATAGTGCGTGGTGTAGAAACGAATGAAATCTATCGTCGTGCATTTGGCCTCCTGCGCAATGAAGAGCGCACCGCAGCCGCGCGCTACAGTCTTCGCCGAGCACTCTTTGAACTTGGTCCTTCAGGACACCCGTTTGAAGATTTTGTCTCGCAACTCTTTCTTGCTGAGGGCTGGGAGGTGGAGTGGCGAAAAACGATTCCTGGGAAATGTGTGCCGCACGAGGTGGATGTGTACGCTAAAAAAGGGAACGAGCACCTAGCTGCAGAGTTGAAGTATCACAACGACCCTAACTACAAAACGGACGTGAAGGTTGCACTCTACGTCAAAGCGCGGTTTGACGACATTTGGCAGTGTGATCCTGCAAAAGGCGCAATCTGTCCGGTCGACCGTGGATTCCTTATCACCAATACCAAGTTCACTGAGACAGCGATTCAATACGCTTCGTGTTCTGGTCTTGGCCTTCTTGGTTGGAGCTATCCAACCGAAGGTAACCTCTATGACCGTATTGTCGCGTCAGGTCTCTTCCCCGTGACCTCGCTTACGCTTCTTCGTCGTTCTGAGAAGAAACTGTTGATTGATCAAGGCATTGTCACGACCAAACAGCTTGCAGAGCGTCGCGACGCTCTCCGCGCTATAGGTATGCCTCCAGAGCGTATTGGTGCCGTTATCGCTGAAATTCAAACGGTTGCAGAGGGTGCTTCGCGCTAGTACCGGGTTCGCGTTAGAATAGGGAAATCATGGCCGGAAAGTGGTCTAAAACCTTTGAACCTGGCTCTGCGGAGCCGTTTACGATTAGCCGCTCAAAGGTGGACATGTTCACTGAGTGTCCTCGCTGCTCGTACCTTGATTTACGACTTGGGGTAAAGCGTCCGTCAATGCCGGGCTTTACGCTTAATAACGCAGTAGACGAGCTTTTTAAGCGTGAGTTTGATATTCATCGCGCTGCAGGGAGTACTCATCCACTCATGAAAGCGTATGGTCTTGATGCGGTGCCATTTAAAGACGACCGTATGGAAGAGTGGCGCGACGCGCTTCGTCGTGGCATTAAGTTTCATCATCAGGATTCCAATTTTATTCTTCGTGGTGGTATCGACGACGCATGGATAACCCCACAAGGTGAAGTCATCATCGTGGATTACAAAGCTACGTCGAAGAAAGAAGGACCAAAAACTGAAGACGATTTGTATGATTCGTACAAAAAA
>CAZWLE010000001.1:75267-142227 GCA_964634305.1 uncultured Candidatus Saccharibacteria bacterium
ATATACCAATGGCTGTTCCGTCAAAACGGTTTTGCCGTTCACCCTACCGGGTTCTTTGTCTACGCGAATGGCAATGCAGATAAAGAAGCCTTTGACGGAAAGTTAGAGTTCGATATTACGCTCATTCCGTATTCCGGTTCTGATGCATGGGTAGCACCAACCCTCGTTCGCATGCGAGAGACACTCGAGAGTGATGAGATACCAGACTATGGACGCGGAACAGCGTTTGGTGGCAAGGATTGTGAGTACTGCTGCTATCGCGATGAAGCAGGCAAGATTTTTAAGACGCACGTACTCGCCAGTAAGAAGAAGGGGAAATAATACAAAACCGGCGCAGATTTCTCTGCGCCGGTTTGTCTGAGGTGTGACTTTCACCGTTTCCACGAATCGGTCCCACATTTGGGACAGGTGTAGGCAGCGCTCATGGTCTGCCTCGCCGCCTGGTCATGCGACCAAACGTGACCGCACTGAGGGTTAATGCAACGATGTCGATGCATCTTCCCAAACGAGGTAGTGAGGGGACGCGCACGTGCGCGTACGCGGTGGGCGTCGCTGCCAAACAAGCTAGTAATAGCTCCGACAACGACGGCGAACCCAAGCGAAAAGTACACAAGAGTCATTGGTAATTCTCCTCGAGAAGGATTATGTGTAAAGATATATTTTTGTCAATGTTCTCTCTTAATGTTCCATTGCTATACTTTCACTATGAAATCAAGTCATGCGTTTGCCCGACGAGTACAAGCGGTGGTACGAACCATAAAGAAGGGACAGACCATGACCTATGGTCAGGTTGCAGCAGCAGCTGGTCGTCCTGGTGCAGCTCGGGCCGTTGGTAACGTTATGGCACATAACGACGACAAAACAGTGCCTTGTCACCGTGTTGTTCGCGCAGATGGAAAGATTGGGGGTTACAACAACATAAACGGGCCATCAAAAGAGGCACTATTGCGTGCAGAAGGTGCGCTCTCCTAGATATTTTATGAGTGAAGGTCCATTTGAAGGTCGTAGCGCAAACAGTGCACAAGAAGAAAAGCTCAATCGAGAAGCGTTGTATGCCAAGGGATACCGTACGTCATTCGATGTTGTAGTAAGACTCAGTGGTAGTGGCGTAGGAGGTATGACTCTTGCGCGTAAATACATGGCATCGACCCCTGTACAAGAAGGGGTGGATTACAAAGAACTGTTGGTTGGTTCAACCTCGTTACGAATGTACACCCCGCACTTTCAGCGTCAGATGCTTGAAAGTTTTCTTGAACACAGCCTCTTTAAGGGAGAGCAGCGGCGCAAGAAGCTCGAAGCATTGATTGCTCAAGTAAAGAGTTTCGAAACACCAGAGTAATACTCTCCCCAGAGCGCTGATTGCCCTACGTATATACAGCGTCATACTTGGGGCTGGAGGTGGTGAAATGACCATTGAACCCCAACCATCAGTCGGATTTACCCCGGCTACGTACCTCTTCGGCATATGGGCAGACGTGTGCATGCTGCAGTACTCGATGCTTCAGGATGCACGGCACGCTATCGTTCTCGACTCCTTAAAACCAAGCAAGGAAGCGATACTGCTCGTTCGCGCCTGTTGTGACCTTCTTTCTTCACAGGAGGCTGAGTTACGGCGAAAGTATCATGCTCCCAAATACGTTATGCCCCGCAAGGTGGTATGACGGCGAAGAAGGTGAGGCTGCGCGCGAGCGCGGCTTTGCTTTTGCTATACTCGCGCCAATGGAGGTAAAGCTCGAACCGTCATGGAAAGCGTATCTGGCAGGAGAGTTTAAGGAACCGTATTTCAAGGAACTCACAGCGTTTGTAAAAGCTGAGTATCAAAACGGTACGGTGTATCCGCACCCAAAGAATCTGTTTCGTGCGTTTGAGCTCACTCCCTTTGACGCAGTCAAAGTAGTCATTCTTGGTCAGGATCCATACCATGGCCCTAAGCAAGCGCACGGACTGTCATTTTCGGTAGTCGAGGGAGTACGAAATCCACCGTCACTCCAGAACATATATAAAGAATTACAGAGTGATATAGGCGGGACGGTCCCAACAAGTGGAGACCTTACTCACTGGGCAGAACAGGGTGTATTACTCCTCAATGCAACCCTTACCGTACGCGCAGGCCAAGCAGCATCACATCAAGGCAAAGGATGGGAGCGATTTACTGACGCGGTCATTCGTACACTCTCAGAGAAACGAGAAGGGTTAGTGTTTATCCTCTGGGGTAACTACGCTCGAAGTAAAAAGTCACTCATTGATTGGGAGAAGCACTGCATCATCGAGTCTCCACATCCATCTCCTTTATCTGCATATGCTGGTTTCTTCGGGAGTAAACCATTCTCAAAAGCGAACGATTTTCTTCGCGCTAATGGGAAGTCACCTATACAGTGGCAGTCGTAAGTTTTGTTACCAAACCGTCGTCCGCACCTTTACGTCTCGGTATAACGCATCACCTTTTTTGACGCCAAACGCCAAATAGAACGGCGTTGAGTTTGCCATAGGACCATTGATGCGGAAGACGCCAGGAGAATGAGGGTCGGTAAGAGTAGCCATTTTCTCAAATTCAGGACGGACATTCTCTCGCTCAAAGAGAGCAAAGCCAAGGAAAAATCGCTGTTCGGGACTAAAACCATCGATATCTTCGCGGCCGTGTTTTGCGAGATACGTTTGATATGCGTCATACGCGATAGCCATGCCGCCAAGATCGGCAATGTTCTCGCCAAGCGTAAGCTTGCCGTTTACCTTAATACCGTCAGCGACTTCATATTTGCTGTACTGCTCCTCAATAATCTTTGAGCGCTGTTGGAAGCGTTTCTTATCTTCAGCCGTCCACCACTCACGGAGATTGCCGTCCTTGTCGAATTTAGCCCCTTCATCATCGAAGCTGTGGGTGATTTCGTGACCAATGACCGCACCAATCGCCCCATAGTTAAGAGCTGCGTCTCCGTCAGGGTCAAAGAATGGTGGCTGCAAAATAGCAGCAGGGAACGTGATGTCGTTTAGGTTTGGCGCATTAAACGCATTCACAATCTGTGGTGCGCAGTACCACTCACTACGATCTACCTTCTTTGGAAGTTTTCGCATCTCCCGCTTATGCTCGAATGCTGCAGAGCGCATAAGGTTGCCAATGTAGTCATCAGGACGAATCACTAGTGAGGTGTAGCTGCGCCACTTATCTGGATAGCCAATCTTCCGACCCATGGCATGCAGCTTCTGTAGTGCTTTCTTTTTGGTAGGCGCACTCATCCAATCAAGATTCTTAATACGTACCTCGTATGCCTCAAAAAGGTCATCAACAAGCGCATTCATCTTGCGCTTTGCGTGTTCAGTAAAGTGTTTACGCACATAGATACGTCCAAGAGGCTCCGCAAGCGTGCTGTTTACCGCATTTAATACCCGTCGCCAGCGCGGCTTCATCGCTTTTGCGCCGGTCAAGGTTGCGCCATAGAACTGCCAGGTCTGACGTTCAAACGCAGGAGTGAGCGCACCAGCATAGTCGCTCACGAGCTGCCACTCAAGATAGAGCTTCCAATCCTCAAGAGGAATAAGCGTAAGAAGCTCATCGACGCCCCTTATGAACAATGGCTGCATCACAATGAATGACGTGGCTTTGGGTGCGCCAATCTTAGTCATGAAGCGTTTCCAATCGATACCGGACGCATGCTTCTGGAGCTGCGTCATATTCATTTTGTTGTACGTCTTCTCAATTTCTCGACGAGACACTTTGTCCATTGAAACTCGCGCAAGTGCTGTTTCAAGTGCCATGATGCGCTCCTGCTCATCTTTAATTGTCTTCGTGGTTCTCCCCATAAGCTTCAACATGCCTGCTACATATGCTGCGTAGGCGTTGCGAACCCGTAGAGATTCAGGGTCATCATTGAGGTAGTACTCACAATCGGGCATGCCAAGACCGTCCTGGAAGATATGCAATATGTAGCGCGTCGTATCTTTTGAATCCTGATCAATACCGACGCCAAACGGTGCCGAGACTCCTATTCGGCTCAGTGTGGCAGTCATGTCCATCACTTCACCACGGTGCTTAAGAGCACGAATACGGGAGATGAGGGGGAGCAGCGGTTTCAATCCAAGCTGCGTGCGTCGCTCTATATTCAATCCTGAACGAGTAAAATCACGAATCATACGCTCTGGGGTGCCCGCTTTTGGCGCAGCACCATTCTCTAACTCATCAAGAATGGCTTTCAATTTCTTGTCGGTTTCGTAGCGAAGAATAAGGAAAGACCCCCAGCGCGACTCCGCTTTCGGTATGGGGTTTTTGTCTTGCCAGCCACCGTTCGCGTAATGATAAAAATCATCTTGTGGTCGCACTCGTGTATCCATGCCTTCGGTATCAAATCCCCATCCGCGTTTCTTCATATAAGGAGTATAACGGAAATTGACATTGTACGCAGACTCGTGTCATATACCTTCGGGGGGCACTACGGAGTTATTCGTATGGCCTTATTCATTGAGGTTGAAGCCGTGAACGGCGACAAGTTTTGCTTCGTTGGTGAGACTTTGAGCACCATCGAAGAGCGCGCAAAAGCAACCGGTATCGATATCTATCGGAACCGCCAGCTCATCAGCGCACAAGACCTCGCCGAATATCACATCACGCTCAATCCACGCCTCGTTCCCTCCGAACAGGAGGTTGCGTGACGGCACCGCACCTTGCTGCCGGCGTTCCGCTTCACCGCGGACGCCGGTCAGTCTTTTCATACGCGATTGACAAAATCATTATTTTTGGCATTATATTTTAGTCGAAGGACCACTTAGACCTGAGAACCCGCTATTGTGCGGAACGGTCGAACGTGATTTGAGGACAATGCAGATGTATTGGATCGTGTTTGTGACTCTGTGGCTTCTTTTCATCGCTGCGCTCCTCTCAAAGAGCAAGACGATGCAAAAGGTGGCTAGGACGCTCAAACACGACTAACGCATCACCCTGTCGCGGCGCGCATGCGTCGCGGCAGGACTTTTTTATGTCTCATATGCTATCGTCTTCCGCATGACAGTATCAGAGGTACGTAAGCGATATCTTGCCTTTTTCGCAGCCCGCGGCCATGTCGTGATTCCTTCGGCACCGATTGTGCCGGGCAACGACCCAACGACCCTGTTCACATCGTCAGGCATGCAGCCACTCGTGCCCTACCTCCTTGGTAAGGACCATCCGGAGGGTAATCGCATTGTGAACTCCCAGATGAGTTTCCGTGCGGGCGATATTGAGGAAGTGGGTGACAATCGCCACACGACCTTCTTTGAAATGCTTGGTAACTGGTCACTTGGTGACTATTTCAAGAAAGAGCAGCTTCCATGGGTGTTTGAATTTCTTACCTCTAAAGAAGAGGGGCTTGGTCTCGACCCAGAAAAACTCTACGTCACAGTCTTTGCGGGAGACGCAGAAGCGAATATGCCAGAAGATGTTGAGGCAGCTGGCATTTGGAAAGAATTGTTTGCAGCAAAAGGCATCACTGCTGAGTACGCAAATATTGGTAGTGAAGCAGAGGGTTACCAGAAAGGAATGGAGGGTAACGAACGTATCTTTGCGTACGATGCGAAGAAGAACTGGTGGAGTCGTGCTGGTGTGCCATCGAAGATGCCAGCAGGTGAGCCAGGTGGTCCTGACTCCGAGGTGTTTTATGACTTTGGTCTTCCGCACGACCCAACGTGGGGACCAGAGTGCCACCCGAACTGTGACTGTGGTCGCTTTGTTGAGATAGGGAACTCGGTGTTCATGCAGTTTGTAAAGAATGAGGACGGTTCATTCTCAAATCTTCCTAAACAGAACGTGGACTTTGGTGGTGGTCTTGAGCGTCTTGCCTTTGCCACGATTGGTACGCCAGACGCCTTCCTTATAGATGTCTTCGATGCACCACGTACCGTACTTGAGTCTCGTACCGGGAAGAAGTATGGAGAAGACGAAAGAGTCACTCGTTCGATGCGTATCGTGCTTGATCACATGCGCGCCGCTTCCTTTATGCTTGCCGAAGGCGTTCATCCGTCGAACACCGAAGCGGGCTATGTGCTTCGCCGCCTTATTCGTCGTGCTATTCGCGAAACAGACCGCCTTGGTGTCCACGACGCCATTCTTCCAGACGTCGCAGAAGGATACGCCGCGGTATACGCTGACCACTACCCACATCTTCAGGAAAATGCAGGAAAGATTCGTGACGAGCTCGCTAAAGAAGAGGAGCGGTTCCGTAAGACGCTCTCACAAGGTCTTAAGGAGTTTGAAAAGCTCGCAGAAAAGCGTGATGTGTCTGCAGAAGATGCCTTTGTACTCTTCACCACCTATGGCTTCCCATTTGAGTTGACCGAAGAGCTCGCTAAAGAGCGTGGCATCGCTATCGATACCGATGCGTTCGCTGCGAAAATGAAAGAGCACCAAGACACCTCACGCGCAGGTGGCGCACAGCGCTTTGCTGGTGGTCTTGCTGACCACGCAGAACAAACCGTGCGCTATCACACTACGCACCACATCCTTCTCGCAGCGCTACAGAAGGTACTTGGTACGGAGGTAAAGCAGCGGGGAAGCAACATCACCTCAGAGCGTTTGCGTATCGACTTCGCCCATGGCGCGAAGATGACCGACGAAGAGAAAAAACAAGTCGAAGACATTGTTAACGATGTCATCTATCAAGACCTCCCGATGACTCGTTCAGTTATGCCGCGCGAAGAAGCAGAGAAACTTGGTGCTCAAATGGAGTTTGGCGTTAAGTATCCGGATATGGTGTCCGTGTATTCCCTTGGTCCCCTCGGCGCAACGGAAGCAGATCCTAAAATTGCTGAAGCGTTCTCACTTGAATTCTGTGGTGGGCCACACGTCACCAATACATCAGAGATTCACGAAGGCGGAAAGAAATTTAAGATTCTGAAAGAAGAAGCGGTTGCTGCAGGAGTACGCCGCATAAAAGCAGTAATGGCCTAAAGAATGAGGGCCCCGTTGCCGGGGCCCTCATGGCCGTTCGATGCCGTAGACTGGACGTGCTAGTCGGCTGCAGGAGCAAGGACGATGACCGACCCGCTCAAGTCATTCGGGTTGCGCTTATCGTCGATATGCACGAGCTCATCGTCTTCGAGAAGACGTTCGCCCTGAAGGAGCTTCACGCCACCAAGGTCGAGCAATGCGCCGAACGTAAGCTCACGATTGAGACCCACCACGGCAAGCGTTTGGTCGCCGCGCTTAAACGTGACCGTCGTGTTCGCGTAGGTGTAGAGGCGGATGCTGCTCGACTCTGACGTACCGGTGTTCCCGGTATCATCACTCACGAGCGTCATGACGTAGAGGTTCCCCGCATCGCCATCGCCGCCCTTCTTCAGATAACGCGAAAGTGCCTTGTCGAAAAGAAGCGCGACCGTTTCGGACGTAATATTGTCCAACGTGACGTTCTTGAGCACAGCGGCCGCTTGTACGACCTCTGGGTTGTCGAGAATCATCGCGAGATTGAGGTTGTGGCTCGTCCCGCCGCCGTCTTTGTAGTCGTCGATTGCTTTCTGAATAACATCCATGACATCCGTGCTCTCAAGGAGAAAAGAAATGTCGTGGGTGTTGATGTGCATGGCCATAAGTTCTATCTCCAATAACCTGCCCGCCCCGGTGGGGATGAACAGGTGTCTGGAGACGCGATTAACGACCGGTCTGAAAATTACATTTTTTTTACATTTCGTCAAAATATGCGCTTTTTTGACGAAAGAGTGCGTTACTATGTAGTCAATGGGATTGTTTGGTGGCACTAACGCACGCTCAGTCGTGCTAATAGATGTAAGTTCTTCATCCGTACGTGCGGCGTATGCGCGCATTACGCCAAAAGCACCAGTCGCCCTTTACTACGCGATACGCGTACCTATGGAAACTGGTTCAGACACCAGCGTGTCGTCAACCGACATGCTGCGTACCCTCGATTCAGCACTCCGTGCGCTTCGCCAGGATGGTGCGCCGATACTCCATCGTCGTACGGGAAGCGGAAGTGTTGCTGCCGCCTTTGTGTCTCTTGGTGGTCCATGGCAGGACGCGTCTATACGAATAGAGACAGTAGGGGATGGTAAACCATTTACGTTTACGGCTGACCTCCTTGAAAAGGCCAAAAAGAAGGGTGAGGTACCAAGCGGTCGTATCCGTTCAGAAGACACGATAGTAGCGACGGTATTAAATGGGTATGAGACTAAAGAACCGGTAGGAAAGAGAGCAAAAGGTGCAGAAATAATCATCCTTTCTGCGTCTATTGAAGCAGAGGTGGCTGAACTGATGCGCAAAACAATAGGTAGCTTCACGGCACACCGTGACGCACGCTTTTCTACCTTCGCTTCGCTTATTTACGAGTCAGTAGGCGCACTCTTCCCGCACGAAAAGGATTACTTAGGCCTTCGCGTGTCTGGAGAAGTGAGCGAATTGCTGTTTGTGAAGCACGGCACACCGCTTGCTTCTATTTCCATACCATCTGGTCTTAATGAATTTGTTCGTGCCGCTAAAGAAAGTGGTGTGAGTGCGTTCCCTGGGACGTCTGAAGTTGATTACACGACGCCCGGACTGTCTGAGCGCATGACGGCTGCACAAAAGAAGTGGACCGATGCGATGATCGCATCACTCCAAGCGTTTACCGCAACCCACGCACTCCCGCGTTCACTCTTTTTGGTGACTGATCCTGAAGCACGCGCCTTCATGCATAAAGCAATAGACGTGCCGGACATTCATGCGCTCTGGCTTTCCGATGAACCACTCTCGGTTATCACCCTTGACCCATCTCATTTTGCAAAAGCCGTTGGTGGAGAAGCAGGTACGACGGAAGAAGTGCCGTTGAATATGCTTGCGCTTCTGGCACGCGAGCGTTTGGGAAAGAAATAGGTATCCCCGTCCCATAGTTTGCGAGGCTCCCCAAGCGGGCTACCATATCCTCATTACGGGCCTTAGTTATTCTTACGCGTATATGCCGAAAACCATTACCGACATCATCCCGCCGTCGCGTCGCAAAGCGCTGGAAGGGGAAGGAGGCGAATCAATCGCACCTCCACCGATGCCGTCCATGGATTCGTTTACAACGCCTACCACACCTCCCCCAGTACCACCGCAACCACCGGTGCGTCCTATCCCTACCATGAGCATGGACCGTCCTTCAAAAAAGTTCCCTTGGAAACTTCTTATCGCCGCGGTTGTAGTCGTGGTGGTATCTATTGGCGCGATGTATGCCTTCTCTGGTGCAAAAGTAACCGTTACGCCAGTCACTAATGCTATTTCAGTCACCGGTGACTTCTCTGCAACACCCTCATCAGGCGAACTACCCTTTGAGGTCATTACCGTTGAGAAAATAGGTATTCAGTCGGTACCATCAGAAGGCACCGAGACCGCAAACGACCCAGCACAGGGAACCATTACCATCTACAACACCCAGGACAAGGTGCAGGAGCTCATTAAGAACACGCGCTTTGAGACTCCTGACGGCCTCATCTTCCGTATTCACGAGTCGATTCGCGTTCCTGCAGGCTCTACCGAGACACCGGGTACCCTCACGGCAACTGCGTACGCAGACGTTGGTGGCGAGAAGTACAACATTGGCCCAACCACGTTCACCCTCCCAGGGTTAAAGGGCTCACCAATCGCAAGTCAGGTCTACGCTAAGTCAGAAACGAATATGTCAGGTGGCTTCTCAGGTACTCGTCCATCAGTATCTCAAGCAACGAAGGACGCACAGTCCCCAAAGATTCGTGAGAGTCTCAGCAATGAACTTGCATCAGCGATTGCCGGCAGCATCCCTGAAGGCTACGTGCTTGTGCCAGGTTCTATCGCTACCTCATTTGCGCAGATGCCCGCTACCGCAGGTGACGACAACAAGTCGGTAGATGTACAGGAAAAGGGAACCGCAACCGCCATCATCTTCCCGAACGAAGCACTCGCCAAAGCGATTGCGTACCGCACGATTGGTACCTACGCCGGTCAGGCAGCAACGGTCGATACCACCGCAAACCTCTCACTTGCGCCTAAGGACGGCAGCGTCATTGGTGCTAGCAGCGAGACCTTTGCCTTCACCTTGAGTGGCAACACGACCGTCATCTGGACCGTCGACCCAGCCAAAATTGCAGGGTCCGTCGCAGGTAAAAGCCGCCAGGCAGCTCAGACGATTCTCGCTGGCTTCCCAGAGGTAGAGAAGGCAGTTCTGTCCCTCAAGCCGTTCTGGGCAGGCTCCATGCCAGAAGACCCTGAGGAGATTACGGTGGTCGTTGAGGCCGCCCAGGGCAAGTAATCCGAGGTCCTTGTTTGACGCTCTAGGGCCTATCTGTTACATTATTCCGGCAGCACATGGATGAAGAGAGAGCGCAAGGAACGGCAACCGGCACCGTAGAGGAGGTGTTGCCGAATTCCCTGTTCCGGGTCCGTATGGAATCTGGAGATTTATTGCTCGCGTATCTTGCAGGCAAGATGCGTTTGCACCGAATCCGCGTCCTGGTAGGTGACTCGGTGGACCTTGTCCTCGACCCCTACGGCGGACGCGCTCGCATCGTGAGGCGGCTCAGCTAATATTTATGAAAGTACGCGCATCTATCAAAAAGCAGCAGCCGGGGGACCAAATTGTCCGCCGGAAAGGACGCTTGTACCGCATAAATAAGTTGAAGCCACGCCGTAAGGCGCGCCAGGGCTAGATAGGTAACGAGTGCAGGGGCATTTGCAGCCTGCGCTCTTAATTCCGGGCAACCGGGAGGATATTTCAGAACTCACTTAACAAATCAGATTACCCACAGCATGCGTATCGCAGGCGTCACCATTCCGGATAACAAGCAGCTCGTCTACTCACTCCCGCTCATCTACGGGATTGGTCCTACGCGTGCCCGCGATATTCTTCGCGAAGCAAAGGTAGAGACCACTCGTAAGGGCAGCGACCTCAACACTGATGAGGAGCAGCGCGTACGCTCACTCGCTGAGGCATACCTCATCGAAGGTGAGCTTCGTCGCGAAATCGCACAGAACGTTAAGCGTCTTAAGGATATTGGCGCAGCGCGCGGTACTCGCCACGCAAAGCGTCTTCCAGTAAAGGGTCAGCGCACCAAGACTAATTCCCGCACGGTCCGCGGTAACACGCGTAAGACCATGGGTTCTGGTCGCCGCACGCTCGAGAAGACATAATCCCTGCTTTTTATCTAACTACCTATGGGAAAGAAACGAATCATCAAGAAGAGCGGTCGTGGCCTCGATGCAGGTCGCAAGGAGCGCGCACTCGCAAAGTCGGCAAAGCGTCGCCTCGAGAAGGGTGTGCTTCATGTCGAAGCTACCTTCAACAACACGAAGGCAGTGCTTACCGACGAAAAGGGCAATGCGGTTATGGCGTCATCAGCTGGCGCACTCGGCTTCTCCGGCGCTCGCAAGTCCACCCCGTACGCAGCCGCTAAGGTGGGTGAATTGCTTGGCGAAAAGGCCATTACGATTGGTCTTAAGGAAGCATCCGTCATCATCCGTGGTATCGGTGCTGGTCGTGAGTCTGCACTCCGCGCATTTGCCGGAAAGGGTATCGCTATCCGCGCTATCAAGGACATGACCCCGGTGCCTCACAACGGTCCTCGTGCGCCTAAGCCTCGTCGCGTCTAGTCTCTTCTCTCACTATGAAAACTATCTCTAAGTACAAGATTGCGAAGCGTCTCGGCGCTACGGTCTTCGAGAAGACCCAGTCTCAGAAGTTTGCTATCGCTGCAGAGCGTGCAGCTAAGAACAAGAAGCGTGGCCGCGGTCGTGGACCGTCGGAATTCGGTAAGCAGCTTCTCGAGAAGCAGAAGGTACGTTTTACGTACGGCCTCTCGGAGAAGCAGTTTAGTAACTACGTAAAGCTTGCTATGGCATCCTCAACCGTTACCCCGGTTGAAGCGATGCACCGTGCACTTGAAATGCGTCTTGATAACCTCTGCTACCGCCTTGGTCTTGCCTCAACGCGTCGTGCTGCTCGTCAGATGGTGTCTCACGGCCACATCACGGTAAACGGCGTGAAGACGACCATTCCTTCTCGCGCCATGCGCATCGGCGATCGTATCGCCGTGCGTGAAGGTTCGAAGGGAGCGGGCATGTTCGCGACCTTTGGGGAGAAGTTCATGGAGCGTCCGCTTGCTTCATGGCTTACTTGGAACCCAAAGACCATGGAGGGCGGCGTCACCGAGTACCCGACGGCACAGTCGGCGGATCCGGCGGGCGACCTCGTCGCGGTTATGTCGTTCTACAGCCGCTAATCATTTATTAACGAACAGGTAACTACGATTGAGTTATGGAATACCACATCACACTTCCGTCTAAGCCCCGCGTTGTCTCTGAAGAAGGTCTCCAGGGTGTATACGAGATAGATTCACTCTATCCGGGCTACGGCCACACGCTTGGCAACTCCCTTCGCCGCATTATTCTTTCTTCGCTCCCAGGCGCTGCTGTTACGTCGGTGAAAATCGATGACGTCGCGCATGAGTTTGCGACGATGGACGGCGTTCGCGAGTCCGTTATGGAGCTTTTGCTTAACCTCCGCCGCGTACACTTCGTCCTTCACGGCGATGAGGCACAGACCATTCGCCTTTCTGCAAAGGGTCCTAAGAAGCTTACGGCTGCTGACCTTACGCTTCCTTCACAGGTAACGGTGTCTAATCCAGACGCGTATCTCTGTGAGATTTCTGGTAAGAACGGTATCGAGCTTGAAGCAACCATTGAGCGTGGTCTTGGCTACGTCGCTCGTGAGCAACTCACCAAGGAGAAGGTAGACATCGGCACGATTGCGCTTGATGCAACCTTCACCCCTATTCGCCGCGTTAACTACGAAGTAGAGAACATGCGCGTTGGTGATCGCACCGACTTCAACCGCCTTCGCATTCTCATCGAGACCAACGGTACCCTCACGCCTCGTGAGGCTCTTGAGAAGTCGATTGAGACCATGATTCACCAGTTGAAGTCCGTCATCGGCTTCCAGGAAGAGACTGAATCGTCATCGTCTGATAGCGATGAAGGCGCATCTCCGGTCGTTGGCTCTGACCCAGCAAAGATGAAAATCTCTGACCTTGGTCTCTCGTCTCGCACTGCAACGGCACTTGCCGACGGCGGCGTAAAGACGGTAGCGGGTCTTCTTCGCAAGTCAGCATCTGCGCTTAAGGAGCTCGACGGCGTTGGCGACAAGGCAGTCACGGAAATCACCGAGGCGCTTGATAAGCTTGGCCTTGAGTTGAAGGGCGAATAAATAATTAGGTATGCGTCACCACGTTAAAGGAAGGAATCTCGGACGGCCGCGCGATCAGCGCAAGGCCCTCTTGAAGTCGCTCACGCGCTCGCTCATTCTCCATGAGCGTATCTCAACGACCGAGGCGAAAGCCAAGGAGATACGCCCTATGGTTGAGAAGCTCGTGACCCGCGCGAAGACGGATACGGTTGCAAACCGCCGTCTCGTGTCTTCCCGCGTCGGCGACGCAGAGGCCGTCAAGAAGCTCTTCACGGCTATTGCTCCTCGCTACAAGACTCGTGCCGGTGGCTACGTGCGCATCGTTAAGCGTGCACCACGCGCTGACGGTCGCCGCACCGCGTACATCGCATTCGTAAAGTAATCGTATGGCTACCACTCGCATGAACAAGGACGACCGCAACCGCATCGCACATTCCGTTGCTCCACTTGAGTACACGATTGATGCTTCGGGCAAGACGCTTGGCCGCGTTGCGTCTGACGCTGCGCAGGCACTCCTTGGTAAGAAGTCCGCACACTACGTGCAGAACAAAGTGCTTCCAGTAAAAGTCACGATTACGAACGCAAAAAAGCTTAAGCTCACCGAACAGCGTCTTGCGGAGAAGGCATACACCCGCTACACGGGTCACGTTGCCGGTCTTCGTCACTTCACGCTTCCTGAGCTCATTGCAAAGAAGGGTGTTGCTGCGGCGATTGAGAAAGCCGTCGACGGCATGATTCCACGCAACAAGCTCCGCAAGGAGCGCATGAAGCGCCTTACCATAACTGATTAATACGATGCCTGATCTCGCCTACACTACCGCTGTTGGTCGCCGCAAAACGGCTACTGCACGCGTGAAGCTCGCCCCAGCAGGGAAGATGAGCGTCGTTGTTAATGGTCTTCCCGCCGACCAGTACTTCAAGACCAAAGAGCGCCAGGGGGTTACCCGTGATGCGTTCAAGGTTGAGGGTGTCGACGGCACCTTTGAGGTAACGGCAAACGTTTCTGGTGGCGGTGTTACCGCTCAAGCAGAAGCAGTCCGTATGGCTGTTGCTCGTGCACTCGAGAAACACAACGCAAACCTCCGTAAGCCACTCAAGGCTGCGGGGTACTTGAAGCGCGACCCACGCTCGGTTGAGCGTAAGAAGCCGGGTCTTTTGAAGGCTCGCAAGCGTCCATCTTGGAGTAAGCGCTAAAACAAAACACCCGCCTTTTGGCGGGTGTTTTGTTTTAGACCATTCTCATAACGTTGACAGTATGGAATAGATTTAGCATAGTGCAAAAACGATATTTCAGTACCGGAGTACAACGCCATACAGGAGACTGAAATGGCAAACATACGTGCAGAAGTAGCGACGACAGCATTGATGCTCGACCGGATGAACCCTGGCTACGCGGCCCACATCGACGTGTCGATTTTGGACTTCAACGGGCGTAATGCCCATACGTCCTGCATCTTGGCGCAGTTGCACGGCGGCAGCTATCTGGAGGGCTTGTATGTCCTCAAGGCCCGCGGCGTTTCGCAAGAAGAGCGCGAAGGCTTTTTCGCTCCCGCGGACAGCCTGTTGGTGTTCGGCCACTATCTGAGCTGGCTCGCCCCCTTTTTCGGATTCGTGGCGAACGAGCGCATGAAAGCGGCGTGGCGTTACGAAATCAAGAAACGACTTCGCAATCCGTCAGCATACCTCGTCGAGGCTCCTCCCAAGGAGCACGCCGAGCAAGTCGAAGAGCCTCACAGGCTCGCCGCCTGACCTTGCATGCACTGCAATTCGCCCGCCCTTGGAGCAATCCTTGTGGCGGGCGTTGTGTATCGTATATTTTGACGCCCGTACTACTTTCGGGCATATTCTAGAAATGAATACGAACAGCTCTCAGGATGATGTAGTAGTCGAAGCAGACGGCTCCGAGGAGCTTAGCGCAGATGACGCGAGTGAAGCATCCGGAAAAGTTGCAAAGCAGAAATCTGAGATAGAGCGCCTACGCGAAGAGAAGCAGGAATATCTCGACGGCTGGCAGCGCGCGAAGGCGGACTATGTAAACGCGCTGAAGCGTTTTGAGGCAGAGAAGAAGGCGGCCGTTGAGCTTGGAAAAGTATTTTCAGTACAGGCATTCATTCCGGTCATGGATACCCTTGATAGGGCAGAGGCAGCAGGTGAGGTTCCTGAAGTTATGCGTGGTATTGCAAAGCAATTACATGACGCCGCAAAGACGCTCGGTCTTGAACGATTTGGCACAGTAGGCGAGGTGTTTGACCCAACACTCCACGAAGCGCTCGGCCAGGACCCTACGGAAGATAAGGAAAAGGATGACACGGTTACAACCGTCCTCGAGGCAGGATGGCGCAGTGGCGCGCTTGTTATTCGTGCTGCAAAAGTACGTGTTGCGCATTTCGAAGGATAGGTAACAAGCCCACCCGAACCCAACCTCCGGAGCGGACTTCTGTCATATCTGACGTGCCTATGCCCGCATTACCTGAACGGCGTAGGGTCCACTACGACTCTCAACGATAGAGAAGACCAGTTTGTCGCCTTTCTTAAGATTGCTAAACGAAACCTCTACAAGATCATCGGAATGAAAGAAGAGTGGTTCTTTGAAGCCAACACAGCGCACAAAACCCGAGCTTCGTTCAGTGAGTTCTACAATTGTGCCTTTTTGATTTTGCATGGGAGAGGAGTGAATGAGAAAGCGCCCATACGGGCGCTTATCTCGCTTAGGAAACCCGAGAGACCTTTACGGCCTTCGGACCCTTGTCGCCTTGCTCAACCTCGAACTCCAGGGTGTCGCCCTTCTGGAGGTCATCGAACGACGCATTCACCAGCTCGTTGGAGTGGAAGAAGAGGTCCTTCTCCTGTCCTTCGATTTTGATGAATCCGAAGCCCTTATCGGTGAGACCAGCTATGATGCCTTTTTGCATGTAGTGGTACTACAGTGAATCTAGTAACCATCAAATACAGGAGGCTGTAATCCGAAGTTCGACAAAATCGTAACCTCAGCGCTGCGGTTGATGTTCTGAAAATATCATTTTTTATAATTTCTGTCAAATTCCTTTGGAGAGTGACCCTTCCGTTATCAGAGAGTCTTTGCTACTACTGTAGATAGCCTGTACATATCCACGGGCGTTTTTAGGGAGCTGCGAAATGGCTTCGAATGACGGTTGGAACATGCGTCCGATACACTGGTTCCTTCTTGTGATAGCACTTGTGGCATTTGCTGCAGGCAGCTGGCAGATGGACGAGGCGGATCAGCATTTCCAACAAGTGGTCGAGCTAGAAATCGCTCAATAACAAACGCTCGCAACAATATACGCCGCCGGTCCTTCAGGGTTGGCGGCGTATTCTATTGACTTTTTAGGAATTTGTTATATCTTAGTATTCAGCTACAACCGTCGTAGCTTTTTGGGGATGCTGTAATGGCTGAAAAATTCATGCTCTCGATAATTACGGTTCTGGTTCTGGGTTCGCTCACGTACCACGTGTTGCGCGAAACCGACCCGACCTATGCTTCGAGGCTTGCCCAAGCCGTCTGTGCTTACGACCAAACTCTTCCGCATTGCCCACGGCAGGCGAGTTGAGCCGTAAGACCAGGCGTTACAACGGCCCGCGCTACAGAGCGCGGGCCGTCTTGCGTCCTGCTTGAAACCAATCTTTGAGAAGCGTAGTATGACCCTATACAGGGCTAGGGTTTCATCTTTTACCAATCCGCAACACATAAGCTTTCTCTCTATGGCGAAAATACTCGGCATCGATTTGGGCACGACTAATTCCGCGATGGCCATCATGGAAGGTGGCGAACCACGCGTTCTTGAGAACGCGGAAGGCGCACGCACGACTCCATCGATTGTTGCTATTGCTAAAAACGGCGAACGTCTCGTCGGTACGCTTGCAAAGCGTCAGGCAGTCACGAACCCAAAGAGCACTATTTACGGCATCAAGCGCTTTATGGGTCACCGCTTCACAGATGAGGCAGTGAGCAAGGATAAGGGCATTGTTCCGTACGAAATAAAGCAAGGACCAGATGGCGGTGTGCAGGTACACCTTGGCGATAAGGACTATCGTCCTGAAGAAGTCTCCGCGATGATTCTTGGAAAGCTGAAGGCTGATGCTGAAGCAAAGCTTGGTGAGAAAATTACCGAAGCAGTGATTACCGTTCCGGCATACTTTGACGACGCACAGCGCGCGGCTACCAAAGCCGCTGGTCAGGTCGCAGGCCTTGATGTTAAGCGCATCATCAACGAGCCAACCGCTGCGGCACTCGCGTACGGACTCAATAAAAAGAAAGATGAGAAGATTGCCGTCTACGACTTTGGTGGCGGTACCTTCGACGTCTCCATTCTTGAAGTAGGTGATGATGTCATCGAAGTAAAATCCACCGATGGCGACAGCCATATGGGTGGTCGCGATATCGACCAGAAAATCGTCCGTTACCTTGCTGATGAGTTTAAGAAGGAGAGTGGTATTGATGTTACTAAGGACCCGCTCGCGCTTCAGCGTCTTGATGAGGGTGCAGAGAAGGCAAAGATTGAGCTCTCCTCTGCCGCAGAAACGGAAGTAAACATTCCATTCATTTCCGTTGACTCAAATGGCACGCCACAGCACCTTCTCGTGAAGCTCTCACGCGCAACGCTTGAATCGCTTGCCGAAGAGTTTGTGACGCGCTCAATGGATATCACGAAGCGCGCACTCGAGGCATCAGGCTTCAAGGCAAGCGATATCAACGAAATCATCATGGTAGGTGGTCAGACCCGCATGCCGCTCATTAAGGAAGAGGTGAAGAAGCTCTTCGGAAAGGAACCACATCTTGGTGTTAACCCAGACGAAGTGGTAGCGATTGGCGCCGCGATTCAGGCCGGTATTCTCCAGGGTGACGTCAAAGATATTCTTCTCGTCGATGTTATTCCGCTCTCCCTCTCGATTGAAACGATGGGGGGCGTAGCGACGAAGCTTATTGAGCGCAACACCGCGATTCCAACCAGCCGCTCACAGACCTTCTCAACGGCGTCAGATAATCAGACCTCGGTAGAGATTCATGTGACCCAAGGTGAGCGCGCCATGAGTAATGACAACAAGTCGCTTGGGCGCTTTAACCTCGACGGCATCCCACCAGCACCACGTGGACTCCCACAGGTGGAAGTTACCTTTGATGTCGATAGTAACGGTATTCTCACCGTGAAGGCAAAAGAGAAGACCACGGGTAAGGAGCAGAGCATCCGCATTGAAGGCTCCACCGGTCTATCAGAAGCTGACATTGAAAAGATGAAGAAGGATGCAGAGATGCATGCCGCAGACGACGCAAAGCGGAAAGACCTTGTCGACGCTAAGAACATGGCGGAACAGCTAGTCTATGCTGCAGAGAAGGCACTTAAAGAGAACGGTGACAAGATTCCGGAAGACGTTAAGAAAGATGTTGAGGACAAGATAGGCGACCTTCGTAAAGCACGTGAAGGTGAAGACCTCGACGCTATCAAGACAACAAGCGAAGCATTGTCTGCCTCCATGCAGAAGATTGGCGAGACGATGATGAAAGACCAGCCAGCAGCAGGCGATACACCACCAGAAACAGGAACGACTGATGCGGAGTTTACTGAAAAACCAAAAGAGTAACGGCATACAAAAGAGCCCTCACCGGGCTCTTTTGTTACCACTGTACTCATGCTACAACGTGACTCCACGGTCCCGCGTCTCGGGACTGGCACAGGAGTGCTGATATGGAAAACTATGGTGGCTACATCGTATTGGGCATTGTAGGCATTCTCGCCATTCTCTGGGTCGTTAATGCTGCACGGGCACAATCTCGTTGCATCAATTGCGGCTGGATGGGGCGAGAATCGAGCGCTCTACGTAACGAGCCTGGTGCGCCGCCGCAGTGTCCTGACTGCCGTGGCTATCAGCTCAGACCTATGGGAGGCAAGCATGCCTGAACGCTACGCTTTCGAAGAAGTGCGCGCCATGGTTGCGACCGCGGCAGAATACTTCTCGACGCTTTCGGTGGTCGAACAATGCTTGGTGCTTGCTGCTTCCGCGGCTGTGGCACTGACTTCGGTCTCTGCGTTCGTCTACCACGAAATGGTCTCTCACCGACACCATGCACGGAGGACGCGCGTACGCTTATGACGACCGCTCCTAGGTCATCCTCAACCAGGCGCTTCGGCGCCTGGTTTTGTATCTCTAGAGCGCAATTTGGTATAGTGGCCTCTACCTATGGCGAAGAACTACTACGACGTGCTTGGTGTCGACAAGAAGGCGACGCAGGACGACATCAAGAAGGCATTTCGCAAACTTGCCCAGAAGCACCATCCTGACAAAGGAGGTGATGAATCGGTATTCAAAGAAGTAACGGAAGCGTACGCCGTTCTTGGTGATGAGCGTAAGCGTCGAGAGTACGACTCATACGGTCAGTCATTCCCCGGCGGTGCAGGACCAGGAGGGTTTGATTTCTCAGGCTTTCAAAACGGTGCAGGTGGCGTCGAGTTTGACCTTTCTGATTTGTTCGGCGACCTCGGCGATATCTTCGGTGGCGCACGAGGGGGACGACGTGTACGCCGTGGTCGCGACATTTCTATCGATGTTGAAATCGCGTTTAAGGATTCCATCCTCGGCGTGAAGCGCTCGGTGCTCATTACTAAAATTGGTAAGTGCGATACGTGTGATGGGTCTGGCGCAAAGCCAGGTACTGAAACCATTACCTGCACCACCTGTAACGGTCAGGGAAAAATTCGTGAGACCCGAAACTCACCGCTTGGGTCGTTTACGTCAGTGCGTGCCTGTGCCGCGTGTGACGGCTCCGGAAAGGTACCAAAAGAAAAGTGTAAGAACTGTTCCGGTCATGGCATCCTCCGTAAGGAAGAAGAGGTAAAGCTTGATATCCCTGCTGGTATTGATAACGGGGAAATGATTCGTCTGCCAGGACGCGGTGAAGCAGTGAAGGGAGGCGTAGCGGGCGACCTCTACGTAAAAGTACACGTAAAAGCACACCCAACCTTCCGCAAAGAAGGTGCCAATATCGTGATGGAGCTTCCCGTGAAATTAACCGATGCACTCCTTGGCACCACGGTTTCTATAACGACTATTGATGACAAGGTGCTTGAAGTAAAAGTGCCGGCTATGGCAAAGACTGAAGAAACCTTGCGACTGCGTGGTAAGGGGGTAGCCTTTGGCGACGCTGCTGGTGACCTTCTGATACACGTCACCACCACACTTCCAAAGAAACTTTCAGGAAAGGCGAAAAAGGCTATAGAAGCACTCAAAGAAGAAGGACTGTAGAATAAGTCTCATGGAAGGACCTCCAAAGAGAGACAAGATACCCTTGCTTCCATTTGAGGGAGAGCCGTTTTGGCATCCACGCCTTGAACCAGCAAAAGAACTCGACGTATTCGAGTTTGAATACCGCGCAGCAGAGCTATGGGCAAAACATATTGGCGTGCCCACTATTGATGTAGTACGAGACAAAACGAATGATCTCCGCTGGGCAGCATTTTATGTTGGGTTTGATTTCAGAACAGGTAAGTATCGGCCGGGCATTAATACTAGTGACCTCGTTGCTTCTGCATAT
Source organism: uncultured Candidatus Saccharibacteria bacterium (assembly GCA_964634305.1). GTDB lineage: Bacteria > Patescibacteriota > Minisyncoccia > Phycocordibacterales > Phycocordibacteraceae > C7867-001. Next base: position 95,962 of record CAZWLE010000001.1, read on the forward strand.
AAGTCGTATCGCGCTATGCACGCAGAAGATACGATTCTTGAGCCATACCATGCTCCCGATACGGCAGCGTTTGGGTGTATGAAATACGAGTTACGAGAAGCAGAAGGCTCAATAGGTATTCATTTCGATAACGCTGAGCGAGCAGTGGAAGGACCATTCTCACCAGAAGGGATTGAGCGTCGCAAACTTGAAATGCACGATTTGTTGGCAGCCGTAAAACAACGACACCCTGATATAGAAGTTGTTATGGGAAATTCGTGGCTGTATCACATCCCTGGCTACCGTTCACTATTCCCAGAAAGTTACGTTGAAAACCTTCATCCTGACCTTTCCGAAGATGAACTCAAGCGAGGATCAACGGTATGGGGCCAATTCATTGACCGCAATAACCGTCTGAAGCGTGCAGAAGCGGATGCGTTTCTTAAAGCACTTGAGGAACTACCACCCGGTGCACCCTTTAGCGATGTATACGCTCCTAAAGGCCCCGTCTTACCACCTATGCGTGCTGAAGCACCTATCTCTGATTTTTATGAACACTACGGGATAGTGTGATTCTCTAGCAGAGTACGCTGCTATACTAAATGCTCATGGAAGGCATAGATTCTGCCGCCCTCGAGATATCGACTATCGCGACCGACGCCGCATCCAACGTGTGGCTGTGGGGAGGAAACTTTCTCGCGATTATCGTGCTCATGATTGGGCTCTTTGTATTCGCCCTTCGCAAAGGCGGCTCTGGCCTGATTGCACTCAACCTCGCCCTCTACGCAGGCTACGCACTCTATATCGTATTCCCCTACAGGGACGCGGTAATAGCTATTGGTTCAACACCACTCATTCAGGCCATACTCTCGGTCACGCTCTTTATCTTCGCAACGTTCATGCCTTTTGTGATTATTCTCAAACTCACGGCGCAGTCGTTTGGTCAGCTTTCGGTGTTTCAAAACCTACTTCTCTCGTTTGCCGCATCGTGTTTTCTCATGGTGCTCGGCTACCACGTGTTTGATATTTCAAACATTTATTCGTTCTCTGAGCCGTTGAACTACCTCTTTGCTCCTGAAGGGTACTTCTTCTACTGGTTTATTGCGCCGCTTATCGGTGTGTTCTTCCTCGCTCGATAGTATGAAACTCGGCTTTCGTAACCTCATTATCACGCTCGGCATCATTATGGTGCTGGCGTCAGGTTACCTTGGCGATTGGACCATCTGGATAGGGGCGCCAGTAGCATTCCTGGGAGTCATTCTTAAGTACGTGGACCGTGGGGGATAGGAGTGCTATACCACCCCTATGCGCGATTTCCTTTCATTCGCCCTCCTCATAATACTTGTGGTACCCGCTGCTGCAGGGCTCCTTATTATGCTAAAAAACGAGCTTGAGATTAAAAAGAATGTTAGTGGTGGTTACGGTATTCTTGTCATTGCAGGCTTTTTCATAGTGTTTGTTATCATGCCGGTCTTTGCATACTTCGTACGTTTTTAATCCCTATGTTCACAAAACTGAATGCTTGGTGGGTGCGAACACGTGCGAAGATTGGTCTCGTTGCGGTAGGGCATGGCGTCAAACAGGTAGAGGAGGTGCTCTTTGATTGGCTTCTCTACGGCGTCATCGTGGGATATATGACTGCTTCCTATGGCATCGTGTGGGGTTCTGTCTATGCCTTTCTCGTCATGACGCCGCTTTCCGCCTTACTCTGTTGGCTCTACATCGTGTTTTACGACTGGGCAAAAATAGATTGGTTTGGGTTTGAAGCCATTAAAGATTATAAGCAGGAGCTTGAAGGAGACGGGTGGTGGAAGCGAGTGACACGAAAAATCATGCGTATGGGAGATATACCTGCTTTTTTCATTCTCTCTATTCATGGCGACCCGTTTTGGACGACGGTGTATCTACGCCGCCATGAACATCAATATCAAGGCCTACGAGCCCGCGATTGGTGGATATTTGCGGCAAGTACACTCGTGTCTAATGCCTATTGGACGCTTCGCTGGACAGTGATTGTCGCGGTTGCACTCTACATCTGGAGCCTTATCGGCGGGTAGTTTCCCACAGCAGAGCAGGGAAAAGGGAGTTTTTGTGGTATATATGAGCGTAATGGACCTGTCGGGCCGTCTGTTTCTTGTATTTGTAAGTGTCGCTATCGTCGCTGTTATTGGCGCGACTGGTTGGAAGTTTGTCATTGCGCGAGACTATGATGTTGTGGTTGAAGCAGCCTGTGACCCGACAGAGCAGACCTGCCACTATCGTGAGTGCTCAGAGGTATCAAACGTAGGCGATTGTCCGCCAAACGAACTCGAGTACTACCACGTGTATGTCATAAAAGCGCACGAGTTTGACACCTGCGCAGACGCATCATGCGCTGCTGAATGCGAAGCCGGCTCTATAACGTGTACGCCTATTGCGTGCGGTGATTACGAAGACGATGAATGTAGTGCCGAAGACCTCATGGCTGAAGAGACGGTGCCAGTAGAGGAGGAAAGTGCCGACACCCCTCAAGAGAGTCCGTAACGACATGACGTCTAAAGCAATGAGCTACGTAGAAGCCTTGCTCAGACGGCTTCAACGACAAGCATGGCACGAGACCTTAGTGCAAAATCGTGCACGCTTTGATAAGCACGTGTACACCTCGCTTCCCGACGCGATACAAGAGCTTGAACGCAGACGGGCTGACCCAAAACTTCGAGAACGTATAGAAGCAGCGCTTAACCACGACATACCCGCACCGCTTCGTACCGACCCACGAGCCGTACTCTTCCGTCAGGTCATTACCCCCAACTACGAGACCCGTCGCTTTCTTAGCATTACGGACTCACTACCTATCAAACCCCTCTTTTTTGACCACAGTGACGACAAATACGTAGCAAATAACGAATGGAAATATCATCTTGGGAGACTCTGTTTCTATAAAGGTCAGGACCAGAGCGGTAACGCGCAAAAAGAGTATCTAAAGATTATTGATTTCAATGCCTATGACGGGAAGCCCATTTCAAGTGTACGCACCTTCTCTAATGAGTCGCTCGTAGATTTTCATCGTTCATTCTTTCTCTCTCGTTTCCCAGACCACGAACAAGACTTGTTCTTTGCTTCTCCATGGATACAAAAACAGCGACTAGAAGGAAATGGCTACTACGAATCGGTACTGATGCTCTTTCTCTGTCACGGCATCTTGTTCGAAAATTTTATGCTTGATTCCAAAGAGGCACGCTTTACACGCGATATTTTCTTGCCAGCATTTATCAAAGTACATAAGCGATTCCGCCTGAAACCCCTCATCGTTAATCTCGAACCGACTGATATCGAAGGAGATTCGTTCTGGATGTATCACCCGTTTGAAGATAAAGCGTATGCGGAAGAACGGTTGCGTGCGCCCGTAGTATAATTTTCGACACGGCCGTATGGACGCAAACTCCTGTTTTATCCTCACACAAGACCTTCACACGGTCGTCTACTACTCCCACATCGTGCCGATGTTGTTCGCCCTCTTCCTTGCTATCTTTGCGCTCTTTAGAACGAAGGCCTCAACCCTTGCCGTTGTCTTCTTCCTCTTCACGCTCTCGTTCTCCCTCTGGCTTCTTGGCGACATGCTCACGTGGGTATCGCAGAACTACCACATCATCTATTTCACATGGTCGTGGCTTGATTTCCTCGATATCACCTTCTTTGTCCTTGGCGCATTCTTCTTTGCGCTTGTTGCACGCGGGAAGATAGCGCTCTGGGAGAAGATTGTCCTCGCTGCGCTCATGGTGCCGCCACTTGTTATTACCGCTACCGGTCACTCAGTCCTTGAGTTCAATCAGCCTATTTGTGAGGCGAGTGAAAACAGCTGGCTTGCTACCTATAAGTTTGCGGCAGAGGCAGTAGCGGTAGCATTGATGCTCTGGTCGTTCTTCCTTGGCTGGAGGAAATCCGACAAAGGTAAGCGCATCCAATTCTCCGTTATCTTCCTTGCGCTCATCCTCTTCTTTAGCGTCTTCTCGGGTACGGCCTACATTTCGTCTATCACCACTATCTACGAGATAACGCTGTACGGACTTTTCGTGCTGCCGCTCTTCCTCATCATTCTTACCTTTGCGATTACCGACCTCCACCTCTTCCAGTTCCGGTTCGTCGGTACCCAAGTGCTCGCGTACGTACTCATCTTGATGACCGGTTCGCAGCTGCTCTTTATCGAAGACTCCTCGAACCGTGTCCTTACCCTCGTTACGATAGGTGTATCGGTCATCATTGGCTTCCTGCTTATTGAAAACGCCAAACGCGAAGCACAGGCGCGTGTACGCATTGAAGGCCTTGCGAAAGAACTGGCGCTTGCCAATGACCGCCTGAAAGAACTTGATCAGTTGAAGAGTGAATTCCTTTCCATAGCATCCCACCAGCTCCGTGCCCCTATTACCGCCGTGCGTGGCTATGCCTCAAACATTGTTGAAGGCGAGTATGGCCCGGTACCGGATAACCTGAAAGAACCGCTTGCCACCGTGCAGGAAACCGCACGCATGATGGTTAACTCGATTGAGGACTACCTGAACATCTCTCGCATTGAACAGGGACGAATGAAGTACGAGAAGAGCGATTTCGATATTGCCGATATGGCAAAGAAGGTCGTCGAAGAACTTGGACCCCTTGCCATCAAGAAGAAACTCTCACTCGACACTTCTATTCCTGAAAACCTGATGGTGAATGCAGATATTGGGAAGATTAAGCAGGTGGCTACTAACCTTCTTGATAACGCGATTAAATACACTGAGCAGGGTAGTGTGACCGTGAAGGTAGAGAAGATTGGCACGAACGCACGCGTCACGATACAAGACACGGGTGTTGGTCTTTCTCCAGAAGACATTGGTGGCCTCTTCGAGAAGTTCAAGCGTGCGCGTGGCGCAAATAAAGTGAACACGACAGGTACGGGTCTTGGCCTCTATGTGGCTAAGCAGCTTGTTGAAGGCAACGGTGGCAAGATTTGGGTTGAGTCCGACGGGCAAGGTAAGGGTTCTCGCTTTATCTTTGAGCTTCCGGCACTTTCTTAACCTGTGGGGATAGAATCCAGACATTTCGACTCAGGGGTTCCAGGCAAGCGTCTCCTGGTGTTCGGCGCCATACACGGTGATGAGGTCTGTGGGCCAGCCGGTATACGGCGCATCGTTGATGAGCTCACCTCTAGAACGCTTGTTCTGCGAAGTGGTTCAGTAACACTCGTGCCGGTTGCTAACCCAGATGCCTACGAGCGCGGAGAGCGACAAATCGAAGCCGATTTGAACCGTGTCTTCAAAAAGACAGACAATCCAGACTCGTATGAGGCACGTCTGGCAAATGAGTTGATTCAGTTAGCTGACCAGAGTGATGTGTTACTCGATTTGCATTCAAGCTCTGCGCCAGGACCAGTGAATGCCTTTCTAGACTACCCGTCCGCAGACATGGAAGCCTTTATGCTGTCTCTCCAACCGGGAACTATTATCTATGACTGGCCAAAAGTCTACGAACAACGACCTGACCTCGCGTCCTTCACAACCGAACGGTATATGCATGACCGTGGTGCTTCAGCGACCACCTTTGAATGCGGGCAACATCAGGACGCTACGGCGCCAGACGTTGCTTACACGACCATACGACGAGCCCTTGCACACCTTGGCATAACCAATGGTGATTCTCTTTCAAAGGAGGGCAGTAAAACGAGAAAAGTCTGGATGCGAGAGGTGGTCACCTTCGACCAGGAAGGCGATGCGTTCCTTGGCTCTTGGAAGCATCTGGAGCATATCCCTAAAGGAACAGCGATAGCAAAACGTGCTGACGGTACTGTGATTGAAGCAGGAGAGGGCTGCGTGATTATCTTCCCGTACCCAAAAGCAGAACCGGGAGATGAGTGGTTCTATCTTGGCGAACTTGAGCGTTGACACATACCTCTAGAAAGGTTAGATTAATTTCAGAGCAGCGTTCATCACAACTGCAACATCCTTGATTCCGGTCCCACGAAAGTGGGATTGGGCCGGAATCGCCCGCAAGGGCAGGATGGCTTCTGCGTAAGTGGAAGCCCGGTCGCTCCCGTAACCATGAGCTAACCGATGTCGGCCGCAAGGTGTCTCGAGTCGGTGAGTCCTAAGGCGCAAGCCTTAGGAGAAAAGGGTGGTACCGCGAGGATTCTCCTAAAAAAATTCCCCGCCCCTGTATGCGTCTTTTGACGTGCACATGGGCGGGGAATTTTTGTTTATGGGATTCCTCACTGTGGCAGTCGTTGTGAGTGCTGCGGTTCTTTCATGGAGAGTACGTATGGTTAGCACCTTAGCAACCTTCAAAAATCGCTTCGAGGTCAAGCCTCGTTTAGCGTGGCACCTAGGGGTGGAGCGGGAACGCTTCATCACTGACAAAAAGGGCCGAATCGTACCGTCAGCAAAGGAAATTATCGACTACATCCGGAAACAGTATCTGGGGTCGGTTAACTTCCTGAGCGGCGACGTCGCGCCCGGTCTCGGAGAGCTCATCACCTATGAACTTTCTGCGTGCCAACTAGAGTCCCGGACGATACCAGACACCCTCAAGCATCTGAAAGGACAGCTGGAACGGTGGGACAAAGATATGGCGGCTGCCTTCGAACATCTTGGGTATGTACAATCGCACATCGAGGTCGCTCCGGAAGATATGCCGCTGGACGTCTATCCCGATCCAACCGGCCGCTATCAGAAGATAGTGTCAGCTATCTCGCGCACAGCACTTCTCGCTGCGTGCCGAGTAGCTGGGACTCATATCCACGTCGGTATGCCAGACCTAGAGACGGCGCTGAAGGTATATAACTACCTGACACGTCACGTCACCGAGCTCTGCGAGATGGGTAACGGCTCTTTCGGACAACGTCTGGAGATTTATCGCCAGATGGCCCCTGACTGGAAACCAATGCCATATGAATCCTGGCAGGACTACTACGACGTAGCCTGCCGCAAAGGGTTCGTCGATGATCCTCGTCAATGCTGGACACTTATCCGTATCAGCGTGCATGGAACCATTGAATTCCGCATGTTCGGCGCGACCGATTCTATCGACCGCATCGTTTCGTGGGCCGAGCGCTGTCACGCGCTTTGCTTGGAAGCAATGAATACTCGTTAGCAGGTCGTAACTATTACCTGAGGAGGATGCGTGCGGGGCTCATAACCCCCACGCATCTTTTCATAGCAAGATACACTATCAGCAACTTTCTTATGTCACTTTACTTCGCGTATGGCTCGAATATGGATGAGACGCAAATGCGTGAGCGTTGTCCTGAATCCACGCTTCTTGGCACCGCTACGCTGCATGCTCACCGTCTCGTATTCACTATCCCTTCTCGAAAATGGGGAGGGGGATGTGCAGATATTGTTCCTGACCAAAACGCAGAGATATATGGTGTGCTATACGAACTATCCGATGCAGATTTCGCAGCGCTCGACAAGAAGGAAGGGGTATTCACGAAGAGTTATCGACGAGTATCCGTAATGGTTGAGCGTGAGAGTGAGATGGTACGTGCGGATACCTACGAGGTGGTCTCGAAGACTGAAGGATTGGCTCCTTCTATGCCGTATATCTCTCAGATAGTGAGAGCTGCGGAACGATTTTCGTTTCCAGATTCATACCTCGTCTACCTTCGCTCCTTCACATCGACGTAGTGCTATACTCCCGCCATGACCTTGGCTGAAGAACTGAAAGCGCGTGGATTCGCGGAGCATTCCTCCGCACCTCTTGAAACTATCCTTAAGGATAAACGCTACGCATATCACGGCATGGACCCGACCGCAGACTCCTTGCATGTTGGCCACCTCGTCCCACTTCTTCTTATGAAGCGGCTCTCAGACGCAGGTCATAAGACGGTGTTCTTGGTAGGAGGCGGCACCGGCATGATAGGGGACCCGCGCGACTCGGGTGAACGCTCACTTCTTGATAAGAAGACGCTCGAACACAACAAGAAGGCACTGCGTGCTCAGCTTCAAACCCTTATGGGAAAGAAGATTGAAATGGTTGATAACGCTGACTGGCTTTCAAAGCTCGGGATGCTTGAGTTCCTCCGTGACATTGGCAAGCACTTCACGGTAAACGACTTGGTAAAGCGTGATCTCATTCGTCGCCGTCTTGAAACACCGGACGATTCCATCTCCTACACTGAATTCACCTATGCATTGCTTCAAGGCTTTGACTTCCTTGAGCTCTTTAAGAAGAAGGGTGTTGACCTTCAGGTAGGTGGTGCAGATCAGTGGACCAACATGCTTTCCGGCGTCGACCTGGTTCGCAAGAAGCTTGGTAAAGAGGTGTTCGTGTTCACGAATCCTCTCGTCACGGACGCGAACGGCAAGAAATTCGGAAAGTCCGAAGGCAACCCTATCTGGCTCGATGGTAAAAAGACGTCGTCGTTCAAGTTCTATCAGTTCTGGATGGCGCTCCCAGACCAGGGACTTGAGACCTACCTAAAGCTCTATACGTTCCTTCCGCTTGCAGATATTGAAACCCTCATGCAAAAGCACAATGCGGCCCCACAAGATCGCGAAGCACAGGAGACCCTGGCACGTCTCGTGACCGAAATCGTGCATGGTCCTGCGGCAACCGCTGCAGCGGCAGCTGCTACCGACGCATTGTTTGGTGGTCGTGCGCTATCGTCACTGTCTTCCATCGAACGTCAGTGCCTCATCGCTGAAGCACCGACTGCGCAGATTTCTAAGGGAGACGCAGAAAAGGGATACCCTATCGCTGATGCACTCGTTGCTGGCGGTATCGTGCCGTCTAAATCTGAAGCACGTCGCGTCATTGACGCAAAAGGGGTCACGATAAACGGAAAGCCGGTTGATAGTCTCGACCCAACCGTAAAGACCGCTGACTTTGACGGGGGACTCGCTATTGTTCGCAAAGGAAAGAATCCGCTCGTGCTCGTACTGAAATAGCTATGCCAACCGAGTGGGAGGGCGTCTTCTGGCCGATTGATAAAGATGCGGTTCGTAAAGCTCTCTCGGACGCTGGTGCCGAACTGGTGTTTCCAGAGCGCCTCATGCGCCGGGTGAATCTCTATCTTCCTGAAAGCGTCACGACGCAAGGCTTTGCTCGTGTACGGGACGAAGGCCATCGCACCACCCTTTCTGTTAAAGATACAAGCGGTACCCGTATTGAAGACAAGAAGGAAGTACAGGTCGTCGTTGATGACTTTGATAGTGCACAAGACCTTCTTCGCGCGCTTGGCTGTAAGGACAAAAACTATCAGGAATCGACGCGTGAGCTATGGACCCTCGACGGAGCAGAGATAACCATAGACGAGTGGCCATTCCTTGAGCCACTCTGTGAAGTTGAGGCAGATTCCGAAGCATCCGTACGGGCCGTTGCTGAAAAGCTCGGGTTTGATTGGAGTACGGCTCGATTTTGTTCTGCGGATAAGCTCTACGCAGAGAAATACAATGTCCATCACACGGCCATTACGCAGGGTATCCCGCGCCTTACGTTCGATATACCGGACCCGTTCAAAAAATAACGAAATCTGCTATACTCCTGCCGTGCGCGTCGGTACTCAAGTGGTCAACGAGGGTTGGCTGTAAACCAACTGGCTTTGCCTACGTAGGTTCGAATCCTACCCGGCGCACCAACGAAAAATCCGGAGGAAGCCCTCCGGTTTTTTCTTTTGTGTGTTATAGTCCCGCTACCTATGGCACCGAAGCGCCTCGTGGCCTTCCTCTTTCTCGTTGCGTTCTGCGCGGAACCTATCACTGTCCTTGCACAGGAAGCAGTAGATTCAGTCACCACAGAACCAGCTATAGAGGAAGAGACGCCGTATGCCCCTGAGCTTCCGAGCGAGATACTCGCTACCTCAACCGAAGCGATTGCTGTAGAGGAGTCAGTAGTTGTTGAAACTGTCACGGTCGAAGAACCAGTAACTGAGGTTCCGGTTATTGAAGGAGAGTACATTCCTGGTGAAGTGGTTGTGCAGTACGAAGACGACGTAACACCAACGGTCATTCAAACTGACGAGGGTGTTGCTGAAACAATTGCTGAGCTCTCGACCGACCCCACGATTGCGTTTGTAGAACCAAACTACGTCCGTTCTATGGATGTGCTTAGCTCAACCACGGACCCTCTCGCAGAACTCCTATGGGGACTTGAGATTACTCGCGCATCAGATGTATGGTCACGCACCACTGGCGAGGAGGTCATCATTGCGATTATTGATACGGGCGTTGACTACACGCATCCCGACCTTGCTGCCAATATGTGGAGCGATGCGAACTGTGTCGACGAGACAGGCGCAGCAATTGTGGGTGGCTGCACCAATGGATGGGACTTCGTGGATAACGATAACAACCCGATGCCCGTAAATACCGGAGGGAGCTGGTACCACGGCACTCATGTGGCTGGTACTGCTGGTGCGGTATACAACAACGATATAGGTGTTATCGGTATGGCACCAAATGTCAAAATCATGGCGCTTCGCTTTGGTCTTGATACGGCTTCTGAAGCGAGAGCGATTGATTTTGCTCGCCGCAACGGCGCGAAGATTATCAATGCAAGCTTTAGTGGAAGTGGCACCTCAAACATTGAGCGCGAAGCTATTGAGCGCTTTGAAGCAGCGGGTGGTCTGTTTGTTGCTGCTGCAGCGAACAAATCAAACGATGCAGATGTAATTCCTGCATATCCGGCGGCATACAATCTGCCAAGCGTCATAAGTGTCGCGGCAAGCACCGATACCGATGCCTTGGCCTCGTTTTCTAATTACGGAGCAACCTCGGTCGACCTCGCCGCTCCAGGCGTCGATATCGTAAGCACTTTTCCACTGGCGGCAGCTGAGGATTACGGCATTCTCGATGGCACCTCCATGGCAACGCCGCACGTTGCCGGTGCTGCTGCACTTCTCTGGGCGTTTAAGCCAGCACTCTCAGCAAGTGCTGTTAAGTCACTCATCCTTGATTCAGGTGACGCAGTACCAAGCCTTTCTGGAAAGACCGTATCAGGGAAGCGTCTCAACGTATTTACCGCTATCACGAACGCCGATGAACAGCCTGTCATTACGATTACCGGTGATAACCCAACGTCACTTACGGTAGGGCAAACCTACACCGAGCTTGGCGCGACCGCATCCGACGATGAGGATGGTGACCTCACCTCTCTTATTCAGGTTTCTGGTGCCGTAGACACCAACACGGTAGGAAATTACTCAATTACCTACACTGTTGAAGACTCTGCGGGACACGAAACGATTGCTACACGCAGCGTTGTGGTGAATGCCGTTATTTCGTCTGGTGGCGGAGGAGGAGGCGGGGGCGGTGGTGGAGGTGGCGGCTCAAAGAAGAGCAAGACCACTAAAAAGAAAGAGACAAAACAAGACAATAAAGCTGAAGAACCGCTGCCACGTGAGACACAATCGGAAGTGCGAGGTAACTCTCGTGCACCGCTTTTCTTCGTAAACCTTACCGAAGGCTCAACGGGTACTGAAGCAAAAGAATTGCAAAAGGCACTTACTAAACTCGGCTTCTACACCGGCCCTATCACTGGCTTTATGGGTCCCATGACTAAGGACGCGCTGATGCGTTATCAAACGGCACGCGGTATTCCTGCAACAGGTATAAACGATGCGGCAACGCGCGAGAAGCTCAACGCAGAGTACGAGCAGAGCGAAGCAGACCGTATGAGTTACTTACTCTCCCTTCTTTCAGAACTGCAGGCACTTCTCGCGGCAATGCGGGCACAGAGTATATAAAAGCGAACGCCGCGGTTGAACCGCGGCGCCCAGGCTTTTAACAGATTGTCGTCTGACAATACTGAGCACTCTGGTCGATTTGCTTCGGTGTGTAGAGCTGTATCACCAGCCCTGTCACCAAAACTACGACGAAGAGTATCCCAGCAAGCCTCAGATGTTCAACCATGATTCGCCCCTGTGCTTTGCCGCCAGCCTGCGGCAGGTATATACAGTATAATACACAAAAAGGTATAAAGTCAAGTTCTGGGGACAACGGCACCATACACAAGCATCTGCTATGCTTACGCGCATGACGGCAAAGAAAACGATGCTCACAGGCCTCCAGCCCTCGGGCGACCTCCATATTGGCAACTATTTCGGTGCACTCGCGCCGTACAAAGCAGAGTACGAGAACTACGAGAGTTGGCTCATGGTAGCTGACTACCATTCACTCACATCACTTCGCGACGCAGCGGGTCTTCGTACCAACACCCTTAACGTCGTTCGTGATTATCTTGCCGCAGGATTTGACCCTGAGAAGATAACTATCTTTAAGCAATCAGACGTTCCTGCACACACGGAACTCGCATGGATTTTCGATTGTCTCGTGACCGTGCCGTTCCTTGAGCTTGGACACGCGTATAAAGACAAGGTAGCGAAGGGTCTTGAAGCAAACGCCGGTCTCTTTACGTACCCTATGCTTATGGCCGCTGACATTCTCCTCTATGACACCGATGTGGTTCCGGTAGGTGAGGACCAGCGTCAGCATCTTGAATACGCACGCGAAGCCGCTGCGAAGTTTAATAATGCGTACGGCGAAACATTCAAAGAGCCCAAAGAACTCATCCTTAAAGCAGTAGGAGTGGTTCCGGGTACGGATGGCAAGAAGATGAGTAAGAGCTATGGCAACACCGTGCCGCTCTTTGGCACCCGCGATGAGCTCTCCAAAGCAGTCATGAGCATCGTTACCGACTCCTCAGGTGAGCGTCCTGAGAATGTGTATGCAATTCACGCGCTCGTTAAAAACGAAGCTGAGCTTGCTGCGCTCTACGAGGAGAAGAAGGGGAAGTACAAGGACCTCAAGGAAGCCCTTATCGAAGACCTCGATGCGTACCTTGCCCCAATGCGTGAGAAGCGTGATGCACTTTCGGATGATGACGTACGGAAGGTATTGGCTGGCGGCGCAGAGAAGGCGCGGGCAAAGAGTGAAGCAAAAATGGAAGCCGTGCGAAAGGCAGTCGGGGTTCGGTAGACAATCCTACGTGCGGTGCTAGCATCGTCTTGCACCATAGGGAGAAACGATATGGTACTCGTCATCGTTGGGTTTTTAGCCCTCGCGGCAAGTGGCGTCTTGTGTGGTATGGCTGCCCATCACCACGCGAATGCACAGCTTGCTGATGTCTTCCGACATGACAATCTCATGACGGAAGATGAACACAATCGCAACATCTGCCTGGCGCTTTGTGTTGTGTTCGTTCTCGTTGCGGTCGGGTGTTTCTATGGGGCATACGCCTTGAACACCTAAGCCCCGAAATACACACAAAGTAACGCCCGCGCAAGAACTGCGCGGGCGTGGTATTTTAGGGCCTATATGGCACGGGTACTTATAGGCGAGCTCAGCTCGCATGCGGGCGAAGATGTCTCTATCTCGGGATGGGTCGAGGTTCGTCGCGACCAGGGCAAAATGGTCTTCTTTGATTTCCGCGACCGCTCAGGCGTCGTGCAGGGTGTTGTGCTTCCAGGGAGTGCAGCAATGGATACCGCCAAGGAGTGCCGCCAGGAGTATGTCGTGCGTGTAGACGGTACCGTTAATAAGCGTCCTGAGAAGAACGTTGTTGCTGGCAAGGTAAACGGCGATATTGAGCTCGAAGTAAAAGGCATTGAAATACTTTCCGCGGCACAAGAGCTTCCGTTTGAAAAAGATACCGACCTTAACATCGACACTCGGTTTGATTTCCGTCCGTACACTATTCGCTCAGAACGCGACCGTGATGTCTTCTCAGTACAAGCAACCATCCTTGAGGAGTACCGCGCATCCCTTGCTCGTCAGGGCTTCACGGAATTTACCGCTCCCGCATTGGTAGGCGGCGACGCAGAGGGTGGTGCAGCTGTTTTCAAGGTTGAGTACTACAACGACAAGACGGCGTACCTTGCCACCTCACCGCAGCTCTATAAGCAGATTATGGTGGGAGCGTTTGAACGCGTATTCACGATTGCAAAGATTTTCCGCGCCGAGAAGAGCGCTACAACCCGTCACCTCTCAGAGCTCACCCAGATGGACTTTGAAATGGGCTTTATTGAAGACGAGCGCGACGTCATGGCTGTGCTTGAAACGACGATTCGCGACACAGTGAATGCTGTTGTTGCAAAGCATCCTGACGTCTTTGCACGTCTTGGCGCAGACGTACCGCTCCTTGGTGAGCGCTTCCCTGTACTTACTCTCGAAGAGGCACATAAAACCCTTGGTGTTGCTCCTGAAGACGACATGACTCCAGAGCATGAGCGCGCTATCTGCGAATGGGCCGCAAAGGAACACGGTTGTGACTTTGTGTTCATTACTCGCTTCCCAACAGACGCACGTGCCTTCTACACCATGAGCGCAGAAGGACCGCTCTCCAAAGGCTTTGATCTTCTCTTCCGAGGTCTTGAGATAAACTCCGGCGCACAACGTATTCACAATTACGACGACATGGTCGCTCGTATTGCCGAACGCGGTATGGACCCTAAGAAGTTCGCGTTTTACCTTCAAGCCTTTAAGTACGGTATGCCACCACACGGTGGCTGCTCAACCGGTCTTGAGCGGTTCACGATGAAGATGCTTGGTCTTGGCAACGTTAAGGAAGCATCGGCATTCCCTCGTGATATGAACCGTATCGATATCCTACTTTCGGAGACTGATAAGCCAGTCGATTAACCTCATTCCTATGCCTACTCTCAAAGAGCTCTACGCCATCGCGGTTGATGCTGGTATTGATGCTGACCCTCGTGGTCGTGAAGGGGTCGAGAAGGTACTCGCACGTCGCAAGAAGGAATACGACGGTCTCTCAGCAGCAAAACAGGCAGAGTACGACCCTGAAGACCTTTGGGACCCCTACATCGATTCCGGTATTCTCACAGGCAACCCAGATAAGGAAGTAAAGAAGGTCATGGCGGGTATCGACCTTGATACCGGCGAAGTGGCCGTTGCTGGTATTTTGAACGACCGCGGTGCAGGCATCGATGCGCTCGTCGCTCACCACCCACACGCTACCGGCTACGCTGCACTCCACGAAGTTATGGAGATGCAGGCAGAGAACATGGCGCGCTATGGCGTACCTATCAACATCGCTGAAGGTCTGATGCGTGACCGTATCGATGAAGTCGCACGTAAAATTTCTCCTCGCAATCACACTCAGGCAGTAGACGCAGCAAAGCTCCTCGACATTTCCTTCATGGCAACGCACACCATGGCAGACAACATGGTCTTCGCATTCCTTGAGGAATTGTTTGCAAAGCGTGGAGCAGACACAGTAGGTGATGTGCTGTCCATCTTGAAGGAGATTCCTGAGTATCAGGTAGCAATGAAGACGAAGGCAGGACCAACGCTTTTCTCAGGTAGTGAGCGTAATCGCACTGGCAAGATCGCGCCGCTTGAAATCACCGGCGGTACCGAGGGTCCGCATCTTTCCTACGAAAAACTCGCACATGCCGGCGTCGGTACCATCATCAGCATGCATGCCTCCGAGGAGCATCGTAAAGAAGCACAAAAGCATCACATCAATCTTGTGATTGCAGGCCATATGAGCTCCGACTCCATTGGTATGAACCTCATCCTCGACCGCTTTGAGGCGAAGGGTGTTGAAATTGTCCCAACCTCCGGATTTATCCGCGTCAGCAGAAATAAGTAGGGTAGGATAAAGGCGTGGACGAGAACACGGTCAGCGCTTCTTCATATCAAATACGCACCCCTGCATTTGAGGGTCCATTCGCGCTTGTCCTTGAACTTATCGAAAAACGTAAGCTGCTCGTTAACGACCTCTCGCTTTCAGAGATTACCGACGATTTCATACAGCATGTTCGCTCCAAGGCAGAGTTTCCGGTTGAGGACGCGGCAGATTTCATTCAAGTAGCCGCAACACTCCTTCTCATAAAATCGAAGTCCCTTATTCCCGACCTCGAGCTTTCAGGAGAGGAAGAAGAGGACGTCGAAGACCTTAAGCGTCGTCTTGCCATGTACGAAAAGACGCGCGACGCTGCACGCCTCTTGGGACGTATCTTTGGCCGTGACCTCATGGTGTCAGCAGGGGAGCAGACACCAGAGCCTGCCTTTGGTCCGGGCAAAGATATGACCCGTGAGCAGCTTGCAAAGGCACTTCATGACGCACTTGCTGCACTGGAGAAGGAAGAAAAGCTTCCCGAAGCACGCGTTCGTCCAATGGTCACCATAGAAGAAATGATGGATAGACTTCTTGGCCGGGTGCAGAAGGCACTCAATATGTCCTTCAAAGAGTTTGCAGGTGACACCAAAGAGAAAGTGGAGGTTATCGTCTCATTCCTTGCACTGCTTGAGCTCGTGAAGCAGGGTGCTGTTGATGTACTCCAGCATGAGAGTTTTGCGGATATCCGTATTACCAATACGTCTGCCGGCGTACCACGCTATTAGTCATCCCCAGTCGTCAAGGTTGGCCGCTCTGTACAAAAGCGGTATTGTGTAGCCATATGGCGCTTACTCCTCCGGCGTTGCTTGAAGCATTGCTTTTTGCGTCCGGCGAAGCCGTTTCGAAGAAAAAACTCGCAACCCTCCTTGGCGTGAAGGCGGACCTATTGGCGCAAGCAACAGATGCGCTTCGCACCTCACTTACCGGTCGTGGTCTCGCACTCATTGAGACTGACAATGACCTAGAACTTCGTACCGCTGCAGACGCGTCAGATTTTGTCATGAAGCTTCGCGAAGCCGAGCTATCCCGCGACCTTGGAAAGGCAGGTCTTGAAGTACTGGCGATTATTCTCTACCGAGGTAGCGCAACCCGTGGAGAGGTGGACTGGGTCCGCGGTGTTAACTCGGCACAGACGATGCGGTCACTGTTGATGCGTGGACTTGTCGAGAAGACTGAGAACCAGGAAGACGCTCGTCGCCCTCATTACAAAGCGACGGTTGATGCCCTCGCTCATCTTGGGGTAGAGAAGCGTGAACAGCTCCCAGAGTATGCCGAACTCTCAGCAGCACTCACAAACAAAGAGACGGCAGTGGCCGAAGGAATGGACGTATGAGCGACACGACAAACCTAAAATCCCTCGTTGAGGAAATAGAGAACCGCCGCAAGCGCCGTGAGGCGCGACAAATGGCGCTCGCATTTCTTGCAGGTGTCGGCCTCCTTGGAGGTGGAGGGGTACTTGCGATGCATACGCTGAGTCAAAAGACAGCGCCGGTAGCATCGGTTCCAGAAACACCACGCCCAAGTGCCTTCGATGGTATCGAGCTGTCTGCTCGCGCGGCTATCGTCTATGACCTCACGACCGGTGACATCCTGTACGAAAAGAATGCAGAGGCACAGCTTCCACTCGCATCCCTTACAAAGCTTCTTACCCTTTACGCAGCGACCGAGAGTCTTTCTGCAAAATCTCCTGTCGTTATTACTGCCAAAGCACTCGCTACCGAAGGAGAAAGTGGATTTGTTGAGGGTGATACGTTCTCTTTTGAAGATGCAGCAAAGCTTGCGGTCGTTGCCAGTAGTAACGACGCAGCAGAAGCGATAACCGAAGCCGCTACCGCCGCAGGACAGGCTTCCAACGGAACGGCACTCCTTGCCTCAGCCGCCTCAGCAATAGGACTGACGCAGACCTACGCTCTGAACGGTACTGGTCTGGATGAGAATGGAGAAATTTCTGGTGGATACGGCTCTGCGCACGATATTGCGCTTCTTGCCGGTGCATTGCTTCGCCGTGTACCTGGCATCATGCGCGCGACGATAGACCCCACCGTAACCGCTACCTCATACACAGGCACATCCTATACGCTTAAAAACACCAATACGGATATTCATCACACACCGGGTCTCATGCTCTCGAAAACGGGGTACACCGACCTTGCAGGCGGGAATCTTGCCATTGTGTTTGATGCCGGTATGGGTCACCCGGTCGCTATCGTCGTACTTGGCTCTACACGTGATGAGCGTTTTGTTGATGTGGGACGTCTTGTACGTGCAACCTCTGCCGAATTCGCCGGCCTTACGCTGCCATGATTGAAAGCATTGCACTCTTCGACGCTGCCCGCGTCCTCGTTCCCTTCATGGCGTCATTTGCGATAGGTATTCTCATGGCGCCGCTTCTGGCTGACCTTTTGTATGAGAAGAAGGCGTGGAAGAAAAAGGCAGGGAAGGGAACCGGTATGGGAGACAACAACGGTACGCCACTCTTTGATGAACTCCATGCGGTGCGCGAGACGTCTGCACCACGTATGGGTGGCATTGTTATCTGGGGCTCCGTCGCACTCAACGCTCTCGCGTTTGTCCTTCTTGCTAACGTTTTTGACGGTAACTTTTCAACCCTACCGTTCATCACGCGCGAACAAACCTGGTTGCCGTTCTTCGCGCTCCTTGCCGGCGCCTTCGTTGGACTTATCGATGATTTCCTAGAGGTAACACGCGGTAATGGTGGTCTTCCGCTCCCGTGGCGTCTTTTGGTCGTCACGCTTCTTGCTGGTTTTATTGGTTGGTGGTTCTACGACAAGCTCGATATTTCTGCGGTAGGTATTCCGTTTGTAGGTCCTTTTGAGCTCGGGCTTCTGTTCATACCGTTCTTTGTGTTCGTCACCCTTGCTATTTATGCTTCCGGCGTTATCGACGGTATTGATGGTCTTGCAGGGGGTATCTTCGCGATTATCTTCATGGCCTACGCAGGTATCGCCTTTGCACAGGAGCAGGTGACACTCGCTGCGTTTGCGGCAGCGGTCTCTGGTGCTACCTTTGCCTTCCTTTGGTTTAATGTCCCTCCTGCACGCTTTTATCTTTCAGAGACAGGGAGCATGGCGCTTACCTTAGCGCTTGCGGTCACGGCGTTTTCCACGGACGTACTCGGAGAAGGAGTGGGCGTAGCCGTGCTTCCAATAATTGCTCTTCCACTTACCGCAACAGTACTCACGAGTGTTCTCCAGGTGGTGTGGAAGGTAGTGTTTAAGAAAAAGCTCTTCCGTATTGCCCCTATACACCACCACTTTGAAGCACTCGGCTGGCCGTCCTACAAAGTCACGATGCGGTATTGGATTATCACCATAATTGCCGGCATCTTTGGTATTGCGATTGCGCTACTGAAGTAGGGTTTGGTTTTCTTATACTTATCGATTTCCAGCCAATAATCTTGAATCGGTGCGTTAGAATGGGGAAATGCGCCCGCTGAAAATCTCGGGAGATAGGCTCTTTTTTCTCATCGTCGTCATTCTCGTCGTCGGTGGCGTCGCAATGTTTGCGTCGGCATCGCTTGGTCTTCTGGCACGTGCAGACGAATCTCCCCTCCGCCTTGCGTTCACGCAGCTCATGCTTGGGCTCGTGCCAGGCGTCATAGCGCTTCTTGCGCTCCGTTACATGTCTCCCAAGGCGATAGAGCGTTTTGCGCCTATTGTCTACGGAGGCGCCATTCTCCTTACGCTTCTCGTGTTTATTCCAGGCATAGGCCTCACGCTCAATGGAGCGACGCGCTGGATAAACCTTGGGTTTACTACTGTCCAGCCAGGCGAGTTCCTCAAAATAGGGGTCATCCTCATGCTTGCGTGGTGGCTTGCACGCGAACGCAGCAAACTCTCTGATTTCCGCTCTGGCCTTATCCCGTTTGGCATCATCGTGGGTCTGCCGTGTCTCATCCTCCTTGCGATGCCGAATACGTCGACCGCACTCGTTATTGGCGCGACTGCGCTTGGTATGTATCTGCTCGCGGGTGCGCCTTGGCGCGACATTCTCCTCATCATTGCTGCCGCTGCGCTCGTGCTTGCGATAGCAGTGTTCTCTCGGCCCTACCTTATGAGTCGCGTGATGACGTATTTTGACCCTAGTCAGAACGCCCAAACCTCGAGCTACCAGATTCAACAGTCCCTTATAGCCATAGGGTCAGGCGGCATCATTGGTCGCGGGTTTGGCCAGAGCGCGCAGAAATTTAACTATCTGCCTGAGGCAGTAGGGGACTCGGTTTTTGCCGTGTACGCAGAGGAATTTGGCTTTATAGGGTCCGTCCTCCTAGTACTGCTGTTTGCAGGGTTTGCCATGCGTGGATTTGCGATAGCTGCTGACGCGTCTACTGCCTTTGGTGCCTTAGCCGCCACAGGACTAACCATGCTCATATCTATATCCGCCTTTTTAAACATAGGCGCGATGCTCGGTATCCTGCCGCTTACTGGCTTACCCTTACCGTTTGTGTCGCACGGCGGTACCGCGCTTCTTGCCGCGCTTGCCTCGGTAGGCATTATTTTGAACGTCGGCGCCCATCGAAAGAAGAAAGCCTAGTTAGGTATTCACAATAAACATGTGGCGTTCATGAAGAGTGGGCAGCGGATGCTACACTTCATGGTATCTATCGGCACATGCTGGCGAACGCATGAATCTTTTTTCCCTACACAAACATGATCGTCGTATCACGCATGTGTATTCGAATGCGACCGTACTTCCGAATCGCTATTCGTTCCGCTTGGTAAAGCGAGCGAGTGCCTACCCGGTTACTGAAACACCGCTTCCTGCGCCATACGATATAGCGCCAATAGTAGTAAGCAGCGCACCAGAGCCCGCACCCATACCCGATGAGGCACCTGAGATAGTTACTACATTTGACGAACGTCCAGAGCTCGGAGCAAGCGTCGTTGACGACCAAAAGCGGATGTTCCTGAAGCTGGCGAGTGTCGTGGGTCTTGGCGTAGTGGCTGCCTCCGCGATTCCAGAAAAAGCGCAGGCATACGTTATGGGTAGTAGTCCTACCTCAGGCGTCGTCGGAATGAAGGATGCGACTAATACTCGTATTAATCCCGCTACTGAGGAAGCACTCCAGGCGATTCTGGAAGGTAATGCCGTATTGAAAAAGACCGTGAGTCTATCTGCGTCTGGAACTATCCATACCCCAGCCTCTGGGAAAAAAGTTCGTATCTACAACACTAAGTTTTCACTTGATGCGAACGTTACCAGTGTCTCGTTCCGCTTTGCTTCGGGCGGAACTGATTTCGAAAAGTACATCTCGCCACGTACTGGCGGGCTGTACGGCACGAATAATCACCCGAACTACAAGGAGGGTGGGGTAGACGAGGTCGTATACTGCGTCATAAGCGGTAGCGCGAATGTGCAGATTAATATTGATTATCTAGAGGTATAATTTTCGTATGGCTAAACGAGTCACCGAGCACACGTTCACTGGAGGTACGGTCATGTATGACGCGTATGATTCCACCAAGACCGTTCTTGGCGATCTCATCCGTCAATACACCGGCGCTGCTTCAACAGATAAATTTGCCGGACCAGTTAAAGTTGCGGTTGCTCGCCCAAATGAAACATCAGTGGCGGTACCAGGTATCTATCCCCATGTGGTGCGGTGGGCCGATAAATCTGGGTACTACTCAACGGGTACCGTAGCAGTATCAGGAACTGCTGTAACCGGTACCAGCACTGCCTGGTTAACCGCAGGAGTACCCATCAACGCGCGTATTGGCTTTGGCACGACTGATCCTGTCGCAGTAACCACGTGGTACACCATTTCCGCCATTGCCTCAAACACCTCTATCACGATTGATACGACAGCAGGAACTATTGCGGGAGGTACGTCGTTTGTAATTGATATGAATTACAACATCGATTGGGTCTTCCTCGCTGACGCTGCGGCTGCGGCTGCCACTCGTCGTATCACCATGTTTGAATTCCGTCGTGGTACATCCGTATTTACTTGGAAGGGGTTTATCACTCAAACCTACCCAACAGCTACTAACCACACCATAGCGGGTATGCGTGCTGTGTACGCACCCTACACAACCGGTACCGTTGCTGTATCTGGTGCAACGGTTACTGGAACGTCTACCTCCTGGAGCACTAACCGTATCAATATTGGATCGCGTATTGGCTTTGGCTCAACGGACCCTACTCAAATTTCGACCTGGTACTACATCAATGCCGTAGGCTCAGATACATCAATCACGATTCAAAATAACGTGACTGCGTCAGGCACGGGCGGTACTGCTTCAAACCTCACCATATCGGGCGGTACGGCCTATGTGATTGAAGACTTGCGTGTTCTGACCTCAACAGTAAACGCCACAGCTACCAACGGCGGCCTCTTTATGACCCCTGGTCTCTCCTATGGTGATTTCACCGCTGCCGGTACGACTATTGCCGCTGCGACAACGGTTGATAAGGTCAAAGCATGCTACTGGCTCGCTGACGCCTCAACCGTCACCAACGACGTGGCATCCGGTCTTGCTATTGACGACCAGGACAGTTGGACACAGCAGTACTGTTATGTGATTGAACGTCAAGCAGCGACAACTCCAGCAATATATAAATACAATTTTCGTGTTGCGCTTGCCTCAATAACGTCTGGAAAAACTACTAGCGCCTTTGTACTTGCTACTGGTACTCAAAGCGTGACTGGTAACGTATCCCAAACCAACAACGGTCGCATCGGCACGCTGCAGCATGGTCCTGGTATAGGAGTGAAATCGCTGTACTTTGCAACAACCACTCGTATCTATCGAGTCGCAGTCACGAATATTACCAACGCTTCTACGACTTTCCTTTCAGATGCTATGGTTGAAGTACCGACCGGAGGTACTAACACGTATGCTGCGACGGGTGCGTTAACAGGTGTTGAGATCTCTGACCAAATAGATCGTCTTGTCGTTACGTCGACAGGCGCTGCTGGTGTACGAAGTTATGTAACAAAGTACAACACTAACTCCGATCCGTTCGACCACATCTTCCTAGTCGATTCAAAACAGCTTGACCAATCAACTGCGGATTCTGATTCAGTTCCTCATCCAAACATTCAGGCAGGTATCATTAACGTATGGTCTGAGGAAGGATTGACCTATATTTCTCGCACCGGTACCGCCTCAACGACGAACCATCTCTATGCAGTCCCTCTTGGCGCAGACTGGAGCTATGCGGATGGTACGGTAAAGCAACGCCTTGTAACGCCTGAATTGGCTACCCCTAACGCCGTTAAGTATGTGCGCGCATATTTCAACAGCGCTCAGTACTTAGGTCTCGACAATCTCACCATTCC
The DNA here is from genome assembly GCA_964634305.1 of uncultured Candidatus Saccharibacteria bacterium. Classification (GTDB taxonomy): domain Bacteria; phylum Patescibacteriota; class Minisyncoccia; order Phycocordibacterales; family Phycocordibacteraceae; genus C7867-001. The sequence continues at coordinate 118,838 of CAZWLE010000001.1, forward strand.
TACAGAACCAGTGCGCATGTATTACCGCACCTCGGGCATTAGTGATAACTCTGGAGCATGGACACTCATTGATCAAACAGGGGACATCACCGGAGTAGATGGGGCCGCGTCAATACAGTTTGCTCTAGAGTTCCGCGTTATTGGAACGTTCTGTCTTCCAAACCGTGTCTACAATGTCTGTGTCGTATATGAAGACGACACTACTGACAGTCACTATCAGCCGTCAGTGGCGAATTCCTCCACGGTTGATAAACGATTTGCGTGGCGCTTCTCAACCGCCTTTGGTGGCACTGTGCCAACCCTACGGGTACGTCTGTATAACGCTACATCAGGCGGTCTATTGGTTGACGACAATACAGCAAGTCCAACAGGTACGTTTGAGAAAAGCACCAACGATGGCGGAAGCTGGGGTTCCTACAACACCACTGACAAAGCAAACGACACTACCTACATTCGCTACACTCCTGCGTCCCTTGGTGACAACATAAAAGTACGTGCGCTTTTGACTCTGGACTAAGCCATGACTCCGATTACTAAGAGTGAACAGGTCGCTGATATAAAGGACTTGGTAGTCCTGACAGATAGCGGCGAGTACGCAGATACTGATCTTATCCTCTGCGCTTCAACCGATGCGCCAACCATTGCTATTGCTCAGTATCAAGCACAATTCGTGAAGTATGGTGAAATGGTCTACCAGTTCGAAAAGCCAGAAGAGTTGGGGCAGGCTATCGTTGCACTTGATGCAGAGTCTACACATGACGCTGCGCAATTGTGGCGTGAAGAAGAGGCACGACGTATCGCACGAGAGCAGGGAACATTGACCCCTGCTGACCAAAGCCCTGCTCCTGATGCAGTCGTACCACCAGAACCTGAAGCAGAGCCACAACCAGAAGAAGAGGTTGAATTTCTTAACGACCCGCCTGCACAAAACGCTACATCAACGCCACCGACCAGTGACCAACCGTCTGAACCGGAAATGCCAGTTATTGACGTCACTGATCCTCCTGAAGTACTAGGAACCACGACTCCTGACCTTCCACCCGTTGACCCAGACCCACTTCCACCTCCTATCACAGAGCCAGACATTGTGCCTATTCCTGAACCAGAGGTAATAAGCAATACCAGTACTACCACTCCAGAGTAGCTATGGCACTCACTGATATCAATTTCAACGAAGGTGAAGGGCAGGATTTTATCGTTGAACGACCTACCGGCACATTAGGAACACCGGTTGATATCCTTCTTACAGCAAACGCTGATGACTATCCGGTGCTTGAGACAGAACCAGTGGGTGGTGGCGGTGGGGGAGACGAAATCTTCATCATTAACGACTAACGAGACTCTGCTATCCTACGGGCATGGAGGACGCGGTCGGGTTTGCTGAAACATACGGTACCTATCTAGAGGAGCTGCGGGTTCGTCTATATCGGTTGGCTATTGTCTTTGTCGCTGCTTTTTTTATTGGCGTTGCCTCAACCGGCGTATTATTGCCATTCTTTGTACGCTTTCTTGCCATAGAGAACGTCACTATTATCACTACGTCTCCTTTTCAATTGCTTGAACTCGCCATGAATACGGGCTTCTTTGTTGCCCTTATCGTGACCATTCCGCTCGCATTTCATCAGGCATACACGTTTTTGCGCGACGGTCTTTTGCCACAAGAACGACGTATTATCTTTTTTCTGATACCGCTATCCCTAGGATTGTTTGCGGTAGGGTTCGCCTACGGTTTTGCGGTCATGTACTACGCCATACAATTCATCGCGAGTCTCAATACAACATATGGCATTACGAACCTATGGAGCATTACTCAGTTTATTTCCCAAATGCTCATTACCGCCGCGCTCCTTGGCTGCATTTTCCAATTCCCGGTCATTATTTCAGGCCTCGTGCGCCTTGGGGTATGTAGCGCGAACTTCCTGCGCCGTCATCGGCGAAGCGCCTATGCCTTGATATTCGTCTTCGTCGCTTTACTTCCCCCTACCGACGGGCTATCGTTTCTTGTGATGTCCCTTCCGCTTATAGGACTATACGAGCTCACCATCATCGGTAACTCGTTTGGTCGACGGAAAGAACTCTTAAAAGCGTAACCTTAGCACCTATGTTTGGACTCGGTTCAAATGAGCTCATCATCATCGCAGTCATTCTTGTGCTCCTTTTTGGCGCAACAAGAATTCCTGCCCTCACTCGTGGGGTAGCGGACGCGATTCGCACGCTCCGCGGCGCATTCAAGGACGAGGACAAGAACAAGAAGGGCTAGCGTTCGCTTGTTCAAGAACACCGCCACAGGAGCACTGTGGCGGTGTTCTTGTGTAGATGTGGAAATGATGAAGAAAAGGGGGGTGGGTGGGTGCTACCATAGCTACAGCCTCACGGCGGCATTCCGTGCATATTCCATCTTTCACCACTGCACGTATTACGCGACTAAGCGCACTAGCGTTGGTTCTGTTCGCTGTACTTGCTGCAACGGCGTATGCCGCGTATCCGCAGTACCTTCCCAACACGTCTGTCACCATCGGTGAATTTGTGTATGACGACGATTTTCAAGCAACCACCACTGCTGGCTGTACCGTCAGCGTGTACGAGCCAGGAGGCAGTCTGTCAGTTAACGCTGCTTCTATGTCAGCTGACGCCAACAGCTGGTACTCGTACTCATTTACACCGTCCGGAGGGACGGTCGGTATTTGGCGCACCGTCATGTCGTGTGGCTCCTCAGGAAATGGCAGTCTTATCCGTGCTGACAAGACCTTTGAGATTACCAACAACATCGTCTCATCGACCTCGGTCGCCGCACTCGTTAACACCAACACCAACACGGCCATAGCAACTGCCTCTTCTTCACTCTCAGCCACATTACCTGGGTCTATTTGGGCTTTCTCTGGAAGAACGCTGACGTCGTTTGGTACGTTGGTGTCTGACATCTGGGCAAACGGTACGCGTACGCTCACTGGTTTTGGCACGCTCGCGTCTGACGTATGGGGTGTCGCAACGAGAACGCTTACCGCTGCAACACTAAGCTCCGGTTCGCTCGCGACTCTCACTGACGTTCAGAACGCGTCGTCATCAGTAGTCACACTGGTAAACGCCAATACTAATACAGCATCGTCATCGATAGCGTCGGTAGTAAATGCCAACACGAACGCCATTGTTGCAGTGGCATCATCCTCTCTAGCTGCGGTGATAAATGCGAACACTAACGCATCCATCCTTACTGCTTCTACGTCACTTGGCACGTCGATTGCTTCTGTATCTACATCGATTACCAATATTCCAACAGCCGTATGGGCATCGGGTACACGCACCCTAACCTCATTTGGCACGCTCGCGTCAGACGTATGGACGAGTGGTACGCGCACACTCACAGGCGCAGGTCTCACCTCAGGTTCACTCGCTACACAAACGGATGTGCAGAATGCATCGTCATCGGTAGTGACGCTCGTAAATGCTAATACCAACACTACCGTTAATACCGCATCCTCCTCACTTGCGGCTGTTATTAACGCAAATACCAACCTGCAAGTCCTCACCGCATCCTCATCTCTTGGCGCATCAATTGCGGCTGTCGCATCCTCAATCACTAATATCCCAACGAATGTATGGGCTGCAGGTACTCGTACGCTCACGAGTTACGGCACGCTCGCGGCTGATGTGTGGACCAACGGTACGCGCACGCTTACCGGTGCCGGTCTCTCGTCTGGCTCACTTGCGACACAGTCTGACGTTCAAACTGCCTCCTCGTCACTTGGCTCAGCGGTTTCTGCAAGTACGGCGAGCGTAAATGCCAACACTAACTCCATTGTAGGTACTGCTTCGTCATCGCTCGCTGCCATCATTAACGCGAACACGAACCTTCAAGTCCTGACCGCATCAACCTCACTTGGTACTTCGATTGCATCCGTAGCGTCTTCAATCACGAACATTCCAACCGCAGTCTGGGCTGCGGGTACCCGTACGCTCACTGGGTTTGGCACCCTTGCAGCTGACGTCTGGACCAACGGCACGCGTACGCTTACCGGTGCGGGCCTCACGTCTGGTTCACTCGCTACACAAACGGATGTGCAGAATGCATCGTCATCGGTCGTAACGCTTGTAAATGCCAACACGAATACCACCGTTGGTACGGCATCTTCGTCGATAGCGTCTGTCGTGAATGCCAATACGAATGCACAGGTTCTTGCTGCATCCTCGTCGCTTGGTGCAACTCTTTCAACCCTCTCAAGCTCTATATCAAACGTTCCTGCAGCCGTTTGGAATATTGCTACATCGACTCTCACCACACCAGGTTCTATCGGCAGGGTGCTTGCGCTTAACATCGATATTCCAATCTCTTCCGTTTCGGGCGGCGCTGGCATCACCGTTGCTGATATCTGGGCATATGGCGCACGTACACTCACAAGCGCCGCACTCACCTCAGGTTCACTCGCTACACAAACGGATGTACAAAATGCCTCCTCGTCTGTCGTTACTCTTGTGAACGCAAATACCAACACGGCCTCCTCCTCAATCGCAGCGGTGGTGAATGGCACGATTGTTACTGCGTCGTCATCGCTTGGTTCAGCAATATCGGCAGGTACGGCAAGCGTAAATGCCAACACGAATGCAACGGTGCTGAACGCATCGTCGTCTCTTGCAACATCGATTTCTGGTATACCGGCAGCAGTATGGGCAGCTGGAACACGTACCCTAACCTCCTTTGGTACGCTCGCAGCTGATGTATGGACGAACGGCACACGCACACTCACCGACGCTGGTCTTACTTCAGGTTCGCTTGCGACCCAATCTGATGTTCAGACCGCATCAAGCTCTCTAGGGGCTGCAGTCTCTGCAGGGACAGCAAGCGTAAATGCCAACACGAACGCAGTCGTTGGTTCCGCATCCTCTTCGCTCGCATCAGTTATCAATGCAAATACCAATCTCCAGGTACTCACCGCATCAACCTCACTTGGTACCTCTATCGCATCGGTTGCTACCTCAATCACCAACATTCCAACCGCAGTATGGGCTGCGGGTACCCGTACGCTTACTGGATTTGGCACCCTCGCGTCTGACGTGTGGGCAGTTGGAACACGTACGCTCACGGGCGCTGGTCTTAGCTCCGGTTCACTTGCCACACAGTCTGATGTTCAGACCGCCTCCTCGTCACTTGGCTCAGCCGTTGCTGCTGGTACGGCGAGTGTGAACGCGAACACTAACAGTATCGTTGGCACCGCATCCTCCTCGATAGCAGCAGTGGTGAATGCCAATACTAACTCCGTCGTTGCCATCGCATCCTCCTCACTTGCCGCCGTCATTAATGCAAACACGAACGCAGCAGTCCTCACGGCTTCTACCTCACTTGGCACATCGATTGCATCCGTCGCAACGTCAATCACCAATATTCCAACGGCCGTATGGGCCTCAGGTACTCGTTCTCTCACCACGTTTGGCACGCTCGCCTCTGATGTATGGGCCGTTGGTACACGTACCCTCACTGGCGCAGGTCTGAGCTCAGGCAGCCTTGCGACCCTTACTGACGTTCAGAACGCATCTTCATCGGTCGTAACGCTGGTTAATGCCAATACCAACACTACCGTCGGCACTGCCTCTTCATCGCTTGGTTCAGCGGTCTCTGCAGGAACCGCAAACGTGAATGCAACGGTCGCTACTGCATCGTCATCACTCGCATCAATCATTAATGCGAACACTAACCTTCAGGTACTGACCGCATCCTCATCTCTTGGTGCATCAATTGCGACTGTTGCGTCTTCTATAACAAATATTCCTACCAATGTATGGGCTGCAGGTACTCGTACACTCACGAGTTACGGCACCCTCGCGGCTGATGTATGGACGAACGGCACAAGAACGCTCACTGGCGCAGGTCTAAGTTCAGGTTCACTCGCAACACAATCAGACGTTCTTACTGCATCAAGCTCTCTCGGTTCAGCGGTATCTGCAGGAACCGCGAGTGTGAATGCGAATACTAATAGCGTCGTAGGCACTGCCTCGTCATCAATTGCATCGATAGTTAACGCAAACACTAATACTCAGGTCCTCACCGCCTCCACGTCACTCGGTGCTTCTATCGCATCCGTAGCGTCTTCAATCACGAACATTCCAACCGCAGTCTGGGCTGCGGGTACCCGTACGCTCACTGGGTTTGGCACCCTTGCAGCTGACGTCTGGACCAACGGCACGCGTACGCTTACCGGTGCGGGCCTCACGTCTGGTTCACTCGCTACACAAACGGATGTGCAGAATGCATCGTCATCGGTCGTAACGCTTGTAAATGCCAACACGAATACCACCGTTGGTACGGCATCTTCGTCGATAGCGTCTGTCGTGAATGCCAATACGAATGCACAGGTTCTTGCTGCTTCCTCGTCTCTTGGCGCATCACTCAGCGCGCTCCCAACCGCTATTTGGGGCGTAGCAACAAGCACGTTGAATGTTCCTAACTCCATTGGTCTCGTACTCGCCACAAACATCGACCGCGCTATCTCAAGCGTTACTGGTGTGGGAGGAGGCCTCAGCGCGGCTGATGTATGGGCATACGGTACCCGCACACTCACTGGCGCATCCCTTACTTCAGGCTCACTTGCCGTTCAGTCAGATGTACTCACTGCTTCCTCATCGCTTGGTAGTGCAATTACGAATAGTCAGACCGCAATCAATAGCAATACCGACACAACGGTCGGGACGGCATCGAGCTCCATCGCTGCAGTGGTGAATGCAAACACCAACTCAGTCGTACAGGCAGCATCTTCATCGCTTGGGATTTCACTTTCCAGTCTTGCGTCAGCCGTTGCCGCGGTACCAGTAGGGGTGTGGGCAAACAGTACTCGTTCACTCACGACGTTCGGCACCCTCGCGTCTGATGTATGGGGTGTAGGTACTCGTACGTTGACCGGTGCTGGTCTCTCGTCTGGATCACTTGCAACACAAACTGACGTACAGACTGCCTCAAGCTCGGTCGCTGCAGTCGTAAACGCAAACACGAATGCTGCTATTAGCACTGCATCATCGTCAGTAGCATCAGTCGTTAATGCCAATACCAACGCGAGCGTACTAACTGCGTCTACATCGCTCGGTACATCGATCGCATCGGTCGCAACGTCTATCACCAACATTCCAACCGCGGTCTGGGCAGCAGGCACCCGTACGCTTACTGGATTTGGCACCCTTGCAGCTGACGTCTGGACCAACGGTACGCGCACGCTTACCGGTGCCGGTCTCTCGTCTGGCTCACTTGCGACACAGTCTGATGTTCAAACAGCTTCTTCATCGCTTGGCTCAGCGGTTACTGCCGGTACGGCGAGTGTGAACGCGAACACTAACAGTGTCGTTGGCACCGCATCCTCCTCTGTTGCGTCAGTCGTGAATGCAAACACAAACGCAACGGTTCTCGCTGCGTCATCATCTCTTGGCCTGTCCCTCTCAACGATTTCTTCGTCCATCACCGGCATCCCAACTGCGGTATGGGGCGTGGCTACCTCAACGCTTTCAACACCAGGGTCGATTGGTCGCGTACTCTCAGAAAACATCGACATTCCACTCTCTACTATTTCAGGTGGGGGAGGAGCTACCGCAGCTGACATCTGGGCGTACGGCGCACGCACACTCACAAGCGCTGCGCTCACGTCAGGCGCTATCGCTACCCAAAGCGACATACAGACCGCATCGTCATCTATCGCTGCAGTCGTGAATACGAATACGTTCACGACGGTCTCTAATGCGTCGTCATCCATTGCTGCAGTCGTTAATACAAACACGGTCGCTGCAGTACAAACTGCTTCAACCTCTCTCGGTGCTTCAATTTCAAATATTCCAAACGCGGTATGGAGTGCAAGTACCAGAACCCTCACGTCGTTTGGCACCTTGGTTAACGACATATGGAACTTCGCAACGCGTACACTCACGACCAGTACATCAGCAACCTGGAGTATGTCGCTCTCTGGCTCTAAGAATGTTCTTGCAGGTACGGCATATCGCGCCACGGTAACGCTTTCAAATGACGGAAATCTTGAAGACCCATTGGCTGCACCAACGATTACGATTTATGACAGCAATCGTGCAGCCGTCGTCACTAATGCTGCAATGACGCATGCAGGTACTGGTATCTATCAGTACACGCTCACTACCTCAGGCAGTGCATCGGAAGGTGCATGGGAAGCACTCGTTACCTCAAACGTTGAGAGCGGAAAGACGCTCACGAGTTCTGAGTTCTTCACGCTCTCAACCGCACCAGCGCAGGTGCTCATCCAGTCGATGGCATCCACCACCGTGCCAAACATTGCCGCAAACATTCGTATCACAAACGAAGGTAACGTCGATTACGAATACCAGTACGAGTGGTGTGTGGTATCTACGATTGGTAACGCCTGTGGTGGGGGAGACGACATCTACTACGCATCAGCTGCCAAACTCATTGAGACGGGACAAAACTTTGATACCACGCTCACCGCAACCGTACCGCTTACCGGTACCTACTACTTCAAGACGGTCGTCTATTTCGGTGCTGAATCGTCTGGCGCCTCACGTCAGTTCACTGCAACGGCTGGCAGCACCGGTGGTGGTGGAGGCGGTGGTGGAAGCGGTAGTTGTGATGACAACCGTGAAGACGCTGACCTTAACTGTGACGGCAAGGTAAATGCCATCGACTTCTCGATTCTTCTAGCGTTCTGGAAGACAGAGCCACCGTTCCGTAATCCGGGGGTTGACCTCAATAATGACGGCAAAGTGGATGCTATCGACTTCTCGATACTTCTCTACCGCTGGGAACGCAATTAACTATGAGACCTTTCCTTATCGCTCTTCTGCTTCTTCTCATCGCGCCAAGCGCGCATGCTGCGCGTGTTGAAGTGACGCCGTCCGTAAGCGAAGCGGCACCAGGTCAATCATTCACTCTTACGGTCGTCTTGTTTGCTGACGAGACCGCGGTGAACGTTGCCGAAGGAAGGATTCTTATTCCTGAAGGCGTCCATGTAGATGCGGCAAGTGTTGCCGGTGCTGCGTTTACGCTCTGGCCCTCTCCACCTTCTTACTCTCCCGTTGAAAACGCTGTCCTGTTCTCAGGAGGCGTCCCTGGCGGTATTGCAGGCAGAACATCAGGTACGCTATTTACGATACGCGCTCGTGCGGATGAAGCAGGTTCGTACGTGTTCTCACCACGCGCCGTCAACGCATATCTTGATGATGGAAAAGGTACGTTGGATTCCGTCACTACTTCGTCAGCCGTGGTGTCAGTGCATGAGGGCGCATCAGCACCAGCCGGTGTCGATCAAGCAAAGGAACCACTCTCTGCCGCGATTGGTAGTGACCCATCACTCTTTGACGGTAAATACTTTGTTGCCTTTTATGGTGGCGACCGAGGTAACGGCATCCTTCGCTACGAAGTGAAGGAAGGTGTCTTTGGTAGCTTTGTTGACGCTGGACGCTACTACGTACTCGAAGACCAATCGCTTGGGCGCCAGATTACGATTCGCGCGATAGACGCTGAGGGTGTCGCTGCAGAGAAGGTACTTGCCGCAGAACGTGGTATTCCTGCCTGGGTCTTCATCGCCGGTGCCATCTTCCTCGCCCTTGCTCTCTGGCGCCTCATCCGCCGCATGCGCAGCCGCGTATGAAAAAGCTCCTCGCACTCACCCTCGCACTCTTTCTTCTAGCGCCGTCAGCGTTTGCGGCGAGCATGAGCGTGCTGCCGGCAGGACGGAATGTTAATGCCGGTGACCTCGTGACTGCACGCGTCTCTATTAATACGAGCGGGGTAGCAATTAACCAAGCAGAAGCAACGCTTCGTTTTCCTACCGATGTTCTGGAAGTAGTCTCAGTGTCAAAGTCGTCGTCTATCTTCTCACTCTGGGTTGAAGAGCCAACCTATTCAAATACCGCAGGTACCGTTTCTTTTAATGGTGGTGTCCCAACCCCTGGCTACACCGGAAGCGACGGTGCGGTTGTCTCCGTCACTTTTCATGCAAAGACAGCAGGGACGGCGAGCCTTCTCCTGTCCGATGCAGCGGTGCGCGCAAACGACGGGCGAGGAACGGATGTTCTGTCCAGCTGGAGTGGGGCAACGATAACCGTAACCGCTGTCACTACGCCTGCGCCGCTTCCTGCTGCACCGACGCCGACGCCTAGCCCTACGCCGACCCCAACACCAGCTCCAATACCGTCTGACACCTCTGCAACCATTTCCTCGCTGACGCACCCAAGTCAGGACATGTGGTATGCAAACGCGAATCCGACCGTACGCTGGAGCCTGCCACGTGGCGCCACCTCCGTACAAGTCATCGTTTCTTCTGACCAAGATGCAGTCCCTACCGTCACCCACGCCGCATCGGTGACCGAACGAAAGATTGAGAATCTTGCAGACGGCACCTCGTACTTCAATCTTCGCTACCGCACAGGTAGTACGTGGAGTGACCTGTATACCTTCCGTCTCAATATCGATACCGCACCACCAGAAGCGATGACGCACTCGTTTGTATATGACGAAGCATCACGTGAGCTCATGATTGCGCTTGCGGCAAGCGATGAGACGTCAGGTATCGCAAGCTACGAGCTCACGATTGACAAAGACGCTCCGGTATCACTTCGCGCTGAAGCGTTTGCGGAAGGTACCTACGGGTATCCGGTTGATGAACCAGGTCTCCACACCGTCTCACTCGCCATTATTGATAAAGCAGGGAATCGTCTCACGATACCGGGCTCCTTCATGGTTCCGGTTTCCGTCCTCGACACGCCACTCGTCTCGTTCGGCTTCTTCAATATCACCTTGCTCGGCGCACTCCTCTTCATGGGCCTCATCTCCATACTTTCTCTCCTCGTTGCCGCTACTGCGCTCTGGCGTCCGCACCAGAAGCCAAAGAAAGCTGCATCTCCGGTAAAGGGTCGTGCGTCAAAAGAGATAGTCCGTCAGGCATTCGATATCTTGCGCCAAGACCTTGATACGAATGTAGGCGTAGCACAGAAGATACGAGACGGTAAGCCGCTCACCGCTGAAGATGAGGCTGCGGGCCGCACCATGCGTAAAAACCTTGATGACTTCGAGCGTTACCTCAACGAGGAGGCAAACCTCTCCAAGTAGGAGAGGGGGCGCGTGCTATCATGCCCGCACATGAAGATAGTTTTCGCCGGCGGAGCCACAGGTGGTCACTTCTACCCCCTTATTGCAGTCGCTGAAGAGGTCCGCGCACTCGCACGCGAACGACAGCTTATTGAGCCGAAGCTCTACTATCTTGCGCCTACCACGTTTGATACAGAGGCACTCTTTGAGAACGAAATTACTTTTATCCCCTGTCCTGCAGGGAAGTGGCGTCGCTATTTCTCCCTCCAAAACTACACCGACCTTTTTGTAACCCTTGGCGGCTGCATTTCAGCCGTTATGACACTGTTCTCGATATATCCGGATGTCGTCTTTAGTAAGGGAGGGTATGCATCAGTGCCCGTAGTGCTTGCGGCACGTCTTCTACGCATTCCGGTCATCATTCACGAATCAGATGTAGAGCCAGGACGTGCAAACCTTCTCGCTGCCTCATTTGCGTACCGTATTGCGGTGACTTTTGATAAAACGACGACGTACTTCCCAGAAAAAGTACGCGGAAAGGTCGCACGTACCGGTATTCCCATTCGCAGCGCGCTTCGTCATCCCGTAGCAGAAGGTGCGCGCGAAGAACTACGCCTCGACCCGAACGTTCCTACCATTCTTATTTTGGGTGGGTCATCTGGCGCACAGAAGATTAACGAAGTAGTGCTTTCAGGTCTTTCCGAACTGGTTGATACCGCAAATATCATTCATCAAACGGGACGCGACCTCTATACCGGCGTCGCCGGTGCCGCAAAAGTGATTCTTGAGAAAAGCGCGAACGCTGGTCGCTATCACGCCTTCCCATACCTCAACTCACTCTCTATGCGCCGCGCGTCTGGTGCTGCAGACCTTGTCGTATCCCGCGCTGGTATGACGGCAGTTGCCGAGATTTCTATCTGGGGTAAGCCAGCTATTCTCATTCCGATTCCCGAGTCGGTAAGCCATGACCAACGCACCAACGCATACGCATATGCGCACACGGGTGCGGCGAGTGTGCTCGAAGAGCAGAACCTCTCGCCACACGTCCTCGTGTCTGAAGCTCGTCGCATCCTTGGTGACGCAAATGTGCGCAGCGCCATGAGTGCCGCGAGCGCAACCTTCGCGAACGTTGAGGCTGGGAAGATTATTGCTGAAGAACTTATTGCGCTTGGTTTGTCCCACGAACCACAGGCAAAAAACTTCTAATATGGCAAAGGAGAAATATCCGAAGAGCAGTGTATACCGACACAATCGAGACATGTTAGAGGAGCGCGCAAGAAATGCTACGGACGTATTTCGGGAAGGAAAGGCATGGATGTCGCATAAGGAACGTGCTGAGATGATTACTGACATGTTCGGTTCAGGGGTGCGTCCAGAAAAACTGAGTGATGACGAACTCAACGACATCATCGATTACGTTGAGTTCCTTTCGAAAAGAACCGGGGCGGCAGCGCTACATTCCAAGAAGTTTCGTTCAGAAGTAGATGAGGGTTCAACACAAAACGCTCTGGAGAAATGGTCTCCTACAAGATCAGGCATGATTGGCCATGACGCTATGCATGGTATGTGGGCCTGGCTTCGCTCAGGTGGACTGTCATTTGCACCAGGGTTTATCGACCAACCAGACGAGGAGGGAGACAACATTGCATGGATGGAGGAACGCTACACAGAGCTTTTAAGTGATAACTTTTTTGACCTGCGCGAAGCATTCATGGCCGACGGCGTTGATGCTTCACCGGACCCTGTACGAAGAGCACTACTCATATGGGAAAACAGCTATGGTGAACCGGAGCGGTCAGCGTATATGACAGAACATCGGATGCCGGAATTAGTAGCTATGGCACGTAATCTGTATGCCGAGATGAAAAAGCATGGGGATGGAAACATAGACCCGTATTTTGCGTTGCGAGAATTTCAGAGAACCATGAAGCCAGTCCTCGAACGTTTACGTCGTGCACGTAAGCGTGGTCAAGAGGCGGTCCTGGATTGATAGCGACCGCTCCGGCATACTGTCTCTATGTCCGTCGTTACCCGTATCCCGCCCTCGCCAACCGGCCGTTTCCATATTGGAACAGCGCGTACGGCACTCTTCAACTATCTATACGCCCGTAAAATGGGTGGAAAGTTCTTGTTCCGTATTGAGGATACCGATAAGGAGCGCAGCACCAAGGAGCATGAACAGAACATCATCGACGGTCTTGCATGGCTTGGTCTTGAGCATGACGGTGAGATAGTGCGTCAGTCGGAGCGTGCAGAGCGCCACGCCGAGCTGCTTCGTAAACTCGTTGCTGAAGACAAGGCATACATATCAAAAGAGGCGAGTGCAAAGGTGGAAGGAGCAGAAGTAGAAGTGGTACGTCTTCGTAACATCGGTCGTTCTATAACCTTTAATGATGAAATTCGTGGCAACATTACGTTTGATACGACTGAACTCTCAGATTTTGTTATTGGTCGCTCTATAGACGACCCGCTGTATCACTTTGCCGTTGTCGTCGATGACGCTGACATGGGTGTTACCCATGTCATTCGTGGGGAAGACCATATTTCAAACACGCCACGCCAAATTCTTATTCAGGAAGCGCTTGGTCTCTCACGTCCTACCTACGCGCATCTTCCCCTTATTCTTGCGCCTGATCGCTCAAAGATGAGTAAGCGTCATGGCGCCGTTGCGCTCTCTGAATACAAAGAGCAAGGCTTTGTACCAGAAGGCATCATTAACTATCTCGCGCTCTTAGGCTGGGGACCGGGTGACGATAGAGAGGATTTCTCACTTTCTGAGCTCGTTGAAGCATTTGATTTATCGAATGTACACAAATCAGGCGCTGTATTCGACATGGTGAAGTTCAAGTCGGTTAATCATCGTTGGCTTCGCAAACTCTCTGATGAGGAGTATCTCTCACTCGGCGGCTTTGCAACCGATGAGACCACGCTCAAGGCAGTCCCTCTTATGAAGGACCGTGCGACGACCTTTGGTGAGGCACGAACCATGCTCGAAACGGAACTTGGATTCCTATTTGCAGCCCCAACGCCTGACCCTACTATCCTCAAGGCTAAAGAGGGTCCACTGGGGGCAAAAGAGGCTCTGGAGGCCGTTCTTGGAGCTATAGAAGGCCTTCCGGAGGGCGTTTCTGCTGAGAAAGTGAAGGAAGTTCTCATGCCGCTTGCCGATGCTGAGGAGGCAAAAGGGAAGGGGGGACGAGGTGCAGTGCTTTGGCCTACTCGCTACGCTCTTTCAGGTCAGGAGCGGTCACCAGACCCCTTCACACTCGTCTCCATTCTCGGTGTCACTGAGAGCGCATCGCGTCTCAAAACCGCCCTTGCTATACTTTCCTAATGCGGAATTACGTCCTTTCACTCTCATTCCTCCTTGTACTCCTTGCCTGTGTCTCGTTAGCGCCGATTGGTACGCGCGCTGATTCTGTTGATGATATTAAGCGTCAGATTGAGGAAATCAACCGTCAGCGAGCAGAACTAGACGAAGAAATTGCGGCGTATCAGCGGCAACTTGATGTGCTTGGGGGTCAGCGTCAGACGCTGCAGGGCGCCATTCAAACCCTCGACGTATCACGCAACAAGACTGCCGCGCAAATTAAAGATATTCAAAAGAAGATTGCAGGAGCGACCCTTAAGCTCTCAGAACTTTCCATAGAGATAACGGACAAAGAGGCATCCATTGCGCTCGACCAAGCAGCCGTTGCTGCCTCACTCCGGGACGTTGATGCAGCCGATGACATTTCACTCATTGAGCAACTTCTTTCCTCAGATGATATTGCTGACGCCTGGGAACGCATTGATCAACTGTCCGCACTTACAGAAGCGCTTGGCACTCATGCTGCCATCCTTTCCGATGCAAAAGTCGTACTCCGCGGTCAACATGAAGCGGTGTCCTCCACTAAAAAAGACCTTTCGTCTGCAAACGTAGAGCTTGATAGTCAAAAGAAAGCGCTGGACGTACAAAAAGCAGAGAAGGCAACCCTTCTCTCGCAGACACAGTCAGCAGAGAGTCAGTACCAAGCGCTCATAGCTGAGAAACGCCGGCAACAAGCGCAGTTTGAATCTGAACTCTCACAGCTTGAAGATAGTCTCAACATTTCTATCGATTCCTCAATTATTGCGTCAGCCGGCTCAGGTGTGTTGCGCTGGCCATTCTCGGAGAATTTTATGCTGGGCTGTGAAGGGAAATTAGGCGCGCTCGGCAACCCTTTCTGTGTTACGCAGTACTTTGGCAACACCTCATTCTCGACCGCAAACCCCCAGATATATAACGGTTCAGGCCATAACGGCATCGATATAGGTGCACCAAGTGGCACACCCCTTCTTGCGGCACTTGGCGGCACCGTTATGGACACCGGTAATACTGATGCTGTTCCTGGTTGTTACTCTTTTGGTAAATGGGTACTTATTAAACACGCGAACGGTATCGCTACGCTCTATGCCCATCTCTCCTCTATTCAAGCAACGCGTGGACAGGCCGTTTCAAGTGGTGATGTCATTGGGTACTCTGGTATGACTGGTTATGCGACCGGCCCTCATCTTCACTTTGCCGTATATGCATCTCAAGGCGTGCAGGTCATGAGTCTTGCTGAGTACCGTGGTGCCACCTCTCCGTGTGCGACGGCAAAAATGCCGGTTGCACCAAAAGACGCATATCTTAATCCGATGTCGTATCTCTAAGACATGAGCGAAAAGTATCCAAAGAGCGGCCTGTATCGCGAGCACAAGGCGGAAGTACAGGAGTATGCAAAGGAACGATACGAGCGGTTTACGCATAATCTGGACGGCGAGCTTCAGAGGATGTTTGGTAAGAACATCAATCTCGAAACAGTCACGGAAGAACAACGCGAGAGTATCTGCCTCATCGCCAAGTACGCCTTACAACGACTTGTTGGTGGAGCGCTCTATTCTAAATATCATGACGGGCCTGGAACGCTTGGGGAAGCGGTAGACCATGTCATTCGCGAGGACGACGTCGGTCATGACATTATGCATGCGATGGTCGCGGGCATGATGAATGAAAATCGCTCGCACGTTCCTGTGTACGCCACGACATCTGCTAATGGTATGGTTGACCGCAAGGTACACTCGTATGAGCAACTCGAGGAGGCATACGTGGGCTTGTTCGAACATATGACTTCGCTCGCAAGCTCCCTCAAAGAGATGGTTGGCAATCCACAGAAGCTGGAGCAGGGTCTTAAAGATGCACGAATTTCATTCCATGAACGACAAGAACTACGTCGTCTTGCTAAGAAAAATCCTGGGCTCTTTTTTATGCAGTATTGGGAGAAAACGGATTTCATAGGCGGCAGCCCTGCGCAAAGCAGCTTCCGCGCGGCTCATCGCGCCCCTGCGATAGCTGAGGTTATGAGCCATTTGTACGAACATACGAAGAATGGTGCGCTCAACCCTAATTTCCCGCTCACTGAGTTCCTACGCATCCACGAGCCACTAGTCACTCGTCTACGCGCTAAGCCTAACGCTAGCGAATAAATGAGTGCTCAATCTGCTCAATCGTTGTTAGTGAGACAGGCCAGCAGTAGCTACACATACCACCCTGGAAGGTGTGGCCACGCACACACGTCTTTGAATCAGCGGGAAATGCCATAGCCGCACCTTACTGCAGACCTTATGAGGCCTGCATGAATGACTAAGGCATGTCGCGTAGTCGCCAGAGGATACGACAGGCCGTACTTCGGTGAGGTGACCATTGTGCTGCAACCGTTTCGTATACCTCTCGCTTGGAGTCTTTAGGAATGCCATAGAGCGTCTCCATCGAACGAATGAGACCAAGGTCACGTGCAGAAAAAATATCGGGGTGTCCAAGACCAAACATAAGAAACATTTCAGCCGTCCATTGCCCAATACCCCATACTGCGGTTAATGCTTCGATAGCCTGTTCTGGTGACTGTTTCCGTAACCCCGAGAGACGCAGGCCATTAGTCACGGCACGCGCAAGTTCTTTCAAGGTTTTTGCCTTCGCGGCGGAAAGGCCTGCCGTGCGCATGCGGGGCAGGGGAGCAGCAAGGACAGAGGCTGGCGTTACCCTTCCACCACACACTATTTCAAGCCGCTTCCAAATAGTGTCTGACGCTTTGACCGAAAGCTGTTGTGAGACCACTGACTCCGCAAGGGAAGCGAACAGACGGTCACCGCTACGCGGTGCCGACCGTTTAGCGAGCATCTTACGAACCCGTTTGCCCGCGGTATAGAACACTGGGTCCACCTTTTTATAGTGCAGAAATGCAGCGTCCAGGTCATCCATAGCGTCGCTATTATACCCATGACCGCAAGGAACAGGGCGGGTCTCTCGGGCTATAATCCCCATATATGCTCCACCTTATCGTGTGGGTCGTCATCGGACTCCTGGCGCTCTCCTTCTTTGGCATATCGCTTCGCGCTATCGCGAACTCACCAACCAGCCAGGACAATATGTCGTTCCTGGTCGACACTCTTCGAATTGGCTGGGATTATCTTGAGGCGTGGGTAACGACTCTCATCTCAGGCTTTACTGACCTTGGTCAATAATATGGAAGAAGAGCGCCGCAAGATAACAATACTGGTGCCAAAAGAAGCGGAACCAACCTTTGCAAACGCAACGCAGGTTATGGTCTCCGATGACTCCGTCATCGTTCAGTTTGCATTCGTTCGTCCAGCTGCAACGAGCGGTCAACTGCTTTCTGAA
Source organism: uncultured Candidatus Saccharibacteria bacterium (assembly GCA_964634305.1). Taxonomy (GTDB): domain Bacteria; phylum Patescibacteriota; class Minisyncoccia; order Phycocordibacterales; family Phycocordibacteraceae; genus C7867-001. The sequence continues at coordinate 136,561 of CAZWLE010000001.1, forward strand.
GTAGTGATGTCTCCAAAACATGCGATTGAATTTAAGCGGGCACTTGATGAGACCATCAAGAAGCATTTCACCCGCCATCTCGAGAACTAGACAAATACGTTTTTAGTGCTATGATTTACATTAACCATGCCTGACGGATTCAATCGACCTCCCAAGGTACAGCGCGCTGAGGCGATACGGGTCGAACCCGTGCAGGAACAACCTCCACAAGAACTTTCGATTGACTCAAAACCAAAAACTCCTCGTAAGAAAGCTGATGCTGCTCAGCAAACCGTTATTCTTCGTGAGCGCTTGCAGAAACGCCGCAAGGTAAGTAAACGCGAGAGAGAACTTATGACGCCTGAGGAAATTAAGGCGGAAGATGACGCTCAAAGTCAGAACAGAGATGCACGAAAAGAGCGTGCGGCTAAGCATGCCAAAACCACGGCATGGGGCGTAGCAGGCGTTGCATACCAATCTCAACTTGGCAGAAAAGCTCCAAAAGAAAAAATAAAGGTAGTAGCAAGGAAACAGCTCGAAAAACTAGCGACCTTGAAGAAGTTCGAGGAAACACAGATACGTGCAGTAGACGAAGGTACGTTGACCGAAGAACAAGCAAATTTGAACATCGAGAATGCGCGGGGAATATGGCGTGAGACTGTCCGACTCGAGGAAGAGCGAGCACATCTTTCGCACGGCGGCATATTTAGCATTGCGTACCAAACCGGACTTCGCGGTGCAGAGGAAGATCTTAGTGCAATAGCGAACAAAATTCGTACCTCGCTTGGTTTTTCTCCATCAAAAGAACGTCGTCCGCAGAAGAGTCCATTTGAATCATCAATTAAGAACATGCTGTTCTCGACGCTTGCACTCTTTCAGGGACTAAATACCGCTGATGCTATCCGTTACAAAACGGACCCATTGGCCCCACAAGCATACGCAGGCGCACCAAGTGAGAGCGGACCTCGGATGATAGACGGAGTAGCAACGGTTGTGCTAAGCGATACAGCGCATTCGCCGTTTGCGGAACTTATCAAAGAACGTGGTTCATTGGAGCTCTCAAATTTTTACTTCCAACGACCAGATAGGGGCATTTTCCGTACTTTCAGTGTGAATGAAAATACAGTCGCCACATTTGCTCCATACGAGTCACTTGAGAGATTATGGAAAGTCAAGCGCGAGAATCAAATCTCTGATGGTGTGGCAGCAAACCTTGGCTCCGAAATCTTCCTACAGCGTTGGCGCGATGCGGAAGCGCGTGGTGATTTGCATCGTTCAAGTCTCGATTTGGAAATGACTCGAAGCTACGGTCTTCTTGAAGGTGTGACTTCTACTGAAGCAGTGCTTAAGAATTTTGATTGGCAACGCTTCGCTGAAGACCAATCGATAAGTGAGGAAAATCTGAGACTCATTCAAGCTCTTTCCGAACTCATAACACCGGTAATGATTGAATCAATCTTCCTCACTGAAATCATGCCTCATAGCAGCGACGGTGCACTAAATGCAGCGATGTACGATTTCGTCCTTATCTACGGTGGTAGAGCCTATGTCTCTGCAATACCAGCACTTGGTGATGCTTACATGTCCGTAGGTCCATCACAGGCAACCACATTTGTTACCGGTCCTAACCGGAGCACCGGCATTATGAGTCGATACATGAGCCCCGAAGCGTTCCGTCTCCTTAGATTGCCAACCTCCTATGAAGCAACAGACTCGGAGGAATATAAGACAGAAATAGCCATGAGTCCGGAGATTATTCTCTCCATCGCTGAGCACCGCACTCTAACGCTTCTTAACGGAATGTGGAATATCGTTGCCTACACACAGAGCGGCGGAAATGCCCGTGAAGGACTCGAGCTTATCTTAGAAGAAGCAGAAAATGGAGACCGCCGCACCGCACTTACTCGTCTCGCAGAATTGTTGGGAGAGTCGCACAATCACTCAGTTAAGACTGAAAGTGCTCTGCGCGCATTTGCCGAAAGAGGGGATATCACCGCCTCTCTTCCAAGCTTCACGTCTGATGATGCAATTGCTGAGTATGGAAGACGTATGCAGGGTAACTTTCCGGTCCTCTACGACCGATACAGCTATCTGGATAACCCCGAGACCCGACGTGCTATCCGTGAAGGGACGGTAACCGTTGCTGGGTCCTCGAGCCCTGCGAATAGGGCTCGATAGGCTTCATTACAGCCGTAATATGAAGTTCTTCATAATTCCTTCAGGGGTCTAGAGCTATTGTGCGCCAGTCCTTCGAGGAGGACCGTAATTCGAACAACACCCTAAATTCCATGAAAAAGCTGATTCTTGCTCTCGGTATCGCGGCGGCAGCCGTTCCTGGTCTTGCTTCCGCAGCTACGTACGCGTACGTGAACACGGCAGGCGAGGTGATGACGATGGAGGCAGCTACCGCTGAGGTAGCCCTCACGACCGCCCCGAACCTCCATTTGCGTAGTGGCGTTATGCTCGTCGGTGACGACGATGCTGACGTCATCGGCAACTAAGAGCCGTACAGGCCATAGTAATGAAAGGTCCCGGAGCGTGCTGCGCTTCGGGACCTTTCATGAAGAACGACCATAGGTCGCTCATAATCGATTTCCTCTCTATACTTTACGCATGACTACAAAACTGATTATCCCTGTGCTTGCACTCACATTCCTCATGCCAGGCGCCGTCTTTGCTGCTGACGGCAGCTTCGACGAGAAGACGCTCACCACTGATATCAAAAAGCCGACCGTAACGGGAGAAGCTGAAGATGTAAAAACGGTACGCATTCTTATTGAGAACAAAGAAGGGAAGGATATGTTCCGCAGCAACAAAATTACCGTTAAGAAAGGGGAGTGGAAGACAAAGATTTCCAAGGACCTCCCTGCCGGTACGTACGACATAACGTTGTATGGGCCTAAAGGAGTGAGCAAGCAAACGTTGGCTAAAGACGAATTCGTCGTCAATCCAAAAGGTGTTGCTGCTGGTTCAACCATTGCAGGTGGTACGTTGAATGTCTCGTCCGTTCCGCTTCTTATGGGCGGCACCGCATCACGTGGCGCATCTATTCCGGTCGCCTACGTTAAAGTCTCAAACCCTGGAAAGAAAGTAGCTGCCATTACTGGCTTTCGTCTGAGCGAAACAGGCACCGCACCTGAAGATAAGGTCGTCATCGGATTCTCAACGAGCGATGATAAGGGCGGCTCACGAACGACGACGTATACAACCTTCAAAAGTGGTTACGCACTCGTCCCGCTGGCAGCAACGATTGAGCCAGGCACGTTCAAGATTTTCACCATCAAAGCAATCATGGGCGGCGCTGATTCCTACTACGGAAAGAAGCTCCAGATTGATGTCGCAGGTGTTGGTTCGGCAGGTACCGTCAACGGAACATTCCCAATGAAGGGCACGACCTTCACCCTCATTTACTAGTCCCCTCCTAGATAAAAAACGGCCCACTCTCTAGGTTTTTTATCTCGTTCTCGCGATGCCGAGATAAAAAGAGCGCCGCCTTTACGGGCGGCGCTCGCTTAAGTTTGCTGTTACTTGCCTGAGTTGACGAAGGCTCAGAACACCAGTCGCGCTGGATGTCGAGTTCTTGGCACTGAAGGGCTAACACCTAGCCGCCCAGCCCTAAAGGCCGCACCGAGCCTTCGCCAAGACAAATATAGCCTATATATGAGGCATTTCAACTATATATACATCTATGACTTCCCCGGTTTTAGAGAAAAGCGGGGAAGTGGTCTATAGACGAATCCCTCTAAGATTCTGATTTCGAGTCGTGAGGGAAGTATGGAAAATAATTTCTATACAGATACGCATGCATATGGGCGCACACTAAAAAGAATCCGAAGGGGAAGTACCTTCAAAAAGAATCAGAGGCCGCTCCTTACCTACGCCTCAGGATATGCTTCGTAAAAGATATATTGTGCGAAGCATATAGTTTTGAGTTGGACAGCCCTGAACCCAGCTTTAAAGCCCTGCTCCCTATCTCGATATCTCACTCACTTCCCGCTCGTCGTCTATCAAAACTTTTTCCGTTACTGCGTAATAAATTGTTTTTACATTTTCGACCACTTCCCCGGACCAGGGTAGTGGAGCAGCGGGGAGGAGCTAAATCGTAAACGAGTCAGACTCAAATACCTGACTCCCCTACCCTAGCGATATCTTCTCGTTTGTAAGATTTTGATATATGCGCTTGAAATTCTGTAAATCGTTTTTATCACCAGGACCAAGATGTTTGTAATTCGCACGAATCCACAAGCCCATGTCTTCCCATAACCTTTGAAGTTCAGGAGGCAGGTGGGCACGATGTTTTTGCCGTTCGTCTGATAATGCATAGAACATAATGAAAGAGCCTCCTTGTTTCCTTCTCATCTGCATTCGACGATTTCGCGCTACATCACTTTCCGTAGGAGTGCTGTCAGTAACGGGAATCGAGGCTGAACGCATCGCTTCCGCTATGTAGTGCGTATCTCTTACCATAAGCTCAATCAACAGCTCCCGAAAAGCTTCATCTCGAACGTTCGGACCTTCTCTATAGAAAAAAGCTTGCTCCACCAACGCTCTATATTCTGCAGTGAGATTGGTCTTTCCTGAGGTATCGGTCATGGAGACGGCATGAGCCTTGCTTCCCGTAAACTGATGAACCTTCTTTAAGGTCGCATCGAAATATGGTTCACCGACAAACTCTTCTGGAGCAGACTTACTATAGCGAATAACAGCCTCGGCGAGAGACGGGTCGTTTGCAATCATGGCCCCGTATGCTTTCCGCTGAACCTCATGTTGTCCTTGTCCTATCTGGAATGCCCAGAACACTATCTCAGAGACACGTTCAGCGTCGCTTATCGCTTCCTTACGCTCGTACTTTCCTTCTGGCGACCGGAGCGGAAACTTCTGATTATTAAGGAGCTTCGAAAATATCCCTCCTTCTCTCATATCAACATTGAACGTTCTTGACGATATAGTCGTACGCCTCGTCAACCGAGTCCACGAGATGGAAGATATCCATATCTTCTGGGTTTATCGCCTTGTTCTTCTCAAGGAGTGTCGTCTTTATAAACTGCATAAGCGGCTCCCAATACTCCTTTCCGTAGATGACGATAGGAATCTTCCGAATCTTCTTGGTCTGCACGAGCGTCACTATTTCAAAAAACTCATCGAGCGTGCCAAATCCTCCTGGAAAGAAGACATAGACTTCAGACGCGAACGCGAGCATCGTCTTGCGTGCAAAGAAGTGATCGAACGTAAGCGTCTCTGTTAGGTACCCATTTGCGGCCTGCGGCTCGCCAAGACGAATATTGAGGCCCACAGAGGTACCACCCACCTCATGTGCACCCTTGTTAGCCGCCTCCATAATGCCCGCTGCCCCACCGGTAATGACTGCAAAACCCTTCTTTGCAAGCTGGCCAGCGAGAGCTGTTGCAGACTCGTAGTACTGCCCTGCAAACGTTGTACGAGTAGACCCAAAGAACGTCACCGCAGTGCCGTACTTTTTGAGCAGGTCGAACCCTTCAACGAACTCGGACATTATTTTAAACACGCGCCACGGTTCGAGTTCGCGTGGCTTACAAACGAGTGGTTCAGGCGCCGCCGGTACACTCCCCTTCCCTTCGCCGACCATACGGGTCAGATGCGCGCCCATCTGCTCGTGCTTAGGAGCATCTACAGGCGGAGGAGTCAGCATGTCATCCATAACTAGGCATC
>CAZWLE010000002.1:0-109349 GCA_964634305.1 uncultured Candidatus Saccharibacteria bacterium
AATGACAGGGAGTAAGTCGTAACAAGGCACGGGTAGCGGAAGCTGCTCGTGGAACATATCCAATCGGAATCGATGCGCCCGAAAGGCCCATCATCCGGTCGATTACTCGAAAGAGTAGGGAGTATAGTGGTTGTCCCTAAACACCACTCGGACGCCGGATAACGTATCCCGGTGCAGAGTTTGGAATGCTCAATTGACATTCTAAGGTTTGCGAATAGGCGGAACACAAGAGCGCACTATTCTCCTTCTTTCTAGACAAACACAAACGCCCCGTATGGGGCGTTTGTGTTTGTCTGTTTAACCGACACTTTGATTTGAATCCTCACCCAGCATTCTATTTATATCTTCCAAACGCATCGCTTTCATCCAAGCCTGCTCAATGTTTTGTCTGAACACCTCAGGTGATATGCCAGAGTCTGGAGATTTAAGAACATCAAGCAGTGCTCGAAGTTCGGTCGTCGTTTTTACTCGCTCTGCATGCAGCTGCGGAGCGAAGGCTTCGTGGCCTTCATACATACTAGGTTGTTTTTCAGTCATGGGGAAAGTGTACTATTTTGGCGCGCTAATACCAGACGCTCGACACAGCGACGCCAGATACGCTTCTTGTTTTTATGGCGACGCCACTTATCTTCAAGGCTAGATACCCGCACCTGGCGGATTCCTTTCGACTCCCGTGCTCGTGCGCGGCGAATCATTCGTACTTAAACTCTAACAGGACATAGATGAAGGGAGAGTGGAAGGAGCTGGGGAAATCTGCTAGTATCGCCCTACGCACGCTTAGCTCAGTTGGTAGAGCACTCGACTGATACTCGAGCGGTCCTAGGTTCGAATCCTAGAGCGTGCACTAGATATCCACCAGAACGACGGCCTAAAGCCGTCGTTCTGGCTATACTGACCTCATGAGAGACACCCTTATTATCGGGGCAGCTATTATTGTCGCTATCGCGCTTGGTGCATGGCTCCTTATGTCTGGTGCTGAGCGCCCAGCGCCGCAGCTCGGTGCTGCTGCGTTTAATGTGTTGTCGGAAGGACAGGATGCGGGGAGTATGACGGAGCGAAAGAACTACCGCATCAAAGATGCTGAGCAACTTCAGGCGCTCTGGCAGATGGTGAAAGGTGAGGATGCACCGTTTGTTGATTTTGAGCGCTACGAAGTACTCGCCATTTTCGACGGCACGCGCGCGTCAGGCGGATACTCGGTTGCAGTAACGTCGGTGGAAGACACCGCGACCGAACGCGCTATCACTATTACGCGTACCGCTCCGGGTGATACCTGTATCACGACGCAAGCAATCACAAGTCCGTACACTATTGTGGTAGCACCAAAGACAGATGCTCCTATCGTGCGTACTGATGTTGAAGAAGTAGTTGAGTGCGAGTAATTCGCCACAAGGGAGTGCATGCGTTACGATGCCCGCAATGGACGCATCAGCGCATTTTCGCGGTAAGCGCATAACCCTCACGGGACTTGGCCTTCTGGGGCGAGGGGTAGGCGACGCACGGTATCTAGCAGAGTGTGGTGCCGACCTCATCGTCACTGACCTAAAAACGGCGGAGGAACTTGCACCGAGTGTGAAGGCGCTTGAAGGCTTGCAGATAACGTTTGTACTCGGCGAGCATCGTCTCGAAGATTTTCAGAATAGAGAGTTGATTATCAAAGGTCCCAAAACCCCACTCGATTCTCCATACATACGAGAAGCAGAAAAGAATGGTATTCCGGTCACGATGTCGACGGCGCTGTTTGCAAAATACGCAAAGGAGGCAGGAGCAACGATTGTTGGCACGACGGGTACGCGCGGCAAAACCACTACGACAGAAATGATTGCGCACATACTGCGCACGGCAGGGAAGAAGGTACTCCTTGGCGGTAATATTCGCGGCGTCTCAACACTCGCACTACTTCCACAGGTAACGAGTGACACTATTGCCGTGCTCGAGCTCGATTCGTGGCAGCTCCAAGGATTTGGTGCAGAGAAGATAAGTCCAGATGTGGCGGTATTCACGAACCTTATGCCTGACCATCAGGACTACTACGGAAACATGGATGCGTACTTTGCAGATAAAGCAGAAATCTATCGGCACCAGAATGCAGGCGGCGTATTGATTACGACCGAAGGGTTACGTGAGCGTGTAGGTGATGCGCATGGTGAAGTGCGTATTGCCACCGCCTACGACGGAACGCTTCTTGTCCCAGGAACGCATAACCGTATGAATGCAGGATGCGCGCTCCTTGCAACTGACGCACTTGGTGTAGACGGACGCGACGCGCTCGCCTTGTTTGCAGGCGTTGAAGGACGGCTTGAACAAGTGCGTGAGAAAGACGGTGTTCGTTTTTATAACGACACAACGGCAACGACACCAGAAGCGACCCGTGCTGCGCTCGCTGCAGTTGAAGGCGACATTGTGCTTATTATGGGAGGCTCAGACAAAGGTCTTGATATGGGTAATCTTCTTGTTGAGATACCAAAACGAGTAAAGCGACTCATTATGCTTCCGGGTACCGGCACGGACCGCGTTCTTGAATTCCTGCCAGGTGCATCAGTGTATGACTCTATGGAGACTGCGGTGAAAGAAGCGGCTCGCTCCGCAAGCGAGGGTGATGCAGTACTGCTCTCTCCAGCATTCGCCTCATTTGGTCTTTTTGCGAATGAATACGAACGTGGTGATGCGTTTGTGCAGTCGGTTACTGCGCTATGAACGAGGTAGATAACGCAGCACGGGTCGTGTGGGACTACATGCTGATGCATCAGGACATACAGCCTGCGGACGCCATTGTTGTACTCGGTTCTATCGATATGCGTGTTGCTGACCGTGGGGCAGAGCTATACGCAGCAGGTCTTGCTCCTCGTGTGGTCTGCACAGGATATAGAGGAAGAGGCACTGATGGATTCTCCGATACGGAAGGACGATTGCTTGCCAATAGACTTATCGCATTGGGCGTTCCAGAAGAAGTGATTCTGATTGAAGAAGCAGCCACAAACACTGGTGAGAATGCGACGTATACACGCTCTCTTCTTGAACGCGAAGGTATAGCGGTGCAGAGCATTATCGTCGTAACAAAGCCCTACATGGAGCGCCGCGCATACGCGACCTTTGCAAAACAATGGCCAGAGGTAACGGCATATATTACTTCGCCGCAACTTTCTTACGACACTTATTTTCCGGACGAAGCATTCAAAACCGACACCATTACCATGATGGTTGGGGACTTGGAACGCATACGTCGCTACGGTGCGGAAGGGTTTCAAATTCCTCAGGACATACCAGAGTCAGTTGAAACGGCATACAACGAGCTGATTGCACTTGGCTACAACCGCTACGTTCCTCAATCATGATAGGTATCTTTGATTCCGGCGCTGGCGGGCTCACGGTCCTTTCTGCAGTACGGAAGCGGTTGCCACACTCTGACGTGGTCTATTTTGGCGACACCGCGTATGCGCCGTATGGTCCTCGCACCCGTGAAGAAATCACTGCACGCACGATAGAGGCAATGCGCGTGTTGGCGCGCGAGAAAGCAACGAGTGTTCTCTCAGCATGTAACAGCGTGTCTGCCTCTCTTGCTGTCTCATTGTTTGATGCGGCGGCACTTCCTGCAGAACGACTGATTGAAATGGTAGGACCGACAGTTGCAAGCTTTAGAGGTTCCGAAGAGCGACTCCTTATCGCAGCAACGCCCGCTACTATCGCGTCTGGAATCTATCAGAATGCATTCCAGATGATAGGGAAGGAGGTAACGATGCTACCTATTCCCGCACTTGCTGGCGCCCTTGAACAAGGTGCTGATGAAGCAGAACTCGACCGTATCGTGCACGAGGCTCTCGCACCTCTCGACCTTACGCAGTTTGATACGCTCGTACTCGCGTGTACGCACTATCCGCTCGCACTCTCGTCATTTGTACGTGCTGTTCAGGACCGCCTACGCATTGCGGACCCTGCAGAAGCAGTAGCGGCGCGCGTTGAGCGTGATTGGTGGCCGCGTGAGGCAGGATACGGCACGACACGCTTTCTTATAAGCGGTGAATCGGCGCCATTTCGTACGTTGGTGGCGAACCTCTTCCCTGAGAGCGCGGAAAAGATTGAAGTGCTAGAGTAGCCTCAATGAAGGCATATTTCGTCGGTATTGGCGGCATCGGCATGAGCGCCCTCGCGCAGCTCATGCAGGATGAGGGTACTGAGGTATCGGGTAGCGACCGGGAAGCAAGTCCGACCACGGAGTTGTTGGAGCGAAATAATATTGTCGTGACGATAGGGCAGGCAGCGGAGAATGTGCCTGCTGATGCAGACGTCGTTATATATACGGAAGCAGCATGGGAAGACAATGTCGAACGTATGCGGGCGAAGGAACTTGGTCTTCGTCAGATGTCGTACTTTGAAGCGCTTGGCGAAGTGTCCGCACGAAAGCGCACCATTGCCGTTGCGGGTACGCACGGCAAGACCACGACCACGGCAATGACCGCACGTATATTGCGCGAGGCAGGCGTCGCACCCTATGCGGTCGTCGGTTCCATTGTGAAGGATTTCGGTAGTAACTATCTAGAAGGAGATTCTGATTGGTTGGTCGTTGAAGCGTGTGAGTACAAGCGCGACTTTCTTACGCTTTCGCCAGAGATTTTGGTGGTCACCAATATTGAATGGGACCACACGGATTACTATCCAAACCTTGCTGCAGTGCAGGACGCATTCCGTGCACTCATGGAAAAAGCGAACGTAGTCGTTACAGATACGAACCATCCAAACATCGCACCGCTTCTCGTCGGTCTTTCTGCACGCGTCGTTAACTACACAGGCATGCCGACATATGAGACGAAGCTGCCAGGCGCGTTTAATGCCATGAATGCACGCGCAGCAGCCGCAGCAGCAACGGCTGCATCGCAAGACATGCCGGAAGAAACGATACGTGCAGCGCTCGCCTCGTTTGAGGGAACCTGGCGTCGCTTTGAGTACAAAGGAAAGACAAAGCGGGGCGCAGACGTCTACGACGATTATGCGCATCATCCCACTGCGGTAGCGGGTACGCTCGCTGAAATGCGAGCGCGTACGAAAGGGAACCTCTACGTGGCATTTCATCCGCACCTCTATAGCCGCACGAAAGATTTGCTTGAAGGATTTGCAACGGCATTTGCGGCAGCAGATAAGGTACTGATTGCTCCTATATACCCGGCACGTGAAATCGATGACGGCACCATGAGTAACGACATTCTTGCAAAGAAGATTGCAGAAACTGGGAAGGACGCAAAGGCTGCAGATTTCATAGAGATTCAGCGCTACTTTGAGACAGAACCAGGAGAGGGAGATACGGTCGTCACTATGGGTGCAGGAGATATATATAAGGTAGCGGACGAATTGGTCGCGCCATAAAACACGACGGCCGGCTCGTGAGAGCCGGCCGCGGAACGTATTCAGACGTCCCGAAGGAAGATGTTCTTGGGCCATGCAAAGCAGTACTCGGCCAGGACATCGATGATGGTTCCTGATGGAGTCGCGGCGCCACGAATCTCGACGGTAGACTTGAGGGGACCAAGCGCCTTACGCAGAGCCGCTTTTGCTCGTGGCAGATGCCACCAGCGTGCGACCACATATATGGCCTCCTTTCTTCCCTCAAGCGGCATACGCTGCATACGCTCCTTACGAAGCATGGTAGCGAATGCCTGCATTTCTCCGGCAGTGCGGAATTGAAAGCCTTTGACGTCGATTTTCTTGATGCGCACGTGCGCGTAACGTCTCTGCTTTTTGAAGTAGTCAGTCATGACCTCCTGACCACTCTTCCTAATGCCCGGCTTGTGGCCAGCGGCAGGACAAAGCTGTGCATCCGAATGCTTGAAGTACAGGTCGGCTGCTTTCCGGCAGATTTCCTGACTGTTAGGCTTAAGGGTGACATGGACCATCGAGTGCTCCCCGGGCCCAGGTAGACGTACACGCAGTTCGTCCCAGCCGGCGAGTAAAGGGATTATCCAGGTGGTCAATTGACCCTCCCATCTGTGAAGTTACTCCCGTAGCGATAGTGCACTGTCTTGCGATAGAGGGCAACTATGGTGCCCGGAGAGAGTATATGAGACAGTGTCGGCTATGGGAACCCTCTCCATTGTCGGCACGCCTATCGGAAACCTCGGGGATATCACTCTTCGAGCACTCGAGACCTTAAAACAGGCAGACACTATCGCGTGCGAAGACACACGCGTAACGTCAAAGCTTCTGGCCAAGTACGACATTCAAAAACCGCTCCTCATTTTTCATGCGCAGAGCGGTCGGGCAGCATACGAACGGGTGCTTGCACAACTTGCAGAAGGGAAGCGGGTCGCACTCGTTACTGATGCCGGAACGCCCGGTATCTCAGACCCAGGCACCGCGCTTGTGGCAACGGTGCGTAATCGGTTGCCGGACGTGCGCATAGAAGCGATACCAGGACCGTCAGCACTCGCTGCGGCACTCTCCATTGCGGGCGTACCTACCGACGCCTTCGTATTCCTCGGCTTCTTGCCGCACAAGAAAGGCCGTCAGACGTTGTTTAAGGAGATTGCTGCGGAAGAACGTACGGTAGTGTTCTATGAATCACCGCATCGCATAGAAAAGGCACTCGCGTCCCTTGAAGAGGTGCTTCCTGCAGAGAAGCAGGTGACGGTCGCACGCGAGCTCACCAAACTTCATGAATCTCTGGTGCAGGGCTCAGCGAGTGAAGTAGCCGCCTATTTTGCCAAGAAACAGGGAGAAGTCCGTGGAGAATTTGTGGTCATAGTCTCTGCTTGATACGATGCATACATGCAAAAGCGCACTGTTCTTGTCGTTATCGGTATCATCATCGCGCTCTCACCGTTTGCGGGCCTCCCGTATTCAGCACTCATGTGGCTCCTTCCTATACTCGGCATCATTACGGCCGTGCTCGCATATCCGTTCCGTGCGCGACCGCGGGCAGTAGAGTCAGACGCTCCACATGAGACGACGCCCGGTATCTAGGACCGAACTCACCATAGTGCTCGTTGCAGTCGTAGGATTTCTCATTGGTGGTCTTGCGATACCGCGTCTTGCCTCAACCACCTACTCAAAAGGGGAGCCTATAGAGGAAGCAACGACAGGACTGTTCACGAAAAAAGAACCTGAGCCAACGTTGGATAAGGATGCGTATGACCGCAAGATGCGGTTTCTTGCACACATTGATGAGGCAGCGACGACGTCAACCTCAACCGTGAAGTCGCTTTGGCCGGTGACTGATGCGCCGTACCCCCTTCCTGGTGCCATTCTGCCGTTTAAGCGTATCGTCGCGTACTACGGCAATTTCTACTCAACCAAGATGGGTATTCTCGGAGAGTTTGATGAAGGGACGGTGCTCGCAAAGCTAAAGAGCGAGAAAGCGGCGTGGGAAGCAGCGGACCCTGAGACACCGGTCATTATGGCCATCGACTACATTGCGATTACCGCACAAGGCTCACCGCAGGCAGATAACACGTACAAACTCCGCATGCCAGGCGAGCACATTCAGCGCGCGATTGATATGGCCCGAAAAGTAGAGGGCATCACTATTCTTGAGATGCAAATTGGCTACTCAACTCTTGAAAGAGAGTTGCCACTCCTTGAGCAATATCTGAAGGAACCTGACGTCCATCTTGCCCTTGACCCAGAGTTCTCAATGAAACCAGGTGCGCTTCCACCGGGCGATGAGATTGGTACATTTTCTTCCGCCGACATCAACTACACCATCAACTACCTATCAGAAATCGTGAAGGCAAACAACTTGCCGCCAAAGATACTCGTCATCCATCGCTTTACGCAGAATATGGTTACGGGCTACGCAAATATTCACCCAACGCCTGAGGTACAGGTCGTTATGGTTATGGACGGGTGGGGCTTTGGGGCAAAGAAGATAAACACCTACAACCAGGTTATCTATCCTGAGCCTGTGCAGTTCACCGGTTTCAAGATTTTCTACAAGAACGACATGAAGCCACCATCAACCCGCCTTCTTTCACCTGCAGAAGTGCTCGAACTCACGCCGTCACCTTCGTTCATCCAGTATCAGTAGCGGTATACTACGTGTATGGATAACCCGGAACGGGTAACGTACTTTGCGGCAACGGATACACGCGGCAAGCGTGTGCCGTTTGGTATTAAGGAAAAAGACCGTGCGCGTCACATGTACGTTATTGGAAAGACGGGTATGGGTAAATCGACCATGCTCGAGAACATGGCAATTCAAGACATCCAAAACGGAGAAGGCATTTCGTTCATTGACCCGCACGGTTCTACCGCTGAAAAACTGCTTGAGTACGTTCCGGAACACCGCATCAATGATGTTGTGTATTTCGCCCCGTTTGATCTCGACCATCCGATTGCCTTCAACGTGATGGAGGATGTGGGGTACGACAAACGTCACCTCGTCGTGTCGGGCCTCATGGCGACCTTCAAGAAGATTTGGGTGGACGCGTGGAGCGCTCGTATGGAGTACATCCTCTCGAACACCCTCCTTGCGCTGCTGGAGTACCCTGATGCAACCCTTCTCGGGGTGAACCGTATGTATGTCGACAAGGGCTATCGAAAGAAAGTCGTCGATAACGTTAAAGACCCTGTCGTGAAGGACTTCTGGGTAAAGGAGTTCAACACGTATACCGACCGTTACACCCAAGAGGCAACGCCGGCTATTCAGAACAAGATTGGTCAGTTCACGAGTAATCCTTTGATTCGTAACATCATCGGCCAGCCGAAGTCGTCGTTTGATATTCGTGATCTCATGGATCAGAAGAAGATTCTCATCATGAATCTTTCGAAGGGACTGGTAGGAGAAACGAACATGAAGCTTCTCGGCTCGATGCTCACGACGCGCATTTTCCTTGGCGCTATGAGTCGTGCGGATGTAGCGGCTCGCGACATGTCACGATTGCCTAATAGTTTCTTTTTTGTGGACGAGTTCCAGAACTTCGCGAACGATACGTTTGCAGAAATTCTCTCTGAGGCGCGTAAGTACAAACTTAACCTTACGATTGCGCACCAGTACATCGAGCAAATGGAGGAAGAGGTACAGGCAGCCGTCTTTGGTAACGTCGGTACAACCGTGACGTTCCGTGTTGGTCCGTTTGATGCAGAAACACTGGAGACCGTGTTTTCACCTGAGTTCGAACAAGAGGACCTGGTGAATCTTGGCTTTGCGCAGATTTACCTGACGCTGATGATTGATGGCATTGGGTCACGACCGTTCTCTGCCCTCACTCTGCCGCCTATTGAGCCGCCGCGACGTACGTTTAAGAAGGAGGTGGTGGAAGCGTCCAGAGCGCGCTTTGCGACGCCGCGTGAGAAAATAGAAACCGCTATCTACGATGAGCTCTCACTCATTATGGATGCGACGGTTGAAGCAGCGCCACCACCACGACCAAAATGGGACGGACAGAAAAAGAAGAAACCGCAGCAGCAAGGTGGCGGCGGGGGAGGTGGTGAGAAAAAGAAACCCGCACCACCAGCTCCTTCTGCGCCGTCGCAGGATTTGCGTGCTGCTATTGAGGCGCTCACGAAGGACACAAAGCAGCAAGAGGCGCACAAAGAAGCGGAGAAGCGTGAAGAGCTCAAAGAGACGATTGCACACGTCATTCCTCCTCCTGCTCCGCGTCCTACGCCGCCTCCTGCGCCCCAGCAGTCCGTCCCTCCTCCTCAGCCGAAGCGTGCAGGATTTGAGGTGCCTGAGGAAGAATTGAAGGCTATTTTTGAGGAGAAATAGGAGATTTGAGAAAGAACCTCATTCATCCTATGCTAGGCATTCATGGCTAAGAAGATACTCGTTACCGGTGGGGCAGGCTTTGTCGGCTCCGCCCTGTGTCGTCGCCTCAAGGAAGAGGGACATACCGTCATATCCCTCGATAACTATTTCACGGGCTCAAAGGACAACCATATCGAAGGGGTCGAATATCGCGAGGGACACACCAAGAACATAACGACGCTTGTTCCTGAGACTCCTGACCTTGTCTATCACCTTGGTGAATACTCACGTGTCGAGAAGAGTTTTGAAGACCCAGAATTGGTATGGGACCTCAACAAGGCGGGTACGTTTGGCGTTGCAGAATTCTGCAGAACACGTGGAGTGAAAATGGTATATGCCGGGTCTTCGACAAAGTTTGGTGATGGTGGTCTAGGCCGTGATCAGTCACCCTATGCTTGGACAAAAGCAACGAATACCGAGCTCGTACGTAATTACGGTGACTGGTACGGTATGAACTATGCCGTGACGTATTTCTATAACGTCTATGGTCCTGGTGAACGTTCTGGTGCGTATGGAACGGTTATCGAGATTTTCCGTCAGAAACGAATGAAGGGAGAAACACTCATGGTTAATGCGCCAGGTACGCAAATGCGCAATTTCACGCATATAGATGATATTGTCGACGGATTGCTGTTAGTGGGTGAGAAGGGAGAAGGAGATGATTTTGGTATTGGCGATGAGCGCGCGTATACCATACTCGAAGTGGCTCAAATGTTTGGTGGCGAGGTAGTGCTTGGTCCAGAAGTGCGTGGTAATCGTCAGACGAGCGAAATAGACACCTCAAAGACACGCGCACTAGGGTGGGAACCAAAACGTAGTCTTGCTGACTACATCAACCAGTCGCTACAGTCGTAGCCCGCGACTTTCAATAATTGAGTGCTCAGCAGCACCGAGAATCTGTACAATGTCGCGTCCAAGCGTTACGTCGCTGTAAGGGCGGGTCCTATATTCGACTGTCTCGAGGAACGCACGTAGTTCTAGCGTGAGTGGCCACTCTGTAGCAAAGGGAAGGGACTCACTGCTGCCTTCCTTAGTGATGCGGGTGAGAGTCTTTGCTACATCGTCGTAGGTAAGTGACCCTTCCGTACCAATCACCTGAAAGATTCGTTTCTTTTCCGGTCCAATCCAGTCGCTCCGAATGGTGCCGTGTACATCATGGTTGAACATAAGTTCGAGTAACCCGCGGTCGTAGATGGTGCTCTCTGGTCGCGATAGTGCTTCTCCTTCTGCGCGAACCTCAAGTGGGAAGCCGGCGATATCAAGCATCATGGATAGGTCGTGCGGTGCTGAGTCCCAGAGCGTTGAATAGTCAGTACGTACCGGCCCTTCGTGTGATTCAGTGCCTTGCAAAGATATGAGCGTCCCTATTGAGGGAAGGGCGTCTTTAAGCGCGCGGAACGCAGGATTGTAGAGATGAACGTGCCCAACCATTACCGGTACGCCGGTCTTCTCTGAGGCGGCTACCAGGGCGTTCGCTTCCTCAAACGAAAGCGTCATCGGCTTTTCTATGAATACCGGAATACCCTTCTCTATGAATGCGAGTGCTATCTCTGCATGTGTGGAAGGTGGAGTAGCAATGATAACGCCGTCGATATCATCGTTCTCAAGTAACATTCGCCACTCGTGTGTTGCTTCATGCGCGAGCTCGCACGGAAGCGTCGCAAGTGTGGCGCGTATCTTTTGTCCCCATCTTCCAGCTCCGATGAGTGCGAGACGGGGCATAGGTTATGTTGTGGTGTAACGCTCGTCGGTTTTTGCCCAATCGATGAAGCGACGTATGCCGTCCTCAAGAGATACTTCTGACGCGTATCCAAGATGCTCGCGTGCTTTGCTCAAATCTGGGCAGCGGCGCTGTGGTTCTCCTGCAGGGTAGGTATCTGGATACGGAATGAGCGCATATGAAGCGCCACCGCCTTCAATGTCTGCAAAAAGCTTAGCGAGGTCCTTCATCGCTATCTCGTTATCTGCATTTCCAATGTTGTACGCCTCTCCTGGCTTACCGGAGACCAAGACCTTAAGGAATCCAGTCATGGCATCAGTGATGTAGCAGAACGTGCGGGTCTGCACGCCGTCGCCGTGCACCGGAATGGTCTGCTTGTTAAGTGCTTGGTAGGCAAACATAGGAAGCACGCGTCGGTCTGCGTGTCCCATACCTGGTCCAAAGACATTGAACGGACGAACAATTTTTGTTGGGACACCAAAACGTTCGTTGTAGATAGTCGCAATAGTTTCGCCAAGACGCTTCGATTCGTCGTAGCAGGCGCGTGGTCCTACTGATGACACATAGCCGTGATACGTCTCTGGAGTGGGGACCGCAGAAGGGTCTGGATCTCCATAAATCTCACTCGAACTAAAGAAGAGAAAACCCTCAAGTTCCTTTTGCTTGCGTGCCAGTTCAAGAAGATTCTCGATGCCGCTAATAGCACTCTTGATGGTCTCCATTGGAAACTGTTTGTAATAGACCGGAGAAGCAAGACCTGCCGCGTGAATGATGTAGTGGATGTCTTCTCGAATAGGAAGAGGATGAGACACATCGCCCCATACCTCCATGATGTCAGCACGACCCTTATGATCGAAATGGGGATGCGCCGAGCCGGTGATGAAGTTATCAACCGAGATTACCTTGGCAGGAGTCGTGAATACATGGTCATTGAGGTGGGCAATGGTGCCGATAATGTATTTACCGAGGAAACCTGAGCCTCCAGATACGAGTATCGTTTTGCCCTCGAGCTTTTTGGCATCAGCGCCAAGCCCCTTCGCGATAGCCGCGATGTCTTCTTTTACGATTGCCGACATGATAGGGGGATAGTAACAGAAACCCCCGCAGAGCGATACTTACACCTCGCGTGGAGGAATGGGGATGAGATACCGATATGCGTTACCGGTTTTCTGTTTTATATCCTCAATATATTCGTAGGCGAATACCACCAAAAGGTCTGGCTTCTCAGCGTCGAGATGTTCTTTAGGGACGATAGGGATGTGCTTACCGGGACTCGTGCGTCCTTGTTTCAAGGGACTGTCATCGACGATGAATGGAATGAGGTCTATGCCAATGTCACCGAAGTTCGTAATGGTCGCAACACGAGCAGGAGAGCTGTAACCCGCTACCTTCACTCCCTCTGCCTTGTATGCTTCGAGCTTTTTCTTGAAGTCAGTAACATATTGCGTCGATGTCTCACAGAATTCGATGAGTTTTGGAAGGGTGAGGGTCTCTGCTTCTTCTTTAAGCATTGTGGCGACGGCAATCGATTGTGCGGCAGAGGCGCTTTCTTTTTGAATGTAGACCTGCAAAGAACCACCATGGGGTTCGATGTGCTTCACGTCAGTAATCTTCATGCCGTGACTCTTGAAGAGGTCGCGCAAAGATGTGAGTGAATAGTAGAAGGGCCGATCAAAGTAGAACCGTTCAAACTGAACTTTCTGCACAATGTCAGCGAGATACTCGACTTCGATAATGAAGACGCCTTCGTCAGTGATGAGATTTTTAACGTCCTCAATCACCTGATGTGGGTCTTCAAGATGCGTGAATACCGATGAGCAGATTATCGCGTCAGACTTTCCATACTTCTCAGTAATCTCTGTAACACTCTCGGCATTGAAAAACGAGGTGATGGTTTCTAGCCCTTCGTCGTTAGCAAGCTTCGAAACGTTAATAGATGGTTCGACACCTACCGCTTGTACTCCTAGCTTCTTGAGTGGACGTAGCAAGATACCGTCATTTGAACCAATGTCGACCACCAATGCTGCATCTTTGAGTGTTTCCGCGAGTGCATCAAAGTGACGTACGAGGCCAGGATTTACCGAAGAGAGATAGTAGTAGTCCTCGAACATCTCTTCGCGCGATATGAGTTCACCAAGCTGCACATTTTTGCAGGTCGTACAAAAAAACACCTGCATAGGATAGAACTTTTCTGCAGCAATCTGTTCGGGCTTTGGATACTTGTTAGCGAGGGGTTGCTGGCCGAGGCTGAAAAACTCTACTGCGGTATCGTTGTGGCAAAGACGGCATTCCATATGCGTCGAAGTCTATCCCGCGCTGCCTTTTAATAAAAGCGCCCTAATAAGGTAGGCTCTAGGGGATGAAGAAGGTGCTCATCCTCTCCCTCAACTATTACCCTCGCTTTATAGGTGGGGCAGAGGTGGCTATAAAAGAGATAACCGACCGTATATCGCCGGAGGACATCGAGTTCCATATGGTGACCTTGCGGTTTGATGCGTCGCTTCCTGAGGTAGAGCAAATAGGGAATGTATTGGTACACCGTATTGGATTGACTCGTCAGAATCCCTCCATAGCTGACCTTCGTCGCTACCCGCTTCACCTAAATAAATACCTATTCCAGTTTATGGCAGCAGGGAAAGCCCATGCGCTCCACAAACAGCATCGATACGACGCTATATGGGGCATGATGGCGCACGCAAGTGCTATTCCTGCTGGTCTGTTTAAAAAACAGCATCCCGACGTGCGCTACCTCCTTACGCTTCAGGAAGGTGACCCGCCAGAACACATTGAGCGTCTCATGCGACCAGTGTTTGGTCTTTTTAAACAAGGGTTTCGTAGTGCTGATGCCATGCAAACGATTTCTACTTTTCTTCTCGCATGGGGTCGTCGTATGGGTTTTGAAGGACATGGCGAAGTGGTGCCAAATGGTGTCGACAGTAAACGATTCTCTACCGTACATGCACCCGAAGACATAGCACGGATGCAGCAGTCGCTTGGAAAGAAGGAGGGGGACGTATATATCGTGACGACCTCACGTCTGGTGCATAAGAACGGACTCGATGATGTCATACGGGCGCTACCGCTCCTACCGGACACGGTGTCCTTTCTTATATATGGTATTGGTCCGGAAGAAGAAGCGTTGAAGCGCCTAGCAACCGCGCAGGGCGTCATGCATCGTGTTCGTTTTATGGGCACGATTACGCATGAAGATATGCCACGCATGCTTGCGGCATGTGACATTTTTGCTCGACCATCGCGCTCGGAGGGTATGGGTAACTCATTTGTTGAAGCCATGGCTGCCAGTATCCCCGTTATTGCAACGCAAGAGGGAGGATTGTCTGACTTTATTTTTGACAAAGAACGTAATCCACATAAGCCTGCGACGGCATGGGCGGTTGATAAAGATGCGCCCGAGCAAATAGCCACAGCAGTGAAGGCGATACTTGCGGACCCCTCTGCTACGCATAAAACGGTCGCAACGGCCAAGGCACTTGCACTCTCCGAGTACGATTGGAATCTCGTTGCTACTAAGATGAAGGCAATATTCAGTCGTCTGTTTAAGGGCGGTAATATATAGACGATGAAGTTGGTCATTGCGACACCGTTGTATCCTCCGGAACCGGGAGGCCCTGCAACGTACGTAAAACTTCTAGAAGAAGGATTACCTTTGCGCGGTATTGAGGTGACCGTCGTTAAATTCTCCGATGTGCGTCGCTTCCCGAAAGTGTTTCGTCACATCGCATATCAAGGGAAGGTGACGAAGGCGCTCAAAGACGCCGATGCGGTGCTTGCACTTGATCCAGCATCTGTTGGCTATCCGGTAATGCTTGCTGCAAAGAAAGCGAAGAAACCCTTTTTTGTAAAAGTGGTAGGTGACTATGCGTGGGAACAGGGAACACAGCGGTTTGGCGTGACGCTCCCTCTCGATGAGTTTGTGAAAACAAATGACATACCGTTCCCGGTCAGTATGTTGCGAAAGATGCAGACGCTCGTCGCACGTGAGGCAAAGCGCGTCATTGTACCGAGTGACTATTTAAAGGACATCGTTACGGCATGGGGTATCTCGACAGAGAATATTGATGTCATCAATAACGCCATAGAGATTCCAGATGCATTACCAACGATTCCGCGCACGAGCACTGAATTTCTTGTGGTGTCGGTTGGTCGCGATGTGCCGTGGAAGGGATTTGATGCGATTCGTCGCATTGGCGCACGACATGTCGAAGATGGGTGGCGCGTAGAAATTATTTCCGACAAGACGCGCGATGAGGCGCTGGGGTGGATGAAGGCGGCTGACGTGTTCGTACTCAATTCTCGCTACGAAGGCTTCCCTCATACGTTGGTGGAAGCGATGACTATTGGAACGCCTGTTATCGCTGCGGATAATCGGGGGAATGCCGCTCTCATAGAAAAAGGGAAAACGGGACTGTTGGTTCCTCAGGATGATGACGATGCGCTTGAGCGTGCACTGTTGAACGTTCGCGGACATCGCGCAGACGCCATGATGCGCGCAAGCATTGCCCGCGAGCGGGCGGAGGTATATACCGTTCCTCGCATGCTTGATGCGACTGCGGCGTTCCTAAAAACGCATGTATGAAAGCGCTCTTTATAAGTAACGACCCTAGTGCTTTTAATGCGTCGAGCGCAACTCGTGCCCGTCTGCGCGCGTATGCTGCGGTGATAGGTGAACTACATTTCCTTTCGCGCGGCAAAGGGAATGAGGAGCAGGACGGCTCGCTTTTTTTGCATCCTCTCTCTGGCGGCAAGGTCTCTGCGTTACTCTCCATGAAAGGGAAGGCGCGGAAGATAATTACGGAATGTGGTATCGAGGTCGTCTCAGCCCAAGACCCCTTTGAGCATGGATGGATAGCGATGCATGCCGTACGTGGTACGAACGCGAAATTGCATCTTCAAGTGCACACCGATTTTCTCTCACCGTGGTTTGTGCGCTCAGGCATCTTCCGCTCCATGAAGATAAGTGTGCCACTCCTTAACCGTGTTCGATTGCATATTGCTGATGCTGTCGTGCCGCACGCGCACGGCATTCGTGTAGTCTCAGAGCGTATTAAAGCGTCGCTGGTAGCAAAGTACCCAACGGCACCGATGCCGTCAGTGATTCCTGTATATGTAGAACCTACGGCGCCAGAACCAGTACCGTTTCCAGAACACGCCTTTTCATTCACCTTTGTCACAAGCGGAAGACTCGAGCCTGAAAAACGTATCGAGGACATCTTAATGGCACTCGGTCTTATTCAGCAGCACTATCCGTCAGTAGGACTCGTTGTGATTGGTGATGGGAGCGAACGAGCGAAACTCGAGACGCTTGCGAAGAAACTCGGTCTCTCTGCTCGCGTCATGTTTATGGGTGAGCAAGGTATGAAGGCGTGGGCGTTCATCGGTAGTGCGCATGCGTACATACAAGCGAGTGCCTATGAAGGATACGGACGCACGCTCATTGAAGCAGCGCTCGCACGCGTACCTATAATTACGACCGACGTAGGTATCGTCGGGGAAGTGCTAAAAGGCTTTGAGCATGTGCTCGCAACCCCTCCTGCAGATGCTAAAAACCTCTCGGTACATATGGCAAGCCTCGTTGCCGACCAACAACTCCGTCGTTCACTGGTTCTAAACGCTGAAGCAGCAGTACGCGCTCATTTAGCAGCATTTACTGACCAGCCACGATTAGTCGCCGAAGACCTTGCGAAAGCGGTACAATAGAGGTACTACGGCATCTACATGAGAAACGTCGTGACCATAGGGGGCGGCACGGGCACCTTTGTCGTGCTCTCCGCCCTCCGTCGTATCCCAGGGCTCTCGCTTACTGCAATCGTCTCGTCCGCAGACGATGGAGGGTCTACGGGGCGTCTTCGTGATGCCTATGGTTTCTTGCCGCTTGGTGATGCACGCCAGGCGTTGGTGGCACTTGCGGAGGACGGTCAGGTCCTCCGTGACCTCTTTGCGTACCGTTTTGCAAAGGGAGACATCCAAGGTCATAACCTCGGCAATCTCTTTCTTACAGCTCTTACCGACCTTCTTGGTTCGGATACGGCAGCACTTGAAGAAGCGTCAAAAATTCTACGTGTCTCGGGTCGGGTGATTCCTGCATCAGAAAAAGCAGGAACGCTCGTTGCCACATTTGCTGATGGCACTGAACTTGAAGGAGAACATCATCTTGATGAGGTGGAGCCAGAGCGTGCACGCATTACCGCCCTTCGTCTCAAAGAATCGGTTGCTGCATCGACGGGTGCGCTACAAGCGCTTACAGAAGCCGATGTCATCATCATTGGTCCTGGTGACCTCTATGCTTCATCAATTGCGCCGCTCTTGCCAGAAGGCATGAAGGAGGCAGTCGCAACCTCAAAAGCGAAACTGGTATATATCGCAAACCTGTTCACTAAATCAGGTCAAACCGGTGGCATGACAGCCTCAGAGCATGTTGCTGAACTTACCCGGTACGTGGGTCGTGAAGCTGATTGTATTCTCTTTCATACAAACGGTGGTTTTGGTGCAGACGTTCTCGAGCTCTATGGGAAAGAGGGGGAAGAACCGATAGTTGATGATTTTGGTGATGACCTGCGTGTTACACGTACGTCAATAGCGTCGGTGCATATGGTACCTCCAGTCCCCGGTGACCCGGTGCCTCGCTCGCTTGCACGCCATGACCCTGAAAAGCTGGCCGCTGCGCTCACTACTTTGCTATGAAGCGCATCGGATTCATTGGTCAAGGATGGATAGGAAAGCACTACGCTGATGATTTTGAGCGTCGCGGCTACGATGTTACGCGCTATGCGCTCGAAGAACCATATGCAAAAAATAAGAATGCGATTAAAGAATGCGATATTGTTTTTGTCGCTGTTCCTACTCCTACCACTAAAGAAGGCTTTGATGCGTCAATTGTACGTTCAGTACTGCCTCTTATTGGAGAGGGGAAGATAGCGGTATTGAAATCAACATTATTGCCTGGTACCACTAACGCTCTACAAGAAGAATTCCCTGACGTTATCGTTCTTCACTCTCCAGAGTTTTTGCGTGAAGCAAATGCCGCATATGATGCTGCACATCCAACGCGAAATCTCGTTGGTATCCCTGAAGACAACGAGCGGTACCAGACAGCTGCAAAAGAGGTGCTTGCCGTTCTTCCACTCGCACCGTTTTCTGAAGTAATGTCTGCGACGACTGCTGAACTTGTTAAGTACGCGGGCAATGTTTTTCTTGCTATGAAAGTCGTGTACGCCAACATGCTCTACGATCTCTCAGCACAGCTTGGCGTGCCGTATCAAGAATTGCGCGAAGCGCTTGGAGCAGA
The DNA here is from genome assembly GCA_964634305.1 of uncultured Candidatus Saccharibacteria bacterium. Taxonomy (GTDB): domain Bacteria; phylum Patescibacteriota; class Minisyncoccia; order Phycocordibacterales; family Phycocordibacteraceae; genus C7867-001. The sequence continues at coordinate 18,763 of CAZWLE010000002.1, forward strand.
CCCACGCATAGGTACTTCACATCTTTCTCCCGTTGATGCGAGCGGACATACTGACCAAAAAGGACGGGGCGCAGGAGGACATTGCTTCATTAAAGATCTCGAAGCATTTCGTCGACTCTACGCGGCTGAGGGAGATGCGGAAGGTGCTGCATTACTTGCTGCGATTGTTCGAAAAAACAACAAACTCCTCATAGACTCGGGTAAAGACGTAGAGCTCTTGAAGGGCGTGTACGATACAGAAAATGAAGTACTTCCTTGATTTTGATAGAACTCTGTTTGATACCGACGCATTCAATGCATCCTTGCCGGACGAGCCAGGCTGCGCCGCGTTTAAGGATGATTTAGAACGAGTACTTGCACAAGGTCGTGACGATACACTCGCACCACCAGAACAACGTGCAATCGTATGGGAACGGATAACTCAAGCACTCAATTCTGGGGAGCTTTCCTTTGCGCCAGGATATCTTGAGCGATTTGTATATCCTGACGTTGCTGCATTTTTCTCACGCATTGATGATGAGGCAATCGTTGTTACCTATGGCGAAGAAACCCGTCAGCGTGCAAAAATTGAGAGTGCTCTCGCCAATGTCACCTCAGTACCTGTCCTCTATACGGGGGAGTTACCAAAAGCGGAGTTTCTTGCGTCCTGGTCAGGATATAGCGGCGAGGAAGCGTATTTTATTGATGACCGAACACCCGAGCTGGTTAGAATCTCTGAACGATTCCCTGCACTCACGCTATATCGTATGCAGCGCAACGGTGCACGCACTACTATCGAAGAACAGGAGCAGGAAACACGCTGGACGGATATTCATTCACTTGCAGAGCTCTCATGAGGTTACTTATAACCACGCAGACGGTCGACATGCACAATCCAGGTCTTGGATTCTTTCATCATTGGCTTGAAGTATTTGCACCTCGCTTTGAATCCATTGAGGTAATCTGCCTGTCGGAAGGTACGCACGCCCTGCCTGCGAATGTGCGAGTGCATAGCCTTGGCAAAGAAAAGGGAGGGAATCGATTCCAGTACATCACGCGCTTTCTGTCATTGGTATGGAAGCTACGTAACAACTACGACGCTGTGTTTGTTCATATGAATCCCGAGTATGTACTTCTCGCTGCTGATATATGGCTGCTGACACGAAAGAGAGTAGCTATTTGGTACAACCATGAAGTTGGTTCTCTTGCGCTACGGCTTGCAGCTCCCGTTGCGTCAGTTATTTTTCACACCTCACCGTATGCATACACTGCTCGATATAAGAAAGCAGTGCGTATGCCGGCAGGTATCGACACCACGCTTTTTAGTCCTGCTTCTGTTGTGCGCGACCCGTTTGGGGTGTATTTCCAAGGTCGCGTATCAAAAGCGAAACGTGTCCATGTACTCCTTGCGGCGTTACGTAGATTACGTGACCGGGTACCAGCAAGTGTCACCGTTGTTGGGCCAGAAGATGCGTCATATGTAACGCACTTGCGACACGAGTACAACGACCTTATTGATGCAGGTGCTCTCCGATTTCTGGGCCCTAAGAAAAACGAGGAGACACCAGCACTCTATAGTGCGCACGCAGTTGCCATTAATCTGACCGCTGACGGAAACTTCGATAAGACGGTACTCGAAGCTGCTGCATGTGAGACACCGGTCATTGTCTCCTCAAAAGCGTTTGAAGGAATCATCCCTTCTGACTGGACCGTGCCACATGACGAGATACCAGCACTCGTAGACACCCTTGAGCGATTCCTGTTGCTTACTGAAGAAGAACGCAAGGCACTGGGAACCGCAGAGCGCACTGCAGTAATGGAGCAGCATAGTCTCACTGCACTAAGAGACGCGCTCGTAGCAAACCTCACCTAACCGTTCTATGGATGCAGGGACTACCGAAACACGCAGCCGTGATATCGTGCTCGATTTTTGGCGCGGCGCGAGTATTGCGCTCGTCGTGTTCCATCATCTGGTGTATTTCCGGTACCGCGCAGACCTAGAAGCTTTCATGAGTGTATTGCGTGCGACCGGCGAGACATTCGCAGGTGCCTACGCTACGGCGATACTTCTCATGCTTGAAATTGCTGAGCGCGTCGGTCCATACGGAGTGAAGTTCTTTTTCGTCATTAGTGGGTACCTCATCACGAAACTCATGATGGAGGATGAAGAACGGAAGGGAAGTATGAGCCTTTTTCGTTTTTACGCTCGACGCGTCTTTCGCATCCTTCCCGCCTATGTCGTATATCTGCTTGCAGTGTTACTTGCGGGAGCTGTAGGTCTTATTGCTCGTGAGCCAGGGGAAGTCGCCCTTGCGGGCGGGTTTATGTGTAATACCGGGTTAGGGGGGTGTGGATGGGCAACGGTTCACACCTGGACGCTCGCTATAGAGGAGCAATTCTATATTGTCTGGCCGTTAGTATTTTTGCTTATTCCGCAGCGGTTCCGTACGCCATTTCTTGCAACGGTGCTTGGTCTGCTTATTCTCGCAAGTGCAAACGGTCTCTTGGTCGTGAACGGGTGGCTTGATAACGCGCTTGCGTTTGCCTGTATTGCCGCAGGTGCGCTATATGCTGCAAGTGGCAGAGTACGTACGGTGGTAACGAAGCGGGGGGTTCTCATCATTGCGCTCTTATCGTTGGTAGTGGCGGTTGCAGCGCTTGTGTCGGTCGATATAGCGCGTGTACTTTTCTATGCCTTTGTACCTGCGCTCCTCCTCATCATTATTATGAGCACGTACCGTCTGCCGAGCATCGTGCGCACCAGGGTGTTTTCACTCGTTGCGACACTAGGCCTCGTCTCATATAGCTTGTATCTCTGGCAGCAACTATTTCTCGCTACCCCTGATTTCTACACGTTTGAGATACATCCCTTGGTTACACTATTCCTCATACCTATTACCCTCGCGTCCTACTTTCTGGTAGAGAAACCTGCGATACGATGGGGTAAATTGCTGCTTGCTCGCCACCATGCCTAGCCCGTTAAAACTCTACGTAAATAAAGCACTCGCCGCTCCAGGCATGAGTCATTTACCATTGCTCTATCCGTTCTGGGGGAGAATACAGAAAGACACGGTGCTCTATATGGTGTCTGCAACTGAGCAACATGGGTACGACGCCACTTGCTTTACCTTTGTTGAGGATAGTGCTGACGCTGAATACGTCCTGATTCCTCACGACTATTTTTTGCTCCGTAGCAGGCGCCCTGACTTGCTCGCGCGCATGATAGAAGAGGCGCAAACGGCAGGAAAGCCCATACTCATCGATGCCTCAAGTGACCATGCTGGGGTTGTGTCTGTACCCAATGCCGTAGTGCTTCGTATCAATCAATATCGTTTCGAACTCCCGCCCTACGAGATTACGGTTCCGGTTGCATGCGAAGACCTACTCGAGCAATACGGGAACGGCACGCTCCAGATACGTGAGAAACAAGAGCGAGCATCGGTGGGGTTTGTGGGGTGGGCGAATATGAAGCTCGTCCAACGAATCCGTTCTCTTACTAAGGAGCTGCCCGTGCGGTGTATGTCACTGTTTGATGCGCGACAGGCAGCAAAGATAAAAGGAGTATTTTGGCGTGAACGGGCCAACCCTCTCTTTGTACGTTCCGCGCGCGTGGACGCTCATTTCATTATTCGCTCTTCCTATTCAGGACATACCGGAACCGTTGAGGGCGATGCTAAGAAGAATCGTCAGGAATTTATCGATAACCTTCTTGCTAATGATTACGCGCTCATTATTCGAGGTGACGCAAACGCTGCTACTCGTTTTTATGAGGCCCTTTCTCTTGGACGTATACCGGTCATTATCGATACGGCAATGGTGTTCCCGTTAGAAGACCGTATTACGTATCAGGAGTTCTGTCTCATCATTCCTCATCAAGAGTTTGAACGAGCGCCAGACATTCTTGCAGATTTCCACGCTTCGTTGTCGCCAGAGGCGTTTATTGCAATGCAACGTAAAGCTCGAGAGGTATTTGAGCAGTACCTTCGATTCGATTCGTTTTCGCCTTACTTGGTTGACATGCTACGTAGCCGTCTATGATTAACCCCGCTCTATCGTTTATGAAATGGGTGAACGGGATGCCGTTCCCGTTCACCATGCGTCACTATCAGATATTTGGTGCCTCCACAGACCACATGAAAGATGCAGCGCTCATGTCGTCTGATTCGTGGGATACGCTACGTGAAGAACATCCCTTCTTTGCGATAGCAGAGACGCGTGAGGCATGGCTTGAGGCGAGTGAATTACGAATAAAAAAGGATGGGCAAGATGAGCGTCTCATTGAGCGCGCTAAGGATATTGCGACACTCGTTACCAATCAAGGATTCGACCGTATTTTTTCTGTAGGCGCAGGTGGTGCTGCACTTGAGTACCAACTCACCAAGCTTCTTCCAGGCGTACCTATTGTTTGTTCTGATTATTCCAGTACTACGGTAGAGCGACTCAAAACGGTGTTCACTGAGGCTGCAGATGTAGTCACGTTCGATATTTTGGAAGGCGATTGGCGTAAGGTAAACGAAACGTATCTTGGCCAGAAAGGACTCTGTCTTATCTATCGCCTTGACGCAGGATTCTCTGACGACGATTGGCGTCGTATCTTTGCTCGTATGCATGACGCCGCTATTCGTAACGTTCTTGTTATACCGACCGGAACGCTTACGTTGCTCTCTGTGTACAACCGGAAGCGCCGAGAGCTCAGTTGGGTGGTTGCGGGAACGAAGCGCATTTGGAGTGGGTATGTTCGCACTAAGACCGCATTCCTGAAGCAATGGAGTAAGGGGTATCACGCAAAAGAGGGGAGATTTGGAGGTCTTGTCGGCTTCCTCCTTCAGGACCACCGAGGTTCGTAGTACTATGCCCGCATCTATGTCAGGCACCGATATTCAACGCGCAGCGATAGAACCCCTTTGCCGCACCGTATCTACGTGTCGCATGTGTCATTCGAAGGAATTGGCCCTCTACCTTGATTTAGGTACGCATCCGCCGTCTGATCAGTTCCGTACTAAGGAAGAGCTCGATATACCGGAAGTTCGCTACCCGCTTCGGGTCCTGCTTTGCACTACTTGCGGACTCTCACAGCTTTCCCATGTCGTTGACCCTCGCGTGCTGTATCAACATGACTATCCCTACGAATCATCGACCACCAAGACGGGTAAGAAGCATTGGGATGAGTTAGCAGCAGCAGTAAAAGCACGACTCTCATTGCCGGAAGGTTCTCTGGTGGTTGATTTCGGCAGTAACGTAGGTACATTACTCGATTCATTCAAATCAGTTGGTATGAAGGTCGCGGGTATCGACCCGGCGCCGAACATGGTCGAGAAAGCGAATGCAGCAGGCATTCCCACTATTTGTGACTTCTATGGCAGTGCTGCTGCAAAACAGGTACGTGCCACACATGGCAAGGCAGCGGTCATCGTTGGTACGAATGTGTTTGCTCACATAGATGACCTCGACGCCGTTATGGCAGCACATAAAGAACTACTCGCAGACGATGGAGTGTTTATCTTTGAGTCGCCACACATGGGTCCGCTTGTAGAACACCTTGAGTACGACACGGTGTATCACGAGCATCTCTCCTATCTTTCCCTCGAACCGGTAACGCTCTTTGCGGAGCGTCATGGGTTGGAAGTATTTGCCGTTGAAGAGAGTCAGATACACGGAGGTTCATTCCGCGTATATATCGGTGCGAAGCATCAACACCCGATTGATGCTAGTGTTGCAGCGCTTATCGAGCGTGAACGAGCGCAAGGTCTTCATAACCTTGAGCAACTGCATGTATTTGCAGAGTGTGTACGACAAAATCGAGAAGCGCTTCGTCGCTTAGTCGAAGGTGTGCTCGCAGAAGGGAAGACTATTGCTGCGGTGTCAGCACCAGCGAAAGGCATGACCCTCCTTAATTACTGTGGATTTACTACTCGTGAGCTTCCGTTTGTTACTGAGAAAGCAGCCATAAAGATTGGGCGGTACACTCCTGGCGGCTATATTCCGATTGTTGCAGATGAGGAGCTACTAGTACGCAAACCAGATTACGCACTGTTGCTTGCATGGAATTTTGCAAAGGAAATCATGGAGAATAATGCGGCGTATCGCGAGGCGGGAGGCAAATTTATCATTCCTGTCCCCGCCCCAAAAATCGTGTAGTATTGAGCACAATGGATATCCAGCGCAAAGAGCCAAATCACACGGATGACCGAGGTGAGATACGTGACATCCTCGCGCACGAGGAATTCGATGCGGTTACCTATATTACGTATACGAAGGGTGCCATCCGTGCGAACCACTACCACGAGAAAACAGTACAGTGGGACTACGTTATCTCTGGTTCTTTGGAATGCTATTCCCGCGATGGGTTCGATGCGCCAGTAGAAATGCATATCATTGGCCCTGGAGATTTGGTCAAACATCCGGTAGGTGAGCATCATGCTCTTCGTGCGCTTGAGGATTCAGTTACGCTCGCGCTTGCGAAAGGTCCGCGTCAGGGCGATGAGTATGAGAACGATGTAATTCGTCTTGAGGGCGACCAGAAGCTCGTTTCTTAACGTATATGCACGTCCCTGTCGGAAAACCCCTCTTCGGTGACGTAGAGCGAGAATATGTTAATGATGCGCTCACTAAGACGGAAATCTCCGGCTTTTCGGGTGGATACACTACGAAGTTTGAGCAGGCATTCGCTGCGTTTTGCGGCACTAAAGAAGCGGTAACGGCATCAAGCGGTACCACGGCGCTTCATCTTGCGCTTGCCGGTCTTCGTATCGGTCCTGGCGATGAAGTCATTACACAGTCGTTTACCAACATGGCGACCTTTTTCGCCATTCTCTACCAAGGTGCTGTTCCGGTACCAGTCGATTCAGAACCAGATACGCTCAACATCGACCCTGCTCTTATTGAGGCGAAGATAACGTCACGCACAAAAGCGATTATGGTGGTCCATATATATGGTCACCCTGTCGACATGGGCCCGGTCATGGAGATAGCGCGTAAGCATAATCTGCTCGTCATTGAGGACGCAGCAGAAGCGCATGGCGCAGAATATAACGGTCAACGGGTCGGCAGCTTCGGAGACGCTGCGTGCTTTAGTTTTTATGCCAACAAGATAATCACGACAGGGGAGGGTGGCATGGTGACCACGAATAATCCAGAACTTGCCGCACGTATGCGAAGTCTGAAGGGTCTTGCCTTTGGTAAGGAAAACAAGTTCATGCACGAAGATATTGGATACAACTACCGTATGACCAATCTCCAGGCAGCGTTTGGGGCAGCACAGATGACGCATGCCGAAGACTTGGTAGCGCGTAAACGTGCTATCGCGGCGTACTACCTCACACACCTTCAAGGTCTTTCAGGCGTTCGTCTTCCTGTAGAGAAGCCCTATGCAAAGAATGTGTACTGGATGTTCAACGTAGTACTCGAAGGTGCCCTTGAAGGAAAGCGTGCTGACGTTATGCGTGAACTTCTCGCGCGCGGTGTGGAAACGCGAGAAGATTTTCTTCCTGCAAACGACCAGGACATCTTCCAGGCTCGCGGGTTCACGAAGGCTGAAGACTGTCCCCATGCAAGCTACGCAGGGAAGAACGGATTCTATCTCCCAAGTGGCACTGATATTAGTGAAGAGGAGCAAGCGCATGTTGTGACGATGATGAAAGAGGTCGTCGCTACACTGACGTAGTATGCGCATCCTCATTGCCGGTACGACGGGGAACTCGATGCCACCACCGTACGCGGGGGTCCCTAAGCTTATTCTCGCAACGGCCCGCCTTTGGAAAGAAGCAGGGCACGAGGTTGCTATCGTCTGGCGCTATCGTCCAAAGAATGCAGATGACCTAGGAGCAGCTGCTACCTATTTCTTTGAATACTCAGGAACGCAACAGCCAGGGAAGCTCGATAAATGTGCGTTCCTTGTACGCTATTTCCTCAAGAATCCTGCCCTCTATCTCTCTTTATTTACTAGCTACCGTCGTATCTGTCCTCATGATTTTGGTGAGGCGTATCTCTATTCTGCGTACGGGGTATATCTCGATGGTATTTACGCGTCTTGGAAGCCTGATGTCATTCTTGGCGAAGCAGCACTTATTAAAAGCTTTATGGCCGCTGAGGTAGCTAACCGTCGGAAGATTCCTATTGCCCTCGACGTGTACTCTGAAGTACGCGATTTCTCTATGGGGGTGAATCGCTTCCTCTCTGACCTTGAGCGGAACAGGTACTGGGAAGGACTGCTCGGTCGTGCAAATCTGGTACTCGGCATGGATAACTGTTCAGTCGAGTTGCGTGCTTATGCTCGCGAAGGAACGTTGAAAGAGTTCTGGGATACGGGTGATTATGAGTTTTTCAGTCAGCCAATAGCAGAAACGAAAGCAGAACTGCGTACTCATTTTGGGTTACCGGATGATATGTTTCTTGTTTCAGCAGTTGGTTCGTTCGAGCTTCGTAAAGGTCATGACCATCTCATCAAAGCAGTAGCACGTTTGGTGAAACAGGGCACAAATGTTGGCGCTGTTATTTGTGGTGGACAAGGTAATCGACAGAAATGGAAGGATGTCGCAAGGGAAGCGGGATTGCCGGAAGAGCATCTCTTTTTCTTCAGTAATATTTCTGACCTTGAGCTTGTGAAGCTGCATCATGCGGTTGACCTCTACACCAATCTTTCAAACTCACCGCGTATGTGTGGCTATGATTTGGCACTGACTGAAGCTATGTCCACGGGACTGCCTGTCGTGGTCTATGACAACGGTGCACTGCCACGGGTTGCGCAGAACGGTAAGAGTGGAATTGTTGTACCTATGAACAATATTCCTATGGTGGCAGACGCTATTCTTACGATGTACCAGAAGACGCCAGAGGAGCGTACGGAGATGGGCGCACATAGCGCTACCTTCGCATCCGCGATAGACTTGCGGAAAACCACGGCAATCAAAGTAGGCTGGCTAGCAGAACTCACTACATGAAACGAGCATTCATTACAGGCATCACAGGTCAGGACGGTGCATATCTTGCCAAGTTTCTTGTAAGCAAGGGATACAAAGTGTACGGAGGCTACCGTCGTTCTTCGACACGTAACTTCTGGCGTCTTCACTATTTGGATGTGAAGAAGGATATCGAGTTGATTCCTATGGATCTCATAGACCAGACGTCGATAATCATGGCGCTTAAGAAGGCTGACCCGCACGAGGTATATAACCTCGCAGCTCAGAGTTTCGTGGGCGTGTCATTTGATGAGGCAATATCGACTGGTGAAATTTCAGGTCTTGGGGTAACACGCATGCTCGACTCAGTTCGCATTGTAAATCCGAAGATTCGTTTCTACCAGGCATCGACGTCGGAGATGTTTGGTTCAACGCAGCCGCCTCAAAGTGAGACGAGCCCGTTCGCGCCGCAGAGTCCGTACGCAGCGTCAAAACTGTATGGTCACTGGGTAACGGGGAACTATCGTACTGGATATGGCCTCCATGCTTCTTCCGGTATTCTCTTCAATCACGAGTCACCCATCCGTGGTATCGACTTTGTCACGAAGAAAGTGACCGACGGCGTTGCGCGCATCAAGATGGGCTACATTCCTGAAATGTATCTAGGAAATCTTGATGCAAAACGCGACTGGGGTTTTGCGGGAGACTACGTGGAAGCGATGTGGCTCATGCTCCAGCAGGACAAACCAGACGACTATGTCATTGCAACCGGCGAGACGCACTCGGTTCGTGAGTTCTGCGAGGAAGCGTTTTCCTACGCTGGTCTCGACTACAAGAAATACGTGAAAATAAAAGACGAGTTCAAACGACCGCTGGAAGTACCGTGTCTTCTTGGTGACCCTACAAAAGCTAAACAGAAACTAGGTTGGAAGCCTACGCATGATTTCAAAAGTCTCGTGCGCATGATGGTAGATGCGGATATGGAAAAGTATCAGAATCCCACAAAGCACTCGGAACAGTTCTTGAAACATATCTAACTTTCTTTTTCGCAGGAACGTGTTATTTTGTGAGTCCCTGACCTCATGGTCGTAGTCGAAAAGGGAGGCGTCTATGGCGCTTTTGCACACCGTCCTTGTGTCATTTTGGGATGATGTTACTCCCGACACCACGAGGGAATACATCTACAAGAAGTATCAGACGCTTGCCGAAAAATGCGGTGGCGCTGATGCAGGCATCCTGAAATGCCATGTCGGCTGGAACAAGGACCTTCGGAAGAAGGTCGGGAGAGAGTGGCATCTCTCAATAGTCATTTGGTTCCGTGATGACGATGCTCTCCAGGCATTCCGACGCCATCCAGAACATACGGAGCTCACCAACCTTCTTCGCACGTGCGGTGATTGGGTGGTGGCTGACATCGACATCTGATTGGTAGTCAGCAATACACGCCTCGGGACATAGTTCCTGGGGCGTTGCTGTTACCTGTATTCGCAAAGGGTATACTGCCCCTATCATGAGGATTACCTACCTCTCTACTGCCCGTATTCCCGATGAATGGGGGCATGTCATACAGATACTGAAGATGTGTGAGGCGTTTGCGGACCTCGGTCATACGGTGGAATTAGTAGTGCCTATGCGCGCTGCTACACCAACCACTGACCCATACGAGTACGTCGGCGCAAAGCGGAATTTCCGTATCACAAAACTTCCATGTCTCGATTTCTCTGCGACCGGAGAGGGAAAGTTTTTCTATTGGCTCCGTACACTCTCGTTTCTCATAGTTGCGTGTCTCTATCTTTTCTTTCGTCGTAACGAACTTATATATACACGCGAGCCTGCTGCTTCGCTCTTTTTCCGTGACTTTGCCTTTGAAGCACATGCAGTGACGCCCGGCCTTAGTGGAGCATTAAAAAACGCTCGCACCGTTATTGCGATTACCTCATTCATAAAAGAGGAACTCGTCGCGGCAGGAGTGCCTACAGAGCGTGTCTTCATCGCGCCTGACGCAGTTGATCTCGCACCGTTCTCTTCGACCGAAGGGAAAGCAGAAGCTCGAGCACGTCTTGGTCTGCCTGATGGAAAGCTTGCGCTCTACCTTGGGCGCGTCGACGCGTGGAAAGGGTATGACGCACTGTTTGGTGCCGCTGTGCTTCTCGAGGACGTGACCGTTGTGGTAATAGGCGCTGAAGAAAAAGACCTTCCGTCCTTGCGCGCTGCGCACCCACGCGTAGTGTTTGTGCCGTTCCGACCATATAAAGAAGTAGCGGACAACCAGGCTGCTGCTGACGTATTGCTCCTTCCCAACACTGCAAAGAACTCGATGTCCGCTCGGTATACGTCGCCGCTAAAACTCTTTACCTACATGGCCTCTGGCGTACCAATCGTTGCGTCCGATTTGCCATCGATACGGGAAATTCTCGATGAGTCGACGGCGTATCTAGTGTCGCCTGATGATGCCAAGGCACTCGCGGTAGGTATACGTACTGCGCTCGCACATTCTGACGAAGCAAAAGCACGTGCCAAGGCTGCTCGAGAAAAGGTAGAAAACTACACGTGGCGCAGCCGTGCAGAGCGTATCCTTGCTTCGTTGTAATATGGCGCACGACACACAGACTGATTTTTTTAAAAAGCAGATAACGCGTATCTTCGCTGAGAAGAAGGTAATTATCGATATTGGCGGGGGATTGCGTATCGACCAAGCGCGGAACAATCGGTACGAAGAAGGCTACACATGGATTCATCCCTATTTGGATACGGTTGACTACAAAGTGCTCGACAAAGTCTCCGATTTCAACCCAGACATTGTTGGCGACATCCACGCACTCCCGCTTCCTGATGAGAGCGTTGATGCGATTGTATGCATCGCCGTGCTCGAACATGTTGAGGAGCCACAGAAAGCCGTACGAGAAATGCATCGTGTGCTAAAGCCTGGTGGATACTGTTTTATCTTTGCACCGTTTCTCTACTACTATCACGCAGAGAAAGGCTACTACGGTGACTTCTATCGATTCACGGAGGACGGTATGTGGTACATGACCAAGGAGTTTTCTTCCGTCGAGATTGACCCTGTACGTGGTCCTATCACCACACTCCTTAATCTCATCCCGTTCTTTTCAAAGCGTACGGGGTGGGCATCATTTCTTGATCGATTCGCGCGACCAGGCAGTAAGCAGGTGAGTGGCTGCAATGTGTTCTGCATAAAATAGTCATGACCCATTTTGACCATCTCCAAAGTTTAGTGCCAGGGCTTTCAAGTAAACGCATCCTTGATTTGGGAGCAGGACGTGGAGGCTTTCTCATAGGACTCGCCAAGCAGGGTATTAGCGCTAAGGGTGTCGAGTATAGCGACACGTATATAAAAGAGGCAAAGGAACGAGCTGAGAACGAGGGAGTTGTCATTGATGTGGTGCAGGGTGCCGCAGAAGCATTACCTTTTACTGAGGGATCATTCGATTTTATTAACGCCTGTGAGGTGATTGAGCACGTGCAGAGTCCTGAACTTATGCTCAGAGAGATACATCGCGTACTTGTATCAGGCGGTGCAGCGTACGTATCAGTCCCAAATCGATTTGGCATGAAAGACCAACATTTCCATCTATATGGTGTTAACTGGGTACCACGCGCGTGGTCAGATACATACATTAGCCTCTTTGGAACACATAAGAAGTATGAGGACGCATCCGCGGGCCATCAGCGACTTCGTAGCATGCATTACTACACATTTACGACTATATGTGCACTTGTGGAATCAGCCGGATTGCAGGCACAAGACATACGGCTTCGTCGGATACGTTCGGAGTACAGCGGGCTAAAGCGTAGTTTCGCGTTGATACTATACCCGTTTCTTCGCTCCTTCTATTTTGATTCTTTTCACCTTCTTCTAATAAAACCACAGAAGTAAGAATGCATGACGATACATCTTGGCATATAAGCGCCACGTAGGTATTTATGAATTTACCGGATGTTTATAGAAATGTACGAGACCAGAAAGAAGTATTAAATTAAACAAACGACCGAGAATGCGTGCAACAATCGCACCCATGAGCCCATATCCTATGATTCCAACCACCAGAACTATCATCTGAAAGATTGGACTCAATATATTGAATATATATAGTTCACGTTTTGCGGCCTGGGCTTCAAGCAGAGTATATGGAATTGCATTTGAGATTAATAACAGTGAAATGGCAAACACCTGTGAGTACAGCACAGCTTCTGGATATGCAGGGAAGAGAATACGGAAGATAAACGGTGCAAGTACGATGTAAACGAGTGCAACTAGTGCAAGCATGAGAGTGAATAGCCCCATTCGTTTCCAGAAATTACCAAGTACTTCATGCATTGGTCGATTTGAGAACTTAGGAAAGGCCAATGTGGCTACACTGTTTACTGTAGATTTTGCCTGTTCTGGCAACGCAGTAGCAAATGTGTAAACAGCCAAAGGAACCGCTCCAAGAAAGTGAAAAACGAGAATCTTGTCTGCTTGTTGTGAAATGGTGCTAATGACATTCATGGCACTGAAGTGTGCTGAAAGAGAAAAGAGCTCAGGACTTGTGTCGCCTTGTGGTTTGTAGATGCGATAGGTGTGTAAACACAGCAATAGACCAATAACGATGTTGCCGCCTAAATAAGCAAGTAAGAACATGACAGGGTCACTGGTTACTGTCATGAGTCCAAGAATCAGGGCACCAGTTACAGCATTCAGTACAATGCCGTAAAGCGCCATGCGTTTAAAATCCTTCTTACCTTCCAAAAACGACCCATAAAGCAGAGATACCTGCATGAGTGGTCCAAGGACCGCTATGGTGAGCATGCCACCTGCGAGCAGCAGATTATCGTTGAGTGCGTAATAGCCGGACATCGCAAGCGCTATCACAAGGAGTGGAGTACTGCCCATGAGACTAAGCGTGAATGCTTTACGGTACGTACCATCGAATCCACGGGCTATTGCACGTGAGAGAGCGGTCGGCAATCCAGTTAGTGAAAATGCGGTTAGTACCCAGAAGACAGAGAGCAAAAAGCGGTATGTACCATACGCATCTTTGGGAACTAAGTGAGAGAACGCGACCGAGAGTCCGAGCGCTATGAGTCCGAGCGCAATCTGCCCTAAAGTGAGCCAAAAACCCCCTTTCACGAGATAACGCATATCAGTTTTTGTTACGCGCTCAGCTATCCCAAGACCCCGTTGGAGTAGTCGCTCAGATGAAGGGTCCATTGGAGCAGTATACCGAGGGTAAGTGGTATAGTCTCCCCATATGGCATTAAAAAGCGTGGCGCTCTGGACCGTCCTTGGTGCGTTGTTTATTATCCCGTTCCTCCCTTTATACGTAGCCAGTGACCTATTTTTTCCGTTTATTTCCTCCAAGGGCTTTGCATTTCGCATCATTATTGAGCTTGCCGCAGGCGCGTACCTCCTTCTTGCCATTGCCGACAAGCGCTATCGTCCGCGCTGGTCATGGACCCTCGTTATCTATGGAGCGTTTGTAGCATGGATGTTCATTGCGAATCTCTTTGCTGAGAATGCACACAAGGCATTCTGGTCTAATTACGAGCGCATGGACGGGTGGGTCACGCTCGTCCACGTCTTCGTTTTCTTTATTATTGCCGGTGCAGTCTTGTCTGCTGACAAACTCTGGAAGCGGTGGTGGCTGACGGTACTTGGTGCCTCTGCGCTCGTATCCGTTCATGGTGTCTGGCAGCTCTTAGGATACGCAGAGATTCACCAAGGTGGTGCGCGTCTTGATGCGAACTTCGGTAACGCCATTTACCTGGCGGTGTATCTGATGTTCACCATCCTGATTGCGACATGGCAGGCAGTCGTGTCGAAGGGGTGGTTACGATGGTGTCTCATTGCTCTTGCTGCGCTCCAAGTCGTTCTGCTCTTTGCTACCGCAACTCGTGGTGTGGTACTGGCGCTGTTTGGTGCCTCAATTTTGATGGGCCTTGCATGGGTAGCGACGTCAGCTGCAGGGAAGGGAAAGGTGATTGCGGGCGCTGCGGTAGGGCTGTTGCTCGTTCTTGGTGCAGGGTTCTATCTGGTGCGTGATAGTTCCTTTATTCAAAATGAACCCGCGCTCGCACGTCTTGCAACGGTCTTTAATTCCAACGAACTCACGGTACGTGCAACGCTCTGGAGCATGGCCTTTGAGGGGGCAGCGGAGCGTCCTATTACCGGTTGGGGTCAGGAAGGTTACAACTTTGTATTCAACACGTATTACAAGCCAACGCTCTACGGTCAGGAGCCGTGGTTTGATCGTGCGCACAATGAATACCTTGATTGGCTTGTTGCGGGCGGATACCCAGCATTGCTTCTCTTCGTAGCGTTATTGCTCTCGGTGCTATATGCCTTCTTCAAAAAGAAGGATGACCCGGTAGCACGTGTCTTTTTGGGTGGGGTATTGGTTGCATATGCTCTACAGGCCGTCACTGCTTTTGATAACCTGTTGTCATATATTCTTGCTGCTGCGCTCTTTGCAATGGCGCACGATGCGAGTGCGCGCCCCATTCCCGCGCTTGAGCGTGCAGAGGAATCACGTGGAGATACGCTTGCAACCATAGGTGCGCCCGTGGTGCTTGTAGTGACGTTTGCAGTGGTGTGGTTTGTAAATGTGCCGAACATCAGTGCAGGCACCGACCTTATTCGCGCAGCCGGTGCAAAAGACGCATCTGCAGCTCTTGCTGCGTATGAGTCTGCACTGGCGCATGAATCGTTTGCTCGCCAGGAGATACGAGAACAATTACTTAGCTTTGCAGGCAGCATTGCACAGAACGGGAGTATACCGGTCGAGGTGCGCCAGGCGGCTGTGAAGCTTGCGTTCGAACAGGCAGAGGAAGGGATTGCTGAAGTACCAAACGACGCTCGCGGCCACCTTATGTATGCGCAAGCACTCCGTCTTGCTGGAAACGGTGAAGGCGCCCTACGTGAAATAGATGCTGCACTTGCACTTTCTCCAAAAAAACAAACGACACTCATGCAGCGCGGAGCGGCAAAATGGCAGATTAATGATATGGCAGGTGCCGTAGCCGATTTTGAGGCAGCATATAACCTCGATCGTCGTAACAAGAATGCTGCGGGCTATCTTGCAGCAGGGCGTATTCTTCAAGGCGACGTTGCAGGTGGTAAGGCGCTACTCCAAGAAGTGTATGGCTCAACCGTTGTGGACCTTGATGTGCTGCGTGCTGCCTACTTTGAGACGAAGCGCTATGCTGATCTTGTTGAGGTAGTGAAACTTTCGTCGCAGAACGAGCCTGGAAATGTACAGAAGCGTCTCCTTCTGGTACAGGCGTATGCACTCGCTGGACGCGCTGCTGAAGCGCGCACAGAAGCGGACGCGATTCGTGCAGCGCACCCAGAAGCTGCAGCGACGGTTACCACACTCTTGGTACAGCTCGGCCTTTCGAAATGATGCTCAAGGAACGTGTGCCTCTCGCTACACTGACGACCTTGAAGGTTGGCGGTGAAGCACGCTACGTCGCGTTTGTAGAAAGTGAACAGGACGTACATGAGGCGGTGACGTTTGCGCGTGAGCACGACGTTTCGTTCTACGTACTTGGTGAAGGGTCCAACGTGCTCCCAAGTGATGCGGGATATGACGGGGTAGTAATTGTCATGCGTATCGCTGGTATGGAAACGAGTGAAGAGAAAGGTGTTGTTCGTATACAAGGTGGCGCCGGCGTCTCATGGGATGCGGTAGTGCGCGAAGCAGCGGCGCAAAACGCATGGGGTATTGAAAACCTTGCCGGCATTCCTGGCACGCTTGGTGCCGCACCAGTACAAAATATTGGTGCGTACGGTGCAGAGCTTGCACAGGTTCTTGAAGAAGTGCGAGTGTATGACACAACGTCTGGAGAAGTGCGTACGTTATCTGCTGCAGACTGTACGCTTGGCTACCGTGATAGTCGATTCAAGCACGATGCATCACTCATCATTATTGGCGTTACGCTCGTCCTTCGTACTGATGCAAGCGCACGACTCGACTACAGTGACTTAGCGCGTGCCAAGGAAGCAGGCGAAGACCTGTCGACGCCGGCAAAGATAGGGGACGTGGTGCGCGCGATTCGTGCCAAGAAATTCCCTGACCTTTCTGAGTACGGGACGGCAGGGTCATTCTTCAAAAACCCGGTCATGAGTGAAGAAGTGTATTCGGCTCTTTCAGAGAAGTATGGCGAAGCACCACGATTTCCGAACGTGAATGGTGTAAAAGTTCCGCTTGCGTTCATCCTTGATAAAGCACTCGGACTCCGTGGGTTCCGTCTTGGTCCTGCATCTCTCTTTGGCGCACAGCCACTCGTGCTTGTGGCTGAACGTGGTGCTACCGCACAGGATGTTGATGCGCTTGCCCGCGAAGTAGAATCACGCGTGTATGACGCAACAGGCATTACGATTGAACGCGAAGTGCGCACCATGCCGCAGAAATAATTTCTTTTCGTAAAAAATTATTTGTAAGAGTTATCCACAGCTACAACTTTTTTCGTACAAAAAAGTTTTTTGCGCGCAATAATAGTTTGTAGAACACTTTGTACGAGAAAACATTTCGCAAGAAACATTTTCTCGCACCTAAGTGGGTCGATTATTCGTCATTCTAACTATCGCACCATGGCTGCAAAGAAGAAGGCAAAGAAGACCGCAAAGAAGACCACCAAGCGCAAGAAGACCGCTAAGCGCAAGTAGTCCGCTTTAACGAAAACCCCCGCACTCGCGGGGGTTTTCGTTTTCTTGTATAGTGCCCTGATATGGCGAGCTTTCTTGGCCGCATCTTCGCCCAGAACGAATCCGCGGCCTTTATAAAGGGTGCGGCCCCTATCGTATCCCGTGCTGCAGCTCTTGAGGCAGAGCTTGAAGTGCTTTCCCGCGATGAGCTTGCGGCTCGTCTCCTCTATATAAAGGAACGTGTCGGTGGGGTACCTACGGCTGAGGCAGATATTGCAGAGGTGTTCGCCCTGACGCGTGAGGCAGCACGTCGTACCCTCAAGCAGCGTCATTTTGATGTGCAGCTTATTGGTGGGTTTGCGCTCTCCTCGGGCAAAATCGCTGAGATGCGTACCGGTGAAGGAAAGACGTTGGTGGCAACCTCTGCTGCCGTCCTTCGCTCACTTTCAGGAAAGGGGGTGCACGTTGTGACGGTGAACGATTATCTTGCTCGTCGCGACGCCGCATGGATGGGGCAGGTATATGACTACCTTGGCCTTTCGCTTGGTGTCATCACAAGCCAGGGTGCATATCGCTACGACCCGTCGCACGTAGAAGAAGGAGAGGATGAAAAACGTGATGAAGAAGGGTCCTTTAAGGTGTTCTACGATTACCTTCGTCCCGTTAGTAAGAAAGAGGCGTATGACGCTGATATCACGTATGCGACGAACAATGAGCTCGGCTTTGATTACCTTCGTGACAACACCGCGTACGAGACCTCACAGATTTCGCAGCGCGGTCATCACTTTGCGATTATCGATGAAATAGACTCGATTCTTATCGACGAGGCACGCACGCCGCTTATCATTTCTGGCCCCGCAGGTGATGCGGAAGGACTCTACGAACGATTCTCTGGCATTGTACGTTCCTTTGAGGAAGGTCCTGATTACTCTGTCGATGAGAAACAGCGTGCTGTGCAGATTACTGAAGACGGTATACGTAAAGCAGAAACAGCCCTGGGTATTGATAATCTCTACACCGAAGGCGGGATGCGCTACGCACATCACCTTGAGACGGCCGTGCGCGCGAAGGCGCTCTTTAAGAAAGATAAGGAGTACGTCGTTAAAGACGGTGAAATCATCATCGTTGATGAATTCACAGGTCGCCTCCAGCCAGGACGTCGCTGGTCAGAAGGGTTGCATCAGGCAGTGGAAGCAAAGGAAGGCGTACCGGTTCGCAAAGAGACCCGCACCTATGCGAGCGTGACGTTCCAGAACTACTTCCGTATGTACGAAGGTCTTGCGGGCATGACCGGTACAGGTGCCTCTTCTGAGGAAGAGTTTTATACGGTGTACAAGCTTGAGGTGGTCGTAGTGCCAACCAACCGTGAAGTAAAACGTATTGACCGTGATGACCTTATCTTCCAGACCGTACGGGGTAAGTACGAAGCCCTCACGGCACAGGTAAAAGCACTCCACGAGAAGGGACAGCCGGTACTTATTGGTACGGTCGCGATTGAAGATAACGAAGTAGTGAGTGACGCGCTCCGTAAGGCGGGCGTACCGCACGAAGTACTGAACGCAAAGAACCACGAGCGCGAAGGAGAAATTATTGCGCAAGCAGGACGAAAGGGTGGGGTAACGGTTGCAACCAACCTTGCTGGTCGTGGTGTCGACATTAAGCTCGGTGGCGCCACTGCGTCCTCGGAAGAACGAGACGAGGTGGTGTCGCTTGGCGGTCTCTATGTCATTGGTACCGAGCGTCACGAGGCACGTCGTATCGATAACCAGCTACGTGGTCGTTCTGGTCGTCAGGGTGACCCCGGCGAGACAAGATTCTATGTCTCTCTTGAAGACAAGCTCATGCGTGTCTTCGCTTCCGATATGGTCAAGAACGTTATGGGTACGTTCAAGATTCCTGAGAATGAACCGATTGAGAGCGGGATGATAACGCGCTCCCTTGAGACGGCACAGAAGCGTATCGAGGGCTTTAACTTCGACTCTCGCAAGCAGGTCTTGGCCTACGACGACGTACTGAACACCCAGCGCCTCACAATTTACGCACGTCGCCGCACTGCGCTCCAGGGCACGGCTGATGAAGTAGAAGCAACTATTCGCGCGATAGTGCAGGGCGATGAGGCTGCAGAGAAAGCAATAGAGGAGAAGCGCGCCCTCTTTGGTGATTCGTTCCCACACGTACTGCGCCGCTTGCTTCTTCAGGTCGTCGATAGTTTCTGGCTTGAGCACCTGGAAACCATGGATTATCTACGTCGCTCCGTATCCCTTCGTGCCTACGGTCAGCGCGACCCACTTATTGAATACCGAAAGGAAGGTCTTGCGCGCTTCCACCAGCTTGAAGCGTCTATTGATACCGCTATTCGCGAAGCGCTCCCTCGCATACGTCCTGCTGATGATGCAGCGGTAAAAGCGCAAGAAGAGAAGACGCGTAAAGCGCTCCTTGCCGCTTCTTCTGGAAATGGAGAGTCGACCGCACAAGAACCGGTAAAGAAGGCAGATGCACCAGGACGTAACGATACTGTTACTATTCGCAGCGGCGATAAGACGATGACTCTCAAGTACAAGAAGGCAGAGCCATATATTGCTGAAGGGTGGGAGCTCGTGTAGAGCGCGTATCGCGCACACGGGAAGCGTGGTAGGGTGATTTTATATGGCGTTTGTAGACGAGATACGTATTCACGCACAGGCCGGCCACGGTGGTCCGGGCGTTGTGCGTTGGCTCCATATCCGTGGCAAGGATAAGGGTGGCCCATCGGGAGGCGACGGCGGTCGTGGTGGTGACATTGTGCTCGAAGGAGTCCGTGACCTCGCCGTGCTCGCAAGCTATCGCTTCACAAAAAAAGTGCGCGCAGAAAATGGTAAACCAGGAGGCAGCAACGATAAGCATGGTGCCGACGGTGTTCCAACGGTGTTGAAGGTACCTGTAGGTACGGTCGCGCGCGTCGTGACGACTCGTGAGGAATTTGAAATCCTTGAGGAAGGACAGCGTATCGTCATCTTTAAGGGTGGTCCTGGTGGATACGGGAACGCCCACTTTAAAAGCTCCACAAATCAGAATCCCGACTCTGCAAAGGAGGGTAAAAAGGGACAGGTTGGGGATATCGAAATCACCCTAAAACTCATTGCTGACGCTGGGTTTATAGGGTTCCCAAATGCCGGGAAGTCGTCTCTTTTGAATGCGCTTACCCGCGCTGATTCGAAGGTGGGCGCGTACCCCTTCACCACCCTCGACCCTCACCTCGGGGACTTCTATGGCCACCTTCTTGCTGACATTCCGGGTCTTATTGAGGGTGCCTCGTCAGGCCGAGGTCTTGGTTCTAAGTTCCTTCGTCACGTAGAACGTACAGGTTTGCTTGTACATCTTGTCTCGGCTGAACAAGAAGACGTCGCCGCATCCTATAGGGCCATACGAGAGGAACTTTCTGCCTTTGGTCGCGGTCTCGCAGAGAAAGCAGAGCTCGTCGTGCTCTCAAAGTCCGACCTTGTGACTCCGGAAGAGCTCGAAGAACGCCGAACGGCGCTCCAAGCTGCGGTAGGGGAGCGGGAGGTAATCACTCTTTCGGTCATCGACGATGACGCCCTAAAGGCCTTTTCGGACCGACTTGCTCGCTTGCTCGAGACTAAGTCCTAGGGCAGGATGAGGGCAATGAGCCCCTCCTATCGCCCGACCATAGGACTTGAGATACACGCGGAATTGAAGACGCAGACGAAGATGTTCTGCGCCTCAAAAAACGACCCTGACGAGGAGCGTCCGAACACCAACGTATGTCCGGTGTGTCTTGCGCACCCTGGTACACTTCCGGTCGCAAACAAAGAAGCGGTTCATCATGTGCTTCGGGTCGGTACCGCACTTGGCGCAACACTTGCTGACTACACAGAGTTTGACCGTAAAAGTTATTTCTACCCGGATATTCCAAAGGGGTATCAGATAAGTCAGTATGAGCACCCGCTTGTTGCGGGCGGTAAGCTCAACGGCGTCGCGATTACGCGGGTACACCTTGAAGAAGACACGGCACGCTCATCACACGCAAAGGATGCGTCACTCGTTGATTTCAACCGTGCTGGTGTACCGCTTATGGAGTTGGTGACTGAACCGGTTATTCATGATGCAAAGACAGCGGGGGAGTTTGCACGCGAGCTACAGTTGCTCCTTCGCTCGCTTGGGGTATCCGACGCAAATCTTGAAAAAGGAGAGATGCGCATCGAAGCGAATATTTCTGTCTCAAAAACGGAAGAGTATGGAACTAAGGTCGAGGTCAAAAATCTCAACTCCTTCCGTTCAGTTGAACGTGCGATTGAATATGAAATTAGCCGACAGAGCAAATTGATTGAATCGGGGGGTGCGGTCCAGCAGGAGACCCGCGGCTGGAACGAGGAGAAGCAGGAAACCTTCCATCAGCGGTTCAAAGAAGGCAGTGCAGACTACCGGTACTTCCCAGAACCTGATTTGCCTAAGCTCGTCATTTCGGAGATTCCAGAATTTGCGCACGATGTGCTGCGTGCCTCAATGCCAGAGCTTCCTTGGGAAAAGCGTGAGCGACTCATTGCAGAAGGTATCAACGTTGAAGCAGCAAATATTCTTGTGAGCGATGCTGACTACGGCGCTCTCTACGACGAAGAAATTGCTGGTATCACCGATACTAAAGCCCGCATCGCCGCCGTTAATATACTCATGAGTGATGTACGCGGTAAGAATCCTGACGGTGACATGCTTACAAGACTGCGTGGCGCGTTTACGCCGGTGATGACGCAGTTTGTAGAAGGTAAGCTCTCATCGACGAATGCAAAGGCTGCTATCACGGACGTTATGGCAGGAAAGAGCGTAGAGGAGGCTCTCGCCGGCAAAGTACAGGTAAGTGATGAAGGAGCGCTTCTAGAGGCCGTCAGAAAGGTGATTGAGGAGCAGCCTGCAGCGGTAGCGGAGTATCAGGGCGGCAAAGAGAATGCACTCCAGTTCCTCGTAGGACAGGGTATGAAGGCTACCAAGGGAGCAGGCAATCCAGGTGTTCTGAGGGAGCTTTTCGCGAAGGAACTCGGGAAATAAGCCACTAATTCCAAGACATCTCGTCTTGCACAGATTGGTGAAAAGTCTCTTCTAAAAGAGACGAGATATCCTATACTTCAAGGAATGGATGAGCTTACTATCGATGGGAAAATCTATGTATCGTCTAAACGGGCCGCTGCCATAACCGGGTATGCGAAGGACTACATAGGGCAGCTGTGCCGTGAGGGGCGTGTTGAAGCGAAATTAGTGGGACGCAGCTGGTACGTATACGAGCCGTCTCTCAAGAAGCATCGCTTTAATGATGAGGAAGAGCAGCCTGAGGTGCCAAAAGCAGAGACAGCGTGGGGAAGTCTTCCAACAGAAGAGCCAATACCAGCTCCTTCTTCTCCTGAACTATCCGAAAACACTAGTATTCAGGCCGTTTGGGATGCACCAACCTACGCAGCAGAGGAAGTAGAACCGCTGCCTGAACTTGAGCCAGTCGTTGAAGAACCAGCTCAAGAACCACTTACTGATATGCAGTCAGCGTGGCAGGAATGGTTTGCAAACCGCCCTGAAGAGGCGCCAGTAACCGAATTAGTGGCAGAAGAGGTTGTAGAAGCTCCTAGAGCTCCTGAAGAGTCAAAAGAAGAACCTAAAGAGGCCCCTGTAGCAGAAGCAGTACCGTTGAAGGTCATTGTGAGCGATATACAGCCTGTACGGGAGGAACGTGTAGTACCTGCAGCCCCTGCTGTGCGAGTAGCGCCAGTAGCATCACCTGTACGTATCCTGCAGAGAAAGACGGTCAAAAAGGGAAATAATCGCCTTATGGAAGCAGCGCTTATCTTGGTTATGGTGGTGAGTGCATCAATAGCTCTCATTTCAACAGGCGCTATAGAGATGCTTCATGTTGGTGGTACCTCAAGCGTGCCTCCTATCCAATATCTTGAAGGTTCGATACTGATAGAAAGATAGCCTATATATTGATTATCTCGTCTCGTATAAACGAGTAGCTAAAAATAGCTCAGGTACAGCGAAAACGTACTAAAGAGAAAACGACCTGAGTAATTCAGGTCGGTTTCTTATTATCGTCGTAGAAAATGTCATTACTGCGTAAATAAAGCGTGTTTTTAGTCTGTAGTTCACAAAAATAAGACGTGCGTATGGATTATGAGAACAATCTACTCTGAAGCTCTCTTCTTTTGAACTCAATGACTGGTTGTGCAGAGACTTTTATAGCCGAGATTCTATATGGCTTATTTATTACTTATTTCGGATAGATTTTATGACGCGTGTTTGTGATGTTTGTTCAGAAATTACATCCACAGACTCATTTTTGACTTCAAATGTTCTTTAAACACGCGTGAATGATGCTTGCGTAAGTACGTTGTTAAAACGTTTTGAAATATATTTTTTACTTCAACGTAGTTGCGTGAAATTTTTTTCATTTTATCCCCAAACTTTTCTAGGTACATGCGAATTTCACGCGATAAAATCTAGTTACTTCGGATATCCGACATGTCATTGCTCCTTGATTCAAATCTAATTTCTACTCGAGACGCATCGGCGCTTTCTGGGTATCACTCCGACTATCTCGCGCGCCTCTGCCGCGAAGAAAAAATTGTTGGAAGTCGCATTGGTCGTTCATGGGTACTCGACCGTGCATCGCTTGATGCGTTTATACGCGACCAAGAGCTCGCAAAGAAAGAACATGCCGTTGCTCTTACTCGTCAGCGTGAGCAGGAATACCGTGAAGCACAGAAAGTACACGAGACTATCGCCGTTGTAGAGGCAGAACAGGCTTCAGAGACGCCTGTAGAGGCTCCTGAAGTAGTTTCTGTGCCTGTTACAACACCCGTATCAGCACCAGAACGCTCGTACGTGCCGATTCCAAGTCCATACGCGGAGCTTCACCCGATTCGTAACAGTGCCGTTGCTGCTCTGATTGCAGTTGTTTCTGTTGGTAGTGGCTTGGTTGCTGCTGAGGCTCGCATTGTTGAGCATGTAGCACGCATTTCAGTAGAAAACGTAGCAATTGCTAGCGATATCGGATACGAAGCGCTCGCATCTGCAGCTACAGCGACGCTCGCGTTTGAGACAGAACTTGGCCGTTCCATCATTAGTGGTGTCGATACCCTCGCTACTCTCACGCGCGCCGAGCATCAAAGCGACACGGCTGCCTCAATTCGCTTTGCCTATGACGCAGGGGCACTGCTCCATGCACCAACGCTCCAGACCATTCCGGAGGCACTGTATGGAGCACAACTCTCAATCGGTACTACGCTTATCGGAACATCTGATGCAATACTCGCAGCGCATCACACCGGTACGAATGCATGGGTTGAGGGTAGCGACATTGTGCCGCGTCGCGTTATTGCTGCTATCTACGGCGTTGGTGATGAGTTCCAGCGTGTTGCACTTCTTGCACCGCACGCTGCTGCAACGACTGCAGATACTGCTATTGTTGCGCTCGCCGGCGAGACGCGCACCGTTGCAAACAACGCCGTTGATGCGATTTCATCGTCGCGTGATGTATTCGCACGAGCATTCAACACACGATTGGTTGAGCCGCGCGCAACACTTGCAGCGGTACCGCATGAAGACACGTTGGGCCCTGCACGTGCGCTTGCACTCTTTACGTACGAAACACTCAACAGCTTCTTTGACGCGACGAGTCGTACGCTCGCAATGCTTTTCGCACCGCTTGCGCCAAACGTTGCCTACGCACCAGAACTTACTGTGCCTGGTACAGGTACCACTTCTGTCTCTCGCCAGGTCGTTGAAGTCAGCCGAGTAGTAAATGAAATAACGAACGTTACGTACTCAAGCCCGATTACCTACGTGTACGGTGGCGTCACTATGGAGTACGTTCGTGCGGCTATAGAGAACCTCCGCGATGACGTTGCTGATGCTGATTATGGCTCAGGGGATGGCGGCCTCGCAGACATCACTGGCTCCTCTATAGAAGAGCTTTCTGACGTGGGTACCATGGCTAAGACCTGGGGCGATTTACTCTTCTGGGATGGTACTGAGTGGTCGAACCTCGCAACATCAAGCCTTGGTATTACGGGTAGTGGTATTCCAGGTGGCGCACCAGGCTACGTGCAATACAACGTTGGTGGAAACTTTGGAGGTGACGCCGCTTTTACGTTTGATGCTGCTGCAGACCGCCTCTCCTTTACGTACGGTTCGACCACCGCATTTTCAACGGGATTCCTGAATGCAACGAGCGCAGTCATCGATACACTCTCATCAACGGTTGCAACGGTCACCAGTCTTATTGCAACGAATGCTACTACTACTAACGCAACGTCGACGAATCTCACAGCGCTTAACTCGTTCGCACTTGGTGCTGACCGCATCACTGATCTCACCGGCTCAGGTCTAACAGTAACGGCAGGTGCGCTCGCTGTTGATGATGTAACGCCGGCGATGCTTCAAGCGGCAGACTTTGGTGATTTCACTTGTAACGGTACGTCATGTTCATTTGATGCGGACACAGTGTCTGACAGTGAGCTCGATTACGGCACGGTCACACTAACTGACTTCACCAACGATGCAGGGTTTATCACTGGTATTGGTGCGTTCTCGATTGAAGACCTATCGGATGTTGCCGCGATGACAGAGAGCTATGGCAACCTTCTCTCCTGGAACGGGAGCGCGTGGACGAACATTGCGACCTCGACGTTGAACATTGCCCTCAGCAACACGACAGGCATTCTTCCTATTAGTAGAGGAGGCACCGGTACTTCTACCGTTCCGACCTACGGACAGCTACTCGTAGGTGACGGCCTCGGGGGCTATGCACTACTTGCGACCTCTTCTCTGGGTATTTCCGGCAGCGGCGGTACGCCAGGTGGGCTTACAGGTCAGGTGCAGTTTAATAGCGCAGGTACGTTCGCAGGAGACACTGGCTTTACCTACGACGCAGCGGCTGACCGTTTGACTGTAACCTATGCGTCTTCGACAGCCTTCTCCTCTATATATGCCTCGTCAACGAACGTATTTGCGGGGAATCTGACCGTTGGCTCACTCACGGGCATCTTGAAAGCTACGGGCGGGGTAGTCTCTGCAGCGACTGCCGGTACTGACTATGAGAACCCCCTTACCTTTGCCTATCCTCTGACGCGCTCAGTGAATACTGTTTCTCTCGCGTTTGGTACCACGACGACTAACACCTGGGTACATCAAATCTTCTCGTCCCTCGTTGCAACAAATGCGTCTTCAACCAACGCCACGACGAGCCAGCTGGCCGTCACGTCACTGCCGTCACAGCTCCTACGCACGGATGGTACGGGACGCCTTGCAGGGACGACTATAGGTACGGGCCTTACCTTCGACGGTACGACGCTCTCAGCAACAGGTGGCGGCGGGACAGGTAACGTTTCAACCTCAAGCAGTGAGACCGCAGGACAGGTACCGTACTGGACGACCACGGCAGGCTCTCCAGCGCGTCTTGGTAGTGTTGCGACCACAACCTTTGCCGTTTCTGGTCCGTTTAACGTCTCTGGAAGCCTTGGCTCGCTCATTGGCGGTACGAACGCGACGATTTCATACTACGGCCTTGCTACTACCTCGAATATTAGTCAGGGTCAGGTGCTCTACGGCACGAGTGCTTCAGGGGTCGCCTCAGTTGCTACTTCAACACCAGCACTTTCTACGGCCTTTAGTTACTCTGGCACGCTTGGTTCGTTTGTAGGTGGAGCCTCAGGTACGCTCTCGCTTGCAAATAATGGTGTAGCGCTCACCAATCTTGCGCAGATTGCAGCGAACACTGTTCTCGCTAATCCAACGGGAGCAATCGGTAACGTGCAAGCGATTGCGACCTCAACCTTCTTTGGAACAGGCACCGGTGGCTACGTGCTTGCTTGGAACAACGGCGCACCAACGTGGGTAGGTACCTCATCTATACAAAACGGCGTCGCAGCAATAGGTCCTGCAGGACAGACACAGACGGGTACGGTACTTATTGCTACGAGCACGAGCGGTACTGACATTACGGTAACGGCTACTGGTGGCACTATTACCTTTAATATCCCATCAGCATCCGCGTCTGCACGCGGTCTTCTTACCAGTACCGACTGGAACACCTTCAACAACAAGATTAGCTCTACCTCGCTCTCTGGTGGTACGGGTATTAGCTACAACAGTGGCTCAGGTGTCATCACCAACACCGGTGTTACTTCGCTCTCTGGTACGACCAATCAAATAACGGCATCTGCGGCTACCGGTGCGGTTACGGTCTCTCTTCCTGGTCTCGTCGCATTCCCGAACGCCTACACCGCAAGCTACGGCACTACCACCTACGCCTCTTCAACGGCGCTCTCCTCCGTATACGCATCGTCAACAAACGCATCCTTTGGAAATCTTTCAGTTGGCACACTGACTGGTCCGCTCCAGGCTGTCAACGGCGTTGTCTCAGCATCGTCGACACTCTCTGTTGTATATGGCGGCACTGGCTGGAACGCAGTGCAGTCTGGTGCGCTTTTGTACGGTAATGGCGCTGGTCGTTTAGCGACGACAACGCAAGGTACCGGTGGTCAGGTGCTTGCGTGGTTGAACGGTATCCCTACGTGGACTGCGACGTCCTCCATACAAAACGGTGTGTCTTCAGTGCAGCAGTCCTTTGGCGCTGCACAAACCGGTGCCATCACACTCGCCACAAGCTCAGACACAAACGTGCTGCTCTCCATTACTAACTCTGGTGGCACCTTTACCTTTACTCCGTCGTGGACAGGTACGCTTGCGTACGGTCGTGGCGGTACAGGCACAACGACTGCGCCCGCAGGTCAGTTGTTGTATGGCGGTACGACAGCCTATCAGTCGGTGGCAACATCAACGGTTTCTGCAGGAACGGGTATTGGGTTTACGGGTACGCCAGGGTATCTCGTGGGAGGAACTAATCTCACGATTACCAACAACGGTGTCACAAGTATAAGTGGCACCACTAACCAGATAACGGCATCTGCTGGTACTGGTGCAGTAACGTTGTCGCTTCCAGGTCTCGTCGCATTCCCGAACGCCTACACCGCAAGCTACGGCACTACCACCTACGCCTCTTCAACGGCGCTTAGTGCGGCGTACGCTTCATCTACCAATCTCTTCGTCGGCAATTTCACTCTCGGTACGCTTAATGGTCCATTGCAAGCAAACAACGGTGTCGTATCAGCGACTACCACTATTGGTGCGATTTATGGTGGTACTGGTCAGAGTAGCTACGCAGCAGGCGATCTTCTCTATGCAGATTCCGCGACGTCACTTGCACGTCTGCCAGTTTCAACCAACGGCTTGGTCTTGAAGCTAGTGGGTGGGCTACCAAGTTGGCAGCCAGACCTTACGACGGGTGGCGGTGGTGGTGCGGGAGCGTGGAGCACGACGACTGATAGTCTCGCAATTTACCCTTCAGATACCTCTGACGTGGTCATTATAGGAGCCTCGGCTACCTCCACCACAGGCAGCATCTTTGAAGTCGCAGGTCGTTCCTATTTCTCAAACACACTCAGTATCGGTACCACCTCTGGTTCATCGCTATTCCGTCTTGCGGTGCAGGGTAATGGCCTTTTCTCCGGAAATCTTTCAACGGCGAATCTTACTGCGACGGGTACAGTATCAACGGCAAATCTTACTGCAACGGCGGCAACCACCACGTACCTAGGCATCAACAACGAAACCTTCACCGACCTCACTGGCACGGGTCTTCAGAACGTTGGTGGTGCGCTTACGATTAACGCTACCGGCGATTGGACAGGAACATTTGACGGACAGGAAGGCACCTATTATCTCAACCGCGCAAATCACACAGGCACGCAGCTTGCATCGACGATTTCTGACTTCGATGGTGCGGTCAATACCTACATCGCTGGTTCCACCACGATTCCAAAGACCTATAGCGCGAACACCTTCACCGGCGCTCAGGTATTTAGCAGCGGCGTTACTATAGGTACCCTTAATGGTCCTTTGCAGGCAAATAATGGTGTCGTTTCAGCTACGACGTCTGTTGGCGTCCTCTACGGAGGCACTGGTCTTACTACTGCACCAAGTTACGGGCAGATTCTCGTGGGCAATAGTAGTGGTGGGTATACCCTGACCGCTACCTCTTCACTTGGTTTGGTTACGAGCGCAGTTACCGCTATTGGTCCGGCAGGGCAGGCACAAACGGGACCAACGGTAACGTTCGCGACGAGCTCAACGGCGTACAACGGTCTTACGGCGTCAACGACGATTACAGCAACAGGAAACACTATTACATTTGCTAATACACTCGCTGGTCTCCTTGGTGTAGCAGGTGGCGGTACTGGTTCAACAACGTTGGGCGGTATTCTCACCGGTAACGGCACCGGTCAGGTAACGAGCGCGACGGTGTCTGCGCCCCTTAGCTTCAGTGGCAATACGCTCTCTATTTCGCAGGCCAATGGCTCGACCAACGGCTATCTTTCTTCAACCGACTGGAACACCTTCAACAACAAGATTAGCTCTACCTCACTTTCTGGTGCGTCAGTGATTAGCTACACCTCTGGTACTGGTGTCATTACAACGACCGGTGGCACGTTTGGCGCTGGTAACTACGTGTTCCCGTCAGCGCTCACGGTCCAGGGTGCCTCAAGCTTCCAGAACGCATCAACGACGAACTTGTCGGCTAACACGCTTGCGGTGGGCGGCACAGGTACTACAAGCGTGAGTGCAACGGGTGCACTCACGACACCATCACTCACCATTGGTTCTCTTACCGGTATTCTTAAAGCAACCGCTGGCCTCGTCTCGGTGGCGACCGGTGGCACTGACTACGAAAATCCGCTCACTTTCGTATATCCGCTCACACGTGCGGTTAACAGCATCTCGCTTGCGTTTGGTACGACGACTGCAAACACATGGGGCGCTCAGCAAACGTTCAGTGGATTGTTTGCCACAAATGCATCAACGACGAACGCGACGACCACCTCGCTTGGCATCAACAACGAAACCTTCACCGACCTCACTGGCACGGGTCTTCAGAACGTTGGTGGTGCGCTTACGATTAACGCTACCGGCGATTGGACAGGAACATTTGACGGACAGGAAGGCACCTATTATCTCAACCGCGCAAATCACACAGGCACGCAACTTGCGTCTACTATCTCGAACTTCGACGCCACGGTTAATGCGTACATCCATGGCTCAACGACAATCCCTAAGACATATACCGCAAATACATTCACTGCAGCGCAGGTATTTAGTGGTGGGGTAACCATTGGTACGCTCAACGGTCCTCTGCAAGCAAACAATGGAGTAGTGAGCGCGACTACGTCTATCGGTGTACTTTATGGCGGCACAGGCCTTACGACGGCGCCTACATACGGTCAGATTCTCGTGGGTAATAGCTCTGGCGGCTACACGCTCACTGCGACATCCTCACTTGGTTTGGTAACGAGCGCAGTTACCGCTATTGGTCCGGCAGGGCAGACACAAACGGGACCAACCATAACGCTTGCGACGAGCTCTACTGCATTCAATGGTCTGACAGCGTCTACGACCATAACTGGTACCGGGAATGTCATTACATTCTCAAACACCCTTGCCGGTGTGCTTGGTGTAGCAGGTGGCGGTACTGGTTCAACAACGTTGGGCGGTATTCTCACCGGTAACGGCACCGGTCAGGTAACGAGCGCGACGGTGTCTGCGCCCCTTAGCTTCAGTGGCAATACGCTCTCTATTTCGCAGGCCAACGGCTCGACCAACGGCTACCTCAGCAGTACTGATTGGAATACCTTTAATAATAAGATTTCTTCAACGTCGCTCTCTGGCGGTACCGGTATTAGCTACAACAGTGGCTCAGGCGTCATCACCAACACCGGTGTTACTTCGCTCTCTGGTACGACTAATCAAATAACGGCATCTGCGGCTACGGGGGCAGTCACGCTCTCTCTCCCGGGTCTCGTTGCGTTCCCGAACGCATACACAGCAACATACGGCACCACTACGTATGCCTCTTCGACGGCACTCTCAACTGTCTACGCCTCATCAACAAACGCATTCTTCGGCAATCTCTCTGTCGGTGCACTTACGGGTCCACTCCAAGCTCTCAACGGGACCGTAAGCGCATCGTCGACGCTCTCGGTTGCCTACGGGGGCACTGGCTGGAATAGCATTCAAGCGAATGCCGTACTCTACGGCAACGGCGCCGGACGCCTCGCAACGACATCTGCAGGCACGAACGGTCAGGTTCTTGCGCTAGTCAACGGCGTACCAACGTGGGTAGCAACGTCGTCGATAAACAACGGTGTCTCCTCGATACGGCAAAGTTTCGGTGCTGCACAAACTGGTGCCATCACACTCGCCACAAGCTCAGATACAAACGTCTTGCTTTCCATTACTAACTCTGGTGGCACCTTCACGTTCGCACCAAGCTGGACGGGTCAGCTTGCGGTGGCTCGTGGTGGTACGGGCGCTGGGTCGTTTACCTCTGGTCAGCTGGTCTATGGTGCAGGTACCGGAGCTCTACAAAGCGTAGCGACCTCAACCTTTGCGGTCTCTGGTCCATTTACTACCTCAGGTACGCTCGGTTCACTGGTCGGTGGTACAAATGCGACGGTCACGTACTACGGTCTTGCAACTACTTCTGCTATTTCTCAAGGTCAGGTGCTCTACGCAACTGGTGCGGCAGGGGTTGCGTCCGTCGCTACGTCAACACCAACGCTCTCCGCAGCCTTTAGCTACTCCGGTACGCTCGGCAGCTTTGTAGGTGGAGTCAATGGCACGCTCTCACTCGCTACCAATGGTGTTGCGCTTAATAATCTTGCGCAAATTGCAGCAAACACGGTACTTGCAAATCCAACGGGGGCAACAGGGAACGTGCAGGCCATTGCCACCTCTACCTTCTTTGGTACGGGTACGGGTGGTCAGGTGCTTACGTGGAATAACGGGGTTCCTCAGTGGGTAGCAACGACGACGTATGCAAACGGTACCGGTATCTCTACATCGTTTGCAAACGGACAACTTACGATAACGAACACTGGTGTTACGTCATTGTCTGGTACGACTAATCAAATAACAGCGTCAGCGGGCACGGGTGCCGTCACACTCTCACTGCCATCCTTGGTGGCATTCCCGAACGCATATACCGCAACATATGGCACCACTACGTATGCCTCGTCGACTGCGCTCTCGTCGGTGTACGCATCGTCAACGAACGTCTTTGCAGGAAACCTCAGTATCGGCGCTCTTACCGGCATCCTCAAGGCAACGGCAGGCGTAGTGTCTACTGCGGTTGCGGGGACAGACTATGTAGCTGGTGGAGCAGGTGCCGCTACGACCACGCTCTCCTTCAGTGGTCCATTCACTACGTCTGCAACGCCAGTAGTGTTTGGTTCCTCACCAATTACGACAACGTACTATGGCCTTGCAACGACCTCAGCTATTTCTCAAGGTCAGGTGCTGTACGGCACCTCTGCCTCAGGTGTTGCTTCAGTTGCAACCTCTTCTGTGTCTGCGGGAACGGGGATTGGTTTTACTGGCACGCCAGGGGCGCTGGTTGGTGGAACGGCACTCACCATAACGAACACCGGAGTTACCTCGCTCTCTGGCACTACTAATCAGATTACTGCTTCTGCAGGTACAGGCGCTGTAACCCTTTCTATCCCGTCTCTCTTCTCCATACAGCAGGCATCAACGACGATGTTGTCATCAAATGGTCCTTTCTTTGTCGGTACCACCTCAACGACAACCATCTGGGGTAATGCAACATCGACGTTCTCAGGCGGCATCAATTTGACTAATGGTGGATGCTACGCCATTGGCGGAACGTGTATTGGTGCACTGGGTGCATCCGGTACCGTTAATAACGGTACAACAGGTCAGATTCCGTACTACGCTGCAAACGGAAATATTCTTACTGCCACCTCAAGTATCTTTATTGCAGCTAGTAGTGACGTAGGTATTGGAACGAACGCGCCTACTAACTACGGTGCAGGATATAGAACACTTGCGATAGATGGTGCAGCGTCGGGTGTGCTTGATGTGATGAGTAACGGTACGCTTTCCGGAACCCTCTATAACGATGGTTCGACGTTCCGTGTAGGAAATAGGAACCCAAGTGCATTTGAGCTTATTACTGACAATACACCGCGCCTTACCATAAGCGGCGGTGGTGATGTCACCATAAACGGTGGTTCGCTCACCATCGGCACCCTCTCAGGCCTTTTGAAGGCAACGAACGGTCTTGTCTCCGCTGCCACCGCAGGCACCGACTACATCGCAGGGGGCGCAGGCGCTGCCACCTCTTCTGTCTCCTGTGCGGGTACCGCGTCCTGTACCAGCTTTGTCGCGTTCTCTGCAACCCCTATTACGATTACGGGCACCGGTCTTTCTGCATACGATGCGTGGACGCATCCCGCAGCAGGGCAGTCAGCAACGACGTCACTTATTCTTCTTGACGGCAACGCCTCAACCACACAGCTCTCTGCAACGCGTGCGTATTTTGGTGGTACGGCCACTTCAACGTTCACCGCTACCGGCGCACTTGGTATTGCCACTACCTCTCCTCAGGGATTACTGGAAATAGGCAATAACGATACGGGCACCATTGGCGCATACATCACCAACGCGAATACGTCTATTGGTACGCCCCGAGCCTTACTCTCTATTCGTAATAACTACGCTGCTACCGGTCTCAACCTCTATGCTCTAGGTTCTAGTCACTTTAATAACGGACGATTCCGCCAAGATGGCGCGCTCATAGAAGCTGGTTCTAGCCTCTCTGGTGGTCTCTCAATAGCAACAGAGACGACTGCGCCGATACGTTTCTATACTAATGGTGATAACGAACGTCTCCGTATTACAGAAACAGGACTCGTTGGTATTGGTACCACCTCCCCTCAATTCCTTCTTCAGCTAGCGGCTGCGACCAGCCCTCAACTCACGCTCTCAGACGGCTCCTTGACCGCTGCACCGTTCAATTTCCGTGCAATCAATAATACCCTCTATCTCTCAACGTCTTCTCCGACGACGTTCGCTACTACCTCGACTGCATTTGCCTCATTCAACAATACAACTGGCTCTACCAGTCTCCTCAAACTTGATGTTACGGGCAGTGCTACCTCATCTTTCGCTGGAGGTATTAATCTTACGACTGGCTGCTACGCCATCAACGGCACTTGTTTGCCAACCACTGCTGGTCTTGCGTCATACGACGCCTGGACGCATCCCGCAGCAGGGCAGTCAGCGACCACGTCTTTGATGTTGTTCAACGGTAATGCATCAACGACTCAGCTCTCTGCAACGCGTGCGTATTTTGGTGGTACGGCAACGACCACTATCACTGCCGCAGGCTTTGTGGGTGTCGGCTCCTCAACTCCGTGGGCACAGCTGTCAATCAATCCTACGAGTGCAAATGGTTCCGCGCCGTCGTTTGTAATTGGTTCGTCTACGGGTACTCGATTTGTAGTCAGAAACGACGGTGCGGTCGGTATTGGTACTGCTGCGCCAACTGACGCACTGTATATCCAAGACCCTAATGGAAGAGGAATGACCATTAATCAGGGTTCTATCAGTCTCTTAAATCCATCAGGAAACGCCGGACGCCTTTCCTTTAATGGCGGTAGTGACACGAGCCGATTCTGGTTTAGTCCGAGCCACGAACAAAACTACATCTCATTTGACGATGTAGGTGATGGATATTCACACGTACTTGCAATTGAGGGAGGAGCAGGAACAGATACAGGACTGCTGTACTTCGACTCTAGTGAAAATCTGGGAGTTGCGACCAGCTCCCCATACGCGCGTCTCTCGGTCTGGGGCAATTCGACGGGGAAAATCTTTGAGGCAGTCACTGCTGCTTCCTCAAGCGCTCTGTCTGTCTCTGCAACTGGGTTTGGTACGACGACCGTGTCAGGTCTTACGATTTCGGGTTCGGCAACCTCTACGTCGAACGTTGGTTTCAACATCACCACTGGGTGTTATGCCATAAACGGGACGTGTATCTCTGGGGGCGGAAGTGGCCTCTCTTCATACGACGCCTGGACTCACGCGTCTATCTATCAGTCAGCAACGACATCGATGATGGGCTTTGGTACGACGACGCCACGATGGGCACTCCAAGTTGCGTCGTCAACCGCGCCGCAACTCACGCTTTCTGACGCTACTGGTGGTCATTGGTCATTCCGTTCTATTAATGGCAACCTCTACATCGCGACCTCAAGTGCTACG
Organism: uncultured Candidatus Saccharibacteria bacterium; assembly: GCA_964634305.1. Lineage (GTDB taxonomy): Bacteria > Patescibacteriota > Minisyncoccia > Phycocordibacterales > Phycocordibacteraceae > C7867-001. The sequence continues at coordinate 54,445 of CAZWLE010000002.1, forward strand.
ACCTTCGCGACTACGTCAACTACGGCACTGACGATTAACACGGTAGGCAATATAGGTATTGGTAGTAGTTCTCCATGGGGTCAGCTTTCTATCAATGCGAACGGTGGCGTCACTGGTTCTAATCCTCTCTTTGCTATCGGTTCGTCGACATCAAATCTCCTTGTAGTTGATTACGCGGGTCGCATGGGACTTGGAACCACGTCGCCGTATGCGAAGCTCTCGGTCGTTGGTGAGACCGTATCTACCTTCTTTACAGCAACGTCGACGAGCGCCACTTCAACGTTTGCGGGCGGGTTGAATGTTGGCTCAGGAGCACTCACGCATGACTTTACGTCAGGCGTGACGTCGATAGGCAATCTTGCTATAGGCGCAATGACGTTTGATACCAACTCAGGTGTTATTTCCTGGGTTGATATGCCTGTTACTTCTACTGCTTCTGCCGGCACGGTCCAAAGCTATAGTGCGCAGTTGGATGGTACTTCGGTGCTTACCGTCTATGCGGTTTCAGATGGCGCTGGAGGTATCGCCTCGACCTCTGTGGGTATTTCTTCATCAACACCGTGGGGTATGTTCTCGGTTGAGCAGACAAACGGTACGACCTCACCTGTCTTTGTTGTAGGTGATCAGGGAACCTCTACGCCGCATCTGTATATCGGTGCAAACGGAAGGGTAGGTGTTGGTACGACCTCGCCATGGGCCCGTACGTCACTCAATGCTCCTGCAGGGGAAGCAGCATTTGCTATCGGTTCTTCGACACGCAACCTCTTCTATGTAACATCGCTTGGCACCACCACCATTGGCCGTGGCCTCGACATTATTGGCGCCGTTGCTACTTCCTCTTCCAATGTGGGTTGGAATATCACCACTGGATGTTATGCCGTTAATAACACGTGTCTTTCAGGTGGCCTCTCCTCATACGACGCATGGACCCACGCGTCTATCTATCAGTCAGCAACGACGTCGATGATGGGCTTTGGCACCACGACCCCACGATGGGCACTCCAAGTTGCGTCATCCACTGCGCCGCAGCTCGCACTCTCTGATGGTTCGCTTACTTCAAATCACTGGACTTTCCGCAACGCAGGTGGCGGTCTCTTTATCGGTACCTCCTCACCGCTTACCTTCGCCACAACCAGCATCTCCGCACTCACCATTAACGCAAGCGGCAACCTTGGTATCGGTACCACCTCACCGTCCTCACGACTTACCGTTGCAGGCTCCGGTTTCTTTGAAGGCTCCAACAACTATATAAACTTCGCAACGACAACAGGTGCGAACGGCTACGGCTTCCGCGATAACGGCGGTGTTATGGAGTTTAAGAACATGGGCGGCACGTGGCAGGGCGTCACAACGGCAACAACAGGGCCGAGTTTCTCAGTACATAAAAACAGCTCTGATCAGACGGTCACTGCTGGTATCGATACGCTCCTCACGTGGGCTACTGAGGAATATGATACGAACAACAATTTCAATCTCGGTACTGGACGGTTCCAGCCGACGGTCCCTGGTAAATACGTCATTTACTTGCAGGTTCGTACTACTAACGGTAGTTCAGCGGTTGCATCGATATATAAGAACGGCAGCTTGTATAAACTGGGAATTGTCAGCAGTGCTCTTATTGCAAATGTGACTGCTGTTGTCGACATGAATGGTAGTACCGATTATGTTGACGCATACGTAACAAACACAGGTGGCACGACTATCAGCGGTAACATCACGCAAACATATTTTAGCGGCATTATGGTTGCTCCACTGAACAACAACGTCGCCACCAACCTTAACCTCCAATACGATGGCACGCAGACTACGCAAGTGGACCAGACCAAGTTCTTCGGTCTCGGTACGTCGACGCCATGGGGTCAGTTTGCTATAAATCCGCTCGCATCCAACGGTAATGCTCCGTCGTTCGTTATTGGTTCTTCGACTGCTACCAACTTCATTGTTACAAATGCAGGAAATGTCGGTATCGGAACCACAAGCCCTGCAAGTAAGCTCCACATTTTTGCGAGCACTGGAGCAGCACAGCTTGACTTTGATGCATCGGCAAGTCAATTCCGTGGCTTCACCGTTAAAACTGGAAACTCTACACGTTGGGCGGTGGGCGGTGGTACAAGTGTTGCAGAAAGTGGAAGTAACGTTGGGTCGAACCTGTTCATAGATCGTTACTCCGACTCAGGTTCCTATCTTGGCACTGCGATGACCTTTATTCGCAGTAGCGGTTATGTAGGTATCGGTACTACGACCCCCGCGTGGAATTTAAACATAGCCGACGCTACGAGATCGCAGCTTACGCTTTCTGACGGATCTGTAACTCAGAACCCATGGAGCTTCCGCAGTATTAACGGCAACCTATATATTGCAACCTCGTCACCCTCTACGTTCGCAACGTCGACCGTTGCTGCGCTCACTATAAATAGCAACGGTACGGTTCTTGTAGGTAATGGTCTTGGCAAACTCACCATTGGTACCTTGGACCCGGTCTACACCGTCAACGGTACGGCGTACGCAACGTACATGGCAGGCATGATTGGTGTAAAGGAAGAAACAACCGGTAATGCCGTTATTGACACACCCCTTACCGCTGAAGATGGCAGTACGGGATACGTCGCCGTACTCGACTTTGATGAATTAGAGCCAGGCAGTGACTTGTGGCTCTTCTCGCAAACGACTCATATTCGCAAGAACATTGATAAGCTCGTCGTGCTTCTCACTGCAGAAAATGGTGGGAAGGTTTGGTATGAGATAGACAAGGCAGAGCGTAAGGTCTACCTCTTAGCCGATAGACCAACGCGTGTCTCGTATCGTATGACGGCGCCGCGGTTTGATTCTGAATCATGGACAAACTTCAACCATGACGGCGTCATCGGCTTTACTCCACCGTCTGATGATTTAACGGTGTACTTCACTGACGAACATGCGTTGTCGTTTGGTAATGCAAACCTGGTCTCCGGCACGTCAACGCTCGCAACGTTGCTTGAGGAATATGACGAAGAAGGTGAAGAAGAACTCAAGCCATGGACCGCGGCACTCGTTGAGGCAAGTGACGGGTTGAAGACCGCTATGGATGACCTGTCGAATCAGGTGATTGAAGTCATGCACGGCGCTCAGTACTTTGCTGACGGTATCTTTAAGCGCATCTTTGCGCAGGAAGTATATACAGACAAAATCTGTGTGACCGACGCAGAGGGAGAGACGTGTCTGACTCGTGCGCAGCTTAACCAGCTCTTATCAGGCGCAGCGGCCTCTGGCGGTGGCAATACTAGTGGTGGTTCTGGTGATACTTCTGGCGGAGACACAGGCGGCGGAGATACCGGTGGTGGCGAAGGCGATACTGGCGGAGGTGATACGGGTGGTGACACCGGCGGCGGAGATACCGGCGGAGGCGACTCTGGCGGAGATTCCGGAGGTGGCGGAAGTGAGGGTGGGGACTCGGGCGGCGGAGAGGGTGGCGCTCCTTAATATATGCGATACCTATCCTTCATTCTCATCACGATAGTGCTGGTAGCAGGAGGTGTCGCATACCTACGTCCTGAGCATATTAGTCAGCTTGTTGCTCCGCCGCTCGTGGTGACAAAAACCACGACTATTCCGAGTGCACCCTCGACTGCTACTACCAGTATTAATCACTACCATTACGAGACGGTAGGGGTTTCCTATGACTATCTTGAGCGCCGGCTTGCTGAACTCATGGTTGAACGAACTATCATTATTGATAGACGTAGTGAAAGCGGCAGTAGACGTGGTGGTTCGAGCGGTGGGTCTGCGACGGTTGATGACGTCACGCCAGACCAACTTGCTGCTGCTGATTTTGGTGACTTTACCTGCAACGGTACTACGTGTGATTTAGATATAGAGAGTTATGGCCTCGAGGACCTTTCTGATGTGGGAGCGATGACTGAAACATTTGGTGATGTACTTATGTGGAATGGCACTATGTGGACCAATGTTGCTACGTCATCGCTTGGTATTGGGGCAGGTAGTGGTTCGCCAGGCGGTGCAAACACGCAGGTCCAGTTTAATAACGGTGGCGTGTTTGCGGGTGATGCTGGATTCACCTACGACGCTGCCGCAGACCGTGTTACCGCAACGTATGCATCTACGACTGGCATTAGTGCATCATATGCATCATCAACGAACGCATTTTTCGGTGCACTTACGCTTGGAGGTGACACACTGACTGATTTCACTGGCGCAGGTCTCTCTGTTTCAAGTGGCGCGCTCACTATATCTACCGCGGGCGACTGGACGGGACTCTTTGATGGTCAGGAGGGTAGTTACTATCTTGCTAATTCATTTAGTTCGACATCGGCTACGCATTTCGTGCACTCTTCAACAACGATTCCAAAGACGTATACCGCCAATACATTTACCAGCGCTCAAGTGTTTAGTGGTGGAGTAACGATTGGAACGTTGAACGGACCGCTCCAGGCAAATAATGGTGTTATTTCCGCTACCACCTCTGTTGGTGTGTTGTATGGAGGTACAGGACTTACGACGGCACCGACGTACGGACAGGTACTTGTCGGTAATGCCTCTGGAGGGTATACGCTTACGGCGACGAGTTCGCTTGGTCTTGGAGGCAGTTCCGGTCTCACTTCCTATGATGCCTGGACGCATCCAGCAGCAGGGCAGTCTGCGACAACCTCACTGATGTTGTTTAATGGGAACGCGTCCTCGACACAGTTCTCTGCGATGCAGGCGTACTTTGGCGGCACCGCAACGACGACCTTCACCGCAGCAGGGTTCCTTGGTGTCGGTTCCTCAAGTCCATGGGCACAACTCTCGATTAATCCGACAAGTGCAAACGGCAGTGCACCAGCGTTTGCTATTGGAAGCTCAACTGCAACAAGTTTTGTTATCACAAACGCAGGTAATGTTGGTATCGGATCGACCTCACCGGCAGCGCGCCTTGGCGTTGCGGGCAACATCTATACAACAGGTGATTTAGTGCTTGGTGGTGGTACCGGAAAACTCACCGTCGGTACGGTTGACCCGGTCTACACGGTCGACGGCGTGAACTACGCAACGTATGTCTCGGGCATGGTGGGTATTAAAGAAGAGGTGACGGGTGCCGCAGATATTCATACACCAGTCACGGCAGATGATGGCAGCTCAGGCTACGTTGCAGTGCTCGATTTTGATGATGAGCTTCCGGGAAGTGACTTGTGGCTCTTTGCACAAGCAACACATATCCGTAAGCATATAGACCGTCTGATAGTGCTCCTCTCCGCAGAGAACGGTGCACGAGTCTGGTATGAAATCGACGAAGCAGAACGAAAGGTGTATCTCCTTTCGGATACCCCAACCCGCGTGTCGTACCGTATGACGGCACCACGCTTTGATACCGCCGAGTGGACGAACTACAACCTTGATGGCATCACGGGCTTTAAACCGCCGTCAAACGACATAGGGGACTATTTCTCTGAATTGTTCACACTGTCGTTTGGATCTACGACCGCGTATCTCTCTGACGGTCTTACGGAAGCGCTTCGCACATGGTTTGCAGACGCAACAAACGGTATTGGGTCCATGATGGCGAATGTGTTTAGCGCTAAGGAGAAAATCTGTGTCGATGGCGAATGTCTTACGAAGGATGACATTCGAGTACTACTTCGTCTCGTGGGAGAGGAACGGGGAGGAGCGGGCGGCGGAGAACCACCAGTGGAACCAGAGGACCCACCGGTTGAAGAAGGGCTAACCCCGACTCCAGAGACCCCCCTTCCTGAAGAAGAACCTGAACCTGAGCCAAAAGTGCCAGAAGAGCCACCAAGTACTCCCGAAGAACCTGCAGGTGAGACGCCGCCTGGTCCGTAGTGTACTAACGCCCTCCCTATGCTGGTACGATTGCTATACTACGGACATATGGTCAGCAGAGCAGCAGTCCTCATGGTGCTTCTAGGTATCGTCGGTACCACGTTTGCGCCGTCGCTTCACGCACAGGAAGCACCCGTACCCGAGCTACTGACGAGTACGCTTTCCAGAGGCGACGAATCAGCAGAGGTGCGATTGTTGCAGGAGTGGCTTGGTATCGAAGCACCAAACGGCATCTATGGTGATGCAACCGTTGCTGCGGTGGAGGCATACCAAGAAGAACAGCGGGTGATACTCCTTAGTCCATCCGGTGACCTTGGGTATGGCATTGTTGGACCGCTTACGCGCGCAAGTCTCAATAGTGAATTCTCAAACACGCAAGGCGGTACGCCGCTCGTCGAGGCAGCATACGGTGATGCAGCAAAATTCGATGGCACCTCATTTGTACCGTTTACCGAAGCAACGTACGAAGTAAGCGGCACACTGACGAGTCGTATGGATGTATGGGTAAAGCCGACTGCACTCACGGATTACGACACCATACTCTTCACTAACGAAGACAATCACCGGATTGGCCTTACGGAGAATGGAAAGATATTTGCTGATGCACCGGCTGGTCGTGCTATCACCAAACGCGCGTACATAACGGCAGGGGAGTGGCAGCATCTTTCTATTCTCTATACCCGTGATGATGCGGTGTTCCTCCATAACAATCAGGTGGTTGAAATAGTCCCGCTTACGACGGTTGGTGTCATTCCAACCTTCTTCGAGCGATTCTTTAAATCTGCATCGGATTCCATAGTGTCCATTTTTACTCCAAAGACGAAAATGACACCTACGACGATGCTTGAGCGTAGTGAATATACCGGTGAAGCACCAAAAGCACCTGGCATCTTTGGCTCCATCGTTTCTTTTGCTAAAGGTCTTTTTGGGGGTGATACCGGCACGACTCCCTCTGAGCCGGTCCCTGCGGCCGGTCCGGTAGTGCTTGAGCCAGCACCAGTAGTGGTAGAGCCGGCGGTTGAACCAGCGCCCGTTCTCCCGGTGATTCCAACCAAGCCGCTCACATCGCCATTACAGCCAAAGCCGTCTGACACCGCACCGCTTATTACGACAACGGTTGTGACGGTACCCGCGACAACGACTACTAGTACAAGCACCGCTACTTCTACGACGACCGTCATTGCAAGTGCAGGCAGCACTACCACTGTATCGACTACGAGCGGGTCAAAAGGTTCCTCAGGTGGTGGTTCAGTCAGAAATTCAACGCCTGTTATTAAGCTCGTAGGTAGTTCGAAAGTAACGATACAGCTTGGTGAAATTTATACCGACCCAGGCGCCTCTGCCGAAGATAAAGAAGATGGTGATATCTCAAATAACGTGGTCATTGGTGGTGATGTTGTTGATCATAATGATGCTGGCACCTATATCATCACGTATAACGTCACTGACTCGAGTGGTACAAAAGCAAAAGAAGTAAAACGCACCGTAATCGTTAAAGCGCCACCAAGTCTCTCTCAGGGAGAACAGGAGCCAGAATATCCGCTTGGACCTGCAGGACAGTCAGTGTCACTTTCCGTTTCAAACGCCTCAGGCGCAGATCCGAAATTCTCATCGGTTGATATCTCGCCGCTTCATGTGTACGTAGGTGATACACAAACCTTTACAGTGAAAGTCAGCTCGGCTAGCGGAATTGATTCGGTGACTGCAGTGACGAAACTCGATACCTCAACGCATACGCTTCCACTCGTTGAGACATCACCTGGTACGTACTCAGCATCATGGGTGGTGCATGACACACACACGCAGATTTACCGCACCAAGTTCACTGCCGTAAACGGGAACGGCGATACGAACTCGGTAACTATGGCATGGTCCGATCCGTGTTCAGGTATTACGCAAGGCAGTAATGGATCGTTGAGTGCCGATTGTGCTGTTTCGATTGTAGACGGTCTTGATTCCGGAACGTTAACTATTCCCGCAGGCCGTACTTTGACCATTAATAACGGCGGTACGTGGGCATTTAATCCCGGCACTTCTATTATCGTTGACGGCGCAATCGTAAAGGCAAGCGGTGGGCAGTTGAAGAAGGGATACCTTTACTATGTAGGTGCCACCAATGCTTCCGCAAATACGGGGACCATGGTCTTCGATACAGCGTCGAGCTTGTCAGGCCATGTACGTGTTGGTACCTACACGCAAGCGTCTTACTACAGCCAAGGCTACTATCAGGGGTATTACTACGGCCAGGGATATTACCAAGGCTATTATTATGGCCAAGGCTACTACTACGGTCAGGGCTATTACTATGGCCAAGGGTATTATGAATCTCAGTACTACTCTCAGGTGATGTACAAATAAGGGCTGCTTTAGGGGCTGCGCGAAAACGGGTACAATGCCCTCATGATTGAGCGGCGCCGGCTCCTTTTTTCACTCGCATTCCTTCTGGTTGTAGGGTCTATAGGCGCTGTCGGGCTTTGGTACGAACGACAGCAGCAGACCTACCCTGAGATGGCCGAGCTTGCTGCAAGCAACCGTACATTCCAAGAATATTCGGATTATTTCCGCCGCCTCTCGGAAGAGAAAGGTGCTGAATATGCCTATCAGGTATTACTGCGTGCACCTCTTGCGACAGGGACTGATTTGCACCTTCTTGGTCATGTCGTCGGCGATATGCTCTATAAGCAGCAGGGCATTAAAGGCATCAATAGTTGTACACAGGATTTTCGTAACGCGTGCTCGCATTCAGTGGTTATTGGCATACTGAGTGAACATGGTGAAGGCGCGTTGAGTGAAATAGCAGCAACGTGCAAGAAGGCACCAGGAGGGCAAGGCGCATATACGATGTGCTTCCATGGTCTTGGACACGGTGTCCTTGCGTACAACGGATATCGCCTTGAGCGCGCCGTAGAGATGTGCAAATTAACTGGCACGCCTGAATACGGGTATCAGGAATACGCACAATGTGTCGGTGGCGCCAGTATGGAGATGGTGGCAGGCGTACACGATCGAGAAGTATGGCAGAGCCAGTACGGGAATTATTTTAGTGACACCGACCCGCTCGCTCCATGTAACCAAACATATATGGATGACGCGGTACGTCCATTTTGTTACATGCACCTGACGCCACGGCTGTTTGAAGCAGCAGGTATGGACCTGGGTGCACCCGACCCGTCAGTGCTTCCAGAAGCTTTTTCCTATTGTGATGCCATTCCTGTTACCGATGAGCGAGATAGAGCAGCGTGCTATGGCGGGTTTGGTAAGGAATTCATTGTGCTTGCACAATGGCGCGATATTCGCCAAATAAGTGAAACCGACGAGGCAACGCTCCGTACCGTACGCGAATGGTGTGCGTACGCGGGTGACGAGACGGGAGAAGATGACTGTAACTCGTCAGCGCTCGACTCGTTATATTGGGGAGGAGAGATTGAACCAGACGCCGCGTTTCGTTTTTGTGCGATTGCAGAAGGAGGTGAACAGGCTGCGTGTTACGACAAACTTGCGACGCTGACTAGCTATTTCCTCCCGAAAGGATTGAAGCGTCATGCGGTGTGTGAACGATTGCCGGAAGAATATCAGGAACGATGTAAAGCTATGGATACCGGCATATGACGGCCCGCACGTATATCCGCACAGCCCTGGTGATTGGCCTTCTTGCTCTCGGTATCTATGCGATGGTGCAGTATGTTCGCCCAGAACCAGTTGTCAGTTCTGTGTCTGCTACGCGTGAGGGTATTGAAGCGTTGGTAAAAAAAGAAGGTCCTGCAGATGCCTACGTAGTGCTCAAGAAACAGTACGCGGGTACCAACTACGATTTACAGCACAACGTATCGCATCTTCTTGGGGAAGCTATTTACGATGCTGACGGTCTTGCGGCGGTGCGCGTATGCGATGCAGAGTTTAACTACGGGTGCTATCACGGCTTCTTTAAGAGAGCGGTATCCGAACAGGGCGTCAGTGTTCTACAGGAGCTCGATGGCGAGTGTGCGCAGTTTACTGACGGACGTTCGTCACAATGCCAGCACGGACTTGGTCACGGACTCATTGAGTTCTTTGGCATGAAAGGACTACCGAAGGCACTGGAAGCATGCGCAACCCTTCCACAACCAGACCCAGTCGCGGGATGCTCGTCGGGTGTCTTCATGGGTTACAACTTACGATTCGAGCCAACGGGGAAGGATGGCTTTATAACCGTGGCGCGTCCGATTGCGTCTGGTGAATCGGCATACACTCCATGCGATACGGTAGCTGAATCGTTTGCCGAATCCTGTTACTACCAACTACCACAGTGGTGGAACCAGGTGTTCGATAAGGACTTCTCAAAATTTGGGTCACTCTGTGCGGCTCTCTCAAGTGACGTGGTGCGGTCGCGATGCTTCCAAGGCATCGGCAACATCGCAGCCTCGTCTGGAGGATATGACGTCGCGCGTACCAAGGAACTCTGTGCACTCATGCCAAGTGCTGAAGGAGAGGCAACGTGTGTGGTCGTTGCAAGTTGGGCATTTGAGAAAAATATCTTTGACCACGAGAAAGCACTCGAGATGTGTGCAGACGTTGCGCCAGACGCAAAAACCTATTGTCCTGTATGACGTCTCGCTCCTACACCTATATAGGTATCGCACTTGCAGCGCTCGTAGGTGGATGGCTCATCCTGCATGCTCTGTATTCAAAGGACGTACTCAAAAACCCCGCAGAAGCGCGCGTCTATCTTGCACAGCAGGTAGCGCAACAGGGTGCTGAGAAAGCGTACGCTGCGTTTGTCACTAAGAATGCGGCGTTACCACAGGAAGACCAACACTTTTCTGCGCACCTTATGGGTGAAGTGCTCTATGCCTCACGTGGGGTTGAGAGTATAGCCATCTGTGATTCTCAGTTTGGATTTGGGTGTTATCACGGCCTCTTTGGTCGAGCGATTGCCGAAGGAGGAACAGAGCTTATCAGTGACCTAGATGATTCGTGTGTACGTGCCTTCTCTACCTTTGGTACAGGATGTCAGCACGGGATAGGGCATGGCATTCTCGAATATACGGGGCATCAGAACATTAATCGTGCACTCACGCTTTGCGGCGATACGACTCAAGTGGTGCCGCTCCTTGGCTGTACGTCGGGTGTATTCATGGAATACAACACGCCGCTTGCGGGCAGTCCGGAAAATCTTGCGCCGCAGACTCGTTTCTTCGATGCATCGCGTCCGTACGAGCCGTGCGACGAGGTTGGCGCCGCATTTCAGGATTCCTGTTATTACGAACTTGGGCAGTGGTTTATTGATACGGTCTCAGACAGGAAAGAGGACATCGTAGCGTTTTGTGGAGGATTGCAAGGGGAAGCACGTACTCATTGCTATCTCGGGATTGGGAGCTCCGTAGCCATAACGGTAGAATACGAACCAGGCCAGGCTGTTGCATTCTGCGACGCGTTTGAGAGTGACGGGGCGCTCATGTGCCGAGCAGGAGCGTCCTGGATGTTCTACGCAAACCCTCAGTATCGCAAAGACTCAGAGCGTCTCTGTGCGTACGAGGATGCTGAGCGTAGAGCGCTCTGTACGGCGCGCGCTGATTTTACCCATGGCCTTGCAAACTAACGTGTCGACGGTACGCACCTCTCTTCGTTCATATGCAGGCCTCATTGGTGGTCTCGTCGTTATGGCGGCGTTATTTGGAGCGTCCTATTTCATAACGTTAGACCCTGATAGTGATGCGGCATTACAGAAGTACGCAAATGAAGTTATAAGCGCATGTAAGAACTCAAACTACGCACCCGCCTGCTACGACACAGAGATTCCGAAACTGATGGATCGTGGTGTCACGATGGAGCAGGCGTTTAGGGTGACGTATCTCATACAGGAGAAGGTGCCTGATTATTTCTATTGTCACGTGCTTGGACATAATCTGTCTGCGAAGGAAACCGCAAGAGATCCGTCTCAATGGACGAAGGTTGTGGCGCGCTGCCCAACCGGTATGTGCAGTAACGGGTGTCTTCATGGCTCGGCGCAGGAGCGTTTTCGCGACGATGCGCTCACCGATGAGCAAATACAAGCGCTCATTCCAGAACTGAACCAAATATGCGAGCCAGAGAATGGTCGTGATTTTACTGGGCTTGAACAGGCGAGCTGCTACCACGCTCTTGGTCACCTTTCGATGTATATAAGTGGAGCGACTATCGAGACTGCGACGGATGTGTGTGACCAAATAGCAAAGAAGGGAGACAACGACTACACGCGCACCTGTTACGAAGGTGCCTACATGCAAATCTTTCAGCCGCTAGAGCCAGAAGATTTTGCGCTCGTTGCCCATATACCGGTAGCGACCATGGACGAAGCAGCAACGTACTGTGATACGTTCACGGGTGAGCGTCGTGCTGCGTGTCATCGCGAATCATGGCCGTTGTATCGCGAGACGCTAGATGAGGCAGAAGGAATGGAAGCGTTCTGTACGCTCGTACCTGACCCTGAATCAAAAAAGCGCTGTTACAACGCCATCTTCTACATCATGACCGTACAGCTTCATTTCGATGAAAAGAGAATTGAGAATCTCTGCGTTGGATTTGATGAGAAACGAAAAGGGCAGTGTTTTGCAAACGCTGCGTCGCGCATGATAGAGACAGACTACCGACTCATAGAGAAGGCAGCCTCTATGTGTGCACTCGCCGATACCCATGGTGTTGGGAAGCGTTGCTACGATGAGTTGCTATTCTATTCAACCTTCAATTTCCATGAAGGCTCACCTGAGTTTAAGGCGCTCTGTCAGGGTCTTCCGGAACCTATGCGTTCATCGTGCCTGAACGGTGAAGGGAGGGACGTACACCCAAGCGAGAATGACTACTAACACTGTCTTGCAAAAGCGATGGATGGTTGTGGGAACTGGCACTGCATTGGTGGTGGCTATTGCTACTGCATTCCATTACTACATACCGCCGAACACGTTCGTGCTTCGTTCTGACGGATTTCACCCGCGCACGCTCACGGTCGAACCAGGCACGGTAGTGACATTTGTAAACCGTACAGACAACGCGTTTTGGCCCGCCTCAAACTCGCATCCGCAGCATGATCAGTACGCTGCGTTCGACTCGGGGCGGCCCATAGACCCCGGTGAATCGTGGTCGTTCACCTTTGAGAACAATGGTAAATGGGGATTCCATGATCATCTTCGTTCGTTCTATACCGGTGCTGTTGCGGTGGGTGCTGAGTATGCGAACTACGACTGTATCGACGATATCGCGAACCTTAATGTCGCAGAGAAACGTATCTGTTGGAATGAAAATCTTCTTCGAGAATTACAAGAACATGGTGCGAAAGCAGCGTTCACGCTTTTTTCCGAGTTCTATCGCTCGGATGAGGATTTTACGCGTATTGGCTGTCATGTCATTGCCCATCAGCTCGGTGATGCAGCATATGGTGAATACGTACGTTACGGTAACGACCTTTCAAAACTAGAATTTCCGCAAGAGTCAGTGTACTGCGGTTATGGCTACTATCACGGCATCCTTGAACATCTTATTCGTGACAACCCTGACTTTGAGGAAGCCGACGCGTTTTGCAAGATGCTTATTCGCGAGCATGAGGACGAAGTACCGCGTATTCGTCTCAACTGTTACCACGCGATAGGGCACGGGTTCATTCCAGAACCCACTAACCTTGAGCTGTGGGGGAAGCCGCATGAGTTACCGCAACCTGCCATTGCTGCATGCAGTCGGCTCACCGAGATTGATGCGCGCACAGAGTGCTATCAAGGTGCCTTTAACGTGATTGGTGACTGGATGTGGACGAATCAGTTCGGACTCAAATTCCCTAAGGTAGATTCACTCGCACTCTGTCGCTCGTTTGATAATCCTGAAGTATCAAACGCTTGTTACTACGAACTCTCTATGCGGATTTTGCCGTATGCAGACGATAGCCTCAAGAGCGCCTATAACTTATACGTCGCACAAATAGCGGATGACACCGTCGCCGGTATGGTCATTAATTCTGCAGCGGCCAGTGTGCTCGGTGCGCACATTGCTGAGAATGATTTCATCCCGTTTCTCAAAGACTGTCGTTCCTTACCGTCGCGCGTCCAGGAGGATTGTCTCAAGGGATTAACGGGAGCCTTTGTGGCACACGGTGAACCAGGCAATGAATATATAAAAGCGGTTGCATTCTGTGCAGATCCAATACTCACGAATAGCGAGAAGGAGATTTGCTACGAAAATATCGTTCGCACCTTCAAGACCGCCTACACCAGAGAAAAAGTGGCAGATATCTGCGGTAGTATCGAAGCACCGTATCAATACTACTGTACCTACACGCCATGACCCGTTCTCGCTTCGCCACTCTTCTTTCACTTATCGCACTCGGCGCGGTGCTTATCTATCTGTTCTTTTTCATGGTACCGCCTAATACGGTGGTGCTGCGTGAAGATGGATTCCATCCGCGCGCGCTCACCATATCTCCAGGAGATACGGTGACGTTTATCACTAAGCGCGATAAATATTTCTGGCCAGCGTCCGACTTTCATCCGACACACAGTCTGTTTCCTTCGTTTGACCCAAAGGAACCGATTGCACCCGATATGTCTTGGTCATACACCTTTGACACGCCCGGCACCTATACCTTTCACGACCACTTGGCTGCGTACTTCTTTGGCGTCATCCAGGTGCGTAACACGGATGGCACCATACCTGCAGCGTGCGACGGTACGGAAGGATTCACGTGCTGGCAAAACGATATTTTCCTCGCGCTTGGAAAGGGAGGATTGCCTGCGGCGTTTGCACGCGTGCGCGAGCTGTATGCGACGGATGCAGGATTTATAGAATCCTGTCATTACCTGACGCACAACATTGGACTCGCGAGCTACCAGCTCTACTTAGAGAATCCGAAGGCGATTTTCTCAAAGGACGCAACATCGTGTGCTGCCGGCTTTTACCATGGCTTCATGGAGGGCTTTATCGGCACCGGAAGCACCGGCATGGAAGCAGCGAAGGTATGCGACGAAGTCGGTGAGCGGTTGAGTGAGGTGACCCCGGACGCGCGCTTGCAGTGCTACCACGGTATTGGCCACGGTGCGATGGAGACGGCGGTTGCATCGACGGGACAGTTTGGAGGTATAGAGCCGGTTATACGAGAGGCACTTATGTTGTGTGAGGCGGCATCAACTGGTACGGAAGAGCGCTATCGCTGTGCGTCAGGTATCTATAACGCCATAGCGAATTTTCTTATTAATGGCGCATATAAGTTATCCGTGGAGACTACCGATCCGATTGCACTCTGTGCTCGCCAGCCGGATACCTATAAGGAGGCCTGCTACGGGAATATGAACTCAGCGGTCTACTGGGCGGCCGGCGATACGCTTTCGCGTGCACTACCGGATATCTTGCGTGTTGAAGAAACACACAGAGTTGCGGCGATTCATTACATCGTGGGACTTGCAATGACAGATTACCTTGCTGGTAAGTACGACGTAAAGACACTCGTTCGAGACTGTCGCTCGCTTCCTGGAGGATTACAGGACGCATGTATCTTTGGCGCGGTGAGTGGCCTTATTGAACATGGTGCTCCAGGCATTGAGTACGAGCAGGCATTCGAGCTATGTCGCAATGACCTATGGACCGAGGACGAACGCACCACATGCTTTTCGTCGGCTTACTACGCGCTCCCTGGTACCTACGGTGAGGAGAAGGCAGCAGAGATTTGTAGGAGTCTAGAAGCCGAGCAGCAGGCAAAATGCCTCGAGTGATATACTGCTATCGATGAATACGAAGGTGCTCG
Source organism: uncultured Candidatus Saccharibacteria bacterium (assembly GCA_964634305.1). Taxonomy (GTDB): domain Bacteria; phylum Patescibacteriota; class Minisyncoccia; order Phycocordibacterales; family Phycocordibacteraceae; genus C7867-001. Next base: position 69,998 of record CAZWLE010000002.1, read on the forward strand.
CAGGGGTGGTAGTGGTAATCGTCCTCGTTGCTGTAGGAGGGTATGTCTATGAAAAGGGTACGTTTAATGAGCCTGCAGCTGCGACACCCACGAATACCGTCGTTCCTGAGGGCGCAGTAGTTGTAACGCTCACCAAAGACGGCTTCACTCCAATGGAGGTGCGCATTAAGGCAGGGGATACGGTCGCGTTCACTAATACGACGGGAGAACTCTTTTGGCCGGCATCAAACCTACATCCGTCGCACAGTATCTATCCGGAGTTTGACCCTATGGAGCCGGTGCCAGCCGACGGTGTGTGGAGCTTTACATTTATGAATACCGGAGAGTGGCTCTACCATGACCATCTCGCGCCGTATTACACGGGAGTCATCATCGTCGAATGACACGCATTGCGCTCGTTGTTCTTGCAACGTTCTTCCTCCCAGTGCTTGCCTACGCGCACGCACTTGGCGCGTCGTATGAAGCATGGATAGACGGCTATCACATCGACATAGGGTATAACTCGCCAGCACCAACCGTAGGTGAGTCCGTTATTTTCGATTTCAACTTTGCAGTTACTGCAACGAATACACCGGCATACACCGACGTCTGGGTACGTATTGATGACCCGAATGGTGCGGTGGTGCTTGCGACCGCGCTCTATAACACTGAGTTTGGCGGTCCACGTATGAGTTACGCGTTTCCGCGCGTAGGTACCTATACGATTTCAGCGCGGTATGAAAATGGCTCGGACCCTATCGTGTCTGCGTCGTTTCCTATGACGGTCATTCCAGACAGTTATCAGCGTTCGTTCCTTGGAAAAATAGGTGGCACGGAAACGTTGGTTGCCCTTGGTGTTGGTCTGCTGCTCGGCGCATTAGGCCTCTATGTAGTGCGAAACCGCCGGTCTCTTATGGCGGTGCTACCATGGCGGCATGACTAGGTACGAGCATATGACGCATCTCTTGCTCGCCGGTGTGTTGGTTGCAGTGCTTATGTTCGGCGGCCTCGTTCATGCATTTATACCGCACACGCACTCAGGAAACGAAGCGATAGCCGAGACGCTCCATAGCGCTCTTTCACACGAACAAAAGGGAAGTATCGCCGTAGCATTGAGTGCTGGATTGGGCGCAGTGTTGCTCATTCTATTTACGCACACTGGTCTTCTTGTTCGTTCACGAATCGCGCAGGAGCGTGACGCTACATTACTCATTCTCCGACGAGGTGTGGTGCCCTATAGGAAATTCCGCTGACGCAGTATTCGTGCGCGGGCGCTTATATACGGAAGTAAGTACATCACATGAAATACGTAGGAACGTTCGCATTAGCGGCTATGGTCGCGCTTATGCCATTCACGGCAAGCGCACATGAAGTACAGGTATTCGAAATAGGTGGAGAGGAGTACCAGTTTGTGGTTGGCTCCCTGAATGAACCAGTCGTCGTTGATGACAAGACAGGTGTGCATCTGAGTGTGACGATGCCGGAGCATGCGGGCATGGCAGCAAATGACCACCATGGTGCTGCGGGTGCGGTTGAAGGTCTTGAGGACACGTTGCAGGTGGAGATTAGTGCGGGAGATGCGAAGAAAGTGCTCAATCTCGCACCAATCCACGGTGAAGCGGGTGCCTACCGTGCACCGTTTTATCCAACGGTTGCTACCACCTACTCGTATCGTTTCTTTGGAACGATTAACGAGACGCCGGTTGACCTCACCTTTAGCTGTAATCCTGCAGGGCACGGTACGGCAGAAGAAGACACTACTGAGGTAGAAGTGTCCGATGGCGTGACGCGCATATCGAAAACCGGATCGTTTGGCTGTCCGTCGCCTAAGGAAGCTATGGGCTTCCCAGAAGCGTCAGCATCCGTTCGCTCTCTTGAGGCAGGTAAGACCACGGGAAATGTGGCGCTTGGGTTCAGCGTCGTTGCCCTCCTTCTTGGAGGCTACGCTGCGGCTCGTCGCAAGTAAGGAAGGTTTGTCTCGGAATCTGGCCTCGGCCGGATTCCGTACCAAGCCTTTCAGGCTTCGATATGAAATTCATTCTCATCAGTCTCATAACGTTATTTGTGCTGCCATTGTCGGCAGCCGCACATGCGTCTCCGGTTGAATACACGCCGGATTCTTCGACGTCGGTGTCAGAGGCGCCAAACGAAGTACGTATTCGCTTTAGTGAACGCTTGGAGCACGGCGCAAGTCGCATGTCGATTACGGATGAGAATGGGGTACGGGTGTCGGGGACGTCGTTTGTAGACGCATCAAATCCCTATATTCTCGTCGCACCACTTGAAGCAGACGAGAACGGTGCGTATCTCGTCTCGTGGAGTGTCGTGTCATCTAACGACGGACATTTCACCAAAGGAGGCTACACCTATGTCGTTGGCGAAGGAGCTATGCCAGTAGCTGTGGCTCAATCTCAAGTCGTACAACTCTCTGCGGTACCTGAGGCAACCGCAATAGCGGTTGAACTTGTCGGTAACAGCCTCCTGCTTGGCGCTCTTTTCATGCTCTTGTTCGTTCTGCGGCCACTCCGAAAGAACATGAGCGACGCAGAGCAGAGGGCCGCAGGCAGGCGAGTCATATACGTTCTCTTCGCAGGCGTCCTTCTTGCGCTGGTCGGAGGTATTACTCATGTGGCGCTAAAAACGCTCGAACTCGCGTCGTTGCATGCGATAGCGCTCGCTGAAGCGATTCCGCTGTATCTTGGCACGGTGTCAGGGTCTGCGACGGTAGGGAGAATGCTCGCGATACTCGCGTTTGGCATCGTGCTTCTCGTCTCTCGAAAACAGATAGAGGTATTAGCGCCAAAGAGAATTATCTTCATACTCTGCTTCCTCCTCCTTGCCGTGTTTGCGTATCTGCGCGCGAAAGTGAGTCACGCAACCGCAAATCCGTTCTTCCCTGAACTCTCTGTTGCGGTTAACTTCCTGCATCTTATAGGTAAGGACGCATGGTTCGGGCTTCTGGCTGCCGTGTCGGTGCTCTCTCTGTCACGCACACTGCGTCCATATCTTGCTCATATCTTGGGACGAGTGTTCAGAATTTCAGCACTTCTCTTAACGCTCGTTGCGGCTACTGGTACCTACATTGTGTGGCTGCACTTGAAAGCATTCTCGAATATATCTTCGACATTGTGGGGTGAGCGCTTCCTACCACTCATGGTGTCGGTAGTACTCGCGATGGTTTTACTGTTGTATCAGGCAGTGGCGAGCCGCCGCATGCCGGATATATTCCGCCGCTTTCTTCCGTACACGCTTGCCGCTGAGGTCGCTGCTGGCGCGCTCATTGTGTTCTTCTCAAGTCTCATGATTATTACGTCGCCGCCGCTGCCGTCACATGGCGTCACCTATACGGAACGTTCAAACGGCATGGAGATTAGCCTTGAGCGTGCACCCTATGACGACAATCAGGTGCTAGTGACGTTCTCAGGCGGCACACTGCTCGGCGAACCTACGATACTTCTCGACGCGCACGACGATGGGGGTACGTCTATTGTGCCCGAGCACCGATTTCCTGGAGGCTACGTATTCCCGCTCGCGTTATTTGGTACCAGCGAACATACGGTCACTATTTCTGCGACGCAGGAAGACGCATATGACGCACGCGCAATGTTTGAGGTAACGCGGCGCTCACTTGCAGGTCCTGAGGACGGCAAGGAGCATCCCGCATACGACGTGGTGTATACGCTCATTATGGTAGTACTCGGTGTCATCGGGACGCTGTACGGTCTCTTTCTATTTAGGTACATGAAAGATGAGGTATTCGAGACAGAAGGGAGTCCACAACATTGGCAGTTTGGGGTGGGGGTACTACTACTCTTATTGTTCGCGAGTCAACTTATTGGTCTTGGTGCGTATGCGCTCGGGAATGCGTACAAACGAGAATGTGTCGCTGACGGGAACGCGTGGCACCTTATGCTGCCGATGCGCAACGGTATTCCAACATCCGAGACACCATACGAAGGGTGTATGGCACTTAGCGGTACCTTCCATCTTCCCGATGCGCGCGAATATCGCTACTTGAAGGCGCCGGGAGCGGCAGTGGTCAATTTTGCGACCGACCTCTCATCAGTACGCGCAGGAGTACCTACCACGCTCACGTTCTCACTTGCCGACGAAGAGGGTAATCCAGCAACACTCTCCATGGTCCACGAGCGGCTCGTACACATGATTATTATTCGCGAAGATATGGCGTTCTTTCGTCACGTGCATCCAGACGGTGCAGACAAGGTCGGCAGCGACGCCGCACGTGCAGCGACCTTCTCACTTCCGTTCACATTCCCAGAGCCAGGTACGTATATTCTGGCACTCGATTATGCAAACGGATTAAAACCAGAATCACAACAATTTCGTATAGAAGTGGGGAGTGGAGATGCGGAAGCTGCAGCCACCTTCCCAACGCAAGGAACTTTCGACGGCTATGGGGTGTCGTTTGAGCAAGGATTCTTGGTTGCTGGAATGCCTTCCACCTTGCTGTATCGCATCACTAAGGATGGACAGGACGTGACAAATCTCGCACCGTACCTTGCTGCAGCGATGCACATTGCGATAGTTAAAAATGATCTCTCGTCGTTTGTGCATACCCATGGGGAAGTGCATGTGCCAGGCGCTCCCGTACCGACGGTTGCCTCTACCTCAGTCCATAATCATGCGCCACCGCCCGCGTCATTTGGTCCAGTGATTGAAGCGCATCCCGTCTTTCCAACCCCTGGTCTCTACACGGTATTTGGTGAGTTTTTCCATGACGGGAAGGTCATCGTGACCCGCTTCACCGCTAAGGTCGAGTAGAATAGAGGGGATGAAGAATCCGACGTTTCGCGCTATCGCCAGTGCCCTCGTCCTCGTCGCTGTCGGTGGAGCGATATGGTATTTCTTCGGCGATAAGGTCGATATTGGCGCGGTGCGTCCTGCAGGTATCACTGGTGCAGAGTACATAGGTGCGCCCCTGTCTGCAGATTATCGCAATAGTGAGTTTCGCTTTGCGCTCGATATGCCAGAAGGATTTAGTGCTGGAGAACTACCCCCTGATGAGGCAGGAGGCAGTGCCATTATTCTGCAAGATGACGCAGGTAATGGTATCCAAATTTACGTAACGCCGAACGTAAGCGACGCGACGCTGCTTACCGCTGATGACATACGTGCGGCCATTCCGGATATGATGGTAGCGTCGCCTGAACCGGTACAGATAGGGAATCGATATACAGGAGTTGCGTTTTTGTCTGACAACGAAGTATTCAATGGTGCCTCTCGTGAGGTGTGGTTCTACTTCCGCGGTACGCTCTATCAAATATCTACGTATGCGCATCTTGATGGGTTACTGAAAGCGATGTTTGCAACCTGGACCTTCTATTAATATGACGCGCTCACTCCCTGCTTCTCTTCTTATACTTGTACTAATCGCTCAGATAGCGGTAGGGCTATTCTCTTTTCCTAATGAAGCAAGAGCAGCAGTTACCGTCACCTCTAAGGGAAGTTGGGGAGGAAACGACACCGCATATGCATCCTTTCCTGACAATGACAATTCTGTTACGACATCTTTTACGCCGGCCAACAACAGTTTGCTCGTTGTGGTGCTCGGCCATTTTAATAACGGTAGCGGCTCCACCCCTGACCCGAGTACTATGAACGTGTCTGGCGGTGGCCTTACGTGGACCCGCGTACAATCCGTCGTCTCTGACGACGAAGGAAACTATCGTTTTTATGCGGTCGTATGGACTGCGCAAGTGACCACAGGCTCGTCCATGAGCCTAACCGTAACGCACTTTAATGATCCAGATCACCGACAGCTGGTTCAAGTATTTGAAGTGACCGGTCACAACGCCAATAATCCTATAGGGGCTACGATTACGGGGAAGGGTGTCGGAAGTGACGCGGTACAGCTTACGTTGCCGCAAAATCCTTCTGCCAATTCAGTGGTGTTTGCATATACCGGTGGAGTGATTGCTGGTTTTGGTGCAGTAGTAGCGACACCTGCAAGTGCCTGGACAGAATTGTATGACAATTCTTCCAACACGGATGATCATCTTCAAACACAGATACGTGCAAATTCGACATCCAATCTTGTCAATTGGGACGATGTTGCAGGAGGCGACGGGGGAGGTCACTATGGCGTTACGTCGGTTGCTGCAGCTATTGAGATACGCGCGTCTGGTGGTGCCTTGGGAAAACCGCCGAATAATCTAGGCCTTATCGGGTATTGGCCGATGAATGAAGCAACATCAACTACTGCCGGTGATTTTTCAGGGAACCTGCAAACAGGAACGCTGCAAGGAAATAGTACGTGGACAAATGGCAAACGCGGGAATGCGGTAAGTTTTGATGGCAGTGATGACTACATATCTATAAGTGATACGACTACGTTACGGCCTTCGAGCATCACCATTTCTGCGTGGTTTAAACCATCAACAACGCTCTCAGCTAGAACTGCGGTTGTAGAGAAATGGTTTAGTGGTGGCGTATGGGGATACGGACTTGAGGCACATGGTGGAGACTGTGGTGGAAATAATTTCCCCTATATCATTTTCGTTTATCGTAACGCAAGTTCGGCAGGAGATGAGTGTTTAAGTTCTGGAGTCCCTGTTGTAGCGGGGACGTGGTATCACGTCACTGTGACGTATGACAGCAGCAATGGAGACGCAGTTATGTACATTAATGGTGTGCAGGTTGCTACACAGACACCTGGTACAGGCAGTCTCCATCAGCCAACGTCACCACTTGGTATAGGTGGCGCGAACGATAACGGGACGTGGACGCATTTCTTCCCTGGCGTGATTGATGATGTGCGTATCTATAATCGAGCCCTTACTGCGCCCCAAGCTGCTGCGCTCTATGCTAACGGTACTGCAGGCGCAGTACGGGGTAACGCTTCATCAAAGACTCTTACCAATGGCACCACTCTACAAAATAATCTAGTAGGACACTGGACCTTTGATGGTGGTGATATTCGTTGGACCGGAGAAACGACAGGCACGGTTAATGATAGTTCAGGTAGTGGGAGCTCTGGCACGCTAACAAACTTCACTCGTGCAGTAGGGGTAGGTATAGGTAAACTCGGTCAAGCACTGAACTTCGATGGTATAAATGATCAGGTTATTACTACGGACATCGATGCTACAGATAATGCCTCGCAACTCACTATCGCTGCGTGGGTTCGCCCCGACACGTTGGCGGTAAATATGCAGATAGTTGGCAAATACAATGGCAATAACTGGTATTTTGGTGCCTCTAACGCGTGCGGAGGGTCAAATGACGTGGAGTTCGCGCCCGAAGGCTCAGTCAGTAGGGGAAGATGCTCTGCGGCAGATATATTAACGGCAGGTACATGGACCCATATCGTTATGGTGTATGACGGCACGCAAGCGACCGATGCGGGAAAGGTTACGTTCTATGCCAATGGAATCCAGGTAAGTGCAGCAACGTTTGGTTCAGGTATTTCTGCAACGACAGGAAGTAATGCAGCATCGGTTTCTATCGGGAACACGCCAAGCCCCGACGTTTTCTGGGACGGATTGTTGGATGATGTGCGCATTTATAATCGTGCGCTCACGCCTGCGGAAGCGAAGCAACTGTACCGGCTGGGGGTCGTCAGAGTCGTACAATAGGCCCATGCTATTCTGGGGGCATATGAAAAAAGTACGCGTTGCGATTAACGGCTTTGGACGGATAGGACGGGCGTTTGTGCGTCAGTCAGTAGGGAGAAAAGAGATTGAGCTCGTTGCGGTGAACGACCTCGGAAGTCTCGAAAGCCTCGCGTACCTCCTTAAATACGACACGGTCTACAAGAAAGCACCGTTTGAAGTCTCGGTTAAAGAAGGCGCACTTTCCATAGACGGGAAGACGGTGACATTTGTTTCTGAGAAAGAGCCTGCAAATCTTCCATGGAAGGACTTGAATATCGACGTTGTTATTGAGTCAACGGGATTCTTTACGGACTTCGACAAAGCAAAAGCGCACATTGATGCAGGTGCAAAGCGCGTCGTGATTTCTGCCCCGGGTAAGGGCGATGAGGGGGTGAACGGTGCGACGGTTCTTATGGGTGTAAACGAAGAGCGCATCAAAACCTGTCCAGTCACGAGCAACGCGTCGTGCACCACTAATGCATCGTCTCCGGTCATTGCGATTTTGAACGAGGGCCTTGGTATCGAGCACGCAATTCTTTCAACGACCCACGGCTATACCGCGAGCCAGGCGCTTGTCGACGGTCCTTCGAAGAAGGACCTACGTGAAGGACGTGCCGCTGCGCAAAACATCGTGCCAAGCTCAACTGGTGCTGCTATTGCCGTGACGAAAGCGTACCCAGAGCTTGAGGGTAAGTTCGACGGCATCTCACTCCGCGTGCCGGTGCCTGCCGGCTCTATCGCAGACATCACCTTTGTGGCTAAGCGTGATACGTCTGCGGAAGAGGTAAATGAAATTCTCAAAAAAGCCGCAAAGGATAAACGCTGGGAAGGAATCTTTGATGTGACCGATGAATCACTCGTTTCCTCAGATATCCTCGATAACCGCCATGCATCTATTGCAGATCTTGCGATGACGCGCGTCGTCGACAAGCGATTGGTTAAAGTACTGGCGTGGTACGACAACGAAGCGGGCTACACGCATACGCTGGTTGAGCACGCGATAAAGGCCGGCAATGCCTAAGATTTATCTTGCCGTCGATCATGGCGGGTTCGAACAGAAGCAGATGCTAAAAACGTATCTTGCAACGCTTGGTCACGAGGTCGAGGATTGTGGTGCGTTTACCTACGACAAGGATGATGATTATCCGGACTTTATGACGCCGTGCGCTAAAAAGGTGGCAGGGAATCCAGGCAGCTACGGCATCATCGGTGGCGGAAGCGGTAATGGAGAAGCCATGGCGGCAAACCGCATACCAGGGGCACGTGCGGCGGTATTTCATGGCCGCACTAACGCGACGGCGTCTATCGACGTCTCTGGCGCGGCAGGGAGCGAAGATGGCTTCGATATCGTGCGTCTGTCGCGAAAGCACAACAACGCCAATATTCTCTCGGTAGGGTTCCGATTTGTCTCAGAGGAGGAGCTTCAAGAGGCAGTCCGTATCTTCCTTGAGACGCCGTTTGAGGGGGGTCGCCATGAACGCAGGGTGGAAAAGCTCGGATAGCTCTGTCCCCACCCCTTTCTGAACGCCCCCGTACCCACACACGTATACTCCTTATATGGCTGTTGAATTCAACGAACCTACGGCGACCGTCTCACCGAGGGTGGCAGAGGCACGAAAGTCGTCATGGAGTCTCACGACGCTTCTTATAAAGACTGGCCTTGTTAAGACCGAAGCAGGTGCTCAGACGATTCTTCTTATCATTAGTGCCCTTGCACTTATGGGCGCCGTATTTTTCTTTAGCTCAGGCGCAAAGGGGCCTCCTGCACCCACCCCGGAGCAAGTTGTGCTATGAGCAAGTCTCGCGCCTTCACGCTTATCGAGGTCATGGTGGTAGTGGCCATCATTGGTCTTCTCGCTAGTGTCGTGTTGAGCGCATTACGTGACGCACGATTTAAAGCCGCTGATGCAGCGGTACGACGCGAGGCAACAGAACTCCGCACCATTATGGAGCTGGAGCGCACAAATACGGGCACCTATACGGCTATTAAAGCCGGAGGTGCGTGGAAAGCAGCAAACAGCTCGTGTACGGTGGGTAGTTTTAGTGGTCAGTTTGCGGAGCGTGCAGCAGACGTATGCACCAAGATGGTTGCAGCGTCTTCAGTAGGGAGTCGAGTGAGTACAGGTGCTGCATCCGTATCTGGCTGCGGTGCTAACTGTTTGTATTTCCAAACAGTGAACGTCAGTGGTCAGAACTCCGCGGACCGTTATGCCATACAGGCATATCTCCCGTACGCAAGTATTCAGGCAGGTGCGGCACGCTGGCTCTGTCTTGGTTCAAGTAACAACCAGAGTTTGTCTGACGGCGCAGCCTGGACGGAAGATGGCTGCTACCAGAATCCATAGTGCAGACCAGCCAGTATGTCAGTAGAGGTTTTTCCATCACTTCCTGCTCGTTCGTTTGAGGAACTCGAAACTAAAATAGGGAAGGTGCGTGGTGCGGTGAGTGCGTTTCAAATTGATGTCTCCGATGGGGAATTTGTTCCTCAGCGTTCCTGGCCTCTAACGGAGAATGACGAAGACCGTGCGCGCTTTGCGCGCATCGTTGCGCATGAGGAGCGACTCCCCTGTGCGGACGTCATGGCGTTTGAAGTGCACTTCATGTCGCATCACCCGGAGCAGATGATTCCGGACTGGATAGAAGCAGGGGCGATACGGGCACTCATTCATGTTGAGGCGAAACATGATTTTCCGGCGTGTGTGGTAGCAGCCGAAGGGAAGATGGAGCTTGGTGTTTCGCTTCTTATGGATACGCCGTTGTCCCGGATTGCAGACTACTTACCCCACATCCGCGTCGTACAACTTATGGGCATTGCAACCATAGGGGTGCAGGGACAGCCGTTTGACCCGCGAGTGCTCGACCGGGTACGTGAAGTACGTGAACGCTACCCCGATGTTATAATCGAAATCGACGGCGCAGTTAGTATGGATACGGCACCAGCACTCATAGCAGCGGGAGCAACACGGCTTGCTCCTGGCTCCTATGTTCTCAGCGCTGAGGATTCAGTCGCTGCCGTACGAGCCATTGAAGGAATAACCCTATGAGCGTGACTGAAAAAGAACGAGCGCACATTGAAGAAAAGGCGCGCGATATACGAAAGACCATTATTGAGATGTTGGTTGAGGCAAAGTCCGGACATACCGCGGGCCCGCTAGGTATGACCGACATCTTCGCAACGTTGTATTTTCATACCCTTAAACACGACCCGAAGAATCCTGATTGGGAGGAGCGCGACCGTGTGGTGCTTTCCAATGGTCACATTGTTCCCGTGCGGTACTCAACCATGGCGCACGCGGGTTACTTCCCCGTAGAAGAAACAATGACGCTTCGCAAGCTCGGCAGTCGGTTCCAGGGACACCCAGAACGCACGCGTCTTCCCGGCATGGAAACGACATCAGGTCCTCTTGGTTCGGGAACCTCACAAGCAGCGGGTATGGCCTATGGCTTGAAGATGGACGGCAAGAAGAATCGCGTCTTCTGTCTCACGTCCGATGGCGAGCAGCAGGAAGGCAATACGTGGGAGGGCGTTATGTTCGCGGGTAAATACCGCCTCGACAATCTCGTGGTCATCATGGACCGCAATAACATTCAGATTGAAGGACGCACCGAAGATGTCATGCCACTCGAGCCGCTCGGTGATAAGTACCGCGCATTTAACTGGCACGTCATTGAAGTTGACGGGCACAACATCGAAGCGATTGTTGATGCTATCGACCAGGCGAATGCAACGCATGACCGTCCAACGCTTATTCTCGCGAACACCATTCCAGGAAAGGGGGTCGCTGAAATTGAGAATGATTACAAATGGCACGGGAAGCCACCGTCCAAGGAAGAAGGTGAACGATTTGTTAAAGAAATTATGACCGTATGATTAATCCCGACGCAAAGCTCGTTGCTGATTTGTTTAGTGACGCTATAGAAAAGAAATCGACCCGCGACGGGTTTGGTAAGGGTACGGTTGAAGCAGGAAAAGAAAATCCGAATGTGGTCGTGCTGTCTGCTGACCTTGGCGACTCAACCCGTGCCGCATGGTTTGCCAAAGAATTCCCTGACCGCTTCATTGAAGTCGGTGTTGCTGAACAAAATCTCGCAACGGTGGGCGCAGGGCTTGCTGCAGTCGGCAAGATTCCATTTATTACAAGCTATGCAGCGTTTAGTCCGGGTCGTAACTACGAACAGATTCGTACGACCGCAGCATTGAACGAGCAGCCAGTAAAAGTGTGTGGTATGCATGCGGGTATTCAAACGGGACCAGATGGTGCAACGCACGAAATGCTCGAAGATATTGGACTCATGCGCATGCTGCCGCACATGACGGTGTTTGTCCCAGCTGACGCTGAAGAAGGACGAAAGTGCACGGTTGCTGCCGCAACACTTCCTAACCCTTGTTACCTCCGCTTTGGTCGCGCAAACGAACCAGTATTCACGACGCCCGAAACGCCATTTGAAGTAGGGAAAGCACTCACGCTGTGGGAGGGAGAGAAACCGAAAGTCGCATTCTTTACGACCGGTTCCGTTGCATACCGGACATTGCAGGCAGCAAAGATGCTTGAAGACGAAGGCATTGAGTCATTGGTGGTGCATTTCCACACGGTAAAGCCGCTTGATGAAGTCGCCGCTCTTGCTGCTGCACAACGCGTGACGCACATCGTCACCGTAGAAGAGCATCAGGTAATGGGAGGCTTTGGGAGCGCCGTTGCGGAATACCTTTCAGGCGCGCACCCAATTAAAATTACGCGCATGGGTATTCAGGACCAGTTTGGTCAATCAGGAGAACCAGACGAACTCATGGACCTGTATGGTCTTTCACCTAAGCACATTGCTGAGGTTGGTCGCGCTTAAACCGTAGTCACTGCGTAGTCTGAAGGGGCTTTTGCAAGAAACGCTTCAAGTTCTTTTCGCTTCAAGAGTCCTTTTTGTGCACCTATTTCCTGCACGACCGCCATTGAATTAATAGGTGCCCATAGAAGCGCCTCCCTCCATGACTTTCCAAGCGCGAGCGCGGCCGTAACAGTTGACGCAAACGCATCCCCTGCACCGGTACGCTCCTTAGGAGCGCGGTGGTCTGGGTACATAGGGATATGGAGCATCTCGGTACCGTCATACGCAAAGGCACCCTGACGTCCGTCAGTGATGATGACTTTGTCGGGACCAAAGGCACGTGTCTTCTCAAGAAGATTCTTAATGTCTTGACCGGTTTCAGGAAGACCAAGGATACGTGCTGCTTCTTCCTTATTGATGACGAGAAGGTTTGCACGCTCATAGAGTCCCTTAAGTTCAGTCACGCCAAGCTTCATCTGGAACGTGCCTGGCTGCAACGTAAGGAACACATCCTTTTCCTTAGCGAGATATGCCTCAATCTGTTTATGAAAGGGCAGAGAGTTAGCGGCAAGTGAGGAGAGATACATGTAGCGGGGCGCCTGCTTCACTATCCATTTATAGTCATACTCTTCGTGACGTACGAGAATCGTGCGTTCAGATTCGTAGGAGAGTACGTAGTGATAATTACTCTTCATACCTTTATGTTTCTGAACGTACTTGGTTGAGATGCCTTCCTTCTTAAGCTGTTCGACATTTCCTTTGCCAATATCGTCACTGCCGATATCGGTCGCAAGGGCCACCTTCAAGCCAAGACGTGCAGCAGAAACGGCAGCGTTAGGAGAGTTACCTACTGCGCGACACACCTCTGCATCTTCAAACGGAATTTTGTCGCCCCAACGCATAGAAATGGTGCAGTTTTCATCGTTCACGTCGCAGGTGACGCGTGCGTCCTTCAAACGAATAAACGGTTCAGTCACAATGTCGCCGACAGCCAGAAAATCTATTTTCATAGTGGGAAGTGTAGCACTTGCGCGATGAAGAGATGTGTCCACAGAGCATCTACGTTGCTTAACAACATACCCCGTATACTCCCTGTATATGATTGACCTTGCTTCTGTTGCTCGTGCACTCGTTGCTCCTGGGAAGGGTATTTTGGCCGCTGATGAATCAACGGGAACGGCTGATAAACGACTCACTGCGTATGGTATTCCTACCGGCGAAGAGATGCGCCGCATGTACCGTGAGGTATTCCTCAATGCATCGGGCGTTGAAACTTATCTTTCAGGGGTGATTTTGCATGAGGAAACCTTGTCTCAAAAGGGAAATGACGGCGTGCCGTTTACCCATTCCCTGCGCGAAAAAGGCATTATTCCTGGCATCAAAGTCGATGGTGGTGTTGAGCCTATGCCTGAATCACCTGATGAAGTCATCACTAAGGGGTTGATTGGTCTTCCTGAACGCCTTGAAGCGTTTCGAACAGAGCATGAGACTGGCTTTACCAAGTGGCGCGCCGTCATAAAGATTGAAGGAGACCGTCTCCCAACCTCAGGCGCCATTGTTGAAAACGGTAAGCGACTCGCCTCCTACGCGCGCATGGTGCAGGAAGCAGGTATGGTGCCGATTCTCGAACCTGAGGTGTTGTATGACGGCACGCACAGTCGTGTACGCGCAACCGAAGTCATACGCGACACGGTTGCGGCTATGGTGGCAGCCTTGGTTGACCAGTCGGTAGACCAAAGTGGCGTCATTCTTAAGTCCTCCATGGCGATGTCTGGTAAAGACACCGGCAAGATTGATACGCCAGAGGAAGTTGCTGCATCCACTCTCGAGGCTCTTACGGCCGCACTACCAAAAGGCATTCCCGGCGTAGTCTTCCTTTCTGGAGGTCAGGGTAATGACCAAGCGACGGACAACCTACGGGCTATTAATGTCCTCGCAAAGCAGACCAATGCGCCATGGCCGCTTACCTTCTCGTATGCCCGTGCCCTTCAAGACGAGGGTCTCTCTCTATGGAAGGGTGAGGAAGCCAATATCCCTGCAGCTCGTGAGGCATACCTTGCTCGCCTCGCTCGGGTCTCAAAGGCAGCCCTTGGTGAGTAGCCTTCCTTGCACGAGCGCCTGTTTTACGGCATACTGCCCGACACTATGACTATTACCCTTGCCGCAACGAAGCGGGAAGAGACCGGTAGCCGCGGCAAGCGGCTTTTGACTGACGGTCGCCTTCGCGCGGTCGTCTATGGACCAAAGCAGGAATCGACCTCAATCGAGGTAGAGAGCCGTGAATTTGAGCGCATTCTCCGTAACGAAGGAGAGTCGTCGGTTGTTGAACTCTCGGGTCTAGGCTCTCCTATGCAGGTCCTTATCCACGATATTGACCGCGACCCAGTCACCAACGTCCCTCGTCACGTAGATTTCTACGCTATTGAGAAGGGTGCCAAGGTTGAAGTTGCGATTCCTCTTGAATTCGTTGGTGAGTCACCAGCGGTTAAGGGAGGCGCATCACTCGTGAAGGTCATCCACGAGCTCGAGATTGAGGCAGCCCCTGCAGACCTTCCCCACAACATAGAGGTTGATATTTCCGTACTCGCGGAGGTAGGTGCACAGATTCTCGTCTCTGACCTTACGGTACCTAAGGGTGTTGAGGTAAAGGCAGACGCAGAGCAGGTAGTCGCCCTCATCCAGGAGGTTACGGTTGAGGAAGAGGCTCCAGCAGAGGCCCCAGACATGGCTTCTATTGAGGTTGAGAAGAAGGGTAAGGACGAGGAAGCAGCAGCGGAATAAGCGGTTGCTCTCGAAAAACCCCTCCCAAAGCGGAGGGGTTTTTCGTTTTTGTCATAAAAAGGGGGTAAAAGCACTCTGATATACTGATACTGATTATGGCTCGCGCACTGCCGTTCGTGCTCACTGGTCTTTTTGCGCTGCTCCTTGTAGGAGGCGCAGTCTCTCTCATGCCGTCATTTTCGGCAGAAGCGCAGGAACTCTCCGCAGAAGAGCGCGCTCAGCTTGAGAAGGAGTACGACAAGCTCCAGTCGGAAATTAACCAGTGGCAGCAGGTCCTCGACCTGACGCGCGCAAAGAAAAACACCATTCAAGGTGATGTGACCGCTCTTAATGCGCAGATTGCGCAGGCAGAGGCACAAATCAAGGCGAAGAATATTGAGATAGGGAAGATTGGCGGTCAGATAAAAGCGAAAACCGCACGTATTAATGAGTTGTCTGGTCGCATCGCTGACGGGCACGAGTCACTCGCCTCTTTTGTACGTCGCCAAGACCAGATAGATGATTTGTCATTGGTTGAGATTGCGCTTGCGGCTGACACGGCGTTTGCGCTTTTTGATGACGTCGACAATATGGTGACGGTGCAGTCAGGTCTCCACGAAGAGTTTGCGGAGATTCGCCAGGTCCGTACCGAAACTGAAGCAGAACGTGAAGCGTTGGCGCGCGAGCAAGCTGCGGAGGAGGACGCTAAGTTTGTTGTGCAGACGAAGAAACAGGAGATTGATACGAAGAAAGTGGAAAAAGATCAGTTGCTTGCCGCAACGAAAAGCGAAGAGGCAGCGTACAGTCAGGTACTTGCGGAACGTCAAGCGCAGGCAGCAGCGATTCGTGCACGCTTGTTCCCGCTTAAAGACTCGGCAGGTATTCAGTTTGGTGAAGCGGTGCAGTATGCGCAGCAGACATCAGTAAAAACTGGCGTACGTCCTGCCATGATTCTTGCAATTCTTTCTCAAGAATCAGGCTTTGGTGCCAATGTAGGTAATTGTCTTGTGACTGATCTTACGACCGGTGATGGTAAGGGAAAGAACACCGGTACGCCGTTTTCAGGGGTGATGAAAGCACCGCGCGACACCGTGCCGTTTGAAACAATTACCAAGGCACTCGGAAAAGATTGGAGCACGACGCCTATTTCATGTCCGCAGCCGGGAGGGTACGGCGGTGCTATGGGTCCAACCCAGTTTATCCCGTCTACGTGGATGTTGTTTGATGCGCGCTTGAAGGCAGCGCTTAACGTACCAGCTACTAATCCTTGGAACGCTGAACATGCCGTCATGGCGATGGGTCTCTATCTTGCCGACGTTGGCGCAACAGGACAAACCTACACCGCAGAGCGAAACGCGGCATGTAGCTACTACTCAGGACGAGCCTGTCCAAATACCGGTGGTGCGGTTGATGCATACGGAAACTCTGTTGTCGCAAAAGCAGCTAAGTACCAGCAGGATATCGACTTCTTGAAGGATAACTAGCGATAGATATGTCTGCGCTCGCTCTGTTCACTCCTTCGCGCATCATCACCGCGCGGGATTTCCTTCTACCGCTGCTCATTGTGTGCATTGTGTTCATGCTGCCGCCAACATGGGCGGCGTACGCGATTGTAAGTGGCGGTCAGGCGCACTTTTTGATGGCGTACCTCTATCAGTATCGAGGAGGAAAGATGCGCCGCTTGAGTTACCTGCTTCGTGCGGCACTGTTGCTTATTGCGGCGTATCTCTTCTTTGCGTACTTCTCTGAAGAGACGCGACTTTTGTTCCTTCTCGCTACCAACCTGTTTGCGATTCATTTCTCGTTCGATGAATTTACTTTGCACGAAGAACGGGCAGAGAAGAGCGCACTCCTTTCGTTGCTTGGCTTCATTGCGGTATACGCGTCTGTGTCTTCCGCGACTATTACGGCGTCTGGTCTCTCGTTCTTTCCGCTTCTGACGCTTGGGGTTGCGGCTATCTCTTTTGCCGCTCGTGCGGTGTTTTTCCGAACGCCACTCTCTCGGGCAGAACGATACCTGTGTTTTGTTGCGGCACTACTCCTCATTCCGACATTGCTTACGCCGGGACTCTTAGACCCATACAGCGTGACTGCAATTGTGGCGTGGCTCCACTTCTATAATTGGATGATTGGATACGGCATTCGTGTTCATGGAAAGCCTATAGAGAAGCGGTATTGGACTGAAACGGCTATTACGACTGTTGCTTCGTTTGTATTTCTTTTCCTCTATCTACGATTCCCCGACAGTCTCCTTGCGCTCGCCTTTAGTTTTCCTGCTTACAATGCCTGGGCGATAGGGCATATTGTCCTCTCGTTTGAGCCCGGTCGCGCATAGACCAATGCACAGAACGCCCTAGGGCATGTATAGCGTCGCGGTATAGTAAGACACATGGATACTACCCCTGGACCACTGCCGGTCGCATCACCGACCGCGTCCTCACCCATGCTTGTCGGCATGTTTCTTCTTTTAGGTATCATTGCTGCTGCTATCGCATTTCTTATATTGAAACCAGATACTCGGCCCCCGGCATTTGTGCTCGAACTGGGTGCAGGCGGCGTACTGCTCGAAGAAAAGGATGGTGCGCTGATTGGAAAGCGTCTTGAGGGCCAGCCGACAGACACGCTCGTGACCGACAAGGCATACGGCGCAACGAGTGAGTATTATTTGCTGCTTGAAAAGAATCGACCGGTCGCACAGGTATACAAGGTGACCGATGGAGCATGGGTGCCGCTTACAAGCTCTCCAACCTATAAATACGATTTAACGGTGAGTGAACAGGACGGATATTTTGGCTTCATCGCGGGTACCGTTGCGACGTCATCAGAGATTGGGATGTATACAGACTGGCGGGCGGTCGTGACGGACTTGACCACGCTGGAGGAAGTGCAGCGCGGCGAAGGTACCTCGATTGAGGCGGTATGGGGAAAATACACATTGCTGGTACAGCGGGCCGACGGACTCTACGCAACACCACCGTTTCAGGGTGAGCCGCTACTCGTGTTTGCGGTAGGTCCTCGGGAACCCTATGCTGTTGATGGGAGTGGAAGTAGATTCGCTATGTATAACAGCATATCGGGTGCTGTTGATGTCTTCGTCATGCGCTATGACGTCCTTGCTGCTACATATGAAAGTTCGACAGTCGTAGATTCAGTGCCGAGCGCACTTGCGTTCAAGGGTGCGGCGGTCCAGGGCGTATGGCTGAATACTGAGAGGACTGAAATGACGTACGGCGACCTCACTGGACGCTCGCTTGCATCATTTGTGCTGCCTACACCAACAACCGTAACCAAGATACTTCCATGATGCTTCGCCTCCTCATCGTTGCCGCGTTCATGTTCTTGCCCTCCGTGGCGAGCGCCGCCTTTAATTTCCAATCGTATGGAGGCTGGACTGCGTATATGCAGAACGCTCGGGTAGAAGCCGTTACGTATGATGATTATGGCGCGTGTTATGGACAGGGGTGGGACATGGACTGTGGCGCACCGGCAATTTCATGCGCGAGTGTCGCGACTAATGCCGGCCTGTCTGATCAGAACAACGCGTGGTGTCAACAGGAATGGAATTCGACGCTTATGTCGTATTACTACGATACGGACGGTATCTTCCATGGGTTCTATGAACATGAGCATCGCATTACGGTGTACGGACCAGGCTCGACCTATACCGGTTGTTCTGGGGGGTCGTGTTCGCAGCATAATGCCCTCGCACAACCAGCAAGTGCGACGCTAAACGCCAATCCGATAACCATCGTACAAGGCAACAACTCAATTCTTTCCTGGTCATCCTATGATGCAACGTCCTGTACCGGTACCGGCTTTGCTACTGGTGGTGCAACCTCAGGACAAGTAACGGTTACGCCGAACGCGACCACGAACTACTCCATTACGTGTACTGGTCCGGGAGGAAGTGGTAGTGCGTCTCGTACGGTAACGGTAGTGACACCACAGTGTTCTGACGGCATCGATAACGACGGTGATGGGCTGACTGACATGAGTGACTGGGGATGTACGAGTCCGACCGATACTACTGAATATCACAGTGGCAGCAGCTACACGGTACCGAGCCAGTGTGGTGAGACTGGTGTTCCAACGACTATCAATTGTGTTGCCGCCGAACCAGTGACCATAGATTGTGGCTCTAACCAGCGAGCGTACTATGAGCCAACTGCAACGAATAAGAACTGCTATAGCTACAATGCATACAGTCACACCACTAACTGGGGAACGTGTGTAGCAGATGCAAGCTGTTCTGCAAGCGGCGGCTGCTACTGCAATGGTCACTGGAGGTGGAATGGTCATAACTGGGATGACTATGGGGCAAGTTGGGAACCGGGAGATCCAGCAGGATGCCAGATGTCGCCAAGTCCGCTAGGAACGTATAGTTATACCGACTATTCCGTTATCGAATACCGGGACGGCACTATCTACGGTTCTGGTTACGGACCTCAGACTGCAATAGGCTCTTACTCTACATCAGGGTGTACTGCGCCTGCCGCCCCCGGCTCTGCAAGTGGACTTACTGCCACTTGTAACGCCGCAGGTACGCAGGCAACCCTGTCATGGAGTCCGACCTCTGGAGCAACAGGTTATTACGTACGCGCCTCAAATCCCGGGTCATGCCCGTCTGGATGGATGCAAGCAAGTTGGTCATCAGCATGGTGTACGCCAAACCCTGATTGGGTCAGTGGCACGTCGGTCACATTCCCAACGACGCCGTCAAGGGCATATACGTGGGGTATTCATGCTGCAAATAGTGGTGGATATGGCGGATGGACTCCGGGTCCAGGTTTCACCTGTACTGCTACGGTAACGGAATGTTCCGATGGTATTGATAACGACGGTGATGGTCAGACCGATACTGCTGATGCAGGATGTACCGGTCCAACCGATACCACAGAAAGTCCAAACCCCGTGACGGCCGACCTTACCGCGAATCCGACTTCTGTCGTATCCGGCGCGAGTTCAATGCTTACCTGGACGAGTACAGGTGCGAGCTCTTGTAGCGGCACTGGTTTCTCGACAGGCGGTGCAACGTCCGGTTCTGTGTCGACTGGTGCATTGACCGCCAATAGTAACTATCAGGTCACGTGTAGTGGTGTTTCTGATACGGCGAGTGTGTCTGTGACGAACCCAACTGCGGATATTACCGCTACCCCTGACCGTGTGAACTCTGGTGGCTCTGCGTCTCTTACCTGGACGACGTCTCAATGTACGAACGTCTCAGTCACTAAAAACGGTGCAGCGTTCTCAACACAGCCAACGGGTACTGGTGTGTCATCAGGTGCAATTACCGCTCAGACTACCTTTCGCGTTACCTGCGACAGTGGCACGGCAACCGATACGGTAATTGTGAATCTGGTGCCAGTATTCGAAGAGTTCTGACCGAACTTAGTATGGGACCGTAATAAAGAGCGCTTCAGGCGTGCTCCAGGTAGTCATATCGATAACCTCTCCACTTGGATGTATGGCGTAGGCAGGAGACTCGTTGGTCGCAACAAGTAAGTATTTCTGATTAGACACTGCCTGGGTCTTTGCTACCTGGAGAAGTTTATTGTGAAGGACCCGCGACTCATGGAACCATGAGTTATTTGAAAGGTTGAGCAGGAAATCAGGCTCATGTTTTTTAATCAGGTCAGCATAGAGGTGTGGTGACAGTATTTCTGAACACAACAAACCTCCTATCACTGCATCCTTGTAGGTCACTGCGCTCGTAGTAGTCCCTTGCACATACACGAAACGCATTGCGTTGATATATGATTTCAATCCTTCATCTTTTAGGCCGTTATAAAAGATACTCGAGAACGAGGGGGCGTATTCGCCAAGCGGCATGAGGAACATCTTGCGGTAGGTAGCAGCAACTCCTTCTCTGGTTTCGTACACGAGCGTCTCTGAACGATCGTGGTACAGCGTATGCGCGAGCATGGTGTCTGGATGATTCTTTAGAAGAGTGCCGGCCTCGAATGCTTCTCCGTAGAGCTCGGTAAGGTTTACGGCTTCAGGCATCACGAGAAGGTCAGGATTGGCTGCAAGCGTTTGTTCGAGAAGAAGGCGTGCCGTATCCGCGCCTTCGTTAGTACCGGCCTGCACGGTCGTCGAAAGGAGCGCAATCTTCATTTCTTTCGTCGTTGCTATTGGTGTAGGACGAATAACCAGTGGAAGCAATAGCACTACAGCGAGGAGTACCACACTCATGATTCGTGCTTGTTTGCTTGGGGTGGTGAATGAAAAGACTGCCACTGCGGCGCCAAGTGCCGCAACGTAGGAAAGACCGTACATACCGAACGGGTAGGCGAACTGCAACAAATAACTTGCTTCGGTAAGTGGATACCCAATGGAGGCAGGGGAGAAGTGCGCGCCAAACAACGATTGTGGTGCGTAGGTGAAGATAGCGAACATCCACGAACGTCCTTCTTCTATAGCTACCCACACAAACGGTACGTAGAGGAACCAATACGGAAGACGTAGTACATACCAGAGCGGTATGCTCCCTATGGCAACTGCAGTGCCAAGAGCAAGAGAAATGTAGGCCCACGTCATAGCCATTGAAAGAACCTGAACTGTGGGGTCATGGATGAATAGCCAATCAAGCGGAAGCGTATCCCAAAACCATATAATCCCAGCACATCCCGTTACGAAGCCATACAAGAGTCCTGACGCTACTACAGCTCTCAGTTTTATGATGCGGGTGAGGCCCAAGAAAAAGAGGCCAAGTCCTAGAGGAGCGAGTGGCCACACGGTAGGGAAGATAATGCCGAGCGATGACAGGACCGTTGCATCCACAATAATGAAGAACGTAAGGAGGGCGGGCCGATTATGCATGAGAGTATTATACTGAGTTTCACCATGGGATACGCACTCACTGCTACGCCAATCTCTCGCGGGTTTATGTTTGCTCGCGATTTCCTCCTTCCGCTCCCAGTGTTTGCGATTATTCTTTCGTTTCCATTTCAGTGGGTGGTATGGAGTTACATTGTGTTCGGGCAGGCGCATTTTTTAATGACCTATATCTACCAGGCGAGAGGAAAGAAGATGACCCACGGCTATCTGGTCATTGCGGCGCTGCTCGCCGTGTGCGCTGCCGCGTATTTCATACTGGATGGCTCGATAATTCCCCTAATTCTTATGGTGAGCGTTCTGTTTGCTGCACATTTCTCGCTCGATGAACTTACGCTACATGACGAATCGTGGACGAAGTCCTCGCTTATAAGCGTCGCGCTATTTACCTGTCTGTTCTTTTCGTTCGTTCTTGTTGATATCTCACCGACGTTTGTACTTGTGCCAGGCATAGCTGCACTTATCTTTACCGTCTACGTGGCTGGTAGGATGGTGGCCGAGAGACTTCCGAGCGTAGGTGAACGCTATCTTTGGTACATCGCCGTCATCGTCGCCATTCTTTCGTTTACCGTCCCCTCGTTCTCGGCGCTAAATGTGCTTGCCTGCATCATCTGGCTTCACGGATTTAATTGGGCGATAGGATACGGCGTACGTCTGCGTGGGAGAGGGGCTGAAGAACCGCGTTATTGGGGTCTCACGATAGTGACCTTCGCAGGCTCTCTGGTTGGATGGGCATTGTTTCAATTTTGGGGCATGGAGTGGCTCGGCGCGCTATTCGCGCTCGGCCCCTATTACGCGTGGGCAATCGCGCACATACTCCTCTCGTTCTATGCGTCGATAAGTTTTGCACAGGCGAGAGCCTGAGCGCGTGAAGCTCGCGTATCATAACTGTATGGATGCACCCCTCGAGTCCCAGCCTCGTTCCCGTAAGACAAAGGCCATAGCCATTATTACGGGCATCATCGCGCTTCTTGTCGTGTGCGCGTGGTTTGTATACGAGTATGCCGATGTCATATGGAGTGACCAGGCATATAAGACCGCATGGTATCTCGGAAGCGACGCTGCACTCTATGAATTCAAGGACGGTACCCTCACGAAGGCAAGCGGTATAGAAGAAGGCGTCCTCGATGCCGCACGTGCCGGCACCTCCTACGCCTTAATTGCTTCGGAAGGAATGGGTGCGTATGTTTCATTGAATGGAGAGCGTGTCGGAAGCGGCGTACACTTGCGTGATATCGCGCTCTCGCCGGACGGAACGCAGGTAGTATTCGCACGAAGCACGACCGGGGACACCATGCCATCGGCGTGGGAAGTAGTTCGGGTCGTAGGTGGAAAAGAAACGGTAATAGCTTCTGGTTTTTCCCCTTATTTCCTTGATGAAACGCATGTCGCGTATTTCAACGAGAAAGGAGTATGGCTCTATAGTGAGAACCAAGGCATAACGCAATTGAGTGGGATTCCTTTTTCCGACGTAGAAAAAACTATGACGGCGCAGTCTCCTGACCGCACGGGTCTCGTTTGGATTAGCGATATCGACGCCATAGCCTTCATCTTCGAGATTCCGAGCATAGAACCTCTCGAGTTCATACAAGTTGCATCATTGCAGACGATTCCTGCAATGCCTATCGGTGCGCTTGCTCTGTCCAATGACGCTGCGTACGCACTCCATGCTGGTGGACCAACGGCGTTATGGATTCACACTACCAAGCATCCTGCAGGACGTAGATTAGAAACACTTACTGGTGTTGATGAGGTAACCGATATAATCTTTGCACCATGACCCGCAACCTCCTGTTACTTCTCGTGCTCGTCACCGGTTTCTTAGTCGCGCCGTCGCTCTACGCGATGGAGGATACGGGGTGCAACAACGTAAATCATGGTTGCACCCCAACGTTTCCGCCCCCTGACATCATGGGGTACATCTATCCTGATTCTTCAACAACGGGTACGGCCGGTGTCGCGAGTACCTATATTCATGGTGCAATCAATAACGTCATTGTCGCTTCAGACAACGTTCCTCCCGCCATGGGCAGCCTCGAACTGCATAACGGCTCCGGCGTGTTTGACACTATTTACATACCCACCGCAGAGTATTCGGTCGCAAGCGGCGGTGGCATAACTCCTACCGAACACGCTGTCTGGTATGCGTTTCCGACTGCCGGAACCTACTACTACCGTTACTGCGGCGATATCTACAATCAGGTAGTGGAATCGAATGAAGCGAATAACTGCACAGGGTGGCAGACGGTAACGGTTACGAGCGCCCTTCCAGCACCAGCTTCTGGACTCGCAGCTTCGTGTAACGCTGCGGGTACCGCCGCGACGCTTTCTTGGAATGCGTCATCAGGAGCGACTGGGTATTACGTGCGCGTCGATAAGGGAGGTCAGGCATGTCCTTCAGGTTGGGTACAGCCAGGGTGGAGTGCGACGTTATGTACGCCAAATCCAGATTGGGTAACCGGTACCTCTGTCTCATTCCCAACCCAAAGTGGCAGTACTTATGGGTGGGGAGTGCATTCTGCAAACGGCAGTGGATATGCTGCGTACGTAACAGGTTCCAACTTCTCTTGTACTGCTGTTCAGTGTTCTGACGGTATCGATAATGATAGTGACGGGACTATCGACCTTAGTGACCCAGGGTGCACTGGTCCAACCGATACAACCGAAAGCCCAAATCCACCAACAGTGCCTGTGGTCGACCTCACCGCAAACCCAACCTCGGTTGTCTCTGGAAATAGCTCGACACTCTCCTGGACCAGCTCTGGTGCCACTTCGTGCAGTGGTACCGGTTTCTCAACTGGTGGTGCAACCTCAGGATCGGTATCAACCGGTGTACTCACGACTAACAGTAACTACCAGGTCTCCTGTACGGGTCCGGGAGGCACCGGCAATGACACAGCAAGCGTGTCAGTAACGAACCCAACCGCAGACATTACCGCGAGCCCTGACCGCGTGAACACTGGTGGTTCAGCCTCCCTTACGTGGACGACCTCGCAGTGTACGGCTGCCGTGCTTACTCGAAATGGAGCAGCGTTCTCCACGGCGCTCTCTGGCACCAATGTGGCTGCGACGAACATTACTGCCCAGACCACCTTCCGCTTGGTATGTGATGGGGGGACGGCTACCGACACGGTCATCGTGAACCTGGTGCCTACCTTCGAGGAGTTCTAGCCTTGATAGAGGGCGCAGCCTCTGGTATAGTCCGGGGACTATGAAAAAGGACATCCATCCGGCAGACTACCGTCAGGTCGTATTCGTCGACCTTGCCTCTGGCATGCAGTTCCTCGTTGGCTCCACGATTCACACCACGGAGACCATCCAGTACGAGGGTAAGGAGTACCCGAAGGCAGTGGTTGAAATCTCTTCCGCATCCCACCCGTTCTACACTGGTGAGGACCGCACTCTCGACAAGACGGGTCGCGTCGAGAAGTTCAAGCAGCGCGCTGCAAAGAAGAAGTAGGGAAGATTAGAAAGGCGCTCCGCATCCGCGGGGCGCCTTTCTGCTATCATCAACCGCAATGGAATACTCTCCTGAATATAAGAAAAACCACGCCACCGGCTACCTCGCTGAGGAGTACGAGCGATTGGAACATGACAAGGCTGCTGCACTTACCGCAGCAGGGAATGACGCTGCACTTTTGGAGATGGCGCAGGAAGATATTGAGCGTATCGAGGTGCGTCAGTCCGAGATACTCGCCGATATCGAGCGTATCCTCGACCGCCAGAAGGAAGAGGAGTCGAAGCCGCGCGCCATAGTGCTTGAATTTCGTGCAGCGGCGGGAGGCGACGAAGCAAACCTCTTTGCCAAGGAACTGAAGGATATGTACGAGAAATATGCCGAGAGTAAGCGCTGGCGTGTGCGTCCCATTGATGACCTCACTATGGAAATTGAGAGCGCTGATGCGTATGACGCGCTTCGTTACGAGACCGGCGTGCATCGCGTACAGCGCGTACCGGTGACTGAGAAATCCGGCCGTATTCATACCTCAACTGCATCCGTTGCCGCACTTCCTATTCGCACGAAGCCAAAGTTTGAGTTGAATCCTGCAGATCTTGATATGGAGTTTTCTCGATCGGGGGGCGCTGGTGGTCAGAACGTGAACAAAGTGGAGACGGCAGTACGCCTCATTCACAAGCCAACGGGTATTGATGTGCGTTCATCGTCTGAGCGCTCCCAGAAAGCAAACCGCGAGAAAGCTATGGAAATCTTGTCCGCAAAACTCGAAGGACTCTTTGAGGAAGAGGAAGCCAAAAAGCATGCTGCAGAGCGAAAGGGGCAGATAGGGACTGGCGACCGTTCAGAGAAGATTCGTACCTATAACTTCCTTCAGGACCGTGTCACCGACCACCGCATCAAAGAGAGCTGGCATAACCTGCCGAAAATCATGCTGGGGGGTCTGGACCCCGTTATTGAGGCCCTGGGGGCAGCGGCTGCCGGGGGCGGTATAGGGCCTGCCGAGGATGCCGACTAAGGCTTGCCCCAGGGAACCCTTTCGCGTATAGTCTCCATCATGACTACCGATACGTCGGCTGGAGTTGGTGTTGACCGCCTGTTTGGGGCGGGCGCCCACTTTGCCCAGGTGAAGAGCCGCCGCCACCCTTCGATGAAAAATTACGTCGTGGGTAGCAAGGCGAAGGTTGAGATTTTCGACCTTGGAAAGACTGATGAACAGCTTGCAGCTGCTAAAGGTGCAATGAAGACGCTTGCCGAGGCAGGTAAGACGGTCCTTTTTGTTGGCGGTAAGCGCGAAGTCTCTGACATCGTGAAGGACATTGCCTCAAAGGTTGGCGCACCGTTTGTAGCGGGTCGCTGGCTCGGCGGTACGGTTTCTAACTTCCCAGAAATCAAGAAGCGCATTGACCGTCTTGCTGACCTTCTCGCTAAGCGTGAGTCAGGGGAGCTTACCAAGATGTACACGAAGCTTGAGCGCCTCTACATCGACCGTGAGATTACACGTCTCTCAGAGCGCCTTGATGGTATCGAGAAGCTCGAGAAGCGCCCTGATGCATTTGTTATCGTTGATACGAAGCGCGAGGCACATGCAACCAAGGAAGCACGTCGCGCTGGTATTCCAATCATCGCGCTCATGTCGAGTGACTGCGACCTTAAGGATGCAGCGTACCCAGTCGTTATGAACGACGCGTCTCGCGATGCGGTACGCCTCGTGCTTGGTGAGTTGGCTTCGGCCTACGAGAAAGGCAAGAAGGCGTAAGCCTTTTGGTGCGGTGCGACTTACAAACCCTGTAGCTTTTTAGAACATGGATATCTCTATCGACGTATTGAAGGCCCTTCGCGACAAGACCGGTATTTCGGTTGCGCAGTGTAAGAAAGCCCTTGAAGAGGCGGGTGGTGACGTCGAAAAGGCAGAAGTCATTCTTCGCAAGAAGAGTGGCGCTGCTGCGGAGAAGAAGGGTGACCGTGAACTCGCTGCAGGCGCGATTGGTTCCTACGTCCACGACGGCGCAATTGGCGCCATGGTTGTGCTTTCCTGCGAGACTGACTTCGTAGCAAAGAATCCAGAGTTCCCAGCGCTCGCTCGCGAAATCGCGATGCAGGTTGCCGCTACTGACCCGCAGTATCTTTCTGAGGCAGACATTCCTGAAGAGAAGAAAGCAGCCGCTACCGAAATCTTCCAGAAGGAAGTTGAAGGTAAGCCTGAGGACATGAAGGAGAAGATTCTTGCTGGCAAGATGACCTCATACTTCTCTTCAAGCGTGCTTCTCGCACAGTCCTACATCAAGGACGAGACGAAGACGGTTAAAGACCTCTTGAACGAAGCAACGCAGAAGTTCGGTGAGCGCGTTGAGGTGACCAAATTCGCGCGCTTCTCCGCTCGCTAAGGTATGGCCCTCGCGATTGCCATAGCAGTCGTCGCTCTCCTTCTCATCGGGTTCTTGTTCCTTACGGGTGTTGAGGCACGTCGTGGTGTACGTGTGCTAGGTTCAGCGCGTGGCTCGCTTGATGCGGCTGCGCGCCGCGCCGGCGCATCGCTTACAAGCGGACGTGTATTGGTGGGGTTTGGTCATGGCGCATCAGGTCTTGCGCGCTATGCAGTGCACGAAGTAGTGCATGCGGTACTTAGTGGCATCCGTGCGCTCGAGCGGTTCCTCACGCGTACCGCTCGAACGATTCGTGAGAGTAATGCGGCGCATGCACTCATGTCACGAAAGAAGGCTCCTTCGGAGTCGACAGCAGAAACGGTAGAATAAATAACACGCCGGGGTAGCTCAGTTGGTTAGAGCAGCTGTTTTGTAAACAGCAGGCCGCGAGTTCGAATCTCGCCCCCGGCTCACTTAACGTGCTGTTGAAGACGCAGTCGACGATGCCGTCTTAAAGAGTGCTTTAGGGAACTGGGTCTCCAGTTCTTCGAGTGTCGTGAAGCCGTAAGAATTCTTTTCTTCAATCACAAAGGCAGGGAACTCTGCCTTAACTTTCGTAACCGCGATGAGTGTGCGAAGTGCAGCAAGGTCGAGGTGATAGTCGAAGGAGTACACGCGGAGTGCTGGGTACGTCTGGCGAAGATAGGAGAGTGCGTAGCCAGCGCGATCACAGTCGATACATTCACCGGGAACGTTTGAATAGAAATAGAGGGCTACGTACGGCTCGGTATTGCAGGTTTCTGCAAGACGCTTTGTGAGAAGGTAGTCACGAATCTGGAGAAGGGTGTAGCGCTCCTTAAGACGAAGTACTTCTGGGTCGTTCGCGCCTGCACGCTCTTCGGCAAACGCAAGACGATCACCAATACCACCGACTTCCTGAGAAAGGGTAGCGCCTGCAGCAATGTCTTCACACGGTGCTTCTTCAAGAAGGGCG
Source organism: uncultured Candidatus Saccharibacteria bacterium (assembly GCA_964634305.1). Lineage (GTDB taxonomy): Bacteria > Patescibacteriota > Minisyncoccia > Phycocordibacterales > Phycocordibacteraceae > C7867-001. Next base: position 98,819 of record CAZWLE010000002.1, read on the forward strand.
AACTGCGTCTCGATAGAGAGCGTGTCGGTAGCAAGCTGGTCTTCAATCGCACGGAGCTCTGCAATGCGCTGCTGGTTCAAAAACCAGATAGCACCAAGGACGGTGGCGATGATAGCAACCGTGATAAGGAGAGCAATAAGAGCATTACGTGCGTAGAAAGGCATGATGCAATGAGAAAGTAATAATCAGTCCTAGCGCCAGTTACGGTAGGCACCAACGGCTACGTCTGCGACTGAGCGAATGAGCCAGAAGGGTGCGATAAGACCGTACACAAAGACGTAGCCCAGCATACCGGTGACATTGATTGCTTCTGGGGTGCCGGAGATACGCTTTCCGACAACCACAAAGAGAAGAGTACCGGCGACCGCTACAATCGCGATAAGACTAAACATCGTGACCGGTGCGTAGTACCACTCAAGGGAATCGAGGCGAGGAACAAAGGTCGAAAGGGTGTAGTTCAGCGGTACACCATGCGTGACAAGATACGTTTCGATACCCTGACGAATAAGCTGGTACACCACAAGGAAGAACATAATGATGCCGCCGGCAATCGCGAGGAAGCCAAGCGGAAGAACGATAACACCAAGCGCGCCAAACTGTGGGTTGCCTACCAAGTCACGATACTCATTGGTCATGTTACGAAGGAACCCAGTGGTCCAGCGGGTGCGCTGCTTGATGAGCTTTGGCACGCTCGTTGGTACCTTCGTATAGACACGTGCAGTGTGCGCGCTTTCAATGCGATAGCCCGCACGCTGGATACGAAGCGCCATTTCCATGTCTTCGGTGTTATGTCCTTTGCGGAAGCCACCAATACGGTCGATAAGGTCACGGCGGTATAGGGAAAGCGGGCCTGGGGTGACGTAGATACCGTTTACCGCAGCGAGAATGTGACGAAGCGCAATGCCGAGGACGTACTCGGCATTCTGCATACGCTCAAGGAGCGTGCGTGGCTTATGTACGGACATGGCAGCAGTAGCAGCACCAACGTCTGCATCATCAAAGGCAGAAATCATTTCGCGGATGGATGAGGCTTCCACAAAAGAGTCCGCATCAAGGCAGCCGATTAGGTCGACACCACCCGAAATCGCGATACCCGCGTTAAGTGCCGAGTGCTTGCCGCCATTCTCTTGGTGAATGACGGTGACATTCTCAACGTGTGCGTACGAATCCATAACCGCTGGCGTAGCATCGGTTGAGCCGTCATCGACAAGAATGATAGAGAGACGGTCTTTTGGATAATCGACGGCGAGCAACGATTCGACCGTACCACCAACGGTGCGCTCCTCGTTGTAACAAGGAACAATCATTGCAATCGACGGTGTTTCATTAGAACGCTTGCGCGCACGCACGGCTGCAGCCGGTGCGGAGAGGAAGGTCACCAGCAAAAAGGCCTCGAAATAGATGGCCGCGAAGAGAAACGGATACGCGAGTATCGAGAGGTCGCTCATACCCTTGTAATACGCCGATTATAGCAAAAATAAGCCTTTTTTCCTATGATAGGGGGATAGATATGCCTCCAGGAAAACTTCATCCTATGACGGTCGCCATTCGCGAAATGACCGGCATTTTTGGCCGCATGGGCTTCTCGGTTGCGTATGGCCCGGAGCTTGAAGATGACTGGCACAATTTCACGGCACTAAACGTGCCGGAGCACCACCCGGCGCGTGACATGCAGGACACCTTCTGGACGAAGGAAGAAACGCCGCGCGTGCCGCGTACCCATACCACCTCTGTTTCCATTCGCTGTCTTGAAGAAATGGCACGCACGGGCGCAGAACGTCTTCGTGTTATTGCGCCTGCAAAAGTATTCCGCAACGAAGCAACCGACATGACGCATGAAGCGCAGTTCTTCCAGCTCGACGGTGTGGCAGTAGGACCAGTGGGCGAGATAACGCTCGCGCACTTGAAGGGAACGTTTGAAGAATTTTATCGTCAGTACTTTGGTGCCGATGCGAAAGTACGATTCCGTCCGAGCTTCTTCCCGTTCACCGAGCCTTCGGTTGAAGTCGACACCTGGTTTACGCCTCCGGGTAAGGAAGGGCGGTGGCTTGAGATGGCAGGAGCCGGCATGCTGCATCCAAACGTCATTCGTAATGCAGGACTCGACCCAGAAAAGATTGCAGGCTTTGCGTTTGGTGGCGGTATCGAGCGTCTCATCATGGTGAAGTACGGCGTCCCTGACGTGCGTATGTTCCATAGCGGTGATACGCGCTTTGTGCACGGCTTTACGGAAACTGAAGTATGAAAGTAAGTCGCGCATGGCTCCAGAAGCATTTCAAAGATGAGCTTCCGTCAACGGAGGCGCTTGCTGATGCGCTTACCTTTCATGCGTTTGAGATAGAGGAGTACGACGAGGATATGCTCGACGTGAAAGTGTTGCCTGACCGTGCAGCGTACGGACTCTCGCATCGCGGTATTGCATACGAACTCTCCGCAATACTTGGTATGCCAATGAGCTATGACCAGCTCGCCGCACCGGCACCAACCTGGGAAGAGACGAACGAACTTTCTATCGAATGCGATAGCGAGTACGTGATTCGTCACACAGGCGCGTTGGTACGCGGTGTGAAGGTTGGCCCTTCGCCAGAATGGCTTAAAGCAAGCCTTGAGTCAGTAGGCCAGCGCTCTATAAACAACGTGGTGGATGTTCTGAATTGCGTAATGCTTGCAACGGGACAGCCGTCTGGTGCGTTTGATCTTGGCACGATGCAGTTGAAAGACGGCAAGGCACACGTACGTATACGGCGCGCAAAGAATGGCGAACGCATCACTACGCTTACTGGCGAGGAGTACACGCTCACGAATGACATGTTTGTGTTCACTGATGCAAACAGTAATGCATTGCTTGATATTGCTGGTATTAAGGGCGGGCTCTCCTCTGGTGTTACCGAAAAAACCACAGACCTCTTCCTGTCCTGCGGTACCTACGACCCGTCACTTCTTCGTCGCGTATCTCAAACATTGAAGCTGTTTACGGACGCGTCTACGCGGTACCAAAATGGTCCGTCCCCGGAGCTTACGGCGTACGGCATGCAGCACATTCTCAACATGCTGAAAGAAGTGGCCGGCGGTGAGTTTGTCGGTGTCGTTGACTACTATCCGAACAAACAAGAACAGCCAACCGTCACCACGTCGCTTGCAGCGATTAATGGTCGCCTTGGTTCGTCATTCTCTGCTGCTGATGTTGAAGGAGCATTCGATAGGTTGCTCTTCATGTATGAAAAGAATGGCGAGACGTATCGCGTGACCGCACCGTTCTATCGTCGCGACGTCGTTATTCCCGACGATATTGCGGAAGAAATTGGCCGCATTCTTGGCTATGACCGTCTGGAGGGTGTAGCACTACCAGTTGATGAGGGAGCGGACCTTCGTCGTTACTACGGTATTGAACGTGTTAGAGACTTGCTCGTTGAACGCGGTTTTACAGAAATCTCAACGCAGAGTTTTGCTGCTCGTGGAGAAGTGAAGCTTGCAAACCCGCTACAGTCGGAGCGTCCGTATCTGCGTCCTGACCTTGCAGGCAACATGAAAGATGCGCTTACACGTGCCGTACTTGCTGCACCTCGTGTTATGGGTCCGGTCAAAGATGTACGGCTCTTTGAGATAGGGAATGTGTTTGGCAATGATGGTGAGCGCCTTTCACTTGTGCTTGGCTACGCGCCGATAGGTGGAAAGAAACAACCAGTGGTTGAAGAAGCCTGCGAAGCGGTCGAAGCACTCATTGGTATGAATGCGAGTACGAAGGATGGTATTGCTGAATTCGCACTTGGTGAAGCAGACCTTGAAAAGCTCGGTACTGACTATGTACCAGCAACCGTGACGCTTTCTGGGTTCCGTCCGTTTTCTGCGTATCCGTTTGCCATTCGCGACATTGCCGTGTGGACTCCAGAAGGTACAGAAGAGAGTGAAGTAGCGACGACGATACTCCGCGAAGCGGGAGAACTGGTGGCGCGTATCGACCTCTTTGACCGGTTCGAGAAGGAGGGACGTATCTCCTATGCCTTCCGCCTTATTTTCGAGAGCTTTGAGAAGACCCTTGCAGATACTGACCTTGACCCGGTCATGGAGCGAGTGACGGCCGCTCTCAACAGAAAGGAAGGGTGGGAGGTTCGATAGCGTGCTAGACTAGCGGCTAAGGAAAGGGCATGGAACAGAAGCAGCTTCGTATCGCCATAGTGAGCGACGCCTACTACCCGCACGTAAGCGGGGTCGCTCGTTCAATCGAAGCTACGGCGGATGAACTCAGAAAGCGTGGTCACGAGATTCTTATCGTTGCTCCGAAGGACTACCGTATGAAGGTGCCAATGCTTGGGTACCCAGAAATTAAGCTGGTCGTTGCTCCGGGTAAAAAGTTACGCAAACTTCTTGATGACTTCAAACCAGATGCGCTCCACATTTCAGTAGAAGGTCCGCTTGGCATGGCGGCTCGCTCATACGCAAAGAAGCGGAAGCTTCACTTCACGACGGCATATCACACCCGCTTTCCAGAGTACGCACAAATCTACGCGAAGATTCCGCTTGCATGGACGTACGCATTTGCGCGCTGGTTCCATAACGGCGCATCAAGCGTTATGGTCGCAGCGGATTCTTTGAAGAACGACCTGGAGAAGTGGGGCATCAAAAACATGGTCATCTGGCCGCGCGGTGTCGATACGGAACTCTTCGATCCGAAAAAGAAGCGTGCGCTTCCTCACGACGGTCCTATTTTCATGTACATGGGACGCGTCGCTCCTGAGAAGAACATTGATGCGTTTCTTCAGCTCGATTTGCCAGGCACTAAATACATCGTTGGTGACGGACCAGACCGTAAGCGTCTTGAAAAGAAATTCCCTGACGCTATCTTCACTGGCTATAAATTTGGTGATGAACTCGCAAGTTATCTTGCTGCAGCTGACGTATTTGTATTCCCTTCACTCACCGATACGCTCGGTCTTGTGATGCTTGAAGCAAACGCTTGTGGAACGCCAGTTGCTACGTTCCCGTCACAAGCATCTGAGGCGGTAATCAAAGAAGGGGAGAACGGTGTCGTTCGCGAAGATTTGAAAGAAGCCTGTATGGAAGCCCTGAAGCTCTCGCGTGAAAAGTGTCGTGAGATTGCATGTCAAAACGGGTGGAGTGTACCGGCAGACATGTTCCTAGCTAACTTGGCAACGGAAAAAGTGAGCAAATAAGCCATAGAATTGGGCGTATAGGTAGATGAAAAGACCTTCATTTTGTGGTAGCATTCAGGTAAGAATTCATGCCAAAGAAAGCTGAAAAAGAGCCGAAAGTAAGCGGTAAAACGGCTAGTGCCGCTAAGGCATACGACGCGTCTTCTATTTCCGTTCTCGAGGGTCTTGATCCGGTACGTAAGCGTCCGGGTATGTACATCGGTACCACTGGTCCCGATGGTCTCCACCACCTCATTTGGGAAATCTTCGATAACTCACGCGACGAAGCGATGGGTGGGTTTGCGGACGATATTGAAGTCGCCCTCATGCCAGGCGGCTACATGCGTATCGCTGATAACGGTCGCGGTATTCCCGTAAACATCCATCCGAAGACGAAGATTTCTGCGCTTGAGATGGTGATGACGACGCTTCATGCCGGCGGTAAGTTCGGCGGTGAAGACTCAGGCTACAAAGTCTCTGGCGGTCTCCATGGTGTCGGTGCATCGGTGGTGAACGCACTCTCAACAAACGCAAAGGTCATCGTCCATAAAGACGGCGGTATCCATACGCAGGAATACAAGATTGGTAAGCCGCTTGCGAAGGTAAAGCAGATTGGGAAGTCACAAAAGCACGGCACCATTACGTACTTCCGCCCCGACGAGACTATCTTCACCGGTGGTATCGAGTGGAATTGGGACAAGATTGTCTCGCACCTTCGCCAGCAGGCGTACTTGGTGAAGGGAACACGCATCACAGTGATTGATGCGCGTGAGGAAACGCGCGCAGGTATGGAAGGCGAGGATGCGTTCTATCTCCGCGAACTCACGCTGGAGGTACCGTCGATGACGTTCTACTTTGAAGGTGGTCTTCGTTCTCTCGTAAGTTTCTATAACCAGCACCAGACGGCAGCGCACAAGAATATTTTCTACGTCGATAGCGAAAAGGATAACGTTGCGGTTGAGATTGCACTCCAGTACACGGACGACATGTCGCCACGCTTGATGGCGTTTGCCAACAACATCTACAACCCTGAGCACGGTACGCACGTGACTGGCTTTAAGACGGCGCTCACGCGTTCCCTTAACTCATACGGTCGTAAGGCAGGCATCATCAAAGAAAGCGAAGAGAACTTCACTGGTGACGATGTGCTTGAAGGTATGACGGCAGTGATTTCTATCAAGATGCCGGAGATTCAGTTCGAAGGTCAGACGAAAGCAAAACTTGGTTCTGTTGAAGCGCAGTCAGCAACCGCGACCGTATTTGGCGATGCATTCGGTACCTTCCTCGAAGAGCATCCAGATGACGCGAAAGCTATCGTTAACAAAGTATTGCTTGCATTGAAGGCGCGTAAGGCAGCAAAGGCCGCAAAGGATTCGATTCTCCGTAAGGGTGCACTTGAGGGCATGACGCTCCCGGGTAAGCTTGCTGACTGTCAGACGAAAGCAGCAGAGGAGTCCGAGCTCTTCATCGTAGAGGGAGACTCTGCAGGTGGTACGGCAAAGACGGGACGTGACCGTCGTACGCAGGCAATCCTTCCGCTTCGTGGAAAGATTCTCAACATCGAGCGTGCACGCCTCGATAAGATGTTGGCGTCAGAGCAGATTAAGAATCTCGTAGTCGCGCTTGGTACTGCGATTGGTGATGTATTCGACCTTTCAAAGCTTCGTTACCACAAAGTCATCATCGCAACCGACGCCGACGTGGACGGTGCTCACATTCGTACGCTTATCCTTACGCTCTTGTATCGCCATTTCCGTCCAATTATCGACGGCGGCTATATCTACATCGCTCAGCCACCCCTCTACAAGATTAAGCGCGGGAAAGAAGTGCTCTACGCATATACCGACGAGGAGAAGTTCAAACTAGTGGGGAAGGACGAGGTTGCTGATCCTGCAGAAGAAGGCACGGGAGAAGGGGAAGAGACTGAAGGCGAAGAAGCTGAAGAGGAGACGAAGGGCAAGGCAAAAGCAAAGACCACCAAAGTGTCTATCCAGCGCTACAAAGGTCTTGGAGAGATGAATGCGTCAGAGCTCTGGGAGACGACTATGGACCCAAAGAAACGTGTCTTGAAGCAAGTGAAAGTGGAGGACGCTGCTGAAGCCGACCGTATTTTTGATGTGCTCATGGGTAACGATGTTGCAAGTCGAAAGAGCTTTATTCAGAGCAACGCAAAGCTCGCGAATCTCGACGTGTAAGATCAAAAACACAGCGCCCCTGCCGTTTGCGGTAGGGGCGCTTTGCTTTCGCAAACGAAAGAACGGCTCAGCCTGTCGGCACTTGGATTGGGAAGACGACAAGCAGGGCAGCCGCGACGAGGAAGGCGATTTTAACCATGAGGTCGGCTCGACTATGCATCTCGGTCTCCATTCCCACATACACATCGGTGCAGGGGACCTCATAAGTATCGCATCGCCGTATAGGTAGGCAAGAGCAGATACGAAAAGACCCGGGGATGTCCCGGGTCTTTAGCGACTGCAATACTGCAGAGGTTAGGAAGATATTTCTCGGTCAGCTGGCGGAAGCCGTGTTATGACGGGCATCGCCGGTAGTAAGTAGTTGATGTCAGAGTGAAAGCCGCCCTCAGTATAAGGGTGCTCTTCTATCATCATCTCCACCGGATACGCTTCGTTCATTTCTGCGGGTGCAGGCAACGATGCGTAGCTAGTGAAACCCAGGACGGTTCCTGATAGAAACATCAACCGTGTGTGTAGCGAAGAGCCTCGCATACTCATCTCCTCTCGAAGCTGTGTGCGTGATGATATCGTACCGCCGTTGCTCGCCCTAAGAGAAGGGGATAAGGAAGAACACCCGAGCATCAACTCGGGTGTTCTTCCGTTAGATGAAACGATTAGTTATCGTTCTCGACGTCGATACGAATCGTACGGTCGTTGTTACGCTCGTTTGATTCAGTAACACGATCAGTCGAATCAACTTCGATGGAGATTTCGCGATTGCGACCTTCCTCAGGATTGGTGACACGGAGCGTGAAAGCCTGGGTACCGTCTGGGTAGAGGGTGCCGCCGTTGCCGTTGGCAGACCGCTCACCTTCAACATCGACTTTAATGCGCCAATTGCTTGCGACGTTTGTGCCTGCGTTCACGACCGTAAACTTAAGGGCCATATCGCGACCGTCTGGCACTTCATCGGACTCGACGAAGGTTGAACCACGGAAGTAGCCCGCGCGTACGCTCGTGAGTGCAAGGTCGGCGCGACCAGTAAGTGGCTTCTCAGTCGTAATAACCTGGGGAGGCTGAGCAACTGGGGGAGTCACAATCTGTGGACCACCGGTGCGTGGCTCTTCTTCGTCAGGCGTTTCTGGTACAAAGACAGGCGTCTCTTCTTCTGGTGCTGGTTCTTCCTCAGCTGGCGTCTCGCCGTTGTCTTCCTTGTCGCTGGAAAGGTAGACGGCAGAGGAAAGACGTTCGAGCGCACCTGGTACGTAGCGTGACGCGTAGATAGCGAGCAGCATGCCGGCGATAAGAAGGCCGACGAAGCCAATGACCGCGAGACCATTTATGGTGGCCTTGTGAGTGTCGCCGTGGGCGTTATGGGAATCGTGGGAAGAAGCGCTCATGAATTGGAATTAATGGACGTCGGGAATGTACTACGCTTCTTATCTCTTGTCAAGGCTAACGAGCGTTATGCCCGAAGGGATGCATGCTATCCTTTTTCCCATGCACAAAGCGCCACGTCCTACCTTCCATGACGTGTATGCACGGAAGTGGACCTTTCTCGGGGTTTTTACGTTTGTGTTCTTCGTATCATTTTCAACCCTCTCGCTCATGGGGGCATCTCCCGCAGCCTTTCGCGCAAGCTTTTTGAATGCACCACCGTCGGTGACACCAGGAGGTATTACGCCAGAGCCGGGAGAAAAAGGAGAAATGCCTATTGGTATTGAGATTCCATCGATAGGCGTAAAGGCGAATGTCGCGAACCCACGCAGCAATGATTTAGCGACGCTTGATAACGCACTTCTTGCGGGTGCGGTTCGCTACCCAGGAACCGGCATTCCAGGAGAGAAGGGAAATGTCCTTATTTTTGGCCATTCTTCGCACTTGCCGGTGGTGCACAATCAATCGTTCAAAGCCTTTAACGACATTCAGAATCTAAAAACCGACGAACCTATTTACGTTGTAGGGCCGACAAAAGTATTTGTATATGCCGTAGAGAAAGTGGAGCGAGCGAGCACGGAATCAGATGCGATATCGCTTGATGTGAATGGTGCAAAGCTTACGCTTGCGACTTGTGACAACTTTGGGAGTAAAGAAGACCGGTGGATAGTGACGGCGCATCTAGTGGCGGTGGAGGACCGGCAGTCCGCGGAGGAATAGGTATTTAAATAAAATGGAAAGGCCCTGGCACGCACGCGCGCCAGGGACCTCTCTGCAACACAACCACCAGGTCAGTAGTAGTTGTAGTAGATGCGGGGCAGTGGGTAGCCGCCCGCACGAGCTCGCCGGTAGCAGACACGCTCGATTGCTCGAGGCACTTCCACTTCCTGCACTTCTGGCGGCATGCCTGAGTCGATATTTACGCGACAGCCGCCGCGAGGGACTTCAGTCACGGGCTCGTAGCGAACCTGCCGCCGTCCACCTCCGCCGTAGCTGAAGTTGACGGCAATCAGGCCGCGGTGCCCGAAGCTGATGGCGTCGTATTGTCGACCGACTTGCATGCGGGGGCCGTCTTGACGGACCCGGACGCGTACGTGCTCCTCTCGGTGCTCGTGCACGAACCCACGCTCGACAGTGCGCTGCGCGAACGCAGGCATCGTCATCGTCATTGTTGCAATCAGCGCTGCTACCGCAGCGAAGAACATTCGTACCATCTCTGCACCCACCTTTCCGTAAGGGCTAGAGTTGTAGAGATTTATATATTATAGCACTAAAATATATTTGTCAAATTCTAAGGCGTTGGAGGAGAAATTTAACAAATTACCTTGTATTTATTGGGTGCTGAGATACTTGACAAAAAGGCTTTTTAATATATTATAAATGCATCGGCAACAACCCCGGAGGGGAAGAGATGACGAAGTTCCGTGTAGCCCTATTCACCCTGGCAGCAGTCGTTTGCACCGCGTGCAACACGCCGCAAACAGAAGCGAGCGACGGTGCTCGCGACGCCAACGCGCCGGCGGAAACGACGGCGACCGATACCTCCATCTGCGACGAAGAAGGGATGGAAACGGTCGTTCAGGTGCGGGGTATCCCCGAGTCTGAACGTGAGGCGTTGGCAGACAGCATCAAAGCTCGCGTCTGTAGCGGCGAGTTGCCCGCAACAAGCAACAGCCACCGGGAAGGGCAGGCAGAAGCTCGCTGGCGGCGCCAGCGTGAATCAGCCAACTAGGCCCATAAAGCCTAGAGGAACGGGGGTCCGACGCGAGT
>CAZWLE010000002.1:109359-133700 GCA_964634305.1 uncultured Candidatus Saccharibacteria bacterium
GCCTGGTTTAATCACCAAACTAGCCCAAAAAAGCATTGTGTACGGGGGGTCGTCGGCTAGTCGTACCCCTTCTGTATCTATAAATACTTGACAAAATACAATTTTACATATATTATATGTAGCAATTCGATTGTCAGAGGAGATATCGAAGTGAACAAAAAACTGGTAGGCGTTACTTTCGCACTTGCCCTGATGTCGACCGAAGCAGTCGCCGCCGAGCCGGTTTGCACCGGCGCGACGTCGACGGCATACGTCGTCCTGAGTAATCAGGAGACCGCTGAACGGATGCGGGCACGCCCCACGTTCACGGTCCCGGCAGGCACGCCACAATGCGCTGCTATCGGCTTCAACACTAACGACACTATCTCGGCTGAGCATCGAGCTCAGACCCGGGTAGGTGCTCTTCATCTCGTGTGCGCTCCTGCAGTGGTTCAAGCCATGCAGGGACGCTTCGTGTATGAGGGTACGTGTCGGTTCGAAGACGGTACGACGGTGCGGTGGCGGGCTCAGCCCAGGCCCCAAGATTAGCGAAATCTCGCCTTTCGGGAGGCCCTGCACGCGTAGAGTGCCGGGCCTCTTGTTTACTTGACAAAAGTATAGCGTGTGCTAAACTCTCGAAGTCTATAGAACTATCTGTAGGCGGGCCGGGATTCATCCCGAAAACATTACAAAAACTGATTATTCATCCATGACTACCGACAACTCGGTTCAGAAGAAGATTGTGTCTGGGGCGATGCTCGTCGGACCGCTTATACTCGGCGCGATTTTCGCGTTCGGACTTGGCTTCACGGCGCCTGACACTGTGAAGGCAGGCGGTGACTGGGAATACGAGAATCCCACTGTCGCCGACGACTGGTCTACGTTCACTTACCCTGACGACGATTGGTCAACCTATAAGTATCCTGATGCATCTGGCGATGACTGGTCGACCTATAAGTATCCTGATACGGTCAGCGATGACTGGTCGACCTACACCTATCCTGATAGTGGATACAATCAGGTAACGGCCGACTACTGGAATCCAGTAACGGCTGAGTACACTCCTCCGTCATCTTCGTACTCTTACGGTAGCTACCCGCAGCCTCAGTACTACTACGGTGGCGGTAGCAACAGCTATGTCGACTGTAGTTACATCTCTGGTTGTGGTAGCTACTACACGCAGCCGTCAACCTACACGGATTACGTGTACGAGTATGACTACACGTACGACTACTACTACGAGTACGAGACCGTCTACGAGCACGACGAGTGTACGAACCTTCCAGGTCTCCAGTCGAAGGGCTATGACTGTTACCCAGACAAGCCACACGACGAGTGTTCCAACATCAAGGGCAATCAGCCAAAGGGCTACGATTGTTACCCTGACCGCGACGAGGACCTTGAATGTGAGCTCGACGTCTCCGACACTCGTGTCGAGGAAGGCGACGAAGTAACGCTTGAGTGGGAGATTGATGGTGATGCAACCTACGCCTCCATCAATCACGGCATCGGCCGTGTCGATGAAGACGGCGGTGAGGAGGATGTGGACGTCGATGAAGACACCACCTTCCGCCTCACGGTCCGTGATAATCACGGCAACGAGGATACCTGTTCTGTGACCGTCCGTGTCGATGAGGAGAACAACTTCTCTTCAATCGACTTCGAAGGTGAGCCGACCAACAACCCGCCTCAGGTCGTCTACCTCTCCTCCATCCCGTACACCGGTCTTGAAGACATCGACCCAGCGCTTCTTAGCTACTGGCTCATGCTCATCGCAGGTGCAGGTATGCTCGGCTGGTTCCTCGTAAAGAACGGCCTCGTCCCAACCTTCGCGTTCGCTTCAAGCGAGCCAACGGTTGAGGGTGATGTGGTTGAGGCTCCAGTTGAGGAGACTCCCACGGAGAACTCCTTCGTCTCACTTCTTGCAGACGACAATGTCGACGCTGCTATCGACCACCTCCGCGATGCTGCGGCACATGGTGAGTCTATCGAGACGGTACTTGAAGACGCTGTAAAAGCTGCTGAAGGTACCGCACTTGAGAGCCGCATCACTGCTGCACTCGACGCGAGCCGTGTAAACGGTATCCGCGGTGTGAAGAGCATCCTCGGGTAATACCGAAGACAGAAGAAAAAGAACGACCCGCGCAAGCGGGTCGTTCTTTTTCGTTTATACTGCGTATATGCTTGATGCCGCGATTTATCTCCTCCTCCTTACGCTTTGGAGCGCGGTTATCTCCTACATTCTTATGTTCCGTGTTGCGCCGATGTTCTTTACGCAATCACATGGTGGACACGCTCCTGCGCACGCTGAACCAGTAGCACATCCACCCGCACCGCGTCCTATACCGCGTCACGACCCACAATCAACCGGCAGAAAATCATTCTCTGCCTACGAAGGATTCAAATCATTCGCCCAAGGCCCAGAACTTACGGTAGACGATATCGTTCAGGGAATTTCTCGCGAACGTTAAGCGCGGTCGGCAATCTCTTTTTTGGTACGTTCAATAAAGGCGTCTACAGCAAGCGCTGCTTTCTCTCCGTCACGATGCTCAACGGCTAGCGTGCCAGCGTCTTTCTCTGCGTCACCAACGACGAGGAGATAGGGAATCTTTTCACCTTTCGCGTTACGAATCTTCTTACCTAGTGACTCGTTTGCTGTATCAGCATCTGCACGAATACCGGCGCTACGAAGCTGGAGGAGGACTTCGTTTGCATACTCGGTATGCTTGTCTGAGACCGGAAGGATACGTGCCTGAATCGGCGAGAGCCAAAGAGGGAAGGCACCAGCGTGCTTTTCAATAAGGAACGCCATAGTGCGCTCAATAGCGCCAATTGAGGAGCGATGCACCACAAACGCACGATGTTTCTGGCCGTCTTCACCGGTGTAGGTAAGGTCAAAGCGCTCTGGCATGCAGAAGTCGTATTGCACGGTGAAGGCTGTATCTTCCTTGCCGTTGGCGTTCTTCATCTGAATGTCTATCTTCGGGCCATAGAAGGCTGCCTCGTCTTTTGCTTCTTCGAAGTCAACGCCACGCTTTTTCATTGCGTCGCGGAGTAGGCTCTCAGCCTTCTCCCAGCCTGCCGGATTGTCGTAGTACTTCTCCGTATTTGCACGGTCACCAAGTGAGAGGCGATAGCGATAGTCCTTACCCATGTGAAGACCAAGCACGCCGTTTGCGTACTCGATAAGGTCGAGTGCTTTATTTACTTCCTCAACGGCCTGTTCCTCAGATGCGCAGATGATGTGAGCATCTGAAAGACAGAAGGAACGCACACGCTGGAGACCCATGAGTTCACCCGACTGCTCGTAGCGATAGAGCTTTGCAAGCTCAGCGTAGCGAATAGGGAGTTCGCGGTAGCTGTGTGGCTCACGCAGATACAGCTCAAAGTGATGAGGGCAGGTCATTGGACGGAGCATGAACTTCTCATCCTCGTCCACTATTGGGGCATACATCGAGTCCTTGTAGTGCGGGTAGTGACCGCTCTTTTCGTAGAGACCAAGCTTTGCCATGTCGGGAGTGTAGACGTGTTCGTAACCGCGCTTTATCTCCTCGTCGACAATGAACCGTTCAAGCTCACGACGAATTGCGGCGCCCTTAGGGGTGTAGAGCGGAAGGCCTTTTCCGACAACGTCGGAGAAGGCAAAGAGGTCGAGCTCGCGTCCGAGCTTCTTGTGGTCGTTGTCTTTTTCTCCGGTATCCATAGGGCCGAATATACCACACGATAAAAAAGGCGGCGCCGTGAGGCGCCGCCAAGACAGGGTTCGATTGGTCAGATGAGCGCAAGCCCTTTCTGCGAGCTCCACCCTAAGAGGGCGGTGCGCAGAAAACGGTCTTCCTCGTCCGAGAGAGGTCTTCCCGATACGACTTGCTGTAAGAGCGTCGTCATACGCGCCACCTCCTTTGCAAGGGACGTCGCGTCTGGCGATGCTTTTGTCAGGGCAAACGACAGGTGACGGTCGAGGTCGATGTCGTCTTGCGCATACGATTGCTGATGGGTTGTCAGGTCGTGGATGAGCTTGTCGATAGGTTGACGCTCGAACGATCCGTGACCGAGCGCTCGGAGTACCTCTGTCGCCGCCGTTGCGACGTTAAAGATAGCCATGTTCAATCCCCTTTCAAAGATTTCGCACTATTTTAGACTACCAAGAAACCTACTATCCACCGAGCGGTTTGAGATTATCGACCGAGAAGGAGAGTTCGTCATTACGCTTACTAACCGTTCCTTTAACCAATACGCATCGCCCGGCGACGAGAGAGCCCGCATGCTCTTTAAAGAGTTTCGGGAAAGCAACCGCTTCAATGGCTCCTGATTTATCCTCAAACTTAAGAAAGGCCATTTTCTCTCCCTTCTTCGTGAGAATGGTGCGCACATCGGAAATGAGAACTGGAAGTATCATCGGAAGTCCGGGACGTGGCTCGGCAAGCATCGCTCCTATCGTCACACTCGCTTTAGTCGTTTTATCCGCGTACGCATCAAGGGGGTGACCAGAGACATAAATACCAAGCAACTCTTTTTCCCAAGAGAGTTTGTCTATGAGCGATGCGCCATCTCCGACTTGTGGTGGAAGCGTAAGTGCGGGTGCTTGGAGCGCGCCAAAGAGCGAGTCTTGTGCGGCAGGGGCGGTGGCGTCGCGATGGAAAGCGAGGAGCGTTTCTATGTGTGCCAAGAGATGACCACGCTCACCAAGACTATCGAGCGCACCACATTTTATAAGTGATTCGAGTGACTTACGGTTCAGATTCTTTGAACCAACGCGACAGAGGAAGTCGGATAGAGAAGCGAATGGTCCTTTCTTCCGCTCTTCCATAATGGCTTCTGAAATACCTTCACCAAAGTTTTTAATGGACGAGAGACCAAAGCGGATAGCGTCATGCTTCTCGCCAACGATGGTAAAGGTAGAACCACTCTCATTAATGTCCGGAGGGAGCACTGGAATATTAATGCGTTCACACTCAGCAACCGAGACGGCAATCTTTTCAGTGTCACCGGCGTCAGCCGTAAGAATGGCGGCCATGTACTCAACGGGATAGTTCGCTTTCATGTACGCCGTTTGGTACGCCACTTTGCCGTAGCTTGCCGCGTGCGCTTTGTTGAATCCGTACGCTGCAAATGGCTCAATCAGTTTCCAGAGTGCTTCTGCTTTGTCTTTTGAGAGCTTGCCGTACTCGATAAATCCCTTCACAAGCTTTTCTTTCTCTGCTTCCATCACTTCAGGAATCTTCTTACCCATAGCCTTACGAAGCATGTCGGCTTCAAGCCATGAGTAGCCACCAAGGGTGATAGCGGTGAGAAGCACGTCGTCTTGGTACACGAGAAGACCGTACGACGCGTCGAGATAATCTTTCATGCGCTCGTCCATGAAGCGGATGAGCTTTGGATTACGCTTACGCTCAATGTACTGAGGAATAGTTTCCAAGGGGCCCGGACGATAGAGCGCCACCATAGCGTTGATGTCGTGAATCGTGGTGGGACGCAGTTCCTTGAGATACCGCGTCATACCGGAGCCGTTCAACTGGAACGTACCTTCGGTCTCGCCGCGCGCCAGCATGGCAAACGTCTTCTGGTCATCGATAGGAACGTTCTCGATATCGATCACGATACCTTTCGTTTCTTGTACGCGGTCAACGGAGTCGGCGAGTATGGCGAGGTTTTTGATACCGAGGAAGTCGAATTTCAGAAGGCCTGCGTCTTCCACGGCATGCATGTCGTACTGCGTGATGAGTTTGCCGGTTTTGGGATCAGTCTGGAGTGCAGTCCACTCATTAAGGGGGGTTGGAGCAATTACGACGCCTGCCGCGTGCACACCGGTGTGACGCGCGCAGCCTTCAATACTTTTGGCGAGGTCGATGATTTCACGCACATCATCATCTTCGCGATACAAGGTCTTGAGGTCTTCCTCCATATCAAGTGCACGGTCAATGGTCATAGGGAAACCCTGGCTACCAAGGGGAATCAGTTTTGCGATACGGTCACCGGTACCGTACGAGTGGCCAAGTGCACGAGACACGTCGCGCACGGCAGCACGCGCGAGCATCGTACCGAAGGTACCAATTTGGGCTACGTGGTCTTCGCCATATTTCTCTTTGGCGTACGCAATCATCTCGTCGCGTCGATTATCGGCATAGTCCATGTCGATATCGGGGGCTGACGGACGCTCGGGGTTTAGAAAGCGTTCGAAGGGAAGTTTGTACTCAAGGGGATTTACGTTGGTGATACTGATGAGATACGTCACCAACGAGCCACCGACCGA
Source organism: uncultured Candidatus Saccharibacteria bacterium (assembly GCA_964634305.1). Taxonomy (GTDB): domain Bacteria; phylum Patescibacteriota; class Minisyncoccia; order Phycocordibacterales; family Phycocordibacteraceae; genus C7867-001. Next base: position 115,592 of record CAZWLE010000002.1, read on the forward strand.
ACCGCGAATCGTGGTGAGGATGTGATTGCGATGCGCGAAGTTCAACAAGTCAGACACGACGAGGAAGTACGGTGCGAATCCTTTCTGAGTGATAACGGAGAGTTCGTACTCAATACGGGTACGTATCTCTTCCGTTTCGGTAAGACCACGTGCCTTGATGCCGGCATACGCTTTTGCGCGAAGCTCCTCATCATGGGTTGCGTAGCCTTCTGACACGGGAAGCGCAGGGAACACCCACTTACCTAAATCAAACGTAATCTCACAGCGATCAGCGATACGACCACTCTCTTCTATTGCGTCTACATCCTCCGGGAACCAGCTGCGCATTGTATCTTCTGAAACAAAGGAGAAATCCTCTTCTTCGTTACGACCTTCGGCACCCTGACCGATACGACGAAGCACGGCCGTTGCTTCGCGGTCTTCTGGAGCGAGGTAGTACACGTCGTGCTGCGCTACTAACGGCGCGCCACTTTTCTCAGAGAGCACACGCATCTTTTTCATGCGTGCCGTGTGACCGTCAACTTTCGGGTGATGAGAAAGTTCGAGATACACATTCTCCTTACCAAAGATGTGTTGGTATTCCTCAATCGCCGCCGCTGCACCAGCGTCGTCACCTTGTATCAATGCTTGTGCATGTGCACCAGCAAAAGAAGGAAGGAGCGCAATGAGTCCTTCTGCATGTTTCTTTAATAGCGCACGGTCGACACGTGGTTTCTCGCTCATGCCATCGGTGTAGGCAACGGTCACGAGTTTGAGGAGGTTCTGGTAGCCCGTCATGTTCTCGGCAAGGAGCACGAGGCGTGAGTACTTCTCTCCATGGTCGCGTGAAAGAAGGGAGGTGGGCGCAACGTACGCGTCGACCCCGATAATTGGTTTTATTCCCTTCTTCTGTGCGACTTTATAAAACTCAATCGCGCCATGGAGGTTGCCCGCGTCAGTAAGGGCAAGAGCGTCCATACCCTCATCCTTGGCTTTTGCCACGAGCTCATCCACCTTCGGAAGTGCCTGAAGGAAGGAGTAGTGGCTATGGGTATGCAGGTGAACGAAACGGCCGGCCATGGGGTAAGTATAATTCGGGGATGACATTCGTGCTCGGCGTGGATGAAGCAGGTCGCGGCCCTCTTGCAGGGCCGGTCGCAGTGGGGGTTGTTGCCACCACCCCCGACTTCGACATTCTTGGAGCGTTCCCAGGTCTTAACGACTCCAAGAAACTCTCTGAAAAGAAGAGAGAAGCGCTGTTTGAGCGCCTGGTTGAGGTGTCAGCAGAAGGACTTGTGCGGGTAGCAGTCGTATTAAAGAGTGCGAAAGAAATAGACGGGAGGGGCATCGCGGTAGCGGTGCGGAGTGCGGCGCACGAAGGGATTCAAAAACTTTTACCGAACCCCACTGATGGAAAGGTATTTCTCGACGGCTCGCTTAATGCCCCTGAAGGATACGAACAAGAGACAGTTATAGGTGGTGACGGTATCGTGCCGGCGATTATGCTTGCGTCGATAGCAGCGAAAGTCTCACGCGACCGTCACATGAAGCGCCTAGCAGAGAAGTACCCGCTCTATGGCTTTGAGATACATAAAGGGTACGGTACGAAAGCACATATAGCGCTCATCAAGGAACATGGGCTATGTACCCTGCATCGACGCTCATTTCTTCGAAAGTACCTATAGAAAACGGCACCCTTTTGCTATTTCCAAACCCCGTGCTACTATGCTGCAACTATGTCAGTACGGATGCGCCACACCAGTTCGCACACCAAGAATCGCCGGAGCCACCACGCTCTGAAGAATCAGAATATCCTCAAGACGGAGAACGGCGGCACTCGCCTCCCACACCGCCTCGATGAGTCGACCGGTATGTACCGCGGTAAGCAGATTGTTGAGAAGAAGGAGGTCAAGGCAAAGGCTAAGGACCACGACAAGCGCGTCGAGGCACACAAGCACGACGATGTTGCGGGCGACAAGGTACCCGTCCAGGTGGAGGAGAATACTCAGAAGGTATCAAAGAACACTGGTCTTCTTGGAAAAGTTGGTCAGAAAGGAAAGGCAAAGAGTCGTTCGGGAATGGGCGGCGGAGCATAAGCTCTATCCCCACCTTCGCAAAGCGCCCGCACTATGCGGGCGCTTTGCTTTGGTACGCTGTGACTAGATATGGCAAACCGGCACCTCGCGCGCTCCGTCGTCTTACAGACCCTCTTTGAGTGGGACACCGCGCACACGCCTGACACAGAAGTGCCACAAGTGCTCGCACGAAATGCTGCAGAATTTGGAGGAAGTGACACTGACCGACCTTTTATGGAGGCGCTTCTTTCTGGCGTCATCGCAAAGCGCACAGACCTCGACATGATTATTACCAAAGCGGCACCAGATTGGCCGCTTGAGCGCATAGCACCCATTGACCGCAACATTCTCCGTATTGGTCTCTACGAGCTTCTCTTTGCTGACCGTACACAAGTCCCACCAAAGGTTGCTATTAACGAAGCGATTGAGCTCGCGAAAATCTTCGGTGGAGAAAGTTCAGGCCGTTTCATTAACGGCGTGCTTGGTGCGGTCTATAAGGAGATGGGGGAGCCGGGGAAAGACGAACAAGGCAAGAAGCCAGCGCAGCCCCGAAAGCGCTATGAGGACCTGCCGCTCCAGCAGCTTGGTGGCGCTGTCGTCTACGCGTACCACGACGGTCAGTACTATCTCGCCCTCGTGCATGACGTGTTTGGTCACTGGACACTTTCGAAAGGAAAGATTGGCGACCGACCAGAGATTGCGAATGAGACACTCGAACAAGGGACGGTGCGTGAAATTAAAGAAGAGATTGGTCTCGACATCGTGATTGAAGAGAAAGTAGGTGAGAACGAGTACGTCGCCTCACATCCTGAGAAAGGAAAGTATCGTAAGCACGTGACCTATTTCCTTGCGAACGCACCGTATGGCGATTTGCATCTACGTCCTTCTGGCGGACTCGATGATGCGAAGTGGTTCCGTCTTCCCGACATCCTCGGCCTCAATTTCTATGACGATATGCTCCCGATTGTCACCGCAGCCGTACAGAAATTACTCGATAAATCGAGCAAGTAGCGTAATTGCTTCCTTTGCGGTAGGTTCCCCGTATGGAGACTCTCGGCATTACCTTTAAGAACCCAGCGCTTCTCGAGGAGGCGCTTACACACCGTTCGTACCTGAACGAGCACAAGACCGCAGGCGCTCATAACGAGCGTCTGGAGTTCCTTGGTGATGCGGTACTCGAACTCTCTGCTACCCGCTTTCTCTTTGATAAGTTTCCGGAAAAACCAGAAGGTGATTTGACGGCGTACCGTGCCGCGCTCGTTAACACATACTCTATCGCTGCGGTAGCCGGCGCGCTTGGTCTGAACGATATGTTGCGGCTTTCAAAAGGTGAGAAGCGTGACACGGGCCGCGCCCGTGACGTGATTCTTGCAAATGCGTTCGAAGCACTTATTGGCGCGCTCTATCTCGACCAGGGATATGAGGCAGCAGATGCGTTTTTGCATACGCACCTTTACCCAAAGCTCGATGCGATTATTGCGGAGAAGTCATACCAGGATGCGAAGTCTCGTTTTCAGGAAGCAGCGCAGGATAAGCGTGGCACGACCCCAAGTTACAAAACGATTCGTGAGGACGGCCCGGACCATGACCGTGAATTTACCGTCGGCGTGTACGTGGGTGAGGCAGAGATTGCGCGTGGCATAGGGAAGAGTAAGCAAGATGCGGAGCAGGCCGCAGCAAAAGCGGCGCTCGACAAGACGGGTTGGTAGTGGTCAAATCCTAGCCTCCTCCGAGACTATAGCCTGCGAGGAGAAGCAGGAGACATACATGCCTGATTGGTTAGGTGCTTTATTGTTCGTCGGCCTCCTTGTTGGAGGTGCGCTCGTTTTCCGTTTCGGAATCGCGAAGAAATCGATTCTCTAGATACGGAGGTTGAGCATGACGCGCGCGTTGTCATTTTCATACGCTATACTTCTAGGTAATGCTGAAGCGGCTCGAAATAGCCGGATTTAAGTCCTTTGCGCGGAAGACCGCGCTCGATTTCTCGTCTGCGACGACGGCTATTGTTGGCCCTAATGGTTCAGGTAAATCAAATGTTGCAGAAGCGTTCCGCTTCGCGCTTGGCGAACAGTCAATGAAAAGTATGCGCGGTAAGCGCAGCGAAGACCTCATCTTCGCCGGAAGTCACGATACTGCACGTCAGAATCGTGCATCAGTTGCGGTCACCTTCGATAACAAAAAGAAACTCTTCCCGAAGCTTGATTTTGAAGAGGTGACGGTTGAGCGTGCGGTGTATCGCGACGGACAGAGTGAATATTCCATCAATGGCTCAAAAGTACGTCTCCGTGATGTGCAGGAGCTGTTGGCGTCCGCCAACATTGGTGAAACCGGACATCACATCATTTCTCAAGGTGAGGCGGACCGTATTCTTCTCGCGAATCCAAAAGAGCGTCGCGCGATGCTCGAAGACGCACTCGGACTTAAGGTATATGAATTTAAAAAGCAGGAAGCCCTCCGAAAACTTGAGAAGACGCGTGAGAACGTACGTGAAGTGGAGAGCCTGCGTCGTGAACTTGCGCCGCACCTCAAATTTCTTGAAAAGCAGGTAGAGAAGCTTGAGCGCGCAGAGGGGTTCATCAAGCAGCTTCAGGAAGCAGCTCGGGAGTATTTTGCAATTGAAGAGAAATATCTTGATGTAGAGAAGGAGCGTAATACGGTAGAGAAACGTGATACCGCTGAGCGTCTTGCGGTTGCCGAGAAGGAGCTTGCGGTGTTTGAGGAAGATGCGAGTGGAGAGAGTGAAGGCATGAAGCGCATTGAAGCGGTGCGTCAGGCAGAGCGTGAAGTCGATAGGGCAACGGCAGAACGTTCTGAGCTCTCGCGTGAAATCGGCCGCATCGAAGGTGCGCTCTCTGAAGCAAAACGTCGTAGTGCGGCGCTTGCGAAAGAGCCCTACGTGAAAGTGCCGCGTGAGCACATGGAGACCTTGCGCAATGAAGTAGAGAAGCAGTCACAAGGAACGGAAGAAGATGTGCCAGCGCTTAAGGCAGCGCTCACCTCTATTCGTACCGCCGTTACCGCATTCTTTGAACGTTTTGCATTGCCGTCTGACGACTACCTCGCTGAGGAAGAGCAGGCAGTGTACCGCCTTGAGGCAGAGGTGAAGACGTTGATGAGCAAGGATGCAACGCTTGAGGCGAAAGTTGAAGACGCAAAAGCAAAGCTTATGAAAGCGCGCGAGGCGCGAAGTGCGTACGATGAGACCGGTCGCGAGACAAAGGTGCGTATTCTCGAATTGGCAGAAACGCGTGCACGTGAAGAGTCTGCACTCGCGCGTCACGAAGCACGCACCCGTGAGCTCGGGTATCTTTCTGAAGAATTTGTACGTGAGCGCGCGGAAGTACTTGCGCTCGCCGGCTCTGCAGCGTTTTCATACGAGCCACTGAATACGCTTCCAGAAGAGGAGCGTAAGGAACAAGAAGACCGCCGCAAGGTAGTCGACCGTCTCAAGATTCGTATTGAAGAAGCCGGAGGTACCGGTGAAGAAGTACGCACGGAATACCAAGACACCAAGAGCCGCGAAGAATTCCTTGGTCGCGAATTGGAAGATTTGAAGAAATCAGCAGAAGGTCTTGAAGAGCTCATCACTGACCTTGATGTGGAGCTTGCGAAGTCGTTTGCCGAAGGTCTTGCGAAGGTGAATGAATCCTTCCGCGAATTCTTCTCACTCATGTTTGGCGGCGGCGGCGCGTCGCTTCAGCTTGAGGACCTCACGCCAGTTAAGAAGCGTCGCGACGAGGAGGATGAAGATGAGGAAGAAGAGGAAATGGCTAACGATGGTCGTCCAGAGAAACCAGGGCTTGAGGTACAGGTAAATCTTCCAAAGAAGAAGCTGCAATCCTTGATGCAGCTCTCTGGTGGTGAGCGTGCGCTTACCTCTATCGCGCTTATCTTCGCGATGAGTCAGGTAAACCCCCCTCCGTTCCTTATTCTCGACGAGACGGATGCAGCGCTCGACGAAGCGAATAGTCGTCGCTACGGTGACATGATTGAGAATCTTGCGAAGAAGTCGCAGCTCATTGTGATTACCCATAACCGCGAGACGATGAGTCGTGCTGGTATCCTCTACGGCGTGACGATGGGGAACGACGGTATTTCAAAACTACTCTCGGTTCGTTTTGAAGAAGCGGCGCAGGTCGCAAAATAGTCGCACCGTGCTATAACCGAGCCATACCGTCTGTCTCGGACGGGAGCATATAGGTGCATCATGCCTGATCTTTTGACTGTGGCTAAGCCCCACGAACGGGTGCGCTGTATTGACGGCACATTCGATTTGAAGAAATGGCCAGAGCTAAAAACCCTTAAACTCCCGAAGCTGAATGAAATCTACACGGTGAGGAAAGTGGTTATGACGGATAGAGGAGGTGTCGGCTATTGGCTCGATGAGCTTATCAACCCAGGTACCACACTTAACGCGTTAGGACAGTGGGGTGAAGCATCGTTTCGGGCTGAACGGTTTGAGCTGGTACGCCTTATCTGACCTAGGCTCTATGGCGTTGAGGCGCGCGACACCAATCGCGCGCCTCTTGCTATACTGCTCCAATGTCACATCGAACGGGCGGATGCCATTGTAAGAAGATTCGTTACGAGGTCGAGATAGATTTGAGCCAGGCGGTGATTGATTGCAACTGCTCATACTGTGAGAAGAAAGGCACACTGCTCTCTGCAGTCGACCGTGCGACGCTTCAGGTAGAAGGCGAAGAGCACCTAACGCTCTATCATTTCAATATGGGAAAGATTGAACATTCGTTCTGTAGCACGTGTGGTGTGCAGTGCTTTGGTCGTGCTGAAACGGGCGCTATGGTGAATGTGCGTACGATAGATGACATCGATTTGGCTGCACTCGAGCGAATGCCGTTTGATGGTCGTTCGTACTAGCGGTACGAGGTATGGCTGCTTTCCAATACTTTAAAGAACATGTAAATCGAGCGGCAGACCTTCTCGGTCTTTCGGAGGGAGACCGTAATCGGCTTGAAACACCTGACCGCATTCTTAAAGCTGACCTGACGATTCCAATGGACGAAGGGGGCACGGCTTCTTTTCCGGCATATCGCGTGCAATTTAATAATGCTCGAGGTCCATACAAAGGTGGTATTCGTTTTCATCCAGAAGCTGATGAGGACGAAGTGTCTGCACTTGCTGCGATGATGGCGATTAAGTGTGCCGTTGTTGATATCCCATTTGGTGGGGGTAAAGGAGGCGTTGCAGTTAACCCAAAGGCCCTTACTCGCAATGAGCTTCACGCACTGTCGCGCGAATACGTAAAAGCCTTTGCGGATGATTTTGGTCCAGATAAAGACGTACCGGCTCCTGATGTGTACACCAACGCAGAAATCATGGCCGTGATGCTCGATGAATATGAGCGTATTGTTGGTCATGCAGCTCCCGCTTTTATTACCGGTAAGCCGCTTGAGAAGGGAGGCATTGTTGGACGCGATACGGCGACTGCGGATGGTGCGATTTTTGTGCTCGAAGCGCTCCTCTCTGATAGGCACATGAGTGCCGATAAACTCACTGCCGCGGTGCAGGGTGCAGGGAATGCTGGCGCGCAGGCAGCAAAGCTTCTTGCTGACCTAGGTATGAATGTGAAAGCGATTGCTGACTCTGGTGGCACGCTCGTATGTAACTCATTTGTTGATGTTGAAAAGACGCTTGAGATAAAAGAATCAAAGGGCAGTCTCAAAAGTATTTATTGCGAAGGGTCAGTGTGTGACGCAGAACGTATGAATGCCGAAGGCGCCGCGTTTGATGACCCCGAAGCGGTGATTGCGGCACCCGTCGACATTCTCGTACCCGCAGCGCTTGAAGAACAGATTCGTGCAGATAATGTTGAGCGTGTCCGTGCATCAGTCGTGCTTGAGATTGCGAACGGTCCAACAACACCAGAAGCAGATGACCTACTCTCAGAACGTGGTGTTGCCATTCTTCCTGATGTGCTGGCAAATGCAGGCGGCGTGACGGTGTCGTATTTTGAATGGTTACAGAACAAGAGTGGTGAGACGTGGGATGCGGCGAGAGTGCATGACCAGCTCCGGGGAACAATGACCGACGCGTATCGCGATGTTGCAGATTTTGCACTCGACCGTAACGTGACGCTTCGTGAAGCGGCATATGCGCTCGGTGTTTCGCGCATTCTTGAGCGTTGACTCGGAGAGGAGATAGGCGTTAACTACCTCGATAGCAGTGTGTTCTGCTGATGTACAAAGGGAGTTGTGTTTTGGGCAGTCATTACCGAAATGGTGCGATTAAGCCGGATGGGTTCGGGGACTTCACCCCCAACTACAAACACTACAGCCGCGATCAAGCGAGCAACGATCGCAGGCAGCGTCGCAACAGCGGCCTGCGGTTGTTGCTCATCCTGCTCGTGATTTGCGGCCTTTTCGCCCTGCCAGTCGGCTTCTCCTCCCTCTAACACTCGGCACGAGCCGGGAATGCGCGCTCGCCATCGTCTGGCGGGCGCGTTCATTTGACACGGTGTGTCTTTCATAGAACTATCAGCCCGGACGCTCATTTCGTAGAGCGTTGTAGTGCGAGGAGCACACAAATGAGTACTCTAGAGCCAGGCGTCGATGAGGATACTCCTCAGTCGATAGACGCACAGCCTCTTGCGCTGGCTGACCATTCTCCGCCGCCTTCAACCGGCGGTAAGTTGGTCTTCCTCCTCTTGGGTGGCGCCGCAGGGGTCGTCATTGGTCTTGGCGGCGCGTTCCTCTGGTCCAATCTGACTCAACCAGCAGCGGTCGTTCAGACGGTCAATCCTGAAGCGCAGGCGTTGGTGAGTCGCTGCAAGCCCAACATTCAGGCCTGTGGCGGCGACATCGTCATCTTCAACAACGGTCGTCCAGACTGGCGTGTGGAAGGTACACCGGCAGACCGCGCCCTGCTTGAATGGCTCGCCACGGCGCCAGGTCAGTTGTTCGCCATCGAAAACGTCATCGAGGCGACCGAAACCGAAACGCCTGAGTTCGCTCAGGCCTACTGTCGTCACTATGGGCGTGATTGCAGCGAACCTGCAGCAGTCGGTACAACGGCAGCGCCGTCGACCGCCGTCGAGACAACCATCCCGCCTACCTAATAGGCACTGGTGACGCCACCTTGAAGCCCGCTCGTCCGAAAGGACGAAGCGGGCTTCTGTTATTCTGCTACCTCAAAATCAAGCTCGCGCTCCGGGACACGCGCAGCGGTGAGACGTACCTTTACGCGGTCACCAAGACGAAACTCCTTATTCGTTCGTTCGCCGACAAGGCGATAACGCTTCTCGTCGTAGGTGAAGTAATCGTTGAGTGAGGTAAGGCGCACCATGCCGTCAGCGCGCGTCTCATCAAGCTCAACGTAGAAGCCACGGTCGGTTACTCCAGAAATAACGCCGTCGAATATTTCACCTACGCGTCCTGCAAGGTATTCGACCTGCTTCATTTTTATAGAATCACGTTCCGCTTCTGCAGCTGACACTTCACGCTCAGAGGAGTGACGGGCAAGGCTGTCGTACTCGGCAAGCTCTTTTTCAGGGACCGGTTCGTGTTCTGCAAAGTGCTTCACCAAGCGATGAATCATGAGGTCAGGGTAGCGACGAATCGGCGAGGTGAAGTGCGTGTAGTGTTCAAACGCCAGACCGAAGTGACCAATGTTCTTCGTCGCGTACACGGCCTTGCTCATGGAGCGAAGCGTTGCGGTCTTGATGAGGTATTCCTCTGGCGTTCCTTTTACCTGCGCCATCAAGCGATTAAGGTCGGTTCCTTTCACGCGACCTTCTGGGGTTGCGGGAAGGTTGTAGCTAAGCACCTTCAAAAACTGCACGAGGTTCAAGATGCGGTCAGCGTCCGGTGCGTCATGCACGCGATAGATTGAGGAGCCTTTGAAGTTGTTGCTCATCTTTTCCGTGAGGTGCTCCGCAATCGCTACGTTTGCCGAGAGCATGAAGTCTTCAATGAGAAGGTTCGTATCCTGGCGAATCTTGAGGTGGACGCCAATTGGACGTCCTTCATTATCAAGCTCAATTTTTACCTCCGGCGTATCAAACTCGATAGCGCCATTTTTGACACGACGTTCACGAATCTTCTGGGCGAGACCTCGTATCAGGACGAGTTCGTCGTACAGGGTACCGCTGCCAGCATCAAGCACGCCTTGTGCTTCTTCGTACGCAAAGCGCTTGTCTGAGTGGATAACCGTCTCCCCAAACCAGCGCGACACAATGTTCGCATCTTTATCCATGACAAATACGGCTGAGACGGCGAGACGGTCGACGTCGGGATTGAGCGAACAGAGGTCGGTTGAGAGCACGTGCGGAAGCATGGGAATAGTGCGATCAACGAGATACACCGAGGTCGCACGATGACGCGCTTCAGTATCTATAGCGGTTCCTGGGCGTACGAAATAGGAAACGTCGGCAATATGCACGCCAAGCTCGATGTTGCCGTCGTCGAGTGTCTTTACGGAAATTGCGTCGTCAAAGTCTTTTGCGTCGACCGGGTCAATGGTGAAGGTAGTCGTGCCACGGAAATCTTTGCGACGACCGGATGCCACAGCCTCTTCTGCTTCCTTAGCAAGCTGTGCAGCACCGTCTGCTTCAAGCTTCTTTGCTTCAGCGATAACGGCAGGCGGGAAGTCAGCGGAGAATCCTTGGGAGAGGGCGAGTGCGCGCATCTCGGTCTCATGCACACCTGCCTTACCGATAATCGTTTCAACTTCTCCCCATGGATATGGCTGATTTGCCGCCCATCCCTTAAAGCGAAGAACGACTTTGTATCCAAGCGGAAGCTCGGCGCCTTTTGCGACAAATGGCACATACATCTTCTTCCAGTCAGGAGCGAGCATTGTCAGTCCCTCCTCCGTATTCTCAACGAGCGTACCAACAAACGTCTCACGCGTGCGGGAAATAATATCGACTACCTTTGCGGTAAGACGTTTCTCGCGCGTGCGGGTATCAACCGAGGTACCGGTAACCTCAACCGTCACGATGTCGCCATGAAAAGCACCGCCAAGACCCTCTGATGAAATGAAGAGGTCTTCAGCGTCTGGTGCATAGGTAAAAAAGCCCTTGCCGCCGCGGGTTACGGTAATTGGTCCTTCGAATCGGTCGCCCGTCTTCGCGCTCATTTGTCCCACTCTAGCATTAAGCGCCTGTGTCCGCTTTCGTCTCCTCAACGGCCTGCTCGAAGCGTTCGAGCACCTCTTTGCAGAACGGGTCGTAGCGCACCACATCCTTAAAGAGTGCCGTGTCATTTTTCACGATGTCGACGGCATCCATAAGTGACCCAAACGACGCAGTGTCGATTTCAGTACGCACAAACCCTGCGCGCGATACCGCTTGGCCAATGAAGTGCGTGAGAAAAAGAGTCTCCGCAAGCTGACGGTCGTGTGCTTCTGCAGTGGTTTCAATAACGGTGAGACCGATGCTGCGCAGCGCCAAAAGACATGCCGCGTAGTCGTTTGCTGGTACTGAGTGACCAGCAATCACGACCCGGAGTCCGTTGATATCACCTTCACGTTTCTGATAGGTTTCAGGACCAAACATAGGATGGGTCGCAATATAGCGGCGTCTTGTGGCGAGGGTTTCAAGCGCATGCACCGTGTGCATCTTTACCGTTGCGACATCGACGATGAGTGATGTATCGCTAATGTGGGGAAGTGCCGCGGCAAGCACCTCTTCAAAGGAACGAATAGGGACCGCAAGAATAATGACGTCTGCTGCACACGTTTCTTCAAGGGTAGCAAACAGCGATTCGTCGGGTGCGTGCCCAGGGTCGTAGGCGCGCACCGCTAGATGGGGTGCAAAGCGGGTGAGGAGGATGTGGGCGAACGCGCCAAAGGCGCCGTACCCCACAATGCCTACTGAGCGGACGTTCATGCTGGGGAATGTAGCATGCGCTTTGACGGAATGCCCTCGTTTTGGTATGCTCCGCACCACTATATGTTGATGATTCGCTTCCAGCGTATCGGCCGCAAGAACGACCCGTCGTTCCGCATGGTCGTACTTGAAAAGGCATCTGGCCCTAAGGCAGGTACCTATGTTGACCTTGTTGGTACCTACAGCCCTAAGACCAAGGCATTCACTGCTAACGGTGAAGCCATCAAGGGCTGGATGGCCAAGGGTGCTCAGGTGTCTCCATCTCTTATGAACCTCCTCATCACCAAGGGTGTACTCGAGGGTAAGAAGAGCGCCGCAGTCGTCAAGGAGAAGAACCTTTCTAAGAACCTCAAGAAGAAGGCAGAAGAGGAAGCAGCGGCAAAGGCTGCTGAAGAGAAGGCAGCCGCTGATGCTGCCGCTGCCGCTATGGCCGCAGCCGAGGTTGTCGAAGAGGCACCAGCAGAAACGCCAGCAGAAGAAGCTCCCGCTGAGGAGCCAGCAGCAGCGCCTGCTGCATAGGTTCTCCCGCTTTCGCGGGTGTGCGCCTCTGACTAGCCGATAACGCCGATACGCTTATATGGAACAGGACCACGCTTTTCTTGAATACGTAGTTAAAGCTCTCGTCGATAATCCCGACGCCGTTGCGATTGCACGCAGCGTCGATGAAATGGGTGTACTCCTTACACTCACCGTGCATCCAGACGACATGGGCAAAATCATCGGTAAGGAGGGCAATATCGCGAAAGCGATTCGTACGCTCCTTCGCGTCGTCGGTATGAAGCACAATGCGCGCGTTAATCTCAAGGTGAATGAACCAGTAGGGGGTAAGCGCGAACAGGAGTTTCGCTCTCTTGACGAGGTGGTGGGCGAGCTATAATCCCGCTATGACTACACACAAAGGCTCAGTGCTCGTCACGGCGCTTATCGTCGTGGCAGGACTTCTCGTACTTGGCGGCGGTGCATACGTTGTCCTTAACCCGGACGCAGTGAAGGCGCCTGCAGCAGCAGTCGAGGAAGGTACGGAGGCGCAGGCAGAGACCGAGCGTAAGGGAAAGGATAAGTGGATTGAGGTTGACTCATCGACCTCCATTTCGTGGAAGTTGACCACGCTTCCGGAGCGCGACCACATCCCCTACACGAATGTCGCGGTAGTGATTGATGGCACGACGTACCCGGTTGGTGATTTCCAGGGAAGCTGTACTGAACTTGGCGCAAACGGTGGTATCGATGGCAAGGGTCTTGTCGCAGGTGAACTCTCTGCCATGCAGTGTTACTTCGCAGGCGCTGGTGATGAGATTGGTGTCTTCGCACACGAAGACGGTGGCTACCAGATTATGGTGGGCGCGCTCGAGGAGCCTATCGAAGGAGGTGCGGGCTTCCGCGGCGACTTCAAGATTCGCACGGATATTTACCCTTAAGTGCCTATGGTGCGCTTTCATCTCATCACCCTCTTTGAAGAGGCTTGCGACGCGTACCTCAACGCATCCATTCTTGGACGCGCTCGAAAGAATAAGAAAATAGCGGTCTCGTACGAGAGTCCGCGTCCTCATGTCGATAACAAATGGGGCAAGGTAGACGAGCGTCCCTATGGCGGCGGTCCTGGCATGGTGATGACGGCATTGCCGGTAGTACGTGCCGTAAAGAAATCGCTTGGCCGAAAGAAAGGGAAGACCGCTATCGTCTGGTTCTCACCATCAGCAAAGCCATTCACTAATAAAGAGGCAGATGCGCTTACAAAATACGATGATGTCGTACTGGTGTGCGGTCGTTATGAAGGTATAGATGAACGTGCCGCAAAGATTTTGAAGACCATGGGGACCGTGAAGCGGTACTCAGTAGGTGAAGCAACGCTCACGGGTGCGGAAGTGCCTGCCATGGCGATTGTTGACGCGGTGACACGTCGACTGCCAGGGGTGCTCGGCAAGGATGATTCAGTCGAGGAACGGCGTGTCGCGAGTGCCGATGTGTACACGCGCCCCGACACAATTGTGTGGGACAAGAAAAAATACGTGGTACCAAAGGTACTGAAGACCGGGCATCACGCGAACATCGATACCTGGAGAGGGAAGAAATAATCGTATATGGTATGGTCCGTATGGACATGGTTGTCCACGGAGGATGTGATGACTTCCGACCAAGCGATTTCTTGACCCCGAGCACACCTAACGCTGACACGTCATACGGCAAAAGGGGGCGGCGCGTGATGCGCCGCCCCCTCTGTGCTAGTCGTCGTCGGGCGGGGGTTTCCATCCCAGCCGTTCCTCGACGTAGCGCCAGCCTGGGACTTCATTACGAACCCAGTCAACCAGGAGCTTTCCCAAGAGGCGTGAGATGCCCCATAGAAACGCGACAATGCCGACGAAGGTAGTAACGAGCCCGCTGGCGAGCTCTTCTAAGAACTTCATGCCAGGCTCCACCGAATTGGTTGGCAGATGCACCCTAGCACTGCCTACGTGAATAGGCGAGGAAGGTCTATCCCCATGGTTCCTTGACGCCCTGCCGACCTCGGCGTATTCTGTGGCTAACCAGAAACCGATTGAGTGATGGGGGCACACTCTGGGGGACAAGGGCGACATCTAGGGCGAATTTAAGAACTTACTAGCGTCTCGAGAAACGGGGACGCGGCTCGTTGTGTACGAGCCGATTCGGCGTTTCATCTGATAACCATTTGCGGCATGGCTACCAAAAAAGACCTCGTGCAGAAAACGTTCGCGGCCTTCCAGGCACCCCGTGTTGAGCTTCCTGACCTTGTCGGGCACCAGCGCGATTCCTACGATTGGCTCATGAAGGAGGGGCTTGGGGAACTCTTTAAGGAGTTCTCTCCTATCTCCGATTACTCGGGCAAGAAATTTGAACTCCGTTTCGACGGATTCGAGCTCGGCGAGCCAAAAGGCGACGAAGAGGCGGCTCGTGAGAACATGCGCACCTTTGAAGCTCCCCTCAAGGCAACCGTTACGCTCTTGAATAAGACTATGGGCACGGAGAAGAGCCAGGATATCTTCCTTGCCGATCTTCCAATGATGACCCCTCACGGGTCCTTTATCGTATCCGGCGTTGAGCGCGCTATCGTCCCCCAGCTTGCTCGTTCGTTCGGTGCGTTCTTCATCTCTGAAGATATAAAAGGAAAGCAGCACTTCGGCGCGAAAATCATTCCGTCCCGCGGTGTCTGGATTGAGATTGATTCAGAACCAGATGGCGCCATCTTCGTAAAGATTGACCGTAAGCGTAAGTTCCCAATCACGAACCTCCTCTCCGTCTTCGGCGCTGGTGTTGGTGAGGAAATCCTCAAGGAGTTCAAGAAGGACGAGACCGCACTTGCGGCGCTTAAGGCAACGCTCGCACACGATACGACCAAGTCTATGGACGAGGCGTATGTCGAGATTCACCGTCGCATGCGTGACGGTGACCTTGCTACCGCTGACAACGCAAAGTCCTACGTCAACTTGCTCTTCACCCCAGAGCGTTACGACCTTTCTAAGGTAGGTCGCCATCGCTTGAATGCGCGCTTTGGTCTTGCGACTGACGCAAAGGCACTTAAGGACCGCGCGCTTGGACTTGCTGACCTTGTTCGCATCACGGCTGAAATCGCACGTCTTAACCAGGACCCGAATGCCGTCGCAGACGATATCGACCACCTCGGCTTCCGCCGTGTCCGTTTCGTTGGTGAACTCCTTCAGGCACGTATGCGTGTTGGTATGTCGCGCATGAAGCGCAACATCCAGGACCGTATGTCGACGATTGAGTCTGAGACGTCGCTTCCAATGGCGTTTGTTAACCCACGCCCCCTCCAGGCATCGATTCGTGAATTCTTCACCGCTAACCAGCTCTCGCAGTTCATGGATCAGCAGAACATTCTTGCTGAGCTTGAGAACATGCGCACCCTCTCGGCACTTGGTCCGGGTGGTTTGACGCGTGAGCGCGCCGGCTTTGAAGTGCGCGACGTTCACCCATCGCACTACGGTCGTCTCTGTCCTATTCACACCCCTGAAGGTCAGAACATCGGTCTTATCCTTCGTCTCGCGCTTCATGCGCGCACCAACGAGTTTGGTGTTATCGAGACGCCATACGCGGTCGTTAAAAACGGCAAGGTAACGGAAGAAGTCCGCTACTTGAATGCACTCGAAGAGGAGACGGAAACGATTGCGCACGGCGCAACGCCGCTTGATGACAAGGGTCGCATCGTTCCTGACCAGATTGAGGTACGTAAGAACGGTGAGCCAGCCGTCGTTAACCGCGAGGAAATCACGCTCATCGACGCATCCACCTACCAGATGTTCTCCGCTGCAACGGCAATGATTCCGTTCGTCGACCACGACGACGCGAACCGCGCACTCATGGGTTCCAACATGCAGAAGCAGGCAACACCATGTCTCATCCCTGAGGCACCACTCGTTGCTACGGGTGTTGAAGAGCACGCTGCTCGCAACACGGGTCGTCTCATCATCGCGGTTGAAGCCGGTGAGGTGACGTACGCTGACGCTAAGCGCATCACGGTTGAGAACAAGGACGGTAAGAAGCGTGACTACAAGATTCAGCCGCTTACCCAGACCAACCAGAACTCAGCCTTTAGCCAGCGTCCGCTCGTGTCTACAGGTGACAAGGTAAAGAAGGGTCAGGTCCTTGCTGACGCATCATCGTCAGACCGCGGTCAGATGGCGCTTGGTCAGAACGTTCGCGTTGCCTTCATGAGCTGGAACGGTGCTAACTACGAAGACGCTATTATCGTCTCCGAGAAGCTCGTGCAGGACTCTAAGTTCACGACGATTCACATTGAAGACTTCGAATGTGCCGTACGCGACACGAAGCTTGGTGCAGAAGTAACCACCCACGATATTCCAAACGTTGGTGAGCTTCGCCTCAAGAACCTCGATGAGGAAGGCGTTGTACGCATCGGTGCAGAAGTGCGCCCGGGCGACATTCTCGTCGGTAAAGTAACGCCAAAGGGTGAGACTCAGCTCACGCCAGAAGAGCGCCTTCTCCGTTCTATCTTCGGAGACAAGGCAAAGGACGTGAAGGACACCTCACTTCGCATGGAAGGCGGAAAGCGCGGTCGCGTTATCGGTGTTCGCGTCTTCTCACGCGAGAAGGGTGATCAGCTTGAGTCCGGCATCATCAAGAAGATTGTCGTGACCGTTGCTCAGGTGCGTAACGTATCAGTGGGTGACAAGCTCGCTGGTCGTCACGGTAACAAGGGTGTTATCTCCCGCGTGCTTCCTGCAGAAGATATGCCGTACGACAAGGACGGTAACCCGGTCGACGTCATTCTCACGCCGCTTGGTGTGCCTTCTCGTATGAACCTCGGTCAGATTCTTGAGCTTCACCTTGGTCTTGCGGCTAACACGCTTGGCTATCAGGCAGTTGTTCCTCCATTTGCTGGAGCAACCGCTGAAGAGATTCAGGAGGAACTCGTTAAAGCTGGCTTTGATGAGAGCGGCAAGATGCAGCTCTTTGACGGTCGCACGGGTGAAGCATTCGCGCAGGCAGTGTCGGTCGGCTACATGTACATCTTGAAGCTGCATCACATGGTGGAGGACAAGATTCACATGCGCTCTATTGGTCCGTACAGCCTCATCACCCAGCAGCCGCTTGGAGGTAAGGCACAGAACGGTGGTCAGCGCTTTGGAGAAATGGAAGTGTGGGCACTCCTTGGCTACGGTGCTGCCTACACGCTCCGTGAAATGCTTACGATTAAGTCCGACGACATCCAGGGTCGCTCAGCAACCTTCGATGCCATCGTTAAGGGTCAGCCGGTTACGCACTCTGGTACGCCGGCATCCTTCAACGTCCTTACCAACCAGATTCGCGGTCTTGCGCTCGACATTGAGCCAATGGAGCGACCAGCCGATATGGACGCCTAACCTCGACGAACATGCCTACTTCACACATGAACGCCAAGAACAACACCGGCAACGGTCCCTTCCAGAAGCGCCCGATGATTGCGCGCCAGAACTGGGACGCACTCCGTCTCTCGCTCGCATCTCCTGAGCGTATTCTCGAGTGGTCTCGCGGTGAAATCACCAAGCCAGAAACGATTAACTATCGTACCCAGCGCTCTGAAAAGCACGGTCTCTTCGACGAAAAGATTTTCGGTCCGGAGAAGGACTATGAGTGTTACTGCGGTAAGTACAAGGGTATCCGCTACAAGGGCATTACCTGTGATAAATGTGGTGTTGAAGTGACTAAGTCATCCGTACGTCGTGAACGTATG
>CAZWLE010000003.1:0-31142 GCA_964634305.1 uncultured Candidatus Saccharibacteria bacterium
ATATTGCTGGTGTAGCTCAGGTAGTTAGAGCATAGGACTCATAAACCTAAGGTCGGAGGTGCAAGTCCTCCCACCAGCACAACGTGTCCATAGGAATGCGGTCTCATAGTATAAGGGTTAGAGTAATATACTGTTACACTTCTAGTAATGCGAAGAGTTTCAACAATACAGCAAGACTTTTTCAAAAAATGGACACCCCAGATGGCGTATATACTTGGATATTTTGCTGCAGACGGTTCAATTATTGTGCATAAGAGCGGAGGGAAATATATTGAAATAACATCGACCGATAAGGTGTTGCTTACCAAGTTGCTAACGGTGACCGGTTCTCAAAATTCAATTAGCATTCGTCAAAAGCGTAATGCTAAATGGAAAGAGCAATATCGCGTCCAAATAGGAAGCAGAGAGTGGTTCTCTGACCTAATCAATCTAGGATTCACTGCTCGAAAAAGTAAAACATTAGCTTTTCCAAAAGTACCTCAAGCATTCATTTCTGATTTTGTGAGAGGTTATTTTGATGGAGACGGATGCGTATATTTTGCTCACTTACAGTTTTCTGATCGTAAAAATAAGCGCCCAATTCTGCAGACGTTATTTACTAGTGGCTCACAATCATTTCTCATTTCTTTATGGAAAGAGCTGCGTAAACATGGCATTAAAGGCGGGTCGTTAGTGGAAAAAAAGCGAGGATTTGAGCTAAAGTTCAGTCATACTGACAGCCTTGCGCTCTATAATCTTTTATATAATACTTGCTCAACAACCGGTCTGTATCTTCCTCGCAAGCGAACAAAGCTTAAGCAGGCACTGCGGACAATAGGTTTATTGCGGGCGTAGCTTAGCTGGTCTAAAGCGCCACCCTGTCACGGTGGAGATCGAGGGTTCAAATCCCTTCGCCCGCGCAGAACGGGACGAAAATGCTCAAAAGCATTTTCTGTCCCATAAGTACGCGCTAATTCTGGTTCAAACGCTTCAAACCCTCGCGAGAGGGTTGTTGCGTTTTCACGGATAGGCAACAACCATTCAACCGCTTGAATGCTGACTATCTGGTCTTTCAGCGTGCAGTTCAAACCACTGAGGCCTTCAAGTATCTCTCGGCGGGTTTTTGCGTCTCCGCGCTCGAAGGCTACTTGGGCATAGAAGGCGAAGTCGAAGGTCTCGCGAGTAAGCTTCTGTACGTCCACGTGGGAAGAAGACTCCTTCTCTAAGAGCACGGATAGGTCAGAACTTTCACGCTTGAGCCCATTCTTCTGAACGAGGTATTCGTCATCGTCGATAAGTCCATTGAGTCTCATGCTCATAAGTGCTTCAAGCTTCCTTTCTACTGCCGCGATGGACTTCTTATGGCCGTTCAAGACTGCCTCTTTTGCCGAATGCTCTTCGCCGTCCATCTCATCTATGAGCTCTATCGCCCAGTCGCGGAACTCAGGCAGAAGACTAAGGGTAGAGAGTTCCTGCTGAATAGCATTCTCTACTATCTCAAGGTTGGTGTAGCTACGCTGAGTGCAAGACTGAGGCTTACGTCGCGCGGTGGTGCAGTAGTACAGCGTATATGTCTTCACCTCACCAGTGCGCTTTATCTTCTTCTCTTTGAAGGTTGCTGATACGAAGCCTCCACACTCGCCACACTTGATAGCGCCTGGGTAAGCGTACTCGTAGCGTTGTGGGCGAGGACGACCATATCGTCCGAGAAGAACCTGTACGCGGTCATACTCGTTGTCAGTAATCATCGGGTCATGCACACCCTTCTTTTCAGTGCCTTGATAGATGAGCCAACCGGCATAGAAGGGATTAGTAAGAATGCGATACATACCACCCTTCGAGATACGGACACCACCACGTCTCTTGGTCTTACGTGTGCGGAATCCCATCTCTTCGCTGAGGACTTCCTGAATCTCAGAGACGGCATAGGTTCCAGTGAGCATCATGTCCCACGCTTTTCGTATAACTGGCCAGGTGTCGTCATCACGAATAATGTAGTTTGTACCGCGCTCTTGGAACTTGGTGTTCTTGTAGCCATGAGGGACAGCGCCAGGTCTCCAACCTGCCGCTACCTTTTTTGAGAGACCTTCACGCACACCTTTCTTCAGGTCTTTGATGAACTGACTTGTGCCTGCTGTTTCGACGCTCCAAATGTAAGAGCTGTCTTCAGGGCGGAAGGTGCGGTCAGGTGTTCGTATCTCACGAATCACTTGATTATCGAGAGCCCATTGCAAGGCTCCACCATCTACAGGGTTTCGACAGAGACGACTTACGTTCCAAGCGATTATGCCGTCTGCCTCACCTGCGTTGATGCGCTCCATTAGCTTGGTGAACTGAGGTCTTCCTGGTGCCTTAGCGGACTTGGCTTCTGTAAGGGTGTCGATGACCTTGAGCTTGTTGGTCTCAACCATTTTTCGGATAGCTGAGAGCTGGTAGTCAATGGATTGAACCTGTCGGTCTTCGGATTCCGAGGACTTGCGAGCGTAAACGATATACCTGATGGGTTTGTTGTTCATGGTTAGTGGTTTCTTATCTTTCTTTTGTTTAGTCGTATGGTTGAGGGAAGTGGTCTGTAGACCAACTCCATTAGCCGCAGAGTGCGCAGACTCTTAGCCAGTGCTTCTTCGTCCGTCAGTTGTATTCCGAATCTGTCGCAGTACAGCTTCCTGAACGCCTCTAGGCGTTCTTCTGTAATGCGCATGTTTTTTGATACGCGACGAAAGAGAGAAGGTCGCGTTTACGTGTAAGGTGCTTTTACCTTGCTCGCACAGATGGAGTCGTCTAATCGAAAACGCCTCCGAACCAAAGAGGCGGCACTAGTGGCTAGTGCGGTCTCTTTGACCTAGAGGCGTTCATCGAAACGTGCCGAAGGCACGATACGCGAGTTTACTAACGGGTCTCACAACATCGCGTTGCAAAAAATCACAAAGTAGTAGGGCTGGCTCACAAGAACTCTCTTTCTGAGAGGAAGCATATCATCTGAACTACTTATGCAATAGGTACGAGCGTGGCTCCTCTCCCTGTATGTATGGGAGAAGGGGCTGTTTCGTAGACACACCGCATATCCTGTATCGGGCGACCACGAGGGTACTGACAGACTCCGAAGGACGGACAGAATCGCTTATCGTTCCTCTCCCTTAGAGGTCAGACCTCGGCTACGCAAGTCCCTTGCGGGCGAATGTCGCCGAGTAGAACACCTCAACTCCCATGAGTCGGCATGGGCACCGCGCGTTCTTCCGTCGTCGTGGACTGCTGCGCTCTACAAAGGGACGGGGACAGGGAGCCACCATCTGTTTCACCCCCGTCGTCTCAAAGAGAGCATCAGTCTCACGCTTGCGCCACTCGGCAGATGCTTCGTGGCTTTATTGGTTTCGCGTACATGTATGTCATTTCGTACGTTCCTCCGACGCAGGCCGGTTTTACATGCGTTGGCCTGAAAGCATGGGTTGGAGTCTTCTGTAGAACCTTATTTTTCATTTACTAAGACCTTAGCAGAGTCGCATCGACGCTTCGGCAAGCGCCGTCATCGGTGTTCAAGCGTTGGAGGCTTCGGTGCTGTAATCAGTAGAGCTTTTAGGCTGTACATACAGGCTCAATGGTCAATTTCGTCGTTTAAGGTTGGGGGGAGTATGTAGAACCCAATCGCGCCATAAAGGCTAAGATATACCTATGCTTTCACTAGAAGAGGTACGCGCCTCGTTGCCGAATGATAAGGAATACACAGACGAAGAGGTCATTGAGATACGAGACAGCCTGTATGAGCTGGCCAGCATATGCTTCGACAAATGGCTCTACGATAAGAACAAGAAGCATGAAGGATAGCGACCTGAGCGAATCGGATATGAGCGAGCTGGCTAAGTTCTTTGACCTGTTAGCGCGGTTTGATTACGAAGATAGTTCCTCATCGCCGTCCTCGATGCCTCAAGGACGGAGTGAAGAACCATAGCCTTCCGTTCATACCGCAACCGCGCCTGTTAGCGTCTCGCTGGTTCGTTCATTGCTAGGCCAAAGGAACCCGCTTCGTTGATGACGTGAGGAATTCGAGCATCAGGCATAACGAACGAACCCTCAATGATGGAGTCGACTAGGGGTGGTGGGGTGTACTCTCAAAAACAATCCTTTATTTCCGAAGATACTATTGGGAACCGGTATCGCATGCGGCTCGGCAACATGTGGATAGTGAAGCTCGAACTATATGGCGTATTTAGAGAACTTCTGAACGGCTCTCGTCAAACTTGTGTAGGCATAGAACTTTTCAAAATCGACTTATTCAAGTAGGCTGTAAATAAGCGATATTTATATGAAAGATGGCGAACTAAAAGACGGGTATATAGCAGATAAAGCGACTGGAAAAGCAGTCGACGGACGCAAGCCTGAAGAGGCTGTGCGACAGGAGTACGAAGAGGTACTTCACCGCGACTACGACTACGACTACGCACAAATGGATATCGAAGTATCCATTCAACGAGGCGAGAAGAATTCCAAGAAAAACAAAAACGAACGCGCCGATATCGTTGTCTATAAAACCTCCAATAAGGTCAAGCGCGAA
This sequence comes from uncultured Candidatus Saccharibacteria bacterium, assembly GCA_964634305.1. Classification (GTDB taxonomy): domain Bacteria; phylum Patescibacteriota; class Minisyncoccia; order Phycocordibacterales; family Phycocordibacteraceae; genus C7867-001. The sequence goes on from CAZWLE010000003.1 coordinate 4,529, forward strand.
CAGAACGAAGACATTTTGGGCATCATTGAAGTAAAGCGAGAGACTCGCAAAGAGGGCGTGCGTCAGTTGATGAGCTACATGTCTGCGACCTCAGCGCATTGGGGTGTTTGGACGAACGGAAGTGAAATCGAATACCTATATCGCGACCTCAAGACGGGAGAAGTGAAGCAGAATTTCGTATATCAGATTCCTCGATGCGGTGAGTCTTTTGAAGATATCGGCAAAATCTCGAAGGAGAAGCTCAAGCCCGCAAGCAACCTCAAGGTTGTCTTCAGGCGTTTGCTCAACACGCTCTATTCGAACACGAACATCAGTCGAAAGGAGAAGCTCGGCAATGAAATGATTCGCCTCATCTTCTGCAAGATTTGGGACGAAAAGTTTGACCAGAAAGCACTACCTAAATTCCGCGTCGGCTTCGAGGAAGACCCTGTTGCGGTAAAGAAGCGCATTAGCGACCTGTTTGAGGAAGTAAAGAAAGACCTCGCAGATGGTGGCGTGTTCGATAAGAGTGAAATCATAAACCTCGATGCAAAGTCGGTTGCATATGTGGTTGGTGAACTAGAGCACTACAGCCTCTTGAAGACGGATAAGGACGTTGTGGGCGATGCCTTCGAGGCATTTGCTGAGAGTAAGCTCGTTGGTGAGAAAGGAGAGTTCTTCACGCCGCGCGAAATCGTTCGTACTGCTGTTCAAATCGTAGACCCTCAACCAGGAGAAAGTGTCATTGACCCTGCGTGTGGTAGCGGCGGCTTCCTCATTTACGCACTGGAGTATATCTGGGACGTAATGGATAAGAGTAAGAAGTACAAGGACAGCCCTGACCTGGCTCAGGAGAAGAGGAATATCGCAGAGAGGTACTTCTTCGGCATCGACAAGGAAAGCGACCTCGTAAAAATTGCGAAGGCCTACATGGCCATCATTGGCGATGGTAAGAGCGGTATCGTTCAGGAAAATACTCTCCACTCACTCGACGACTATCAGCCAATTCCTAAGCAGTTGTTCGTTGATGGGAATGGTTTGTTCAAACAGCACGACATCGTTCTCTCAAACCCTCCGTTCGGTAAGAAGATTCCGATTCATGAGGAGGACTCAAAGCACTTCGACCTCGGCCACGTGTGGAAGAAGCAAAAGGACGGAGGTTGGAAGATGACAGATGAGGTGAGAAAGGCAGAGCCGCAGGTGCTTTTCATTGAACGCTGCCTTCAGATGCTGAAGACGGGAGGAAAGCTCGCCATCGTCCTACCGGAAACATACTTCCACGCACCGAATGTGAAGTACGTTCTCGACTACATGAAGAAGGACAACAACTTCATCGCCATTCTTGACCTGCCTCACAACACCTTCCGTCCATACAACAACGCGAAGTGTATCTTGTTGGTTCTTCAGAAGGGTGTCCCACAGAGCAAACAAATCACTATGGGTGTCATCGAGGAGATGGGACATGACCATAACGGGAAGCCTATCTACCGCTATGACCCTGAAACCCATCAGTTCACAGATGAAATTTGGGACGACACCATCATCGTTCGAGAAGAACTAAAAGACCCAAGCAACAAGAAGAACAAACTGGTATTCCAGGTCAATGCGGCTGATATACGCAACGACGTTTATGTTCCGCGTTATTACTACTGGGATAAGAAGTTCGATGAACTGAAGAAGGAGGCCGAGGAACAAGGTCTTGAGTTAGTTCAGATAAAGCAGTTGCTTGATGAAGGTGTCATGGCTGACTTCAGTGGGCACGGCTCTCCTGAAGGCCGCTTCAAGGGTCGCGGTGAAGTTCCTTATATCCGCGTTGCGGATATCGTGAACTGGGAGATGTACAAGAACCAAACGTCCCTTATCCCTCGCAGGGTCTACCTGGATAAGAAGGGTGCAAGCGGCGTAGACCTAGAAGAGAAGGACGTGCTTTTTGTTCGTCGCGGAAGCTACCGAATCGGAAGCGTGGCGATGGTCTCTCCATACGACAGAGAGGTACTTCTTACGCGAGAGATTCAGGTCATGCGTATCCTCAAAGAGGACAACCCATACGGAATCGACGCTTTCTACCTCATGTACCTCCTATCTCATGGGCTCACGCAGAAGCAGATTCCAAGCAAGGTGATGATTGACACTACACTTCCGAACATTGGTCGCCGTTGGGAGGAGCTTTACCTACCAGTGAACAAGAATCTGAAGGAGCGCGACAAGATTCGCGACGGCATCAAGGAGGCCTTTGTGAAGAAGTGGGAGGCGCAGAAAGCAATCGAGAAGATTCAGGAGCAGTTCGGCGACCTAACCACCTAGCCTAGAAGGCAATGGTTGGCTCTGTAGCGGGAGTATGCCCGCAGTTAGCGCAGGGCGACTCCGGCAACATGCTAGACGGCAGATAGTAGTCGCAAGCACAGGAAGGGACGTATTCGTTATTCATAGCTCTAGGATAGATAAGTACCTAGCTAGGGCGTTGGACACAGGGAATGAAGATTTGACCCTTACATTCTCTTATTCTGGTTCCAACGTCCTTCACTAACCCGCGCAGATAGCAAAACCCCGACATGTGTCGGGGTTTTGCTATACTCCCGGCATATGGAGGGACCCAATGAACGTCCGTGGCGCAGAGCTATCCCGGAGACGCCGTATGAGCCGCATACGGTCTCGGTAGCAACCTTGGAGGATGTACATGCTGCGGTACGTGCGGTCATGGAGGATTTGCACCTTGAAGTATTACGAAAAGGAGAATTTGTACCTTCAGATATTGACCTCGCAACGTACGGACATCTCCCTGAAGAGGTGCTTCGCGAGCTTCAGCTTGTTGCTGACCTTGGAGCGCGCGTGCTTGCAGTCGATGCATCGGTAGACCCATTCAAGACGCATGATGAACGTACAGATTTTAAAAAAGCCAATAAAAATATGTACGGTTCTGTCTTCAAAGATGCATTTGAAGCCAACCGTTTTCGCCTTGGCACAACGACAGGTTTTGTATCTCGTATGAGCTCGATACAATCCTTGACGAGTCCAAGCGGCAAAGGAGTGTACGTAAGTCTCCCTGCAGGAGTTAAACTGCCTCATGCGGAGGAGCTCCGTGCAGTCGTTACCGCTATGTTTGAACGCCTTGGTCCGCTTACATCACTCTCAGAGCGTTATGACAAGATGACCATCGATGAAAAACTTGCCATTGTGGACGTCATAAGCACGGCTGCCCACGATTATCTCGCTATTGTTACTGAGAAAGAGGTCGCAGTGCAAAAAGCTGCTTAAGCAGCTCCCTCATCTTCTGACTTCCTGCTTTTGAGGGTACGAAACTCGTCTTCGTACTTAGAAATATCCAAGTCTTCACTTTCCTCAATATCGATGAGTTCATTACGTGCCTGCTCTAGAGAACGAATGAGTTCGTCGAGTTTGAGGTGAATAGCTTGTGCGTCGCGATTCTGGGTATTTTGAATAAGGAACACCATGAGGAAGGTGAGGACGGTTGTTGCGGTGTTGATGACCAGCTGCCATGTATCGGAGAAACCGAAAAAGGGACCTGATATTCCCCAAATAATGACGCCGAGTGTCGCAATGATAAAAGACCACGACGCACCCATCATGCGACTCGACCACTGTGCAATTTTTCTAAAGAGGCGGTTCATAGTAGTAAGTTAGCAGGTGCAGGCGCGACCGCTGAGTTTAGTAAGGCCGGCAATGATAAGAAACACAGGCCAAAGCATTGAGGCAAGTGCGGTGTCGAGTATGTTGAGCGCTTGGAGGATGAAGGTGAATGCGATGAGTATCAGCATAAGGGGCACTATTTTGTGATACGGATACCTACAGACCAGTCCTTCCATAACGCGTGGTTATTTATATGCATGCATCGTAGCATCGCTCCTGGGCAGCGATGCTACGGCGAGGGGATAGCTACTCCACCGTTACGGATTTTGCGAGATTGCGAGGCTTGTCTATGGGAAGGCCGCGTTCTTTCGCGACGTAGTAGGCAAAGAGCTGGGCAGGCATAGCAGTCAGTATGGGGAGGAACGCTTCGTGTGCTTTGGGAACCGAGATAACGTCATCAGCAATCTCCTTAACATCTGCCTCGTTACCGTCAGTCGTTATTGCAAGCACCATGCCACCGCGGGCACGGATTTCCTGAATGTTTGATTTTGATTTTTCGTACATGGAGTCCTCTGGCGCGAGTACTACAGAGAGGAAGGATGGCTCAATGAGCGCGATAGGGCCGTGTTTCATTTCACCTGACGCGTAGCCTTCCGCATGGATGTACGACGTTTCCTTCAGTTTTATGGCTCCTTCTGCGGCGATAGGGTACTGGTACTTTCGTCCGAGGAAGAAGGCGTTCTCCACCTTCGCGTACTTCTTCGCGAGTGCCGCAATTGCATCTTTACGGGCGAGTATTTCGCGCGCTTTATCCGGAAGGGCAGCGAGTTCAGCAACGAGTGCTTTACCTTCTTCTTCGGTCATACCGCGGCTTCTCGCAAGGAGAATAGAAATGAGTGCGAGCACCGTCATCTGTGAAATCATCGCTTTCGTTGATGCGACACATATCTCAGGACCTGCATGGTTGTAGACACCTGCGTCTGTCTCGCGTGCAATGGAAGAGCCAACGACGTTCACGATACCGAGCGTCATGATGCCCTGACGCTTCGCTTCGCGTAGCGACTCAATCGTATCGAGTGTCTCTCCTGACTGAGAAACGGCAATGACCACTGTGTCTTCAGGCGTCATGGCATTTTTGCGATAGCGAAGTTCAGAGCCAAGCTCCACTTCTACGGGAATACCCGCGAACTCTTCAATCATGAGTTCACCCACACGACCAGCGTAAGAGGCACTACCGCACGCCGTAATCATGATGCGTCGTGCATCACGAAGCTTTGGTAGTGCTTCGCGGAGTCCTCCAAGACGTGTGGTTCCTTCGGAAGGTACAAGACGTCCACGAAGCGTATTCTCAATCGCTTCTGGTATCTCCATCATCTCTTTGAGCATGAAGTGCTCGTAACCTTTTTTCTGTGCGCTCTCAACGTCCCACTCGAGTGTCTCTACCTGCTTCTCCAATGGTTCCTTCTCAAGTGTCATGACGGTATAGCCGTCAGGGGTGAGCGTCGCTATCTCACCATCATCCAGATACACGACGTCGCGAGTGTAGCCGAGAATGGGCGTAGCGTCGGACGCGACATAGTATTCGCCCTCACCAATACCAAGCATGACCGGAGAAGAGCAGCGAGCGACTACTAACTTTCCTGGTTCCTTTGCTGAACCAACGGCAAGTCCATACGTACCGCGTACCTCCTTCAATGCGCTCCGTACCGCTTCTTCAAGGGTGACGCCGTCGGTGTAGTGCGTACCAATGAGTGCGGCGAGCACTTCGGTATCCGTGTCTGATTTGAATACCGTACCAGCAGCGACCAATGGTTCTTTGAGGTCACTGTAGTTTTCGATAATGCCGTTATGTATGACAAAGACGGTACCAGTAGCGTCGGTATGAGGATGAGCATTGGCTTCAGTAGGCGCGCCGTGGGTAGCCCAGCGGGTATGGCCTATACCGGTATGTCCTGAAAAACCTGCGGGAACTGCCGCCTCTAGTTCCGCCACCTGGCCTGCACGCTTTACGACACCCGCGCCTTCGACATAGATGCCTGCGGAATCGTATCCTCGGTACTCCAATGCCTTAAGCCCCGCGAGAAGAATCGGGGTGGCGTCTTTCTTGCCAGTGTAGCCAATGATGCCGCACATACAGGTAGGAAGAGTATACCGCTCCGGGCGTGGGCGGAAGCATCTCTCAGGAAGGGTGAAGATTGTAAGAAGTGGGCAAATCCGCTAGGATGCGGAGGTTCAATTGCCGAGATAGCTCAGTTGGTAGAGCACATCCATGGTAAGGATGAGGTCCGGAGTTCGATCCTCCGTCTCGGCTCTAGCTTTTCCGCACATGCGGGGAAGTGTGCGCCATCGTAGCTCAGTTGGTAGAGCATCTCACTCGTAACGAGAAGGTCGCCGGTTCAATCCCGGCCGATGGCTCCATACAGAGGGCGCGGTATTATATCGACTATGTCAGAAAAGAAGCTTCCGTTCGATACGGGTTCTCAATACCCCATGGAGAAGGCGGTAGTCGACCGATTTTCCGCAGACGAAACAATAGCGAGAGACTATGATGCTGAGATTGAATTGGCGCAGCGTATGATTCAGAAAGATGAGCGAGTGCGAACAGACATAGAAGAGAAAATAGCGGTCGCTCGCGCTACACTCGCTCGTCTTGAAAAAGATGGCGCACCTGCTAAAGAGCAGGAAGCACGTGCACGCGTGATTGATCTGTTAATAAAAGGACATGAAGAAGAATTGCAGCGCCTCGTACCGCTTGAAGAGGCGCACCGTACGATGCTTGAGAGTGTGATGCAAAACAAAAAGAACTTTGCGAATTAGCTATGGACGCCGAACATCCACGACTGAAAGAGATAGAAGCGATGATGGCGTCGCCTGAGTTTTGGGCAGACCCTGCGGCAGCGCAGGCCATTGTGCGTGAGTATCAGGCGCTTAAAGAAGGAGGCAGCGGTGACCCGCTTGATGCGGGCGATGCAACACTCACTATTCTTGCAGGCGCTGGTGGTGACGATGCAGAAGATTTCGCGGGCATGCTGCGTCGCATGTACGAAGGGTATGCCGCAAAGAAGGGGTGGAGCATGCGCGAACTTGATGCGACCGTGAACAATCACGGTGGCTATCGGAGTGTGTTGCTTGAAGCGCGTGGTGCTGGCGCATACGGCAGACTGCGCTACGAAGCGGGTGTACATCGTCTCGTTCGTATCTCTCCGTTTAATGCGCAAGATAAACGCCAAACCTCCTTTGCTCTCGTTGAGGTCCTGCCGGTACTTGCGTCGCACCATAAGGTAGAACTAAAACCCGATGACCTTGATATACAGTTTGCACGCTCGGGAGGTGCCGGTGGTCAAAACGTGAACAAGCGCGAGACGGCTGTGCGTATTGTGCACACGCCTACTGGTATTAGTGCACACGTTTCAAGTGAACGCAGTCAGCAAGCCAACCGTGAGAAGGCTATGGAGCTCGTAAAGGCAAAACTCTATGCGTTTGAGGAGGAACAGCGTAAGGCAGAAGCAGAGGGACGCTCGATTGCAGGCACTACCCGTAACGAATGGGGGAGTCAGATGCGTTCCTATGTCCTCCATCCGTACAAAATGGTCAAAGACCACGAAACGGGCCACGAATCAGGCAACCCAGACCAGGTGCTCGGCGGCGAATTGGACGATTTTATCGACGCGCAGCGAGATTCAGGGTCGAAAAACTAGGCAGGTGGTACGCGAGTGCGGTATACTAGCCCGGTCATGATCTATTACGACCGGGTCACGAAGCACTATCGCGACGGTACGCCGGCCCTTGAAGGGGTGACGCTTTCCATCAACCCCAAGGAATTTGTTTCAATTGTTGGTCACTCCGGTGCAGGTAAAACAACCCTCCTTAAAATGCTCCTCGCAGAAGAGAAGCCAAGTGAGGGTTCTGTCTTTTTTGAGGAACTCAATATTCATGATTTGCCGGCAAGTGCGCTGCATCATTACCGCCGCAAGATTGGTACCGTGTTTCAGGATTTCCGTCTCATTCCTACGAAGACCGCATACGAAAACATTGCGTTTGCTATGGAGGCGATAGGGAAGAGCGACGAGGATATTGCGTCTGACGTGCCATATATCCTTGACCTCGTCGACCTTGGTGATAAAGCAAGTCACTTCCCGTCACAACTTTCAGGCGGTGAGCAGCAGCGTGTGGCGATTGGTCGCGCCATTATCAATCAGCCAGACGTTATTGTCGCTGACGAACCTACGGGTAACCTTGACCCGGTGAACACCTATGATGTCGTTGAAATCTTGAAGAAGATTAACGAGCTCGGTACGACGGTTATCCTCACGACGCACAATAAGGGAGTCGTTGATGCGATGGGTAAGCGCGTCGTCACCATGGATAAGGGACGCGTTATTCGTGATGATCCGCACGGTCACTACATACTCTGATATGAACTTCATGATGCTCCGTCGTATTTTTGTAAATGGCGCGAAAGGATTCACGCGCGCAGGTGCGGTGTCATTTGCAACTGTGCTCATCATGACGGTGACGCTTGCTATCATCGGTCTCCTTGTATTCCTCTCTGCAGTTCTTACCCACACCCTCGACAGCATCAAAGATAAGGTGGATGTGAACGTGTACTTTGTAACGACTGCGGCAGAAGGCGACATCATCGCACTCCAACAGGAACTTGCAGAGCTCCCACAAGTTGAGCGCGTTTCCTATACCTCACGAGAGGAAGCACTCGCAGCGTTTCGTGCACGTCATGCGACCGATGAACTCACACTTCAGGCCCTCGAAGAACTTGGTGATAACCCGCTTGGTGCATCCCTCTCTATTAAGGCTACGGACCCAGGAGAATACGAAGCAATTGCAAACTTCCTTGCGGCTAATCCTGCAACGGATAGTGCGGGCGCATCGATTGTAGATCGGGTTAACTACTTCCAGAACAAGGTGGTCATTGATCGTCTTACAGGTCTTATCCGTGCAACCGAGCAGACGGGTGCGGCTATTGTGGCACTGTTTGCGCTTGCGTCTGCCGTGATTGTGTTTGCGACGGTACGCCTTGCGGTCTTTACCTCACGCGATGAAATCGCGGTCATGCGCCTCATGGGTGCCTCTAACGGGTTTATCCGCGGACCGTTTATCGTTGCAGGTGTATTAGCAGGCGTGATTGCCTCTATCATCGTGCTCATCCTCCTATACCCAATCTCCTGGTATGCGGGCGAGGCGCTCACGGGCTGGCTTGGTGGGTTTAATGCCTTTGCGTACTACATTGGTAGCTTCGCCCTCTTCTTCGGGATTTTGGTTGGCTCAGGCATTTTGCTTGGCGGCATTGCGAGCTGGTTTGCGGTGCGCAGATATCTTCGCATCTAGGTATGGCAAAGGACGGTCACAAATACATTTTCGTCATCGGCGGGGTGATGAGCGGCGTAGGGAAGGGTATCGCTGTCTCCTCGATTGGTCTTATCGTTAAGCAGCGCGGCTATGGCGTGAACTTGGTGAAGATTGACCCGTACCTCAACGTGGACGCCGGTACGATGAATCCAACGGAGCACGGTGAAGTATTCGTGCTTGAGAGTGGTCTTGAGACCGACCAGGACATGGGCAACTACGAACGCTTCCTTGGTCGAAGCCTCACTGCCTCTGACTACATGACGAGCGGAATGGTGTATCGCACGGTTATCGATAATGAGCGTGCGCTCAAGTACGGCGGTAAGTGCGTTGAAGCAATTCCTCACGTACGTGATGAAATATTGCGTCGTATTGAATCAGCAGCCGAACACAATGGTTCGAAGGTATCAGTGATTGAGATAGGCGGTACGGTAGGGGACTTCCAGAATGCGCTCTTTATTGATGCGGCGCGTGTCATGAAAATGCGCCACCCTAATGATGTGGTGTTTGTTATGGTCTCGTACCTTCCCGTCCCAGGCACGCTTGGCGAGATGAAGACCAAGCCAACGCAGAGTGCGATTCGTGAACTCAATTCGTATGGCGTACAGCCAGACTTCATCATTGCGCGCTCAACCTCTGCGATAGACGACAAGCGCAAAGAGAAGCTCGCTATTTCCTGCAACGTCCTTCCTGAACGTGTTATCTCCGCGCCTGATGTTGCCTCTATTTACGAAGTGCCACTGAACTTTGAAAAGGATGAGTTTGGTGACCATCTTCTTGAGTGTCTCGGTCTCTCTGAAAAGAAAAAACCAGACCTTAAAGAGTGGGAGGCGTTTGTAGAGAAACTTCGTATATCGCACCCGGTAGTGAAAATAGGTATTGTGGGGAAATATTTTGATACGGGCGATTACATTCTTTCCGATGCGTATCTCTCTGTTATTGAAGCAATTAAGTTCTCTGCAGCAGAGGTAGGAGTGAAGGCAAGCATCGACTGGATTAATGCTAAAGATTTCCAGAACGGAGACGGGACGGAGAAACTTGCAGAGTATGACGGCATCATTGTGCCTGGTGGATTTGGTGAGACCGGTATTGAAGGCAAGATTCATGCCATCCGTTATGCTCGTGAGAACAAAATTCCGTACTTCGGTCTTTGCTATGGTATGCAGCTTGCGGTCATTGAAGTCGCGCGTCACAAGCTTGGTATTGAGAAGGCACATACGGTTGAAATTGACCCTGCCTCTCCAGACCCTATCGTCGATGTCATGCCAGAGCAGAAAGATTTGATTGCGACCGGTAACTATGGCGGCACGATGCGTCTTGGCGTTTATACGGCAGAACTTAAGAAGGGAACGATTGCACGCGAAGCGTACGGCACTGATTCGGTTCAGGAACGTCATCGCCATCGTTACGAAATTAATCCTGACTACGTCGAACGCTTGAAAGAAGTCATCACGTTTTCCGGTACGTCACCAGATGGTGTCCTCATGGAAATTGCAGAGCTTCCAAAAGAAGAGCATCCGTTCTTCCTTGGTACCCAATTCCACCCTGAGCTCCAGGCCCGCCCGCTTACACCGCACCCACTCTTCACGGCCTTTTTGAAAGTGGCAAAGGATAAAAAGAACTAATGGCTCTCTCCCTTGTTTCTCTTAATGTTGAAGAAGATAAGCGGTTTGATACGGCCCTCCCATTCTTTGCAGACATAACACCCGACGTTACATGTGTGCAAGAACTTCTAGAGCACGACATCCCTCGCTTTGAAGCGGTATGTGGTTCGGTCGCCGCATTTGCTCCACTGTGTAGGGTTGTGCGTAACGGAGAAGAGTATGTGCGCGGTACCGCGCTGTTCTCGCGTCGCAACGTAGCCAATGTAGGCGTGCACTATTACGTAGGCGCTAAAGATACGATTCGTGTGGATGATGGCATCAGTGATGTCGGTACGCATGCGGTGGTGTATGCGGACATAGGTGAAGACTCCTACCGTATCTTGACCACGCATCATACGTGGAGTATGGACGGCGCATCGACACCGGAGCAGCTTACTGACGTAGATAGCTTGATAGCGTTTCTGGACGGTCTCGATGGATTTGTGCTGTGCGGGGATTTCAATGCGCCTCGTGGCGGTGAGACATTCTCACGTCTTGCAGCACACTATAAAGACAACATTCCGCAGGAGTATAAGACGAGTATTGATACGGCGTTGCATAAAACGCACGACCGACCAGAAGCACGTGCACGCGTCGCAACGTTTATGGTTGACGGTCTCTTTACGACACCAGCGTATGTCGCACGTGACGTACGTTTTCAATTTGGTGTCTCTGACCATGCGGCAATCGTTGCTACCTTGGAAAAGACTGCGACCCTTTGAATGCTTGTGCGTAACGTGTTAAGAAGTACCGAATGGCAACGCTCCGCACTCCAGAAACTGAGGCTCGCTACGCGGCAGATATAGCGCGTGGTGGATTGGATGAATGCCCGCTCTGTAAGCGAGAGTCGGTACATGAGTTCACCTTTTGGCGCATTGTCTCTAACCTTTACCCCTACGACCGCTTTGCAAAGACGCACGACATGCTCGTACTTAGGCGTCATGCAGGAGACAGTGCACTCACTGACGAGGAGCGTGGAGAACTAGCGGAGATTAAATATGGATATGTGCAGGAACACTACAATTTCATGATTGAGCCGGTACGACGGAAGAAGTCGATACCAGAGCATTCTCACTTGCATCTCGTCATTGAGAAGGACTAAAGAAAAAGCCGCGTCACCGCGGCTTTTTCTTTGCATCGACTGTCGACGCTAAATCTTGATGACTTCCTCCCACGGACGTCCAGCGACACCAAAGTGACCATACGCTGCCGTTGGGCGGAAGATAGGATTCCGGAGACCGAGGCGCTCGATGATAGCCTGCGGACGGAAATCGAAGTTCTTGTTGACGATGTCCGAGAGGTTTTTACCGTCTTCGCTGTACGCCTCGACCATAACAGGCTCGACGCGACCGATAGCGTAGGCAACGGTAGCGAGTACCTTCTTTGCGTAGCCGTTAGCGACGAGGTTCTTTGCCACAAAGCGACACATGTACGCCGCAGAGCGGTCCACCTTCGTTGAATCTTTACCGGAGAATGCGCCACCACCGTGTGGCATGAGGCCGCCGTAGCTGTCGACCATAATCTTGCGACCGGTAAGACCAGCGTCTGCTTCAAACCCACCCTGCACGAAGCGACCGGTTGGGTTTACGAGAATCTCAATACCCGAGAGGTCGCCAAGGACTGCAGGGAAGAGATGCTTGGTGAGGTCGGCACGAATCTGCTCGAGCTCTGCTTCTTCGGTGTGCTGCGTTGAGGTAAGTGCGTTGATTACCTTACCGTCCTTGAGCGTCACCTGCGTCTTTCCGTCAGGGCGCAGGTAGGGGAGGGTACCATCGCGGCGAAGGCCTTCAAGTTTGCGTGCGAGTGCGTGTGCAAGCACCACACCCTTCGGAAGCATTTCTTCGGTCTCATCAGTTGCGTACCCGTACATGATGCCCTGGTCGCCAGCACCACCGGTGTCGACGCCCATAGCAATGTCAGGAGACTGCACGACGACTTTAGAAAGAATCTCGAGTGGCTCTGTGTAGCCAATCTCGTCGTATACCTTGCGCGCAACGGCAGCGTAATCGACGTTCGCGGAGGTAGTAACCTCGCCGCCAATCATAAGCGTGCCGTGGCTACCAAACGTCTCAACCGCGACACGGGACTTAGGGTCCTGCTTAAGACACTCGTCGAGAATTGCGTCAGACATCTGGTCACACACCTTGTCCGGATGACCGTTCGTGACGGACTCCGTCGTGTACGTAGTAAGAAGATGAAACATTGAAATCAGTATTAGTGGTATTGCCAAAACGAATCGTCCCACTTTGAAGGCGGGACGTCCGTTGGATATCTGCCCCCGAAGGGCTGGATGGAGCACCAACACTTGTGACAGTAGGTTGCTAGCGGTTCGTTGAGCCAGTACTCTCCCCGCTTCTTGATACGTATTCGATTGTGCGCAAATGCTAGCACGGGAGAGTGGAGAGTGATAGGTCAATGGGGAAAACCGGCGAGGCCGCGCGTACGCGCGGCCTATTACCGGTGTCGTGCCACCATACGGGTGACACAAAGGCGCGGACAGGCGCCAAAAGAGCTATACGCGCAAAAATTCGCAGGCTCGGTGGCCGAGCGCGCAGGACCAGTATGCCTAAGCGTAGATGAAGCCTCCGTTAAGTTAGAGACGACTGGGGCGCGAGAAGTCTACGACAGTCTCGTTCGGCTCGTGAATAGGCGCTCCTTTCTTATCGCGCTTCTCCTTACCTGGCGGCAGCGCAATAGTGACGGTAGTACCAAGACCAGGTGCGCTTCGTATACGAATGCTGCCTTTGTGGAGCTTTACGAGTTCAGAGACAATCGCAAGACCAAGACCCGAGCCACCGCCACTCTTACGGTTACGCGACGCGTCGCCTCTATAGAAGGGCTCAAAGATGCGCGTCAAATCCTTCTCATCAATACCAATACCGGTATCTTCAACACGAAGCTCGATTTGGCCGGTGAGATTTTCGCTCGTGCCAATCGTGATGCGGCCACCGTGTGGGGTGTAGTTGATGGCGTTTTTGACGACGTTCATTACTATCTGCTCGAGGGCGGCATTGTTGCCCCATACGGAGCGCTGCGTCGCGATACGCGTCTCAATCAGTATTTCTTTTTGGCCTGCAAGGTCAGAGAGTACGGTTTTCACACGCTCGATAATAGCCGCAAGGTCGGTGTTCGCGAGCTCAATTTTCTCCGGACGCAGCAGCGCATTCATCGAAAGAAGATTGTTAATGATGTCTGAGATACGGTCGAGCTCCTCCACATTTGATTCAAGCGTCTCGCGCACGTCCTTATCAAGTTTCTCGTCAAAGAGTGTGACTTCGGTGTTTGTCTTGATAATGGAGAGGGGAGTACGAAGTTCGTGTGCAATGTTTCCGACGAAGGTCTTCTGACTATCAAGTGCGTTGCGTGTTGGGGTAAGCGCAATACGCGTGATAAGCCAACTAAAGACGGCCGCAGCGACGAGAATACCGGTCGCGGTCAGCAGCATGTTGCGCTCCTTCTCATACTCAAGCGCATTGCTTATCGAAAAGCCTGCTGTCTCAGGACTCGCGCCACTTGAGACCGCATTTACGATAGAGATGATAAGCCCGTCCACCACCTCGTCGTACAGGGCGTTCAGAGATACCAGAGTTATCGCGAGAATGACTATCGCGAAGCCTATCTGGAGAAGGAGTACGTTCCACCCGGTACGGTAGAAGACGTCCTTCCGATATTTATATGCGAAGCCGGTAACCGATTCCGCGAATCGTTTCCACAATGCTTGGAGCATCTTTTTGGTCCAGCTTCTGCCGGAGATTCTTTATATGCACGTCGACCACATTGCTAAACGCCTCGTAGTTAAAGTCCCAGAGGTGCGTTAGCAAGTCCTCACGATTCACTACCTGGTTTGGATGACGAAGGAAGTACTCAATGATGCGGAACTCTTTCAGCGTCAGGGGTATCTCTTCACCGTCGCGCTTCAGGGTGTGTGCAACAGGGTCAAGCTCAAGGTCGCCACCCTTAAGTACCGAGGGAAGAGTTTCTGACGGACGGCGAAGAATGGCCTGGATACGTGCAAGAAGCTCGTCAAAGGAGAACGGCTTTACCATGTAATCGTCTGCGCCAGCCAAGAGAAGTTCCACCTTATGTTCGGTTTCGTTTCTCGCGGTAAGTACGAGGATAGGCGTCGTTACCCCCTCTCCACGCACTTCTTTGCAGATTTCATTTCCGGTCTTCGACGGAAGCATGAGGTCGAGGATGATGAGGTCATAGTCCTTGGCGTGCACGAGGATACGGGTGAGTGCCTCCTGGCCGTCCCCAAGGGTATCGACCGCATAGCCTTTAGCCTCGAGGCCTTTTTGGACTACCGCGGCAAGCTTCGGTTCGTCTTCTACGACAAGTATGCGCATGAGTAGGGGTTACGCTTCTAAATCGCCATTTCGCGATAGACCGTATCGTACGGCTATCTTGATGAACGCTTCATGAAGCGTCTTCATAATAGTGAAGAAACGGCCTAAATGCTAGATTTTAGGCGAGTGCGGTCGCGAGTGCGCGGTCGATGATTATCTCGTTTGCGTTTAGTACGGGGAGAGCAGCCTTTAGTGCCTCTATCGCAAGGGGCAGCTCAGTACAGCCGAGAATAACCGCGTCGGCACCCGCAGCAGCCATATCGTCGATGATAGCGGCAGCTACTGCTGCGTCTTTGTTCTTATGTTCGCCTGCCATGACATGCAGGATTATCTCGTTGAGTGCTTGCTGTTGTTCTGGATTTGCGGAAATAGTAGCGATACCGCTACCTTCAAGTTTGTCTTTGTAGAGATTTAGTTTGTTGGTGCTTTCCGAAGAAAGAATACCAACTCGAGCGTAGCCGTTGTCTTGCGCGGTGCGCACGGTTTCGTCGACGATACTTAGAATCGGAATCTTGATAGAGGCTTGCATAGCGTCATAGAAGGTGTGGACCGTGTTGCACGCGATGATGATGAAATCACTCCCGCCTTTCTCTAGCTTTTGGACGCCAGCGATGAGCTGACGTTCGACCAACGCTTCATCAGTGATACCGGTCTCGTCAAAGCCGGCAAGCGGCAGGTTATAGATGAGAACGGGAGGGAAGTCGATATCCTGCACTGCACCATATTTCTTGTGCGCCAGCTGTATGAGGAGGTTGTAGAAATACGCACTTGCTTCTGGACCCATACCGCCCAAGATACCGATGGTCTTCTTTAGCGTCATGTACGGCCATTCTACCTGTTTCCAATTATCATGGTTAGCGCTGTCTTGCGTTGAATCAAGGCCATATCTGCGCTATAGTCCGCGACATTGCGGGATCGTCTAATGGTAGGACCCCAGACTCTGAATCTGGTTATCTAGGTTCGAATCCTAGTCCCGCAGCCAAATAAAAGAAGTCTTATTTACTGGGTTTCTCAACCACACAGTTTTCACATTGGAACCTGATACACTTATCACCATGAATACTAAGACCATTATCGCCGTTGTCGTCGCTTTCGCTATTGGAGCAGGCGGAGGCTACATGCTTACTCCAGAGAAGATAGTCGCACCAGAAGGCGCACACATGATGCCTGACGGCTCCGTTATGAGCGATTCTGGAGGTGGAGACATGCATGGAGCAATGGGGGACATGATGGCCGGTCTTGAAGGGAAGACAGGGGACGAATTTGATAAAGCATTCCTTGCTGAGATGATTGTCCACCACGAAGGAGCCGTGGATATGGCTGAGGCCGCGTTGAAGAACGCGAAACACTCAGAGATAAAGACCATGGCGAACGCTATCATTTCTGCCCAGACCGCTGAGATAGCCCAGATGAAGGAGTGGTTGAAGAATTGGTACGGACAGTAGAAACAGGGGCGGTTAGAAGCGTTCCGAAATCGTCCCAGACAGCCAGCCCGAGGTAGAATGGTTTTATGAATTATCTGAAGCGCGCCATAGAACTATCCCAAGTGTCACTTGATGCGGGTGAGTTTCCTGCAGGCGCAGTTCTTGTTAGCGCAAATGGAAACGTATATGAAAGCAAACCTTCTATCCCGCACAACCACGGAGAAATGATGGTTATTGATAGAGCAGTAGAAAAAGAAGGCATCCCGCTTATGGGCGCAAAAATATACGCCTCAATGGAACCCTGCATCATGTGCCTTTGTAAAATGTACTGGGCAGGAGTCTCTGACGTTGAATATGCAGTAGCGAAGGCTGATGTACGTTCAGATTACGCATACGAGAGTGAGCAAGACCCGCAGAAGTTCTCTTCCGGTCTTCATAAGCCTGTATCACTCATTCAAAATACTGAGAATCTAGAAGATGCCCTTACGGTCTATAGAAGCTGGATTCAAAAGATTGAAGGCTAGAACTGTTCCATAATCGTCCCAGACAGCCATAGCAAATCAAAAGGCCCGCGGCTTGCACCGCGGACCTTCGTTTGGGAGCGTCAGGCGTTAGCCCTATCCTCCTCGGATGCCAATGCCCGGAGGACACCGGTGAACCAACTTGCGTCAGCTCGCTCCATATTAGCAAGCTAATGGAGTCGATAATCTAAGTCAATATAGCCGTTCCGAAATCGTCCCAGACAGCCAGCCAAGGTATACTCGGTTTATGAAAGAGATAGCCGTACTTAATCCTGAGAACGTTTCCGAAGAGGAGGTGAGCACATACCGAATTCGTGAAGCGGCTCGCGCTATCGTCCTTGATGCGGACGGCAATATTGCTCTACTGTGGGTCTCCAAAAAGAATTACTACAAACTTCCTGGGGGTGGTTTAGACGACGATACTGACAAGATTGTTGCTTTGAAACGTGAGTGTCAGGAAGAAATAGGATGCGATGTTGAGGTACTAGGAGAGGTGGGTATGCTCGTTGAATATAGAAAATTCTGCACCCTGAAACAGATTTCTTATTGTTATGTAGCGAAAGTTATAGGCGAGAAAGGAAAGCCCGATTTCACCGAAAGCGAATTAAACGAAGGATTTAAAGAAGTCTGGCTTTCATATGAGGAGGCCTTACGTACTTTGAAGGAAAGCAAACCAGAAGGAATTGAAGGGCAAGCCTATATCGTGCCAAGGGATATCATTCTTCTTGAAGCCTCAAAGAGCCTCCTGCCTTCCTAAAATTGTTCCATAATCGTCCCAGACAGCCAGCACTTAGTTAGTGCTTGTCCAGAGCAACGGTCAGTACTTCCAGGTAGCTTGGACTTAAAAAGGTGCTTGTATCGTTTATCAATGAATCGATATCATCTTTACCGACCCATCGATACTCGAGATGTTCAGAACTCAGAACTACTTCGAATGGCTCGGCATCAATTCG
Source organism: uncultured Candidatus Saccharibacteria bacterium (assembly GCA_964634305.1). GTDB lineage: Bacteria > Patescibacteriota > Minisyncoccia > Phycocordibacterales > Phycocordibacteraceae > C7867-001. Next base: position 22,344 of record CAZWLE010000003.1, read on the forward strand.
ATAAAAGAGAAACAGCAACCCGAGACCGTCTTTTAAGTCTTTGTAGTGACGACTTGCCGTCACTATTTTTCCTTGTGAAAATTGTCTCAAGGACGGCAACTCTTCTTGCAGCTCTCGTTGTAGCGCTTCTTGAATAGTCTCGGCGTCGTCGATACGTCCGCCAGGCATGTCCCAATAGGTACCTCCCGATTCATCTGCTCCTTTCAGGAGTAGAACTTTGTTATCAATACAAATAACTCCCTTAACTCCTACATAGAAATGCTTCATCATGGAGACAGTATATAGCTCAGAATGGTTCCATAATCGTTCCAGATAGCCAGCCCAATTGGATGTTCGCTTATAGAAACCAGCTCTTGGAAGGGAGATTTCAGCGTGAACTCTAGGTTTTTCCCGTCTGCGGTTGGGTTCTGAAGTAGAAATCCCAAAAAACGTCTTTTTTTCGCTAACTTCAGAACTTTCGAAGATTTCCTTAGCTCTACGCGCCACACTAAGGACGGGTTCGCTTTCGGTCTCCAAAATGCATATACTTTCCCTATGCCAACAGTAGGATGGGTCGCCATAACAGTTGTTGCTCTTGTGAGCATTTTGAACGTGGCTACCGCGAATAATGCTGATAACCAGCACATTTCTGAAGATCCTTCGCCTGTAGTTGAAGAAGTGAATCTATCTGTGGAGGTACCAGACTTGGAGCCGATTTTGACTCCCGCCCCTGAGCCAGAGACCAATGCTGCGGTGGAAGAATCGACACCAACTCTTGAGCCGGAACCAATACCAGTGAAGGTACAGGAACCTATACAAACTCAACCTGAGAAGTCGAATTGCCACTCAAGCTACTCAGGATGTTTGAATCCAAGCGCGAGCGATTATGACTGTGCAGGGGGATCCGGCAACGGTCCTTACTATACTGGTCCAGTGCGCGTACTCGGTCCTGATGTCTACGATCTTGATCGTGATAGCGACGGAATGGCTTGTGAGTAGGCATAGCAACGTACAAAGAAATGGATTTACCTCGAGCTCCTGAAATTGGTGAGGAACGGTGGCAAGAGGCTCGTAAAACCGGAGAGTACGAGTACATTGCTTTTGAGGAATACAAATTCATAGGACAAATGACAGCTCTAATTGCTGGTATCCAAAGGAACTCTCCTGCATTCCAAGAGATTTCAACTCAACATTTCAATGTACTCATCGGACTCTTGAACAGGTGTGCACGTTTAATGCTGGCAACACTTGACCTTTCGCATAAGGGGAAATTTGGAGAAACCTCTGCAATTATCTTTCGTTGCATTGTTGAGACAGGCTTAAAGATTACTTGGCTATGTGTGGATTCTTCTCAAGAGAAGTTCGATAGGTATATAGGGGATGGGCTTAAGCCTGAACTCGAGTTGAGAGAGAGTATTGATAAGAATATTCAGGATAGGGGAGGGGAGGAACTTCCTATAGAAAAGCGCATGCGTGAGTCAATTAACAAACACATAGCAACTGCACAGATAACTGAAGAGCAAATTCGAGAAGCAAAGAAGGTTCCAGATGTCGCTTCGCTGCTCACTAGTCTTGGATTTCCGAGACTAGTATATGTGGCACTCTATAGAATGGGCTCGCATCATGTACATGGCACTTGGCCTAGCCTACTCTTTCATTACCTAGATGAGAGTGATGTTTTAGATGTATTTGAACCTCGAGGGAACAATGCATCTACTCGAGCAAATGAATACGTTGCAGTGTCGTTAATTATCATTAAAGCACTTGATGCTTATGCCAGCAGGACGTTAGATGCACAGACATATACGACGTTCAATAACCTCCTAAATGCCTCTGAAGCAGAAAACTTCCGTATTTTTGAAGACATGACAAAGCACGGCTTTTGAAGTGATTCAGTTAGGTTTTTGAGTAAATAAGCCCGAAATACTGCAGTTCGATGGCCAAGCCTTTCCAGTCAATTGTTCTGAACGCATCCAAGTATTGCAGCTCGCTTGGAAAGGTCTTAAATATTGAGTTTTCTGACGTAGGCGGCTGGGACTAACTTTTATTAATCTTGAATGATTACCTTAGTCCCAACATCTGCCCAGTGATAGAGAAGACGTGCCTCCTCTGGTGCAAGATTGACGCAACCATGTGACCACGGCTTGCCGAAGTTGTCGTGCCAGTAGGCGCCGTGCACGACGCCGCCCTGCAGAGTGAAGTACAGATTCCACGGCACCCCCGGAAGGTCGTAGTATTGATTGGTTACACCCGGAAGAGGACCTTGCATATAGCGAGCAGGGGTTTTCTTATACACCGTAAATGTGCCGCGCGGAGTGGGAGTGAGTGAGAGCCCGGTGGATACGGCAGTTTGCATAAATATTCCGTCATCATCATAAGCAGTGAGTTTTTGCTCGGAACGATCAACAAGGATACGTTTTGTGCTGGAGCCGACTTGGTCCTCCTGCAGAATTTCTTCGTCTACCTCTTTTGAGACGCGCAATGACGTCGTTGCTGCAACGTACCACTCGCCGTCTATGCGCTCGGGATACCGAATCCATGAGTCGAAACCAACCTTGTACCATGTGTCGGAGCCTTCCTCGATGGTCTCTATGATTTTAAGCACCATGCCACTACGTAGTTTTGCGGCTACCGCGGCGGCATCGTCTGGCTTGGTACGAGCTATGACGCATCCATCGCCGTAGCCTGCGCCGCATCCTCCTGTTATTTCGAGGTATTCATGCACGGGTACCGACGGGGACGATTCTTCTGGGGTAGAGACGTGTTCGAGCGTCGTATCGAGCGCAGGACCATATGGGGTATCTGACGATGGTGGGGCACCGAGCACTATTGCCACGAGTGCAGCGCCAACGAGGCTTAACTGCGCGATAATTCTGGCTACTGCGGCCATACGGGCATCTTAGGATATGTTATGCACCTGTCCTATACCCATTCCGCCGCAATGCTTCATACTAAAGAGGTATACCTATGGCAAGCAAAAAACAGCGCAACTCGGCGAAGAAAAATGTGAAGAAAGCGCAGGAAGCATGGAAAGCGATGAGTAGACGACAGCGCGCACTCGCACAACCTCAAGGCCGCGCACGCACGAAGCCTGGAATGGGAGGAGCCGGCAAGTTCTATCGCATAGAGATTCGTCCCAAAGGGCAATTCACTTCCTTCCGAACCCAGGACGTTGGCAGGAAGGGCGGGCTCGAGCGTATCGCAGGCAGGCGCAGCAGCGGCAGCTGGGCTACGGCCACTTGGCTCGTATCAAAGACCCATGCACATATCGCGAGCGGGAAACTCGTCGTAGACAACAAGAAAGAACGCGAGTCGCTTGCTAAGGCGGTCCGCGGTCCGGTAACGCACGTAAAAGGCGACGTGTTCCGGGCGCACCCCGCCAAAAACGTTCCGGAAAAAACGAAGCCGACCCCTGCCATGAAGCGTGCACAGTCGAAGAATATACGGAAGGCGCAAGCGGCCCGTCGCAAGAAGATATGAAAGGATTCGTAACCAACGTTGAGCAGGAAGCGCTCGAGAACGATGACTTCCGGCGCGTCCTCTATACTGCGGAGCATATCCAGCTCGTCCTCATGTCGATACCTGCGGCAAGTGATATAGGCGAGGAGGTGCATGACGTGGACCAGTTCATACGAGTCGAAGAAGGGGAAGGACAGAGCATTCTTGACGGCGTCGAGCGCAATCTTACCGACGGATCGGCGGTCGTCGTTCCGGCAGGTGTCCGTCATAACATCATCAACACGTCACGCGACGAAGCGCTGAAGCTGTACACCTTATACGCTCCGCCGCACCATGCGGATGCGGTCGTCCATAAGACAAAGGCGCAAGCGCAGAAAGACGACGAGCACTTTGAGGGGGAGACTACCGACAAACTGACATCATGAAGCTAAACCATCTTTTCATCCCGTACCTCGCGCTCCTCGCGTTTATCTTCGGTGGCATCTTTACGAGCGGTGGGCTTCATTGGTACGCGTCACTCACGCTTCCTCCTTGGCATCTCTCGAACGCGCTTATCTCTCTCATATGGGCCGTCATATACCTCCTTGCAGCATGGTCTCTCCTCATTGTCTGGAATGCGCCTGACCGAGACGCTCGCGTGCGTTCGATTGTCATAGGCTTCGGGCTATGCACGCTCCTTAACCTCGCATGGAGTATCACCTTCTTCTACTTCCACTCCTTTCCCGGCTCAGTCACTCTCGCACTTATCCTGGGTGTCTCAGTAGCTATTCTCTCTTTCCTTATATACCCGCGGTCAATGAAAGCCGCTCTTATGCTCGTTCCCTACATCGTATGGGTGTTCTTCGCCGCATATCTTAACTACATGGTCTGGGCGCTGAATCCTTGAAAGACCCGAGAAAGGTTCTCACTATGTCCCAGACAGCCGGCCGAGCTATACTTTGTCTATGAAGCAGAGAATTATACTCCTCATCGCTCTTATCATTCCTCAGCTTGCAGGTGCGTTTGGTGCACTGTTTACCACTTCAGCCATTCCAACCTGGTATGCGACACTGGTGCGTCCAGACATTGCTCCGCCAAACAGCGTCTTTGGTCCAGTATGGACGACACTGTACCTTCTTATGGGTCTTGCATCCTATCTGGTATATCGAAAGGGGATTGAAAAAAGGGAAGTACGAATTGCGCTCGGTGTATATGCAGCACACCTTATCTTGAATGCCGCATGGTCTATTGTCTTCTTTGGTCTTAAGGATATAGGTCTCGCACTTATAGTCGTGAGTCTTCTGTGGCTGAGTATTGTTGCGACAATGGTGCTCTTCGCGCGTCTTTCGAAGATGGCAGTAGTGCTATTTCTCCCATATCTTTTTTGGGTATCCTTCGCTTCCTACCTTAATTACGCATTCTGGGTACTTAACCCGTAACGCATGCCGCTTCCAAAAGTTGGGGCAAAGGCACCCGCATTCAAGGTTTCCGATGAAGAGGGCATCATCCGTACTTTGAAGGAATACCTTGGAAAATGGCTTCTCATCTACTTCTATCCAAAGGATGATACGCCTGGCTGTACGATAGAGGCGTGTACGATTCGTGACCAATTTAAAGATTTTAAAAAGATTGGCGCGATAGTGCTTGGCGTTTCAAAGGATGACGCAAAGAGCCACCGACGTTTTAAGGATGCGTATGAGCTACCGTTTACGCTCCTTGCAGACACAGACTTGGTTATGAATAAAGCGTATGGCGTGTGGGGAAAGAAGAACATGATGGGACGCGAGTATATGGGCACGAAGCGTACCTCGTTTCTTATTGACCCGAAGGGTGTTGTACGGAAAGTCTATGAGAACGTAAAGCCACCACTACACGCTGCTCAGGTCATTGCAGATTTAAAAGCACTTACGAAGTAAAAGAGTACCGGCGCCCTAGGGGCGCCGGCTTCTTGTCAGAGCGATTCCGTGCGGTTGCGCTCTGCCTGAATCCACGCGAGCAGTTGTGGCTCGCGGTCTTTCTCGAATGGAAGCGCATAGCCGGGCGGGTGCTCCTTCGCGTGCATGACGCCTCGTCGTCCGTCGGTCCACACGACCGCACGATCGAACCAGAGGAACAGCATGCCTTTGAAGCAGAAATATCGCTCCTTGCTCTTGAGCTCCACGACTTCGATGTACGTCTGGTCGCTTGCCATCGGTGAAACTCCTTTCTCCTGATGGGGCACCATACTTATACCCCCTCATGACCAAGACTGCTATAGTGTCGGCATGACTCCCTTTGAAACTTCATTCCTTATCGGTCTTGGTCTTGCGCTTGTGCTCGGCTTTGTTATTGGTGCCGAGCGCGAATCAAGAGGCAAGGACGCTGGCATCTCAACTCATATTATGGTGATTGCGGGTGCGATGTTCTTCACGCTCCTTTCTGCAGCGGTCGACCCTGCGTCCACTTCACGCATTGCGGCACAGATAGTCACGGGTATTGGTTTTCTTGGTGCTGGTCTTATCCTTAAGGAAGGGAGTAGTGTCAAAAACCTCACGACCGCGGCCTCGCTCTGGTTTGCTGCTGCTATTGGTATGGCAATCGGCTTCGGGTTCTACGTCCCGGCAATTGTTGCGGCCATAGCCGCGGCGCTCATCCCGCGCATTCCGCATATCCACAAGAAGCACGCTGACTAGCGGCGGGGAGGTAGAATATAGGGGTACCAACCTATCCTTCACTATGAAGAACCTTTTGATGTGCGCGTGCGGTGAAAAATGGCAGGACGTTGCGCCGCTCGTGTTGCGCGTTGTTACCGGTCTTATCTTTGCCATGCATGGGTACCAGAAACTCACCATGGGTGTCCCTGGTGTATCTGGCTTCCTCGGTTCGCTCGGCTTCCCAGCGCCAGAAGTATTCGCCGTCCTTCTTATTGCTGCTGAGCTTGGTGGCGGTATCTTGCTCATCCTTGGTGCCTTCACGCACTGGGTAGCAAAGATTCTCGCGGTCGTTTCGCTCATCGCACTTCTCACGGTGCATGTTACGAAGGGCTTCTTCGTATCGAGCGGCGGCTACGAGTTCATCCTGCTCCTCCTTGCAGCATCGGTATCGCTCATGATTACCGGCGCCGGAAAGTATTCGGTAGACCGGAACGTGTTACGAAAGTAGGGAGCGAGAACAAGGCCCCGAACGGGGCCTTGTTCATTCACTTGCGCTTCATGAAGGCGACGGTACGCTACAGAGGTTAATTCATCCTTCCTTATATATGACTCTTACGAAGACGCTTTGCGCGCTGACCTTGCTGTTGGTGCTTGTGCCTGCCGCAGCTTATGCAGACCACGGTAGTAATCCGCTTGCACAGGCAGGTATCGATATTGGTACCGATATCGGCGTCTCAACGGACGCAACCGGCACCCCAAGTGACTCAAGCGCAGGAGATGATGCAAATCTTGATGCCAGTGCAACGGTGACCGTCGACACGAAAGACGTAGCGACGAACAAAGATATCGTTGAATTCACAACGGCACTGCAGCAGCAAAATCCAGACCTGGCAGGCGCGAGCGCGGTAAAGGAAGAGAATAAGGTGGTCGTTGAGTACTACCACAACGGTAAATTCCTTGGATTCATGAGCGTACGGGTAAAAGCAAAGACCACTATCGAAAGTGATGATAGTGGCGTCGTACGTGTTGCAACCCGCATGCCCTGGTGGAACTTCTTGGTGACGGGCACCGGGAAAGTAGGGAAGGCAATAGATGGCGAGCTTGCTGCGTCAGGACAAGTGATGATGGACACTAAAATTCCGTCAGCTACCGCTCGTGCTCGGGTGATTGAGGCAATCACGAATGCACATGCTCGTGCGGCGCTTGCAGCTGAGGCGGCATAACATTCAAGAAAGACGGCGCGTCCCGTGAGGGGCGCGCCGCTTTTTGAGCAAGACTGTTTTCTCGACTGGACCTAGTTTTCGTTGCGGACTTGGAGGCCACCTCGGCGAGTCAACCGTGTGAACAGTTTACTGTTCGACACGAGGTCGCCAATGACCATCCAAATAACGATTACCGAGAGGCCAATGAAGTCCCACCCGATAATCATGCGTTCTTCGAAAAATCGGCTCCAGAAGCCTGGACCATCGAACGCGTGGAAGTTGTACTTCAGTAAGAGTCCGAAGCCTGACACCAGGTAATTAAACCCGAGGCCGAGAAGCGGAAAGAAAGAAAAGAGGTTGTCTTTTCCTGCTTGTTCGTCGTTGCCGATGTCGGCGTCTTCCGAACCTTCCAACACCGCACGGCGGTGAGCGTCGTTGTACCAGTTGATGAGTCCGCCGAAGAGGAAGATGCCAATAAAGGCTCCAATCGAATCGATTGCTTTCCAGGGGTAAATCCACTGGTACCCCACGATGAGAAGAGCCAGGACGAGTCCTGACCCCTCGAGCATAAAGAAAAAACGGTATCCCCCTTTCTCCTTTGCTCGAATTCTCCCGCGTTGCAGCTGTTCGCGTATTGGCCTTTGTTTGTTGCCGTTGCGCGCTGCCAATGCAGCCTGGAGCTCCTCCACAGTAGCGTCGTCGTTGACGGGCATTAGCCGCCTCCATATAGATGTGTAACTAACCCCCCAATCGAGGGCAAGGGAACTATGATACGAGCTAGATACCTTGTCAATGTTCCCACCGTCGCCGTTGACGCCTCTCGGAAGGAGGTACAATAGACGGGTATGGATAACAACGGCGGCAATAATAAATCTATGGTTGAAGTAAAACAGGGTACTCCAGAGACTAAATGGTCACAGTGGGCAATACTCGGTGCGGTAGTACTCGTACTTGCAGTAGGCGGCTACTTCCTTGTGAAGGGAACAGCTAAAGCACCAAGCGAGAGTGAGAACGAGACCGCCTCGCTTGAGGGTGCGTCAGCAACAGGCGAGGAAGAGCACGAGCATGACCACACGTTCTCATGGAGTTTTGCTCCGGCAGGTGGCAACAACATCACGGGTGCCTACACCTACGCCGTGACACTCACGGTTGATGGGGAGTCACGTCAGGTAGGGGTGTTTCAGGGTCCGTGTGACGTTATCACCAAGGAGTCTGAATGGAGCCTTGCACCAAACGAGCTCACGGGTGTCGTCTGTTACTTCGACGAAGCAGGTGACGAAATGGGTGTCTTTCTTGAAAACGGCGCTATGGTCGTAAAGAAGACGACTATTACGCCAGGGGAGAATGGTGCTCCGGCTGTACGCGGTACGTACGAGACGGTTTTCACTATATAAAATATCGGGCTATGCAATACCCCGGAGCAGACTGCTCCGGGGTATTGCTATGCTAGTGCTATGGACCTACTCAAACTCTATATACCAGTCGTTCTTATTATTGCGGCACTCGACTTACTGTGGTTAGGCATAGTAATGAAAGATTTCTATCGC
>CAZWLE010000003.1:31152-61414 GCA_964634305.1 uncultured Candidatus Saccharibacteria bacterium
ATCGCGCTAATCTCGGTCACCTTATGGGTGACGGGGTAGTGTGGTGGGCGGCCATTATCTTCTACTTGGTATATGCCGCAGGTATTGTCTTCTTTGCGATTTTGCCTGGTATGGGACATGGGTGGATGCGCGTCGCACTTCTCGGTGCGTTGCTCGGCCTCTTTGCGTACGCCACTTATGACCTCACGAATCAAGCAACGTTGAAGAACTGGCCCGTCACGGTCACGCTCATCGATATTGTCTGGGGTGGCATCATCTCGGGTGTAGCGGCGTCTGCGGGATATCTTCTCTCGAAGTTCATTCCATAGGCTATCCTTCTCATATGAATACTTTCCTCGTCACGGTCGGTAAGGGCGTAGTCATTGGTGCAGTGCTGCTTGGTTTCTTTGTTGTTGGTCTTATTGCGTTTGGACTTTGGCACGACGAGTGGAGTGGCTATAACGCACAGTTCCGTGCATCAGACGGTATGTGTAACATCGCTATCATTCCGCTTGCGGGTGACCTCAGTTCGTACATGTACACGGACCCGGTAACCGGAGAGAGCTACCCGTACACCGCGCTTGATGACTTTGAATTCTTGCTTAGGAATGCCGAGCTCGACCCGACTATTGAAGGCATCATCATCTCGGTTGATTCTCCTGGCGGCTCACCGTACTACGGGGAAGCAATAGCTAACGACTTGATGCGTTCATCACTCCCCACCGTTGCGGTGATTCGTGACCAAGGTCTCTCTGCGGCGTATTGGGCCTCGTCGGGTGCCGACCACATCATTGCGTCAGCGGTCTCTGACGTCGGTTCTATTGGTGTCACGATGTCGTACCTCGAGCGTGTGCGACAAAACGAAGCAGATGGTCTCGACTACATCGAGATATCTTCAGGCCCATACAAAGATGCCGGAAGCCCTGACCGATTCCTTAGTGATGAAGAGGCGGCACAGTTCCAGCGCAGCGTCGATATTGTGCATGACGAGTTTGTGCGCGCCGTTGCCCGTAATCGTGACATGCCGCAAGAGACCGTTGCGATGCTCGCCGACGGTTCATCGATGACTGGCGCTGAAGCACTTGAAGCAGGACTTATTGACGCGCTCGGTGATAAAGAAAGTGCACGTGCATGGTTTGCGCAGCATCTTGCTATTGATGCGGAGTACGTCACGCTCTGTGAATAACCCTCCTCTCTATAACGGGGAGTGCTATCGTGAAGACATATGAAGAAATCTATAAAGAAGGGTAAGAAAGCGGCAAAGCCCGTGAAGAAGGCTGCGAAGAAAAAGAGTGCACCTCGGAGTGTCGAAACTGGCAACGACATTCGTGCGCTCACGAAGGTCTCGGGTGGTGCAAGCTACGCGATTACGCTACCACGTTCCGTCGTTAAAGCGTTTAAGTGGAAAGAGCGCCAAAAGTTGAAGCTTGATATAGACGAGAAGCGGGGCACCATCACGATTCGCAATCTCAAGAAGTAGTTAGGTCAGTGAACGGAGGCTTTTGCCTATACGTTCAATCACCCCAACTACGAGAGCATTACCCATGAAGAAGGCGCGTTTTGCGTCGCCTTGTCCTTCGGTGTGGTTGTCTGGGAACATAGAGATACGCTCGAGCTCAAGCGGCGTTAGTCTTCGATACCGGCCTCCTTTCGTGCGTATAACGTGCTTGAAGCGAGAGGGGGTTGCGCCGCCTTCACTTGTGATGATGGTGCGCGCAGGTTTGGTGATAGGGTCAGGAAATGCGATAGGACCCTCAACGTAGTAAAAGGTCTTTCCATCCTTTCGGGTGCGTTTCTCTTTCTTTGCTCCTTTTAAATACTTCCACCGATGCACATCTTTCTTAGGAATGTAGAACGCTTTGGGCACCTGTGATTCTTTCTGAAGAATATCTTTTAGTACCTGAAAAGGTCCGCTATACACCGGTTCGGGTTTTGTCATCATGAGCGTGCGGTCGATAGCGATACCAGCACCAAGAAAGGCACCGCCCGTGTACGTGTCAGAAATTTCAGGAAGCGTGCCAACGAGAGGGGGAGGGGTGACGATGTCGCTTTTCGCTACGGGAAATGCGTGTGCCATGGTGCCTTTACTAAAGAGCCACTGCTCACGCTCGGCACGCATAGCCTTGTGCAGCGGGGTACCTTTTAAATAGCCGAGAATAAAGGTGCGACGTCTACGTTGTGGCATACCGTAGTCTGCAGCGTTTACAACGCGCCACTCAACGGCGTACCCAAGGTCATTAAGTGAGGCGAGCATAATGGCAAAGTCGCGCCCACGCTGTGAGGCAGGCGATTTGAGAAGACGGTCAACGTTTTCTAAAAATACATACTTCACCGGACGATTCTCCTTTTTCTTTTGTTCCAAAATCTTATATATCTCCCACCACAATACGCCTTTCTTACCAACCAGACCTGACGCCTGACTTAACGTGCGAGCAACCGAGTAGTCTTGGCACGGAAAGCCACCGACCAATACGTCGTGGTCAGGAATCTTAAAGGTCTTAGCCTCTACAAGTTTTACGACTTCTGCTATGTCCGTATTGGTGTGGCGTGTCTCTTCTCCTTTCTCGGCAGGGAAGCGTGCGCGGTACACGTCGTGTGCGTGCTGCATCTTAGTCGCCGGCTCCCACTGGTTGTGCCACACGATTGTATAGCCGCGCTTAGGAGCATCAGGAGTACCCGCCAGTCCGATACGAAATCCGCCGACGCCAGCAAACAGTTCGACGACCCGCAGTTCTTGCCGACCCTTCTGTTTCGTCGTACGCTTTGCGCGACTCACCATGGTAGACAGATCCTACCAGAAAAGCCCCTTCAGATCAAGATCACCTTATTAACACCAAGCACACACCTCCATGCCAGCGATAGACGTTACGACCATAGCCACTGCCGAGGAGCTGGAGCGCCGCGCTAAGCAGGATTTGGAAGGGAAGACATTGAAGGAGGTCATGGAGACCATTGTTGCGGCGGATGCGAGTACGCGCGTGAGTACCAAAGGTGGTGTGGGGTATGTCATAGAGGAGGGATACTTTGGCTTACCTAAAAACAGCACCGCTGGTCCCGATATCGCGCACCTTGGTGTTGAGGTGAAGACCAGCGCGTTAAAGCGCACAAAGAAAGGAAAGATTACGGTGAAGGAACCGCTGTCGCTCAATATCATCAACTACAACGAGGAGTACAAACACGACCGGATTGAGGATTCTTCCTTTTATCGCAAAAACCGTAAGACGTTGTTTATTTGGTACATACACGACGAAGGCCTGCGTTCCGACTATGTCATTAAATATGTCTTCCTGTGGAATATGGATGCGGACGTGGTGCAGGAACTAACCCCAGATTACCTCTCTATCATCTCTGCTATTCGTGCAGGGAGTGCGCACGATATCCATCAAGGGCACCACAAATATTTAACGCTGTGTCCAAAGCACAACGGAGATTTCAAAGACCCTCACGAAAAGACCTCCAAGCGTACTCAACCGTTTAGTACGCATCCTGCAGAAGTGCGCGCATTTCGTTTGAAGAATCGATACATGAAGATGGTCATTCGTCGCTACCTGAATACTCTCGGTGAGGACGCACTCGACGAATTTGTGCCAGAAGCTACGCCAAAGACCAAAAAGAAGTAATACAAGAAGGGCCGGCGATTGCCGGCCCTTCGTCGTTAATGCGAGGTACCCGTTTTGGTTCTAGGTCGATGGTACCGGTCGTTTGACCAGATACGAGTGCAGCAGGATGCCGGTAATGATGCCGAACACCGCCGCCATGCTTGCAGGTACGACCAGGAGGTCGTATCGACGCACTATCGTGAAGTCGAGCAGCCACATAACAATGACGCTGCCTTGTGCAACGGCTGCGATAAGCGTCACGGCAAAGCGTACTTGCCAGGGCACGAGGTGTGCCAAGGTCTCGACTACCATCATTGCGAGGTAGGTGCCTGCCAGAACCAGAAGGAGGAGTCCCGCGTCTTCAAACGACATGCGACTAACCCTTTCTTCCACCGCCCACTGCGGGGAGCCTCCATTATGCCGCCGGGGAAGGGGGCGTCAAACGGGCGCTATACTGGAGCCATGAGCGAAGACGACCCAACCAAAAAGAAAGAAGAGAAAAATAATGTCGTACCAGCAGACATGCTTGATGCACGACGTAAGGCAAGGAGGGTGCGAGAGACACTAAAGAACGACCCTGATGCTCACTTGCTTTCAAGCACGGAGAGCCAGGAAGCTATTGATAAGGAGACGAAGGCATTAATTGAAGAGCGTAATCAAGAGTGCCTTGAGGTAGCGAACGACATCTTAAGAGACTTTCGAGATGTCGTAGTGACTGAACGTGATGCGGATGCCGTAGGAATGTTACTAGAGCCTCAGGTGGTGTATGCGGTTCTTTGGTACAAGCTCGATAAAGCAGGGTTTATGGCAACCTATTCTGAAAGTCAGGCTCGTGCCCTTGCTGAGCGTGCACGTATGCTCCTCGCCCCTAAACCGTAACGCTATACTCTTGTCATTATGGGCATAGACCTTACTTCGGTACGTACATTGCTTGCGGTGAATGGTGTTGGACCAGACGCCACGCCTGAGGAGATAACGAAACTGCTGGCTGCGGCTAAATACACACCGGAAGAAATTACCTCAGCGCTCGCGCTCCTTGCGCAACCAGCAGCGCCACGTCCGTCGACGATTACGGTATCTGCCGCAGATGTCCCCGCAAACATGCGTCGCTCAAGCTACCCAGCAGTTGCCGCTACCGTGCATGAAGAATCGGTCCTCTCACCAATAGGACGCGGTATCGGCATACTGATTGCGCTCCTTCTCGTCGGTGGTCTCGCACTTATGGCAGAGAAGACCTACACCTCACTTATGTTTGTGCTCGAAAGCTACGTCACCTCACCAGACGTGATTGTGGGGTACGTCCCGTACGCGGCAGGTACCTTTGTTGGCGCACTCGTCCTGCTTATCGTCGCGTGGCGTATTGCACGCCATTTGTATGGTACGCGTTCATTCTCCCTGTGGCTTTCGCTTGCGATTGGGTGTTACGTGGTTATCTGGTTCTCGCTTACGTTCGCGCTCGTGCCTGCGGTCGTGAGCATGGCGGCAATTCCGGCAGAGGCAAGTGTTGCAATAGGGCTCATGATTGGGATTGTCGTGTTGTTTGCACACGCAGCGATGCTCATCTCGTCCCTTATTGGTGCGGTCTTCTCGCTTTCAGGATGGAAAAAGGATGGTGCAGGGAAGGGCATGTTTTGGTCCGTGTTTATCGGCCTCGTAGCAATCATCATGCTCGTGTACGCCTCCGGTGCACTCCGCTATCCAGCCGTATGGTTTAAGTCAGACCTGCTCTGCTACGGCGTCCCTGGTTCGGTCGGACAGTTCATGTGTATTGCTGAGGCAGCCCCAGAAAAACTCTTTGTGCCGCAACCTGAGTAGGTATGCTTTTGCCAAACCATAAGCGTCACAATTCTCTTGGACTCATTCTTATTGCCGCTGTCATCGCGATAGCGGGCATACTTGCGAGCATCTACGTGTATCAGGAAGTGGATGAGGTGGGGCGTGGCCATATCCTCGACCGTGCTAACACCATTGCGCGTGCAATTTCGGTAGAGGATTTTAAAACGCTCACTGGTACGGAGACGGACCTTGAATCACCAACGTATCAGGAATTGAAAGCACTCATGATTGCAGAGCGCGAGGTGAACCGTGATGTGCGCTTCATTTATCTCCTCGGTAAGCACGATGGAGGAACGCTCTTTTTCTATATCGACTCAGAAGACCCTGGTTCTCCCGATTACTCACCGCCAGGGCAAGAGTATCCGGAGGCAACGTCGGCGATGCACACCTTCTTTGATGACGGACTCAGTATTTCCGAAGGACCCGACCGTGACCGCTGGGGTATATGGATTTCTGGATACGCACCACTTCGCGATACCGATGGTACGGTCCTTGCGCTTGTAGGTATCGATTTGCCGGCAACGCGCTTTGTCACTGACTTGCTCATTTACTCCTCCATTCCTGTCCTCGTTGCGCTCATTCTCGTACTCTTGGTGCTTGTTGCCGCAGCGGCGCACCGTCGAGAACAGGAGCGTGTGGAGCAAAAAGAAGAATTCCTCTCCATTGCCTCGCACGAAATACGCACCCCTATGACCGGCATCAAGTGGGGAATTGAAAGTCTCCTGCGCGACACGACGATGCCTGAGCAAACCAGAAAGCTCCTCACGCTTATGCATACCAACGCACAAAATCTTGTGGCGCGTCTGAACAACCTTCTCGACATGACCGCTCTTGAGACGAAAGGCAAAGCCATGCTCAAGTACGAGACCCTATCAGTGCGAGAACTTCTTGGAGGTATTGCGACGAGTCTTGAGCTTGCGGCTCGTGAGCGCAGTGTCACGCTTACTATTCCAGAGACCGACGCGTCATTTATGGCAGATAAACAGATGATGCATCACGTTTTCTTCAATCTCTTGGGTAATGCGGTGAAGTACACCAAGGAAGGTACAGAGATTCGGGTTACGCACGAGCGCACTGCTACGGGATACATATTCCGCGTGCAGGACCAGGGCGAGGGTATTGCACTTGATGAACAGAAGCATATTTTCGACGGCTACCACCGTACCGATGGGGCAGCGCATTCAAGCACGACGGGTACGGGTCTTGGGCTTTACCTCACGAAGCGTGCCGTTGAACTCCACGGCGGCACTATCACGGTTGAGTCTGCGCCAGGTACAGGGACGACCTTTGTTGTCACTCTTCCTGCAGCAGAGGCTTAAGGATTCAGTTTTGCTTTGACCATCTGCGCAATGGTCGAGAGGGTTTTATCTGATTTCATGATGTAGGCGACAACATCGTTTCTTAACGCGTTTGCGACATTGTTCATGTCATCGTTGTTGGTGAGTACAAAGACCGGAACGCCGTGGCCAGGGAAGGATTTAGCAATATCTTCGAGCATATCGATGCCGTCCTTTTTAGGCATAGAGACATCCATAACGAGCGCTGCGGGACGTGCGGCGGCAAACGCAGCCAAGCCTTCCTCACCGTTGAGGGCGGTGGTAACCGCAAACCCGTCCGACTCAAATTGGCTTGCAAGAGATGCGAGTATGAGAGGGTCATCCTCAACGATGAGAACGGTAGGCTTGAGGTCAGTCATGGCGAGTAGTATACCGCGCTATACTCAGCTTAATGAAATCGAAGCCCCTGCCGGAATTCAAGCCCCACCTCTCGCCAAAAGAGATGCTTGAGCTGGGGGTATTCGGGGGCGCCTATTTTGCCGACGCGTCGACGGATGAGTTTCCGAAAGAGTGGTTTACAAATGCAAAACAGTCAGCCGACGGCACGTATCAAAAGTCACTTAACTTTTTTGGGGTAAAAGCATCACAACCGCGCAGTGAGTGGGCACGTAAAGGCTGGCTCTCACCGCACGACCCGTTGGGGTGGTTTCAGTGGTACTGCCGTTACACGCTCGGCCGCCGCTTACCAAAAGAAGATGAGCGACAAATTCGACGGTGGAAAGCGTTTGAGCGCCACGCCTTTCAAGTGACCAAATATTGCCGGAAAGGGGACTTTACCTGCCGGCCGGTGCAGCGCCAAGCACTCCTTCATTGGGCCTACGACGCACGAAAACTCTAGGTCCGTCACTATTCCTAGGGTCTTGCGTCTTGTTGGTATACTTTCCCTATATGAAGCCTCCCGTCCTTGGCATCGTCATTGTGCTAGCACTCCTTGCTGCCGGAGCCATTTTCTTTGCAAGTGACGCTATGGCGCCGCAGCAGGTGGTCGTGCCAGAGCAGACCTACGCAAACCAGGTCTACGGTATTTCGTTCTCGTATCCAGCAGGCTACCTTCTTTCAGAACAAGCAGCGGGTGACGGACCGTACGTCATCACGATTATTAAAGAAGAGGATGCGATACCACGCACCAATAGCGAAGGACCAACGGCTATTTCAATTGCCATCTATGACGGTCCGATAGGGGACGGCACGCTCGACGGGTGGCTTGCCGCAAATGAATCAAACTTTGCGCTTGGTGACGGTACCTCTGTCTCATCGACCGTTAATGGTGCTGAGGCCGTGACCTACCGTTGGTCAGGACTCTACGAAGGAGAGACAACTGCATTCCTTCACGAAACAAATCTCGTTGCGGTTTCGGTCACCTATATGTCACCGTCTGATGAGATATACGCGGCGTACCAGAATCTTCTGGCGTCATTCCGACTTCGCTAACTTCACTTCCTATGAGCGATACTCAATCGTATTTGAAGGCCTCTCAGGGGACCGCCCTTGCCGTACTCATTCTCATTGCGGCAACACTCGCTGGCGCGTACCTTCTCCAACGCGACGTACCGCCGCGTGATGTAGTTGGTGAGCAGCCTGGTGCAGAGGAAGCGCCGATTGTTGAAGGAGAAGAGGATGTCGTGTCGCGCACTATTACGGTGACGGGTCGCTTTACCTGTTTGCCGCACAAAAACACCGACGGTCCACAGACACTTGAGTGTGCCGCAGGTCTTGCTGCTGATGACGGTGAAAACTACGCACTCGACCTCTCTGCGGTTACGTATCCCGCAGACGTAACCAATGCACGTGTGACCGGATACTTCACACCTGTTGAAGCCCTTTCGAGTAATCAGTGGTGGCGCTACGACATGCGCGGCATCATCATGGTGCAGAGCGTAGAACCGCTCTAGTTCATCCATTCTTCATACGCATCACGGCAGATTTGATAGTCTTTGAGGAGCGCCGACGCGTCCCCCTCGACTTACCGGACTGTACTTCTCTATGACCACTCGACTTACTGCTTCGTTGCTTCTTGCACTCTTATTCGTTTCAAGCGTACCAGCGCCACTTTCAGCTGCGACGGTAACGCCCGCTCCAAATGCGCCACTCTCCGCTACGAGCGATGAAGGAGACGACGAGGATAATCGCGATCGATTCAGCTCATTTCGTGAGCGCTACAGCTCATCGGTGCAGCGTAAGGTTCGTCAGCTTGATGATGATGAGGTAGAGCACATGCCAGTACCCGTGTTGTTTGCGCGCTATGCCTCTATTTATCCAGACTTTGGTGACCCGCGCGGTGGGGGTACGCGTGAGCATGAAGGCCAAGACATCCTTGCACCGAAAGGCTCATTTATTGTTTCGCCAACTGAAGCGGTAGTGACGCGTACAGGGAAGGGTGGGTCCGCAGGTATTTACGTGTACACCGCAAACCCTGGTGGTGAGACGTTCCGCTATATGCACCTTGATGACATTGCGGACGGCGTTAAAAGCGGCACGGTGCTTAAAGCGGGTGACTTGATTGGATACGTTGGTAATACGGGGAATGCAGCCGGGGGTCCCGACCATCTCCATTTTGAGATTCGCGACGGACGCAAAGCGATAGACCCCTATCCCCGTATCGATGGCTCATGGACGCGTACGGAATACATCCGCATCATCGAGAACCTCATCAAGATACTTGAGAAGGAACTCCGGAACGCAGATTAGGCTTAAGCAAAAGTCCACATAACGGCGTTATACTGCCAGGGTAGTACGTAACCCTACTCGTATATCTATGGAAGACCCAACCAATCTAATGGCAGTCTTGGGAGCGGCAGTCATCGCCTTTATCATCGGCATGCTTTGGTATGGCCCGGTGTTTGGCAAAGTCTGGATGCGCTTGAAAGGCATCACGCCTGAAGGCATGAAATCCATGAAGATGTCAGGTCTAGTCGCAATGGGCTTCATGGCCGTGCTCACGCTCATCATGATGTACGTGCTCGCGCACGGTATCGTCTTTGGTATCGCGTTTACCGGCATGGGTGGCATTGCAGGCGGAATGGTTGGTGCGTTCTGGTACTGGCTTGGATTTGCGGTACCGTTTACCTCATCTTCGTTTCTTTGGGAAGATAAAAGTTGGAAGCTATGGGCATTCGACGCTGCTTTCTACTTCGTGACCTTTATGATTGCCGGTGCACTCTTTGGGGCATTTCCGGCATAACGGTTCATCTTTCCCTGAAGTGGCGTCGTTGGAAGAGTGCGTAGCGTAATCGAATAGCGCAAACGCGATACACGCGGGATAGAGTGTTGATACTCCCAGCGACTCTCGCCTTGCATGATATAGGCGGAGCGGGGAAGGAGGAGTGCTTGGCGCACATCCGCTTTGGTTCTTCGTTTACCACGCATACGCCACGCCCGTGGACGCAATCGTATGCGACAGGGACCAGAGAGCGAAATACCGACGATGTGTTCGAACGTTTCGTTATCACGATGCCAGCCAATAGCGCCGCCGGGTGGATACTCCGTGATAAGCGCTTCAACAACCCGTGCGGCGGGTATATCAAGCCACTTCGCTACTTTCCGTCGCAGTGGTTGCAGAAACGGAGGAAGTGGTGGGCCTTCAATGAGCCGGTGTTCGCGAAAATCAAACCCCCACCCAAAACCAATAACCCGTCGTTTGGCGGTGTATTCACCCAATCGAGAGTGTTCAAACGGAAGGTCAGTAAACCAGTCGATAAGCTCGGCTTCTTCGCTAGGAGTTAGGAACTCATTGCGTACACAAAAACCAGCCGGGAAGTCCTCAGAAGGAATATCACTAAACAACGTTTGCTGAGGCGGCATCCTTCTACGCTAGCAAAGTGCTTTCCCCGGACCTTACATACCTTTCATACAGGGTTCACGGCCAATCCCTACAATGGTGCCCACGGGTCGGGATTATGAAGCATAACGAACTTGAATATATGCGTATTGCACGAGTTTTATCCGCGACTGCGCTCGCGTTCGCACTCACGACCGGCGTCGCCAGCGCACAGGTGGGTACCACTACACCGGGTGTGCCATCGACCGGCGTAGGCGGTGCCGCTGACATGACGATAGTACTAACGGCTGGGGCAGTACTTATCGCCATGCTTGGTGCGACCTACCTTATGCGTCGCCGCGCAGAGGGCTAAACGAAGATTTAAGAACGCGGCGGGTGACTGTTGCCCGCCGCGTTCGCATACGGTTATGAAAAACACTATCGTACTGGCTTTCACGATTATTGCGGCGGCCGTTGCGGTCTATGGGTTGTTGCACGGCCTGCGCATGTCACCGCCTGAAGAGGTGACGGCCGATACGCATCCACCCTCCTACGCCGCAGCGGTTGAATCAGGTGCACCAACGCGTCTTCTTATTCCTGCTATTGAAGTAGACGCGCATGTGGAGCATGTCGGCATTGCGCCAAGCGGGAATATGGCAGTGCCGTACGCGTATGAGAACGTGGGGTGGTTTCGGTCGGGTCCGATACCGGGAGCATTAGGGAGCGCCGTTATCGATGGACACGTTGATACGGGGTTTGGCGGACCTGCGGTTTTTGCCCGTCTCCATGAACTCTCCGTCGGTGACGTTATCTACGTTGAGAGTGGCGACGGAGAACAACTTGCGTTTGAAGTAGAGGAGGTGATGGAGTACGCCTACAACGAGGTTCCTTCCGAGCGACTTTTCTCACAAACGGATGCGCCGCGTCTTAACCTCATCACGTGTGCAGGGGAGTGGAATCAAACATCACGGTCGTATGACCGACGCGTCGTAGTCTACACACGCTTGGTGGTAGAATAACGGTTACATGGAATCAAGGCGCATCGCCTACTTTAGGAACTTTGTCTTTGGTGTTGAAGACAGTTTGGTATCAACCGTAGGTCTCCTGTCAGGTGTCGCTATAGCCGGCATTGACGCAAAGCAAATAATCATCACCGGCGTAGTGCTTATTTTTGTTGAGGCTATTTCTATGGCTGCAGGTTCGTTCCTTTCTGAATCTTCTGCGGAAGAGCTAGAAACGAAATCAGAGGCTATTTCAGAACGCAGTTACGTCGCCTCGTTTGTGATGTTTATTTCCTATGCGATATCAGGCTTTATCCCGCTTGCGCCGTACCTCTGGCTCTCGGTTGAGACCGCGTTTCCTGCGTCGATTGCACTCTCTCTGCTTACCCTTGCGTTACTTGGTCTCCTGTCAGCAGGTCTTTCGAGAACACATTATCTAAAGACCACTCTGCGTATGGTGCTTATTGGTGGACTTGCGATTGGGGTTGGCATTGGCGTAGGTACGTACTTGGGCTAAATGAAGTGCTTCATGTGCCTTCATGTGGGGTTCACGACCTTCTTTTTAGGATGATGCTGTCAGGCATTTTTTACGAGCTAACCGCCACTCATCGCTATGGCCTATAGAGACGGAGAACCGGATGTTCCACCACCGCAGGAGGAGAACACCACGTAACTGAGCAATAGCTCTCACCGCACAAGGGCCTTTCGGGGCTCTTTTGCTTTTATGCCCTCCTGCGTGGGATACTCGGGCAATGATAGCGGTGCTCAACTACGGCAGTCAGTTCGCTCATCTCATTGCACGTCGGGTACGTGACTCGGGGGTTCGTGCAGAGATTCTGCCGCATGACGCTTCTGCCGAGGCACTCCGCGCCATGGGTGCTGAAGGCATCATTCTCTCGGGCGGTCCTCGTTCGGTGCTTGAGCGCGGTGCGCCCCTTCCTCGGAAAGAGATTTTTGAACTCGGTATTCCGGTACTTGGTATTTGCTACGGTCATCAGTCCATGGCGCACTTGCTTGGCGGGAAGGTATCGAAAGGCGAACATCGTGAGTTTGGTAAGGAAACGTTTTCGGTGTCTAAGCGCAGTGGTCTCTTTAAAGGACTCTCACCAAAGGAAATCGTGTGGTTCTCGCATGGTGACCAAGCGTCAAAGCTGCCGAAAGGATTCTCCGTTATTGGTGGTACGGCGTCGTGCACATACGGTGCGTTTGCTGATGAGAAGCGTCGGTTGTATGGCATCCAATTTCATCCGGAGGTAACGCACACCAAGAACGGTAAGAAAGTGTTGGATAATTTCGTGTTTGGTATCTGCAACGCGACCAAGGATTGGAGCATGAAGGGTGTCGCCCGCGACATCGTTGAGCGCGTGAAGGAGGAAGTGGGTGAGAAGGACCATGTCGTGGTCGGTATCTCGGGTGGTGTTGATTCTCTCGTTGCGGCAACGCTGATTCACCGTGCTATCGGGAACCGTCTCCATGCCGTGTTCGTTGATACGGGATTGCTGCGTAAGGGCGAGGTTGAGCAGGTGGCTGGCTTCCTTCGAAAGAACGGTTTTAAGACGCTCCATGTTATTGATGCGTCGAAGATGTTCCTGACGCGCTTGAAGGGCGTCTCGGATCCTGAAGCAAAGCGCAAAATCATCGGCCACTCGTTTATCGAGGTGTTTGAGAAAACGATTAAAAAAGAATTGAAGGGTAAGCCGGTGACGTATCTCGCACAGGGCACTATTTATCCGGACCGTATTGAGTCAGCCGCAACAGGGAAGAATGCCGCGAAGATTAAAAGTCACCACAACCTCACGCTCCCTGAGAAGCTTGGCTTTGGCATCCTCGAACCTATCAAGGATTTGTATAAGGATGAGGTGCGTCGCGTCGGTGCAACGCTTGGTCTGCCGCACGAATTGCTCTGGCGTCATCCGTTTCCAGGTCCTGGTCTTGCGATACGTATTGTTGGTGAAATCACCAAGGAGCGTCTATCGGTGCTTCGCGAAGCCGACGCTGTCTATATCGAGGAGCTACGAAAGTCAGGTGAGTACGAAAAGATTTGGCAAGCGTTTGCCGCGCTCCTTCCGGTAAAAGTAGTTGGCGTTATGGGAGACGCACGTACGTACGAGTATGTCATCGCACTTCGCGCGGTAGATTCCGTCGACGGCATGTCAGCTGACTGGCACAAGATGCCACCTGAGCTTATGGAAAAGATATCGGGCGCGATAGTGGGGAAGGTACGTGGTGTGAATCGTGTTCTCTACGATGTGACTCAGAAGCCGCCGGCTACCATAGAGTACGAATAACGTTCCGTCTTTTTAAGCCATGGTCAATGATTTGAAAGAAAAATTGCGCGAAGAATTGAGCAAGGAGATTGTTGGTGAACCGCAAGTTGTATATATACTCTCCCGAGTTAGAAAAATACTTGAGACAAAGAGCAAAAAGGGAGAATTTAAAGTTCTTAAGTTCTATTGTGATTGGGCATTACATTCAGAAATTGAAAATACGGATGCAGTGAGAGAAATATTAGACGGCATTGTGGCTGGTCGAGACGAGCCTAGAGTTGAATTTTTCTTATTCAATCCATTCCACCAAGAGTTCAGATTATTCTTAGAGAAATACAACCTTTTGACGGCCATTCACGATATGGTTGCGTTTAGGCATAGATTCAATAAATTTCTTTCACAAATCTATACGGATACTCCCTTGGTAATTAAAGATATTAAAAGGACAAAGATTACGTGGCAGGGCAGTCCTCCAAGTGAAGGGCTAGGATACGGTGGTAGGTATGATGTGGAAAAAGAGGCCTAAGAGACATGCTGCAAGGGGCTTGAGTAGCGAAAATTCGCACCAGGTTAGCATTCTTGCTAAATAAGCAAGTAAGTGGTTAAATCTCGCCGTGAACGCAATAGCGGCCGATTTATTTGGTGAACCTGTCTCAAACGAGGTTGTATTTCGTGTGTCTCTAAAGGGACCAACTTTCAGTAAAGGAGAGATAGAAATAGGGAAGCTTTCTAGAGAGCTGGAGGCTCTCGAGAAAATTGTGAAGAAAAACATAGCAATTCTTATTGCTACTGGGAAACTGGACTCTAGTTTCAAGGATATAGAAATCCTTATCCAAATAGAAAAAGGGTCAATTATTCAGTCACTAAGGGTAGTTTTCAATAAAAAATTCCTTGCTGGAGCTGGGACAATGGTATTACTAACAGTTCCAGAACTTATTGCAGAAACGTACTCTCATTTCTTGAATAATAAAGAAATTTCAAAAGAAAGCAGCTACGCTGCCGAACTAAAAATAATTGAAACGGACGCTGAGTATAAGAAACATCTTGCGAATCTGATTTGTCCAGTAAATCAGTCCGAAGACATGTTTGTTATTGAGGACAATCACGGAACGATAAACATCATCACACAACCTCAAAAGGAGGAAATCATAAAAAACCTAGCACCAGCACCAGTGGACCCGCTAGCGAAAAACGGTGATTACGAAGAGACTCTTACAGGTGTTGTGCGAAAACTTGACCTCGACGCTAATGCGGGAAACTATTTTGGCTTCACAATCGACAATGGCCCAGCAAAAGTGCCAACTAGAATGAGAGGTGAGTTCAATCTTACCGACATTAAGGACATCATTGATGCACATCTGCTAGTCAATGCAGTAGTTAAATATAAGGATGACGACATCGTGCATATAGAAATAATCAATTACAGCATTCTCGATACACAAGATTCTCTAGGTGTTTAGTATTGGAAAGCGATGTGCTTGTCATATCAGCTATATTCATTATGGCTTCACAGTAAAGGGAATACGCTGCAAGCGTATGCATAAGAACCACGGAGACATCTGCTTCTGCCTCTCGTGCTGGGAAGAAGCTACACACACGGCCTCGTTCTCAAACTCCTATTCGGAGCTTGGCTCGAGCCTTGCCTTTAACTAGGTGGGGATTTCCCTGGCGTTGCGTGCCCGAGTGGGGGCGGGGTATAGTGGCGCATGGGAAAGATACAGTCTGGTGAGTTTCTCACCTTCGATGACGTACTCATCTATCCGTGCGAAAGTGCTATCGAGCCTAAGATAGCGCAAACAAACACCGTGCTCGCTAAGCGCGGCACTACCGAGTTTCGACTCGACGTCCCCATAATCTCTTCCGCTATGGACCGCGTCACTGACGCGAAAATGGCCGTTGCACTCTCAAAGCTTGGAGGCCTTGGCATCATTCACCGCAACAACACCAAAGAGGAGGAAGCCGCTATGGTGCGCGAAGCGAAGAAGACAAAAGGCGTACGCGTTGGTGCAGCGTGCGGCCCGTTTGATATCGACCGCGCAAAGCTTCTCGTCGCAGCGGGTGCAGACCTCATCTCTATTGATTCTGCGCACGGACACAACCTTAACGTCATCAAGGGTGCAAAAGCCATAAAGAAGGCGATAGGGAAGGTGCCACTCTTGGTGGGTAACATTGCAACGAAAGAAGCGGCTGAAGCACTCGTTGCATTTGCCGACGGTATTAAGGTAGGCGTTGGCCCTGGCTCTATCTGCACAACGCGCATCGTGTCTGGCGTTGGTGTGCCGCAGCTCACGGCAGTCATGGCTGTTGCGGCGGTTGCAAAGAAGAAAGGTATTCCCGTTATCGCTGACGGCGGCATAAGAAACTCAGGCGATATTGCAAAAGCCATTGCTGCAGGCGCAAACGTGGTAATGCTTGGAAGCCTTCTTGCAGGCACGGATGCTGCGCCCGGTAAGCTCGTGACGGTAAACGGAAAGAAGTACAAGGAATACCGCGGTATGGGTTCTATGGATGTGCTTAAAGAGAAGAACGCAAACGACCGTTATCTAGGTGACGCAAAGGGTATGGTCGCCGAAGGTGTCTCCGGTCTCGTTGAATACTCAGGTTCCATTGAGGAAGTAGTAAACACCTTGGTAGGGGGTCTCAAAGTGTCCATGGGATACGTTGGTGCAAAGAACCTTAAGGAACATCAGGCAAAGACCGTATTTATAAAGGTATCCAAAGCAGCCGTTATTGAAGGACGTCCGCACTCGCTTACCGGCATCAAAGGCGAACCGGGATAGTGAGAAGAAGATGAAGAGTAGACGAGTACGACCTGTCACATCCGGCAGGTTGTACTCGTCTATATACGCGTCCGGGAAACCGGTATTCATATGACGCTCTTCAAAACAATAGGATTCTCTACCTTGCTTGTCGGTGTGCTCGCTATAACCGGCGGTGTCGCGCTTGCAAACAATGGAGAGGATAAAAGCACAGCTGCATTTATGCGGCTTCCGTCAGTCACCATAGGCGCAGGCGGCAACGCACTCGTGCGCGGCGCTGAGGTGACGAATGTTGAGAACGGCACCATTACCGCTCGTACTGAGTGGGACGGCGCATCACTCACGTGGTCGGTACAAACCGACAGTGCGACTGATTTTGTCGGTCGCGACAAGAAGGAAGGCGATATCGATGACGTCGACAACGGCGACATCATTAGCTTCGCCGGTCAGCTCGAGGGCGGCCTCACGGTAGACGCGGACACCGTTCGCGAATGGCCAGATGAGGACGAGGTCTCTCGTGGCGACAACGGTAAGCACAAGGGCTGGAACCGTCCATTCGTAGACTTCTGGTCTAACGTTAAGAGCAAGTTCCACTTCTAACATAACGAAGGGGTAAGGAACCCCAAACCCCGCGCCTAGGGCGCGGGGTTTGGGGCGTATAGGCTCATTCATCAACACTTAACGCAGTCGGTAATATACGTCATACTGAGTCGTTCTTATATGAGGAGCACCACGTACCAAGAAGAGTACCTTGCGGCCTATGACGCCTATGGAGATGCCGTATTCAGGCTCTGCTACGGCAAAACCTCAAGCCGTGAGGAAGCAAAGGACCTAACGCAGGAAGTATTCCTGCGGGTCTGGCAGCGTCTTCAAAGTGGCGGGACCGACATCGAGAACATCCGTGCATTCATCTTCACCGTAGCGAGAAACCTCATCAAGGACTACTACAAGAAGAAGAAACCGGTGCTCGAACGCGACCTTCCAGAAGGCATACTCGAACAAGTGCCAACGGCGCCTGATCAGTTCCGCTACAGCGAATCGAAGCTTATGCTCGAAGCGCTTGAGCAACTCTCGGACCCGTACCGCGAATCTCTCATGATGCACCTCGTTGAAGGGTTGCCTATTGGGGAAGTAGCACGGCTTCTTGGCGAACGGCCAAACACCATCTCAGTGCGCGTGAAGCGTGGACTCGAGAAGGTACGCGTGACGCTCAACATCCAACCAGTATGACCGACCTACGGGAGAATTTCATAAAACTACGAGAAGACCTCGAGCTCACGGCCGAGGAGAAACTCGCTATGCGTTCCGTGCTTATGGAGCGCATGAGCGAGAGCGCCAAAGAGGTAACGGTCGAGTCCCCCTACCTCCGCTATTTCATGCAGCCTATGGCTTCGTTTGCTACGTTCGCCCTCCTTATCGTCGTTGCAGCGGGTGGTACCTCCGCACTCGCCGCTGACGCTATCCCAGGCGACACCCTCTATGGCGTGAAGGTGAGCGTGAATGAACGACTTGAGCGCTCCTTTGCGTCCTCACCGGTTGCGAAAGCAGAGGTAGACATTAAGCATGCGGAGGAACGATTGGAGGAAATCGAGCTTCTTGCGGCTAAGGGTGAAGAGGATTCGATAGCGCTTGAGAAGGCGAGTTTGGCAGTCGCAGCTAAAGTGCAGACTGCTGCCGCAACCGCTGACACGTTCTCAGATGATGGCGACGAAGCGACCGCAGATGCTATCCATTCGCGTCTTAATGCGGCGCTTCTTGCGCATGCCGATATTCTTGATGCTCAGGCAGAAGGTATGGACGAAGACCGTAAGCGAGGCCTTCGCGCACTTTCGGTAGCCGTAGCGGTCGCGATTGATGACGTTGATGATGACCGCTCTGATATGGATGGTAAGAATGTGGAAACCATAGCGAAAGTCGCGCTTGGTCGCGAGGCGCTCGTCGAGCGTAACCTCAAACAGCTCAACCGCGCGCTCAGCGACAAGAATCTTCCACAGGAAATCGTTATCGAACTCGATGCTCAGCTTGCGTCCATACAGGCTGACTACGGTGACGCCCGTGAACTTTCCGTTGAGAAGAACTATCGCGCCGCGAGTGCCGCATACGAAGACATCAGCCGTCGCATCTCACGTTCACTTGCGATAGTAGAGTCAGCAAAGCGTATTGAAGCAAAGACCGGGAAGGAAGTACTTGTATCGTTTGAAACCGCACCGGTTGCTATAGAAGCTGCCGACATGATGATGGCGAAGAGCGCCCCTGCCACCATGACCATGATGATGTCGGTTGAAGCAACGACGACCGAAGAAGTCGCCAATCAGGTGTCAGAGCGTCCGTTCCAGTTTCTGGTACGCGACCGCTAACTACTCGAGGCGCTCGCCAGCCTCAAACACGAGAAGGCCCTCGCGTGCCGCGTCACCCGCTGATTCCATAAGGTCGGTAGCGCCAGATTCGTTCTCTGTAACCATAGCGATGCTTTCTGCATAGAGGCGCTTCGCTTCAGCAAACAATGCGGCTGCTTCAACCGTAAGTGCGGCGTCCGCGTCAGCGGTAGAGAGGGCGGTATCAAGGCTTGCGAGCGCAGATGACGCTTCTTCTTTTGCGTCGTCATAGCTTGCAGGTACCCCGTCTGGTTCTGCGCGTGCTTCTGCTTCATCAGTTGTCTCCGATGCATCGTCTTCAAGGAGAGACATTTCTTCCGAGAAATCGGTGACCGCTTCTGACGGGGTATCTTCGGAGAGTACCTCAACGATGCGATGATGCGCCCCAAGACGTGCTTCAAGCGCTTCGCCTGCGTCAATAAGTGCCTCGTCTCCCGCACTAGACGCATCTACGAGTCCACCTATCGTTTCTGCGCTTTCCGTTACTTCATCGGCGAGTAACGAGAGCTCCGCTTCCGCTCCTTCACCACGCGCAATCAAAAGCTCCGCTTCAGAAAGGCGACGGTCAACAAGGGTCACATGCGCACGTGCTTCCGTCTCCTCAGACGAAAGTGACGCGAGACCAACGAGTGCATCCTCGGTACTGGTCTTAAGGCTATACAACACGTCACCCGGAAGCGAGCGTTCTGCGGCAAAACCGGTCGGGAGCACTACCAACAGAAATACGAATGCAAATGCAGCCGGATACGCAAAACGGTACGGAGAGGGAACCGCTTCAGCAACCGGATGCGCATCAAGATACGCACTGAAATCGGCACGCATTGCAGAACGCTCACTCTCGGAGAGCTTTGCGTCGACGACCGTATTCAGTTTTTCGAGAGGGTTATTCATGGTGTTGGTTCATATAATGCACGGAGTCGCCCGAGTGCCCGGTGGAGCGCCACTGAGACGGCGTTCTCCTTTTTCCCGAGCGCGTCCGCAATCTCTTTGGTCGAGAGACCATCAACGTAGCGGAGCGTGAGGAGTTCGCGGTCCGGGGGTTTGAGGCCCGCGAGCCGCTCGAGTACAAGGCGCGCGTCGGCTTTCTCTTCCTCGGGAACCGCGTCAGACGTAAACTCGGCACCCGCCTCAAGCATGGTGTCGAGGGAGACGACGGGTTTCCTGCCGCGCAGCTCATTTTTAAAGAGGTTACCGGCGGTCGTATACAGAAAAGGCTTCAGCTCGCGTATGACCCCGCCTTTACGGCGATAGTCCCACGCACGCATAAAGGTCTCCTGTGCGAGGTCGCGGGCCTTATCGCGGTCGCCAAGCCGGTATAGGAAATACCGGAACAACGGGTCAACGAGCTCTTCATACGCCGCCTCAAATTCACGGCGTGCTTCGTCTGTCATTGGTGACACGATACCCGGCTTTTCCTTACATGCCTAGAGCTGTAAGGAAGGGGAGAGTCCCGTGTCTTAGAGGGTAGAGCGGCTTGGCCGCCTCTATTAGCACTAGATTCATGACTACTATGATTACTAACAAACTCACGGCAAAGGCAGCAGCTCTTGTAGCGGTTGTCGGCCTCGTTGCGTCATCGTTCGTTGCACTCGCTCCGGGTGTGAAGGCTATGACGGCAGCGGAAATCTCGGCCCAGATAGCGGCATTGCAGGCACAGCTTGCGGCGCTTGGCGGGACGAACACCAACGCGACGTTCACCATGAACCTCACGATTGGTTCTTCTGGTGCTGAAGTCACCGCACTTCAGAACTGGCTTATCAGCAAGGGCTACAGCATCCCAGCCGGCGCAACCGGTTACTTTGGCGTGCAGACGCAGACCGCACTCGCTTCCTTCCAGGCAGCGAACGGTATCGCACCTGCTGCGGGCTACTTTGGTCCGGTCACTCGTGCCAAGGTGAATGCTATGGCAACGCCTGGCACCGGTGGCAACAACGGTGGTTCTACCGGCTCTGACTCAGCGCTTAAGGGTGGTGAGGCATCACTCGAGCGCCTTCGCGCAAGCGACGGCGAAGACAATGAGGTAGAGGAAGGTGGTACGGCAGAGGTAGCGGAGTTTGAATTCCGCGTTGAGGACGGTGACGTACGCGTCAATCGTCTCGACCTCACGTTCTCTCCAAACGTTGGTAACGACGAGGATGAGCCGTGGAAGGCCTTCGAGTCCGTACGCATTCTTGCAGACGGCAAGGAAATCGCTGAGGCCGATGTCTCTGATGAAGATGACTGGCTTCGCGATGACGCGCCATACGTATTCCGCTTCGCAAACCTTAATCACATTGTCCGCGAAGGTAAGACTGCAACGCTCGTCGTTGAGGTTGAAGCTAAGGACGGTGTGGTAGATGCAGGCAATACCGACGCATGGACGGTCTACATCAATACGGACGGTCTTCGTGCCGTAGACGGTGAAGGCATCCAGCAGTACCTCGGTAACGCCTCTGAGGATGTCACCTTCGACCTCGTTGAAGAGGGCGACGGTGAAGCACTCAAGGTGCGTACCTCTGATGAGAACCCAGACGCAACCACCCTCAAGATTGAGGATGACAAGCGCTCTGATTGGCTCACGGTCCTCGCGTTCGACCTCGAGGCAGAGGAGGGTGACATTGAACTCGACCGCCTTCCGATAGACTTCACGACCGGCACTGCTGACGTCGATGATGTTATCGATAGCGTTCGTGTGAAAGTGGACGGCAAGACCTTCACTCGCTTTGATTGGAATGGTACCGGTGCATTTGCATCGACCACCTTCGATATCGATGGCGATGCCACGATTGACGAGGATGACCGTTCAACCGTTGAGGTTGAAGTGCGCTTCAAGGCAGGTAACGGCGTTAACTACGCACTCGGCGAAACGATTCGTGCATCCGTAAAGGGTGCTGAGATTCAGGCTGAGGGTGCAGATGACCTCGTTGGTGAGGGTAACGTCACGGGTGAAACCCACACACTCCAGGTATCCGGCATTAGTGTTGAGCGTTCTGACCGCACGGCGGAAGCACGTTCAACCGACGGTGCTGACAACGACCTTGGTATCTTCACTATCGAAGTGAAGGTAACGGCCTTCGACCAGGATGTATTCATTCCGACGATAGGGAACCAGGCGTTCACCTACCGCATCGAGAATGCATCTGACGGTACGACGCTCGGCTCTGGTACGGCAACCAGCTCGACTATCTCATCGAATGCATCAACCCAGGGCGGCTACTACCGCATCAACGAGGGCCAGACGAAGAACTTCACGTTCCGCGTCGTCCTCGACCCTGAGGCAGCAGATGAGAACCAGAGCTATCGCCTCCAGCTTCTCTCTGTGATGTTCGCAGACACCGCTTCGGCACCAGACCAGTCTTGGACTGCGCTTCCGGAGAATGTCTACGAGACCCAGCCAGCCTACATCGCTGACTAAGGGACACTCGTTCTAAGAAAAACCGCCCTCTAGAGGGCGGTTTTTCTTATGCTTCCATGACACCTTCACCTTCAAGGCGGTCGTAGTGCTGACGCGTCGCCTTACCTGGCCAACGGTAGTAGAGCATTGGGATAAGAAGGAGGGTAAGGAGGAGCGAGAAGGCGAGACCGAACATAATCGCGAATGCGAGTGGTGCCCAGAATGGGTCAGCAAACGCGAGCGGAATCATACCGACACACGTCACAATCGTCGTAAGGAGAATAGGACGGAGGCGTGAGGTCGATGCTTTGATGACCACTTCCTCAAGAGGGAGGCGTCCTTCCTCCTTATGGATGCGCGCTATCGAGTCCATGAGAATAATGGCGTGGTTGATGATGACGCCGGCGAGCGCAATCACACCCAGCATGGAGGTCATAGAGAGCGGCTGACCTACGATGGTAAGACCAGCGTGTACACCCACCAAGGAAAGCGGAATGATGAGGAGGAGGTAGAAGGAATGGCGGAAGGAGTTGAACTCAAGCACGAGAATTGCGAGCATGAGTGCGGCACCCGCGATAAGCGCGACAAAGAGTTCCGTGAATGACTGTGCAATGTCTTCACTCTCTCCGCCCTGTGAAAGGGTGACGCCGGCAGGGAGAAGGTCGGGCGTGAAGCGCTTGTTGAATTCCGCCGTTGCTTCAATAGCGTTACCGCCCGCACCCACTTCTGCGGTAACGGTCATGATGCGCGTCCCTGCTTCGTGGCGAATCGCCGACTGCGCTGGCTCGTACGACACCGTGGCAATCGATGCGAGCGGAATGACCCCGTTACGTCCCGGAATCGCAAGAGAACGTACGGCATCAATCGTGACGTGCGTGGTCTCACGAGGGTCCTGGTACTCAGGATTGAGGTTCAACTTCGTGCGTACCTCAATGTCATCGGTACCGGCGCGAATAGACGTCGCTTCTGCACTAAAGAGCGCAGTACGAAGCACATCCGCAACGATAGGAGCAGACACACCTTGTTCTGCTGCCTTCGCACTATCAAGGCGCACCACAAACTCTGCCGCCGAATCCTTTGTTGAAGAGTTGATGTTTACGACGCCCGGAATATCCGCGAGTACATTTGCCGCAGCGTCCGCAGCGTCCGCAAGCGCGTAGAGGTCATCACCAACGAACGTGACGGTGATGGGAGCGGCAGACGGCGGACCACCAGACGGTTCACCAACCGTAATAACAGCAGAGGAAAGCACGGCGACCTTCTCACGGAATTCGTGCACGAAATCAGTACTCTCTTCCTTGTGAAGATTTACGGTGATGTTGGCAATCTGTGCACCTGAACCTGGTCCCTCAAAGCCACCAGAAAAGGCGCTTCCGGAACCCACCACGGTTGCAAACGATTCAACCGCTGGGTCAGTGTAAAGAAGCTCTTCCACTTCACGTACCGCAAGGTCAGTCACGGCAAGGTCGGTACCGCGTGGCTTCTCGATGTTTATGTACGCGTAATCAAACTGACCGGACGGGAAGAAGACCGACTTCAAGAGACCTGTTGCGGGAAGGGCGAGTGCAACGACAAAGAGAATACCCATGAGAGAGAGGAAACGGTTCTGACGCTTCTTATCGTCGAGGAAGCGACGAAGGAAATCGCGATACCAGTCCTGCGCAATACGGTTGTAGCGTTCCTGACGACGCTCTTCGGCGCGCGTATCGTCTTTGACGTACTTCATTGAGAGAAGCGGCACAAAACCAAGTGCTACGAAGATAGACGCAAGGAGCACGAAGATAACCGTGTACGGAATCGACGCGAGGAACTTACCCACAATGCCGGAGAGGAAGAAGAGCGGGATGAAGACGACAATCGTCGTAAAGGTACCGGCGGTGAGTGGCCATGCGTATTCACGAATAGCGGCAATCGCCGCACCCTCTGGTCCTTTCTCCTTTAGACGCGTATGGAATGCCTCAACGACCACGATGCCGGAGTCGACAAGAATACCGATAGCAAGAATCAGCGAGAACAGCGATACGTTGTTCAACGTATTGCCGGTTGCAAGCATCAGAATGAAGGCAATTAAGAAGGAGAGGGGAATGGAGGCTGCGGCCACCGCTGCTTCGCGCCAACCAAGGGTCGCAAACAAGACGAGCATGATGAGAATAATCGTTTCGAGTGCGACACGAGAAAGCTCAGCAAGTGAATCACCCACTTCTTCGGCACCGTCGTATGAAATGACGTAGTTAGTGCCGCCAAGGATGCCACCCTCTTTCTGCATGTCTTCAAGACGATGCTTTACCGCTTCAGCGATTTCGACGATGTTGCCACCACGACTTTTGGTCACAGAGAGCGTCATGGCAGGGTTTGCCGGTTCACCACCTACGGAGACGCGTGAGTAGCTTGAGGGGTCTTCAAGTCCATCAATCACCCGACCAACATCACCGACGCGAAGGGGAGTGCCGCCAGGACCCTCTAAATACACATTCGCCACATCACCGGTTGAGGTGAGTCCTGCATCAAAGCGCACGCCGTACTCAATACCATTTACCGTGATGCCACCGGCGGGGCTTCCAAAGCCTGCAGCACGAATCGCGCTAGTGACCTGCGACGGCGCAAGACCGTACTGCGCAAGCTTTGCCGCGTCGAGAATGACCTGCACTTCACGGGCACGCACACCCGAAAGAGTCACCGACGCGACGCCAGGAACACGCTCCAATTCATCTTTTGCTTCTTCACCAAGACGGGTGAGTTCTTCTGGCGCGAGGTTACCCGACACCGCTACGACGAGTACCGGCTGGTCAGCAAAGTTAACGTCAGAGACGACCGGGTCAGTCGCTTCGTCGGGAAGCTCTGGCGCTGCGGTATCAACCGCATCTTTCAGAAGCTGTATCGACTTATCGATATCTGCAGACGCGACGAATTCAACCGACACCGAAGAGACACCGGCACCAGAGGTGGAGGTAACTTTCGAGACGCCTTCTACCGACAACACTGAATCCTCAATCTTGTCCGTAACAAGACGCTCAACGTCACTGGCGGATGCGCCAGGAAGCACCGTCGTCACAATACCGAGAGGAATTGCAATATCAGGCGTTGCTTCCTTAGGAAGGGCGATGAGTGCATAGCCACCCGCCGCGATAAGCACGGCCATCAAAAACGCCGTGAAGTGATGACGGTGAATGAAGAAGCTCCAGAACTTCGTCATGTTATTCGTCTGCTATCTTCACCTTCTGACCGTCAGACAACCCGCGCGCGTCGGTCACAATGCGCGTCTCAGCGGAAAGGCCCGAGAGAATCTCGATGCGGTCACCGCGTACTTCGCCAATTTCAACCGCAATCGCACGGAGTGCACCGTCTTCGGTAATCGCGAACACCACGCGGTTACCGGCAGACAGTTTTACGGCAGAGAGCGGGAGCAGTATTGGGCCCGTTGAGGTAGCGACAGCGGTAGCGCCTGGAAGGGTGAGACGTACCGACTGTCCGTTCACAAGACCGGTTGTACCGTCGACCGAGACGTGCACTTCAATCTGTTTGGTGACGGGGTCGAGCGCAGGAGAGATAGACGTAATCGTTCCTGGATAGGTGCCTTCAACCATTACCTTTGCACCAACTTCAAGCGCGGTGCGTACGTCTTCTGAAACAAACGACACAATCTCAAGGGCGCCATTCTGTGCAACGGTTGCGACATGGTCGAGATTGCCGACGTACTCACCAATACGAATAGGGAGGAAGTTAACGGTGCCACCAATAGGTGCGCGCACACGCGTCTTCTCAAGTTGAGCCTGTGCCGCACGAAGCGTGCCAAGCGCTGACTTAACCCCAGCATCAACGGATGCGGTAGAAGAGGTTGAGCCACTGCGAAGTGAGGCACGTGCGGCGGTGATTGAGGTAAGAGCACCGTTTATAGATGTACGCGCAGTGGTAAGGGCGGTTATCTGTGCTGGCGTTGCGTTTGAGCCGGTTGCATTTGCCGTTGTGACCAACGTATCGACCAAGGTTGCTACCTGACGTGCGACACGCTCAATGCTGCCAAGAAGCGCCTCGGAATCAGCTGATGAGACCGTGGCGAGTTTTGCGCGCTCAGCATCCATAAGGACATCAAGGCGCTGACGCTCACGAGGAAGGGTGGTGAAGTCAGAGGTAGGAGGGTTAATAAGAAGCTTAGGACCATACGGGGTGAGGTCACCAAAAACTGCATCTACCTGGTTTTCGAGTGCACCATCAATATCCTCAAAGGCGCTGCGATACGCGTTACGCGCTGCGGTCTGTACATCTATTGGCGACACACCAGCACGTGCCGCTACGGCTGCGTCGTACGCGCCTTCTGCCTGAAGTACCGCAGCACGCTCTGCATCATTCTCAAGTTCAGCAAGCACCGCACCAGCACCAACGGTGGCACCTACCGACGAGTTCACAGAACGTACCGTACCCGATGCTTCTGCACGAATTTCTGCTTCCGAGCGCGCACGAACGGTACCAACGACGTTCTCACCAGACGCACCTCCCGACAGCTCGGCAACCGAACGGAGCGTGACGGTACGTGACGACGGTGCAGAATCTGCCGGTGCACCACCAAGAAGAGAGCTAATAAGGAAGAAGAGCGCAATAATCGCGGCAACCACGAGCGCCTGGCCCCAGCGGGGAAGCGCACGGAAGCGACGCCAGAGCATGGCGATAATGGCACGAACCCGTACGAAAATGCCGCGAAGCGCGGCGCGTAGCTTTTGCATTGCAGTGGATTATAGCACATTCCATATCTTTTTACAGAGAACGACCGCTCCGTGAGGAGCGGTCGTTCTCATATGCCCGAATCGAGTGATTAGTCTGCGACGAACGTAGACTTCGTCTCGAACTCATTGTCGCCCTGGGTCGACCAACTTGCGGTTGGTGCCTGGGCATCATCTGAGTAGCGTACCGTCAGAAGCTGGAGACGGAGGCTGTTGCCTTCGTCAGCGGCATCTGGATTGAACACAACGCGGAAGGTAAAGGTCTCTTCATCGTCGTCCTGGATGACATAGTAGTCACCGTCCATATCTGCCGTTGAGCTTACTGTTTCGCTTGCTGACCCACCGGTGACCGTATCACCGTTTGAGGCATTCTCGATGCGGTAGGTGAAGGCATCATTGCCATCGCGCGGGATGTACATGTCACCACCAAACGCGGTGAGTGCGAGCTTGATTTCGAAGGTTGCAAGATCGTTGTCGGCCCCGTCAACAGAGGTGGTCTTTGCGCTCGTGCTTACCGTACGTGCGTCACCTTCGTTGTCGGTGTCGACGTTTGCTTCATCGAGGGCCTCTTCAACAAGGTCCATACCCTCATCGGTGAGGTCCATGACCTCGTCATAGTCCTCATCGTCAAGTGCGTCTTCAGCATCAGCGAGAAGGTCACGAGCCTCATCAAGAAGGTCGTTAGCGTCGTCTACATCTTCGCCATCATCTTCAGCATCGTCGATGTCATCCTGAGCGTCTGCAATAGCAGCGTCGAGATCATCAATAGCATCCTCGGCATCGTCCTCGTCAGCATCATCGTTGTTGCCAAGACCGGCTTCATCGAGTGCCTCGTCTACAAGGTCCATGCCTTCCTCGGCGATATCGATAGCCTCATCGTAGTCACGATCATCGAAGGCGTCCTCAGCCTCGTCTACTTTGTCTCGTGCTTCGTCGAGAAGGTCATTCGCGTCGTCATTATTATTATTGATGTCCTCGTCCGCATCCTCGATAGCGTCCTCAAGGTCGCTAATGACGTCACGCGCATCCTGTGCGTTTGCACGATCTTCGTCATCATCATCGTCTGGTGTTGGCGTAGGGGTTGGTGTTGGGGTCACCACGACCGTTCCATTCACCTTGGCGCGAGTGACCGGACCAAAGTAGCCAGCAGCGGGTGCGATACCAACCGATGCCTGATAGCGAGCGAGTGCGGTCTGCGTCTGAGCGCCAAAGTAGCCGGTTGCGCCCGCAGGAATCGCAAAGCCCTTGCCAATCAGCCAGTTCTGCAAACGGGTCACGTCACCACCGGTAGAACCGAGGGTAAGGTTAACGTTGAACTGACCGGTCACGACGGTTGAGCCGCCGGTGAGCGCCGCAAGCTGTGCACGGAGCATCGCAATCTGTGCCTCAATCTCTGCGCGCGTTGCTGCCTCCGCAGGGAGCGCAACGACGAGCGCAAGCATAAGGCCGAGCGCGAGTCCACCGAAGTGTTTCTTAGTCATAGTTATAAGGAATCAACATTACGTAGTAAGAGTCGGGTATATCTACACGCGGCTTCCCGAGAGGGAAGAGCGTTCTGCACCTTAGTATAGACGAGTAACGGTTCGTTCCCTTACCGCACTGCGTCTTGGCAGCATGCGCCTCATTCAGTGAGGAATGGATGAGGCTGGTATACTTTGCGGAATGCTGCGACGTCATATCGCCTATCTCAAGGAGAAAGTATGGGAACAGTGGGGTCACCGAGCACTCGCTGGATTTGGTGTATTCGCGGCGCTTCTCGTCGCGTTCGTGTCACTCCATGCACTCTTGTTTGGTCCACCAACGCCTGACGGTACGCGCGCAGAGTTTGTCGTGCGACCAGAGCATTCTCTTGAAGAGGTAGCGAAGGCGCTTGAGACGGAAGGATACGTACGTCATGGCGCGGTGTTTGCGTTTGCGTACGCGCTTAAGCGCGGCGAGCCAACGGTACGTCCGGGTGGCTACGTACTCTCACGCGATATGGATACCTGGACGGTCGCAAAGACCCTCGGTCAAAAACCGTATCTTTCTTGGATAACGATTCCCACAGGAGTTCGTAAAGAAGAAATTGCTGACATCTTGGTTGATACTCTCGGATGGACTGCGGCAGAAAAAGACGCATGGCTTGCGGCAACCGCCTCATCACCAGATACGTTTGAAGGTGTGTACTATCCAGACACGTACCTCATTCCGTCTGACCAAGCGCCCGCAGAAGTAGCAGCGCGATTTCGTGGCCGGTTTGAAGAAGCCTTTGCACCCTACGCTGCACTCGCAGAAGAGAAGGGTATGGCATGGACAGATGTGGTGAATCTTGCGTCACTCGTTGAGAAGGAAGCCGCAAAAAACGATAAAGCACTCGTTGCAGGCATTCTCTGGAATCGATTGGATAGAAATATGATGTTGCAGGTAGATGCAACGCTTCAATACATTGCGGGCAGTGAAGAAGACTGGTGGCCTCTGCCTGATGTTGCTGATAAGGCAACCGATTCTCCATACAACACCTATAAGGTAGCGGGACTACCCAAACATCCAATTGCGAATCCGTCGCTTGAATCGATTGAGGCGGTGATTAACCCAGACAAGACCGCGTGCCTCTATTACCTCCATGACTCACGCGGTCGCATCCATTGCTCCACGACCTATAAAGGACACGTCGCGAACGTAAATACGTATCTTAAGTAAGTCGTATGGATAAGAAGAAAAGTATTCGCGACGGACTTCACACGAAGGAGACGATAGGCATTTACACCAAGGCGGTAGGGAAGTATCCGTGGCTCCTCCTCTTGCTTCTTGTTGGTGGTCTCATTGCGCAGGCAACACAGCTTGCGCAGCCACTCTTGTTGCGTGAGTTCTTTAACCTTATTAGTGCGGGACATCGAGACCCTGCAGCAATCGCGACCCTTACCGGCATTCTCACGAGTGTTGCTGCGATACTCTTCACCCATTGGGTAGCAGTGCGCTGTCATATCTACGCGCTCGTATACATAGACGGAAAGCTTATACGTGACTTGTACCAGCAGGGGTTTGATTACCTCATACGTCACTCCTATCACTTCTTCTCCAATCAGTTTGCGGGAACCCTGACGCGTCGTGTTGGTCGTTTCTCAAAAGCATTTGAAACCATCTTCGATGCCGTGGTGCTGCAGTTCTTTCCTGCGTTCATCTTTATTGGTGGCGCGGCGATTGTCATTTTCCTCCAGAACGCGGTACTCGGCTCGATTTTTGCTGCGTGGGTAATTCTTGTAGCAGTGGTGCAGATAGTGCTGG
>CAZWLE010000003.1:61424-116144 GCA_964634305.1 uncultured Candidatus Saccharibacteria bacterium
GCGCATGAATAATCCGCTCCGTGCGCTTCGTGCTGCAGAAGATAGCCGTCTCACGGGCGCGCTTGCAGACGCTATTGGCAATCACACGACGATTGCGCTTTTCTCCGGTACAGACTTTGAGAGCAAGCGCCTGAAGGCGATGAACCATACGTGGTATCGCGCCGTCATTCGTACCTGGAACATGGACGAGGTGACATGGGGCGTTCTCGGCTTCCTGATGCTCTCCATTAATATAGGCATGCTCTTTGGCGCTCTGCATTTCTGGCAGCAAGGTGTACTCACGATTGGTGACTTCGTTCTCATTCAGGCGTACCTCCTTACGACGTTTGATCGTCTCTACTCCATAAATCGTGAGATACGTAACTTCAACGAAGCGTTCGCTGATGCAGGAGAAATGGTTGAGCTCCTTAAGATGCCGCACGACGTTACTGATGCGCCTGGGGCAAAGGCACTCAACGTAACGGAGGGTGCGATAGCGTTTGAAAACGTCAGCTTCTCCTTTACAGGAGAGCGCTCCGTGCTGCAGCACTTTGATATGCAGATTGCGCCAAGAGAGAAGGTGGCACTCGTTGGTCCGTCTGGTGCAGGAAAGACCACGGTGACCAAACTCCTTCTCCGTCTTTATGACGTAACTGACGGACAGGTAACGATAGATGGCACGAATGTGTCAACGGTGACGCAGGACTCCGTACGCGAGGCCATTGCCTTCGTGCCGCAAGAACCCATTCTCTTCCATCGTTCGCTTATGGAGAACATTCGATATGGGCGTCGTGACGCAACGGATGAGGAAGTACATCGCGCCGCCAAGCTTGCGCACTGCGAGGAATTTATTGAACGCACGCCGCAAGGATACGAAACGTATGTGGGTGAACGCGGCATCAAACTCTCTGGAGGCGAGCGTCAACGTATTGCGATTGCACGCGCTATTTTGAAGGACGCTCCTATATTAGTGCTCGACGAAGCCACGTCATCCCTTGATTCGGAAAGTGAAGCGCTCATTCAGGATGCACTCGAGAAACTCATGGAAGGGAAAACCGTGATTGCGATTGCGCACCGCCTTTCAACGGTTATGAAAATGGACCGTATCATCGTTATCGAGGATGGGAAGGTGGTAACGACCGGCACTCATGATGAACTCGTGCGTCACGAAGGCGGGCTTTACAAAAAACTCTGGGAAATACAAGCGGGCGGGTTTATTCAAGATGACATTGACGGAAAGAAAGGCGAGTAGCATATTCGCTCTGGGACTGCGGTCCTAAACCCACGTACCTAAGAGAAGGAGGCAGACATGGCTGCGGCTGTGGCTCCTATGGCAGACGTTGTAACCATCGGTGGACTGAGGACTTTCCTGCAAGGGAAAGCTCATGTCTTGTATACATCGGTCCCCGCGGAAGCGTGGCCGCTCATCATACAGGACGCTATCGACGAACTGGTCATTCCTGAAAAAGTGCATGGCCTGGTTTCGTTGAAGCAGATGTTCACGTCTGGTGAGACGTACGATTCCATTCAACAAGTAATCGAGACGAAGAACATACAGTTCTTCAACCGGACGACAGGGGAAACGAGTCCGCTGACGCCCGGTAAACGGTTCCTGTCGCTCTGTGAGTTGGGCGATAAGATTCCGAGTCAATTGCAGGCGTGGCGAAACCAAAAATCGTATCCTCTCGTTCAGCAACGTATCCTGCTTCTGTCGCAGAAGAAGGAACTCTATACGTTGACGGTCACGTGGAAACCCCACGTCTTTTGGGAGAAAAGCGTCTTCGGTACACAAATGGAGTACGTTCGTTACGAGGCATCGATTGTTCTCGTCATGAAAGCGAATCTCCCTGACTTTCTCCGTCGCGCTCGACTGCCCAAAGGCATCTCGAGGCCGGAACTTGCCATACTGCATCGTCTCTCGCTCATCGCCGACCACGCTCTGTCAGAAATGAAAAGTGCGGCGCGTGCGGCAGAACGGGTCGCGACGAGACAGAGATTTCGTCTCGACAGCATACGGTAAGGTCGTGGGTTCCGCCCGGCGCGCGTGCGCGCCGGGCGGTTCCTTTTTGTTCATATATAAGGTATTGTCTCGCTATGAGGCCTTCGGGCCGCTTTTTTATGGAAATTCGCAACATCGCCATCATCGCGCACGTGGACCACGGAAAGACCACGTTGACTGACGCTATCCTCAAGCAGACGGGGGCAGCGGCTGAGGGTGTGTCCATGGACTCGAACAAACTCGAGCAGGAGCGCGGTATCACCATCTACTCCAAGAATGCATCGGTGCAATACAAAGGTACGAAGATTAACATCGTCGACACCCCGGGCCACGCCGACTTCGGTTCTGAAGTGGAGCGCGTGCTTCGTTCTATCGACTGTGTGCTTCTTATTGTCGACGCTCAGGAAGGTCCGATGCCACAGACCCGTTTCGTACTTAAGAAGTCGCTTGAGCTCGGCCTTAAGCCAATTGTGGTGCTCAACAAGATTGATAAGCCAGCCGCTGACACTGACCGTGCGCACGACCAGGTCCTCGAGCTCTTCTTTGAGCTTGGTGCAAACGACGAGCAGGCAAATTTCCCAGTCATCTACGCGATTGGTCGCGAGGGTGTCGCGATGAAGAATCTTACCGACGAGCGTAAAGACCTTACGCCACTTCTCGACGCTATTCTTGAGCACGTACCAGTAGCATCGTCTCCTGAACTTGCGGCAAAGCCCGCAAAGCTTCAGGCATTTAACCTTGCCTACGACAACTTCCTCGGTCGTCTCGCTATCTGCCGCGTGTACGAAGGGGTCATCAACGCCACCGACAACGTATTTGAGAAAAAGACCGATGGCTCAACTAAATCAGGGAAGCTCACAAAGATTTTCACCTTTAACGGTCTTGAACGTGTTGAAACGCCAAAGGCAGAGGCAGGTGACATTGTTATCGTTGCAGGCCTCCCAGAGATTTTCATTGGTGAGACGATTACAACCGACCAGGAGGCAGAGCCACTTCCCGCTATTGCGATTGATGAGCCAACCATTACCGTTAACTTCCTTGTAAACAACTCACCGTTTGCGGGTAAGGAAGGAAAGTACGTTACCTCTCGTCAGCTTCGTGATTACCTTGAAAAGGAACTCGAGGTGAACGTCGGATTGAAGGTGGACTTCACCTCACCAGAGTCCTTCAAGATTTCTGGTCGCGGTGAACTCCATATCGCCATTCTCTTGGAGAACATGCGTCGCGCTGGCTACGAAATGCAGGTGTCTCAGCCACAGGTAATTATCCGTGAGGAGGACGGTGTGAAGATGGAGCCGTTTGAAGAAGTCATCATCGATATTCCATCGGAGTTCCAGGGTGCCGTTATTGAAAAGCTTGGTACCCGTGCGTTCATCCTTCAAAACCTCGTCCAGAACGATAACCAGGTTCGTCTTACACTTGAAGGTCCTACGCGTGGTCTTCTTGGCTACAAGAACGTCTTCGTCGTTGATACGAAGGGAGAAGGCATCATGTCGTCACGTGTCGTTGGCTTCAAGCCATATGCTGGTGAAATCAAGAAGCGTCAGGTAGGTTCCATGATTTCTATGGCAACCGGTAAGTCACTTGGCTATGCACTCTGGTACCTCCAGGAACGCGGTGTGCTCTACATAAATCCGGCAACGGAAGTGTACGAAGGTATGGTCATTGGTAACACCTCGAAGGGTGAGGAGATGATGGCGAACCCAACCAAGGCAAAGAACCAGTCCAACGTCCGCTCTTCCGGTAACGATGAAGCTATCGTCCTCTTCCCACCAATTCTTCTTACGATTGAGCGTGGTCTTGAACTCATGCAGGACGACGAGTATCTTGAGATTACGCCTGAGTCAGTACGCCTCCGTAAACAGTTTTTGACAGAGTCTGACCGTGCACGCGCAAAGCGCAACTAGTCGCTCACCGAGTTTTCATACAGGCAACGGTAGGGTAGTGGCATTAGCCGTCACTAGCCTTGCATCATGCTCTATACCATCGCCGTTATACTCCTTATCTTGTGGGCACTTGGACTTGTCTCGAGCTACACGATTGGTGGGTTCATTCATCTCCTCCTTCTCCTTGCGATAGTGCTCGTCCTGGTACGTATCATTCAGGGGAGAAATCCCATCTCGGGCGGGTAGTATATAAACGAAGAAGCGCCCCCACTTTCGCGGGGGCGCTCTCACGTCATTAGCGAACGAGGCGCTAGTCGGCGAGGTAGCGGCTGAGATCAATCTCGTTCCTGGCCGCGCCGCCCATGCGCCCGCTGTCGACGAACGTCACGGTGATGTACGCGTAGTCGTTGTCAACGTCGCCCGTGTCCGGTGCCGCCCAGTTGGTGAGGGCGTCGCGGAGCGGATCGGTGATGTCGTTCTCGCCCTTCAGAGCAATGCCGGCGCCGAGCACGCCGTCGCAGTGCACCTGGACGATGCAGACGGCGTTCTGGTGTTCGCCTTTATCGTGCTGGAGCTTGCCCTTGGCCTCCGCAAGGAGGCTTTGGAGCTTTTGGTCCTCGATAAGGGCCGCAATGTTGAATTTCTGCTTCTTCGACATGTGGTTCTCCAGAGAGCTGCACGCCAAGAGGTCTTGGTGCGCAGCGTGCTGGAACGCCACCACGAAGCATCGCGGCATCCTAGCAGGATGTGGGCCTACTTGCTAGGGGTCTGACTTCCTGGTATAATCCCCATAACAACGGACATACAGGTTTTCCGTCTTGAGACATCTCAAGGCCGCCCGGACAGAGGACAGAGTGAGGAAGGGCGAAACGCTCGAGACGTTGTACTTATAGGAGGCCGGACTTTTTCTCTCGCTCCCGGCCCTAGTTATATAGAATGGCTACAACGTACATAGTGCGTAAAAACTCCCGAAACGATCTTGGTGATCGTCCGGAGTATGCAAAATTCGCTCGTAAGAGCGGCGGACGTCCCGGGGGAAACCGTCGGGGCGGCCAAGGTGCTGGGCGCAGTGATAATCGTGGTCCTCGTGGCGGCGGCTTTGGTGGTGGACGCGGCGGCTCTCGCGGCGGTCGCGGTCGTGGCGGTCGTCAGCAGGAGATGGCGATTGACCTCAGCAAACTCATTAACAAGGCGCAGCCACTTGCTGCCGAGGCTCCTTTCGTGCCAGTCCATAAGTTTACGGACTTCCCGATAGACACGATGCTCAAGGAGAACATTGCGGCGAAGGGATACCTCGCGCCAACCCCTATTCAGGACGCAGCTATCCCGCATGTCTTGAAGGGTCTTGATGTCGTCG
This sequence comes from uncultured Candidatus Saccharibacteria bacterium, assembly GCA_964634305.1. GTDB lineage: Bacteria > Patescibacteriota > Minisyncoccia > Phycocordibacterales > Phycocordibacteraceae > C7867-001. Next base: position 66,646 of record CAZWLE010000003.1, read on the forward strand.
GTCTTGCAAACACCGGTACGGGTAAGACCGCCGCGTTCCTTATTCCACTCATCGACAAGGTGCTCAAACTCCGTGCTCTTGGGCAGGAGGAACGCATTCTCGTCATGGTGCCAACCCGCGAGCTCGCGATTCAGATTGAAGCTGAGTTCTGGGGCTTTGCAAAGCGCCTCCAGCTGAACGCCGTCGTGTGTGTAGGTGGTGCGGGCATCGAGCCACAGATTCGTGTGCTTCGTCGTAACCCTAACTTCGTCATTGGTACGCCAGGACGCTTGAAGGACCTTATGGAGCGCCGTGAGCTCGACCTTTCGAAGTTCTCGACGGTGGTTCTCGACGAGGCAGACCGCATGCTCGACATGGGGTTCATCGACGACATGCGCTTCATCCTTGCGAAGATGCGTAACGAGCGTCACACGCTCTTCTTCTCAGCAACGATGGACAAGAGCATCGAGCGTCTCGTGCACGACTTCCTTAAAGATCCCGTCTCGGTATCGGTAAAGACTCGCGACACGGCAGCGACTATCGACCAGGATGTGGTTCGTTACAATCGCGATAACAAGTTCGATATTCTCTTAGACCTTTTGAAGCGTCCTGACTTCGACAAGGTACTCGTCTTTGGTCGCACCAAGCACGGTGTCGAGCGTCTTGCGAAAGATCTCTCACGCGCAGGTGTACGAGCAGAGTCGATTCATGGTGACAAGACGCACGGTAAGCGCCAGAAGGCACTTGGCCTCTTCAAGCAAAACCATGCGAGTGTTCTCGTTGCGACTGACGTTGCAGCACGTGGTCTCGACATCTCTGGTGTCTCTCACGTGATTAACTACGATCTTCCAGCTACCTACGAGGACTATACGCACCGTATCGGTCGTACGGGCCGCGCAGGAAAGACCGGCGTCGCCCTCACGTTTATCGAAGGCTACTAAGAAAAAGCCCCGCGTTCGCGGGGCTTTTTCTTACCCAAACGCGACAATCGCGTACACTAGCGAGAACTGCAGGACGCAGGTAATAGCACTACCGATAATAATCGGTGGCGCTTTATGGACGATGCCGTATGTGGTCCAGAGAACGTTACACGTACCAAGTGCAAGCCACGTGATGATAGAAAGTTCCGAGACGTCCATGGTGGAATAGACCTGTACCACCTGAGGGACGAGGGCAAGTGGCATCGCGACACCAACGCCGTACATAATGCGGTCTAACAAACGACCCAGGGCTGCAGGATGAGGATACGGTTCAAGACGCTTCGAGATACGTTTGCGTACGTGGAGATGATGTTGTCCGGAGTTCATTACCTCTCCATTGTACCAGTACGATGCTACGCTTAGTCTATGAGCGATTTTCTCAAAATGGATATTTTCTTTGGGGTAGCAACGCTCGCAACCGTCATTCTCACTATGATGCTTGCGATAGCATTGTTTTATCTCATCCGACTCTTGCGAACCCTATCGCGTATCTCAGACGAAGTAGCAGAAGAAGCCGTTGCGTTGCGTCAGGACCTCGATGAAGCACGTAAGGAAGCAAAGAAAAAGGTCTCAGCGTATGTCGCGTTCTTTGAAAAAGTCATAAAACGCCTCTTGGGCAGGAAACGAAAGAAAAGTACTTCATGAAGTCTTAATTGCCTGTAACGCATCGTGCGCGCATGGCAACGAAAAAAACAACAAAGAAGAAAAAGGTACCTGTAGCGGGTGTTGCAGCAGGAGTTGCAGCAGCCGCTGCAGCCGCGGGCGCCGCATATTATTTCTATGGAGCTAAGAACGCAAAGTCACATCGTCGTAAAGCAGCGAAGTGGGCAACCGATATGCGTCGGGATGTCGTGCGTGAAGCGAAAAAGCTGCAGAAGGTTGATGACGTCATTATGCACAAAATTGTCGACCGTGTGGCAGGCACCTACAAAGGCGTCACATCAGTAGACCCAACTGAACTTCGTGCCGCAGCAAAAGAATTGAAAGATAACTGGAAGTTTATACAAAAAGAAATTGGTGATGCGAGTCGTGCTGCTAAGTCAGGTACTAAGGGTGCAGTGCGTCACGCAAAGAAGGCGGTAACGAAGAAAAAGAAAACTGCTAAAAAACGCTAATCATTCACTATGAACAATAACAACACCTTCACCAACGTTATTCTGGTCGTCGTCTTGGTGCTCATTGTCGGCTTTGGTGTCTGGTTCTTTACCTCAGGCAGCACGCCTATGCCAGCTCCTACCGGTGAGCAGGGAGGTATCAATGTGAATATCGAGGGAACCATGCCTGGGAACGATGATGGGACCCCTGACCAGGGCTCAGGAGACCGTTAGCAACCCGGGGTAGGCAAGGGTCGGGGGGTAGGCTATGCTTACCCTCATACCCCTTTAACGAGACCAGATTAAGCGTATGGCAACAGAGAACAGTCCATTTATGGAGAAGTACCTCACCCCAATTGCGGTGCTTCTTGGTGCAATCATCATTGCACTCGCATTTGCTTTTGGTTCCGGTGGCACGCGTCCTGCAACCGACACCGAAACCAACGCAAAGGCAGCAGATATTCGCGAGGTGAAGACTGACGTCTCACCAGCCGTTGGTTCTGCAGACGCACCAGTCACGATAGCGGTCTGGTACGACTACCAGTGCAGCCACTGTCAGAATTACGAGGCAGGTAGCTTGAAGCAGGTGTACGACAACTACGTTACTGCTGGAAAGGTACGCATCGTCTACAAGGACTACCAGTTCTTCGGTGAAGAGTCTGACCGTCTTTCAGCCTTTGGTCGTGCAGTTTACGAAACCAATCCTGCGGCATTCTCAGCATGGATTGAGGCATCCATGGCTGCACAGAAGGACCAGACGTTTGGTACGCAGGCATCTATCGACACGCTCGCGGCAACCATTCCAGGTCTTGATGTTGCAGCGGTAAAGGCACTTGTAGCATCGAAGGGTTCTACCTACGCTGCTGCAGCGGCGGCTGACCGCCAGGAGGGTAGCTCCTTTGGCATCACCGGTACGCCAGGTACTATCGTCGGCACCACGCTCATCCCAGGCGCCGTCTCGTACGCACAGCTCTCGGCACTCATTGACGCTGAGCTTGCACAGTAATCCCGTCACATTGGGATAAGAAAAACCGCCCTCTTGGGCGGTTTTTCTTATCCTTCCGTTTGCTCTCTCTTTCGCGCGCGCCACGCTTCCAAGATGACGGTGCCTGAAGAGAGAAGAATAATGACGAGGAGAATAGGGAGGAGATAATGGTCGACATTGGGGATGAGGGTGCCAAGGTAGTAGCCGAGCATCGTGACTGAGATACCCCAAATAAATGCGGAGATGATGTTGTAGCGCAGGAACACGCCGTAGTTCATTTGTGCAACGCCTGCAGCGATAGGAACGAGCGTGCGGAAGAGAGGAAGGAAACGTGCAAAGATAATCGCGCGACGACCATACTTGTCATAAAACGCTTGGGTGCGTTTCAAGTTGCGTGGGTTCATAAACACCGCGTCTTCTTTCGAAAAGGCGTTTGACCCAAACTTCTTACCAAACCAGTAGCCGGCACTGTCACCAAGAATCGCTGCTACGATGATAGTCGCAATAAGCGGCACAAGGTCGAACACTTCTGTTGCTGCAAGAAGGCCTGCGGAGAAGAGGAGGGTGTCTCCGGGGAGAGGAAGAAAGAGGCCAATAGGTACCCCTGACTCGACGAATACGATGAGGAACACGCCCACATAACCGACAGCAGCAATAAGCTCAGGGAGGGTGACGTCGAGAAAAGGTATCATCGCGCTAGTATAATGCCCGCATGGAAGAACGGGAATTCAGTGCACTCGCGGAAGCGGAGTGGGCAGCGATGCCACCACGCTTTAAGGACAAGGTAAAGAATGTCGCACTTCTGATTGAGGACGAGCCGAGTGATGAGGTGCGACGCGAAGAAGGACTCGCTGAAGGCGAAAGTCTCTTTGGTATTTATCAAGGTATTCCGAACACTGAACGGGGAAGTGAGTATGGCATAGGAGGCACGCTCCCTGACACCATTACACTCTATCGTCTCCCTATCCTTGCGGAGGCAGAAGAGTTAACGGATGACCACACGGGTGAATTTAAAAAGCACGTAGCGAAAGTGGTACGCGAGACGATTTGGCACGAGGTAGGGCACTATTTTGGGTTTGATGACCCTCATCTCTATGAGCGGGAAGATAAGGGCAGTAATAGGTTCGAATCCTAGCCCGCCATCACCTTATAAAACCTAGTCCGTTTGGCGAGGGAGGATAAGACTATCGAACCTATTTGACATAATCATAAATACATGATAGAGTGCAGAAAGATTGCAACGGATTCGTCTCCCTCTCCGCAGTTCAAGCTTAGCCTTGGCTGTGATTTGAGACCACGGAAGTGGACATACTGCGGTATGTGTAAGAGACAGGTCACCCCGTGCGGCTTTGTATAGCGGGGACGATGGGCAACGCCCATCAAGCAATTCAGGTTTTAACCAACCCTCGCTACCGCAGCGAGGGTTTATTTGTATATAAAAGAGTTCTAACTTCGTCCCAGACAGCCAGCTCGGTATATACTCTCGGTATGAAAGTAATTCTCTACATGGCGATGACTCTCAATGGGTATATCGCTAAAGAAGATGACGACACTCCGTGGTCTGAGGAATCTTGGACTGCGTATAGTGATTTCGTAAAGCATACGAAGAACATCATCATTGGCGGTTACACATACGACCTACTAAGGGACAGCACCAGCTTCAGAGAGAAAATAGGGAATCCGCTTGTCGTTGCGGTGTCGCATTCTGGGAAAGAAAAAATACAAACTGATGATGTTATCGCTGCCTCACCCCAAGAGGCGATAGATGCAGTAAAAGCTGCTGGCTTCACTGAAGCGTTAGTCGAAGGTGGTGGAGGTATAAATGCGAGCTTTCTTAAGGAGGGATTGATTGACGAGATAATCGTTGATATTGACCCGGTGATTTGGGGTAAAGGGAAAAAGATTTTTAATGATGTCGATACCAACGCCAACCTCGAACTGATAGAAGCAAAGCCTTTCTCAGGCAAGCTAGCTCGACTCCACTACAAAGTAGTTAAGTAGGTTCCAATATCGTCCCAGACAGCCAACACGACGGTGCGACCCATATTTCAGACCGACACGCGTCAAAATCGGTTCAAGACCGACGCGGTCGTTCGACCCTAAAAGCGCATAAATGCGTCAGGTCATAACGCACATAGGCCGCATGTCTAGTTCGATTCCGGTTCTCACGTAAGTTGCCTTCTCGTGTCCTAGTATGAGAAAGGGCGGTTCGATTCCTGCGCCCTTTTAAAAAGGTCGAGGATAGCTAGATTCCAAAGTGGCGGTTGCAAAATGCTGTTAGGTATGATATAATACCTTCAGAAGAGCACGGATTACAGACGACTATCATCGGGGGTTACGCACCCAACGCACTACGTAACCATTATCACCCTCGATTCTTCCCCAAACCCTAGTTTGAGCCAAGACCCGAGGATGCACAGGAGTGTCGCTTCGGGTCTTTGCTTTTCGAAACACTAATCAATAACGTTTCGTTCGCATGAAGTACATACCAATATTGAAAGGGAAGAAGGGCGAGTTCGACGCGCTCGAGAAGCTCCCGTCGCGCACTAAGGATAAGATGCAGCCGCTCGTCGAGGTCTCGGACATCCAATGGGACTACAAGGCCGGACGCGCATCCAAGACCCCGGACGCGCATACCGAGAAGTTCGCCGATAAGCTGGTGAAGGCGTGGGGCATAGAGTCTCCGTTCTTCCTCGATTTTCCAGCTAGCCTCCAGGAAGCGAAATGCGCCGACGGGCAGACGCTCGCGTCGAAGGTCCTCCAGGAGGTACGCGATAAGGGTCTACAGGCTATCCCGGTTACCGGCGTGCGCCGTGTAGCAGCATATCGCGCAGATATCCGCGACGCAGTCGCAACGGATGATCGCGGAATCTGCCTGCGTCTCGAGGCTGAGGACATTGGTAACCCTGGAATCCAGAGCATCCTCGACGCCGCTCTCAAGGAGTTCGGCGTCGCTGCAAGCGCCACCGACTTAGTTCTCGACTTCAAGGAGATTTTGCCGTCGCAGGAGGGATTCACGCTCCTTGCGCTACAACAGGTTATGGCTAATCTCCCGCACGCGTCCGAGTGGCGCTCGGTGACCTTCGTGGCCTCTTCATTCCCGAAGGATCTCGCTGGAATTAAGGCGAACACGCTCGAGAAGATACCTCGTACCGAATGGATCATCTGGAAGAAGATGCAGGGAGACAAGACGCGCTTCCCCCTAGCGATCGGTTACGGAGACTACGCCATCCAGCATCCGATTCTGAGCGAAATCGATCCGCGCATCATGCAGGTAAGCGCGAACATCCGCTATGCGCTTGAGGATGAATGGCTCATCCTCAAAGGTCGCTCAATCAAGACGACGGGCGCCGGCCAGTATCGCGACCCTCTCTCGAAAAAGCTGGTGAGCATGAAGGAGTTCGCAGGCGCGGCCTATAGTGCCGGCGATGCCTATATCGCTGACTGCGCGTCGGGCAAGGGCGGACCCGGGAACGCTACAACGTGGCGCTTTGTAGGAGTGAACCACCACTTACACGTAGCGGCTGACCAGTCCTCCAAGTTGCGTCCCTAGTCTTAAGGGTATCGCGTACGATCTCGTTCAGCTCGTCCACAGGAACCGCTTCAGCAATGTCGTGCCAGAGAGCCGACTTAACTCGGTGCATGCCCTTATGGAAACCGAGCTGACGTAGTATCGCGATAGCCTCATCGCGCCATAGCAGTTGCACAAGAGAATGCGGATCAATATCCGCATTCTTTTGCGATTCCCGCTCAATCCTGAGGATGCCGTCCTTGTCGATGACGAAGAGTCCGCACCATGCCGGGATTGAGGCGTCGAGGTGCGCGAGATGCTTCTCGTTCGTCACGAATGTAAGATAGTCTAATGTCTTCGTATAGACGGCAAGCTGGGAATCCACCCTCTGCAAGGTGTCATGCTCACTCTTTATCTCGTAGCCATGTATAGAACCATTGATGACGGCCACGTCGACCCGTGCCGTGCCTTGGCAGAGGCCGAATTCGTCGAGCAGTATGCAACTCGGATCGTGGAGTACGAACCTATCGCGAAGGAACGCGTTCAGGATGAGGCGGATATCAAGATCGCGCATTGCTCCTCACACTATAGCAGGCGGTGCCGGTGCCGGCCGTGCGCGTGTTGATAGGACCCAGGTCTAGGAGAGGCAGACTTTTCTATCCTTCATTACGATCTTCCCGCGCAGGTGCTCGAGTAGCGCACGTCGCTCCTCAATCGCTCCGTTCTCGAGGAGGTATTTCGCATAGCTACGCACGTCCATCTCCTTCGCCTTCAGGCGTTCGCCAGTCTGCCGCGTCGCCGCTTGGAGCTTGTTGTAGCGGGCGACCTCTTTCTCGATGAGCTGGCGCGCCCCGATCTCGTCGATGTCCACTAAGTCTATCACCTTGCACAGCTCCGCAATGAGCTGGTCCTCGCGCAGGTAGGGATTCTTGCAGAACCGATCCTGCACCTTCGTGCAGCTATAATAGATGTACGTTTTTACGCTTCCGTCGAGCTTCAAGGTCTTGGTCTTTTCCTGTGCCGTCACGCCTGATCCGCATTCTCCGCAGGAAATCATGCGCGTAAAGGTGAACTCGTGCCTTTTGCTTTTCGGCTTATGGTCCTCGACCAGCTTCTCCTGTACCGCCTGCCAGAGGTCACGGCTAATAAGGGGCGTGTGTTTGCCGGTATACCAGTTGCCCGACTCGCGCGGGTACTCGTACACGCCGCAGTAGAAGGGGTTCTTAAGTGTCGTATATATGGACGAGACGGCGAGGAGTTTCCCGTTCTTCGTCGTGAAGTTCTGCTCTTTCAGCCAGGTGTGGATCCTGCGCCCGCTCCATCGCTCGTTCGCTGACTTCTCGAACATCTGCTTTACGATAGGGGAGCGAATCGGGTCCACGATCATCTCGCACTTATGGTCCCGCCGCCTATCATTCAGGTACCCGACCGGCGCGACGCCAGGAAGGAGTCCCATCTCGGCCCGGGTCTTGAGGCCGCGCTTCACGTTGATGCGCTTATTGTCGTTCTCTAATTTCGCCTGGCTCCCGAGAATCATGAGCAGGAATTTCTCGTTCGGGTTGTTCGAGAACTTCTGGTTGTACGTCCGTATCTCGCGCAGGCACCCGGCGTCCATGAGGTCCACAATCTTCCCGAGGTCGCCTGCGTTGCGGCTGATGCGGTCGGGCGCCCACGTGAGGATGCCGTCGAACCTGCCGTCCCGTATCTCATTCACGATCTCGTTGAAGATCGGCCGCTGGCCGGTCTCTTTGGCCGAGTGCGATTCGCGCTTCACGTCCACGATGTCGATGCCTTCGCGCTCGGCAAGCTCCCGCATCTCCTTTATCTGGCTGTCGATGGAGAGCGCTTGGACCTCGTCCTGCTCGGTCGATTTTCTCGCGTAGAGGCAGTACCGGATCGGACGGATTTCCTCCTCGATTCGCACGCCTCCCATTTCCCGTGATAGGGCAGTCTGCATGTTTCTTGTCGTTACCTGCTAATTGCAAGCACAACAGATGACGCAGACCGGCTGGGGAGTCCAGACCCCGAGTCCGGCATCCCTTATGTCCGCCTGGTCTTGCTCAAGCTCACTTTGTGGATGGCGAAAATCTCCGGCAATCGGCTCACGTGGCCTTTCGCGCCGACGTGCCAGATACGCAGGTCCTCGATCGGCTGGTGTTCCTTATAGTCATAGATGGTGAAGACGAGCCGGCGCTTGCCCGCTCCGATCTTGAACGCCCATTCGCAGCGCACCTTGCTGTCGCTCGTTCGCCACGGCCCGTCCTTGCGGCGCCAACGCGGTTGGCCGAAGGTCGCTACAAGATCCGCATAGGACGCCTCCAGATATCCTGCGAATCCCGAGCCGATAACGTCGCTTATGCCCGCCTTCCTATATCTCTGTTTAGTAGTCATGGCGGGGGATAGTACCGCCGGTTGCCGGGAAGTCCAGGTTCAACGTTGTCCCCAGGCCGCTTCCCAGAATATGAGTTTTAGATTAAGGTTGGGTTGACGCCATGCGCTACGACCCACGTCGGCAGGCCAGACAACTTCTCCCACTCAAGAAGGCAGCATCTCTCGTGCTGCTTTTTTCTTTTATCTTCCCAACCTCCTTGTTCGCCCAGGAAGCCCCTTCCGAAGAGAAGGAAGAACAATCCTCGTCCATGGACAGTGCAGAGAATTCCGGATCGGAAGATAGCACTGAGGTGGAGGAGCCTGTAGACGAGGAGGGTATCGGTCCTATTGCGCTGTCATCGTTCAGTAACGGATCCGCACTCTCATATCTCGCGAATAATGCAGAAGAGCGAAATTCCGTTCCGGAGGCTGACCAGCTATCCGGCACTCTCGCTTACTCGTACCCGCTTACTGTTCCGCCTGGCAGAAATGGCTTACAGCCCGAACTCAGTCTCTCTTATTCGAGCCGGGACACGTCAATCAACAATATCCTCGGCCAAGGATGGAAAGTAGATATTCCTTATATACAGCGTATCAACCGTCTCGGTACCGAGAGTTTGTATTCAACCAGCTCGCCCTATTTCTACTCCTCCGTCTCAGGCGAACTCGCAACCACGTCGGTGGCCGGCACGTTCTATGCGAAGTCCGACAACGGCTCGTTCATAAAGTACGTGCTCACGGGCAATCAGTGGATCGCGACGGATAAGGAGGGAGTGACATATAAATACGGCTACGCTACCTCGACCCGCCAGGACGATTCGACGGGAGCGAGGGTCTATAAATGGATGCTGGAAGAAGCGCGCGACACGAACGATAACTATGTCCGCTACGAATATACGAAAGACAATGGGCAGATTTATCCCGATGCCATCTATTACACAGGAAGCGGGGTATCAGACGGCGCCTTCAAGGTCGAATTCACGAAGGCGCTTCGTACTGACATTTCCACTTCGACCGAGGCTGGGTTCGATATCGTCTCCAAGTACCGTCTCACTAAGGCGCAGGCGCGCGTGAGTGGGCAAATCGTCCGCGTGTACGATCTCACCTATGGAACGGGAGATAACGGCGTCAAATCGCTCCTCGCTAGCGTCACAGAGTCTGGGGTAATCGAGGGAGGAGCTACGACGACGCTTCCTGCGCTGACGTTTAGTTACGGGACCGCGAGCAGGACATTTACGGAGGACAGCGGTTACGAAATACCGGAATATTTCGTCGACGGCAGTTCCGATAAGGGCGTGCGGTTCGCTGACGTAAACGGCGATGCGTACCCGGATCTGCTACGGGCCGCGCACAGCGGTCCTCCGTACTACAACCGGGTATACCTGAACGATCATGACGGGACCGGCTGGACGCTCGAGGCCTCCTCGACTCTCCCGGAATATTTCATAAAAGAAGGTAGCGATCAGGGTGTCCGCTTTGCTGATATAAACGGCGATAACTACGTTGATATACTCCGCTCCTTCTCGGACGCTGGATCAACTGTTTCCCAGAAGGCGTATATAAACAATCAGAATCTCTCCTGGTCCGAGGCCTCGACGACCATTCCGGAGTATTTTACCTACGGCTCCTCCGATAGAGGTACTCGCCTCGCGGACGTGAATGGAGACGGCTACGCGGATATCGTTCGTTCCTATCACAACGATAGTGGGGGGACGGTGGTCAAGGTGTATATAAACGACCGGAGCGATAGCATCACCTGGACTCATGACACCGACTATTCCGTTCCTATCTACTTCACGCATGACAATTCCGATCTCGGCGTCCGGCTCGTCGATGTGAATGCCGACGGGCTCGTGGACATCGTCCAATCGCGCTCGGGAGGGTATCAGGCCGGGGAAGGCATCTACATAAACAAGGGCGACGGCACGGGATGGGCGCTCGATCCGACATGGAATATCCCTAGCGCCATCAATGTCTACGACTCTGTGAATCCTGGTGTGCGATTCACGGACATTAATGCCGATGGTCTTATCGACTGGGTGAAAGCGAACGCCGCAAGCCAAGGTGTATATCTCAATACAGGCAAGGGTTTCGCCTTGGATGCCGGATACGCTATTCCCTATATCTTCTATGACGGTAGCTCCGACAAGGGGGTCCTTATAGAAGACATAAACGCGGATGGGTTGCCGGACTTCGTGCAGTCGATAGTAGGCTGGCCGAACCCGCAACGCACGAGTCTACACGACGGCGTACTGCCTGACCTCCTGACGGACATCGACTATCCTGCCGGTGGATCGACCGAGATTGCCTATAAAGCCTCTACGCAGTACGAGGACGAATCAGGAGACCTACTCAATCCTTCCGCCACTGTGCTCCTTCCGACCGTGGAAAGCATCACACACGCCGACGATATAGGTAGTCCGGCGACAGAGACATACGAATATGCCGGAGGCGATTTCTACTACGGAGGATATCTTGACCGCAAGTTCGCGGGCTTCAACTCAATCACAAAGACGGATGCTTCCGGCTTTACGACGACTAATTACTTCCATCAGGGAAATAGCTCGGCCACGACGACCGGCGAGTACGATGATGTGGGTTGCAAGATAGGGAAGATCTACCGGACCGAGATTGCCGACGACGATGATATCTATTCGACCGCCGTCAATAAGTGGGATAAGGTGAATTTCGATAGCGGGCGCTGTTTCGTGAAGCTCGCTCAATCGACCCAGCTCGACTACGACGGAGACGCGGATCATAAAGACAAGGCGACGACCTACGCTTACAACGACACGAACGGCAATCTCTCCCAGGAAGTGGCGTGGGGCGTCGTAACCGGAGCAACCGACGGTAGCTTCAGCGATACGGGTTCCGACAAGTTAACGACCGGCTATATGTATGCCGCGAGCTCGACGGGGTACCTCATGGGGCTCGAGTCCCAGGCGAGCACTACGAACCAGAGCGGCACGAAGATCCAGGAGACGAGGCGGTACTACGACAATCAGGCGCTCGGCACCGTCACGAAGGGGAACGAGACCAAGACCGAGGAATGGCGCACCGCATCTTCCTACGCGAGCAGCACGCAGGCGTTCAACTCATATGGTCTCGTGACGACCTCTACCGATCCGAGAAGCTATACCACCTCCTACGATTACGACGGTCTAAATCTCTATCCCGCGACTACGACGAACCCGCTTTCCCAGACCATCGCCCACACCTATGACTATTCGTCAGGGAAGGTGAAGGTAACGACCGACCCGAACAACCGCCAGTTCGAGATGACGTACGACGGGCTCGATCGGCCGCTCCTTGAGAAACAACCTGATATCGCGAGTCCTGGCTCCCTCGTCACGAAGAAGGCATACACGTACACTGACACGTCCAGTGCGAAGAGCGTTCTCGAGACGAACTATCTCGACGGCTCGACCGACTTCCGTCTCTATACTTTCTTCGACGGTCTCGATCGCAAACTCCAAGAGCGCAAGGAGGCCGAAACCTCGAACCAGTTCTCCGTCCGCGACATTAAATACAATGGCCTCGGGCTCCTCTGGAAAGAATCGTTGCCGTACTTCTCGAACGGTACTTCTCGCACAACAGCGACCGGGAATAATTCCCTGTACGCGACCTACGAGTACGATCCCATGAAGCGCGTCACGAGCGTGACGACCGCGGTCGGGGAAACGACAAACGAGTACGACCAGTGGAGCGTGACGACCACTGACCCTGAGAATAATGAGAAGGATTTCACATACGACGCCTTCGATAATCTCGTTGAAGTGGTCGAGCATAATAGCGGAAGCTACACGACCGCGTACGAGTACGACGGCAACAATAACCTCACGGAGATAACGGACGCCAACGGCAACATCCGCAACTTCACCTACGACGGCCTCAATCGTCGTCTTACTGCCGCAGACCTCCATGATTCCGGCGATGGGACGTTCGGCACATGGACGTATGGGTATGACGATGCAGGCAATCTCACCTCGCAGACCGATTCCAAGAGCCAAACGGTGAATTTCACCTACGACGGCCTCGGCCGTGTCCTTACCGAAGACTACACCGGTCAAGCTGGAACCGAGGTCGTGTACGGCTATGACTTCTGCTCGGAAGGAAAGGGACGTCTTTGTGCCGCGACCACGACCGCAGCCGCTACAAACCTCTCTTACAACGCGCTCGGTCTCTCAGCGACGGAACGGAAGACTGTATCCGGAGCCGACTATACGACCGCTTACTCCTATGACCGCCAGGGCAACCAGACCAACATTGTCTATCCCGACAGTTCCGAGGTGCGCTACGCCTACAACACTGCCGGCCTCCTGGAGGGAATCGACCAGAAGGAGAGTGGCGGCTCGTTCGCAACGGTCGTGAGCGACTTTGACTACGCGCCTACCGAGAATGTCACTTTCAAGCAGTTTTCGAGCGGCGTCGAGACGACCTATACCTATGCCGCAAGCTCACTTTACCGGCTCACAAATATCCGTACTGTCTTTACGGGAGGCGACTCGCTCATGGGCGGCGGGGAAGGGAGTGGCGAAGAACTTTCCTACATGCCGGATTCGCTCTATGCCTTCGCTCCGTTTGGTCTCTGGTCGCAGACTGAGTTCGTTCCTGAAGAGCCAGTGTCCTTGGAGCCTGTTCTTGATATGACGTCCGAGGTGCCTATGCTTGTTGACGAGCCGGTTCTCGCAGAAGAGCCTCAGCCGATGCTCGAGGCGAACACGACCCCTCCTGTCGCGACGACTACGGAGCCGGTCATCGATACGCCAGAAATCCTCCCCGAGCCGATAGGAGTCGCCTCGACCACCGAAGAGATTGAGGAACTGATCGTTCCCGTCGAGGATTCCTTGAAGCTCCTTCCGGTTGACGCCGCCGAGCTTCGCCTCAAGGCATCTCCCGACAAGCTTCTCGGCTCTCTAGAAACTGACGGACTCGTGAAATACGCGTATCGTACGGACACGAAGGTAGACAATATCCCGGCTGGGGAAGCGACCGTTGCCCGGGCGCGGACCGCAGGACTCTCCATCACCCGAGAAGTCGCCAAGGAGCGCACGAAGTATTCCCGCACGTTCGCGACGGACCAGTTCGGTACGTTCATTGCCGAGTTTGTGTCAGGTGATCCGCAATATTACGAAGATGAACACGGCGAATGGTGGCTTGCCGACTATGGCGTCACGACCAAGTCGTCCTACGACTACCAGATAGAGGAGAGTAAGAAGGTGGAAGAGCCGACGATCATTGAGGCGGCCATCGACGCAATTGTCAGCTTCTTTACTCCTCAGAGGGCGTACGCGAGTACCGGCATCTTCTATCCGGATCCTGACACCGAAACCTCCTCGGTAGACGGATGGGCGTACAAGTACGATTCGACCGACTGGAGCGGTACTCGCGGGGCAGGTAGCGGAACGACAGCGAACGATTCCTCTACCACGAATACCGTGCTCACCCTGCATGGCACTCCTGCGGGCAGTACCCGCAAGGGCATACAGCGCTCATTCCTTCTCTTTAATACCGCTTCGATTCCTGATACCGCGGTCATCGCCACCACTACGCTCAGTATCTATATCCTTACGACAGCCGGCGCGAGCAACAAGACCGTCTATGTGGTTTCCTCGGCTCCCGCCTCGACGACGGCAGTCACCGTGAACGACTACGGGTCAATCGGAGACACGTCGTTCGGGACAAGCGACGGAAGCTATTCTAACGGCACGTACGAATCGATAACCTTGAACGCGACCGGCAAGGCTGCGGTGAGCAAGACCGGCGTCTCCCAGTTCGCCCTTCGCACGCATCTTGATTTTGATAACTCGAACGTAAGCAACGGCACCGAGTTCTCGGTAGATTTCTCCGCCTCAGAAACGTCTGGCACCGGTCAGGATCCGTATCTCTCCGTTATCTACAGTATCCCTCCCGATGCCCCCTCCTCGCTTCTCGCGGAAGGGCAGACGAATCCCGTCGACATCATCGATAACACTCCTGAGTTCTCGGCCATCTATCAGGACAGCGATGCGGGGAACCTTGCAACCCACTACCAAATTCAGGTATCGACCACGACGACGTTCGCGACGACAACCTGGGATACAGGCAAAACTTCCCTCGGAAGCTCGACGCCGTCAGGAATGCGAATCGCCGATATCTCCTATGCAGGCCCGACACTCGCGTCCACGACCACGCACTATTGGCGTATGAAGTTCTGGGACTCCGACGGTCTTGCTGGGGATTGGAGTTCTCCAGCGGCATCTTTCTCCCTCCAGTTATGGTTCCCGCCCTTTACGCCATCAAACCTCCAGACCGACGGACAAACAAATCCGGCAAATCTCGAGAATCTCACGCCTGACTTCTCTGCAATCTACAATGATCTTGACGGGGCAGACCTTGCCGCTTCGTACCAAATCCAAGTATCCACGAGTACGGACTGGTCGTCGCCGAAATGGGATAGCGGGAAGCTTTCCGTAGGAAGCTCGACACCGATTGGCCAAAGGGTAAATGGCATGCCGTATACCGGTACCGCTCTTGTCCCCGAAACCACCTACCATTGGCGGGTGAAATTCTGGGATAACCACGATACCGAAAGCGCATGGAGTACGACTACTGCTACGTTCGGGCAAGGCATCCTTCCTGAAATTACGACCATACAAGACCTCTACTTCTTCTACGACGATGTAGGTAATATCTCCGAGGTCCGCGACTACAGCGGCACGGGAGCTGGCAAGAAGGTTGTGTACCAGTACGACGACCTCTACCGGCTGACCTTAGCCTCGACGACCGCCGCATCCTCGACGCCATTCAGGCATGTGTACGAATATACGGCGATAGGGAACCTCTCCTCCTCAACTCCTGCTGGCGCATACACCTATGCCGAGACCGGATTTACGAATCCGCATGGCCCTACGTCAATAGGAGGCCTCTCGCTAACTCATGATAATAATGGCAACCTCACCGCCTACGGATCTGAGACTTACACTTGGGACTATCGAAACCGTCTCGCCACGTCTACCAACGGAACGCCTATCGGCTATGCGTACGATTATCTAGGAGAACGGGTCCGTAAAGCGACTGGCGTTGCGACTACAACCTATCCCAACAAGTTCTATAACGCCGACGCCACGACCAAGACTAAGCACATATTCACTCCATCAGGCGACCTTGTTGCTACCTTCACTACGGTCGGAGCCACTACCGAGAGGCAGTATCTCCATGGCGATCAGCTTGGCGGTTCGACCGTTTCCACTGATGAGTCGGGGGCGGTTTCTGAAGTCACCGACTATTACCCATATGGCGCTGAGCGCATCGCAACAGGCTCCTTTGAGGAACAGCGCAAGTTCGCCACTATGGAGCGCGATTATGAAAGTGGACTCGACTATGCGAAGGCTAGATATTATCAGACGACATACGGCCAATTCCTCTCCCAAGACCCCGTTTTTATGGCGGTGGGGAACAAAGGAGAAGTAAAAGGCCTAACCAAGATAGAACAGAGTGAATTGCTAAAAGATCCTCAGTCTTTCAATAGTTATAGCTATGCGCGCAATAACCCAATTCGATACTCTGATCCTGAGGGACTCTGGTACAAAGAGGTTCTCACAGGTGAACAGTCACTGGGTGATTTTCAGATAGAGGTTGGGCAAGCAACGCAACAACTAACACAAGATAGTGCTGTCTGGAATGTAGCAGTAAGTAATCCGGAAACAGCCGGTGTAGGAGTCGGAGTAGTTTCAGCCGCGGCAGCGATCCCAGCCACTGCTGCAATAGCAGGTATAACTACAATCCAAGCTGGAGTAGGCGCAATGTATGTAGCAGGTAAGATAGTGGCAGGTGCTACATATAGTTATGTTGCAAAGAACAGCTTAGAATCACTTCCTAATGTCGTAAGTGCCTATGCAAAAATTTCTACACAAGATTCTAGTACTTGGGTAAGTCCAGTTGTCGAAACAGCAAAAACATATCTTCCAAACTCCATTGGAGAAACTGGAGGAGCTATATATGATATTGCTGACTCTGTCGTTAATCTTGTGAAAGATGTCGGTTTAGAAGGGAGAAGTAATAATAACGAAAACTAGTATGGACATCACTACAGACATCCTAAAATTTCTCATTCCAGCAGTCTTTGCTACCATCGCTTTCTTTCTAATAAAATACGATAGAAACAAAGAACTAAAACAAAAGCATATTCTTTGGTTGTCTCGAAAACTTTTCCAGAACAAAACAGATATCAGTCAATCTGCTCAAAGACTCCATCAGTCATTACTAGGTTTCGCTTTTATCTTCTTTGCTGGAATCGCGATTCTCTTCATCGTTGCTCTATTCAAGGAGTATATGAGTTAAGGCAGTTGGTAACTTGCTTCGCAACCTTCTCTTTCCAAGCTAGAACAGGGACGGCCGGAAGGCGTGCCATTGGATTCGCGTAATCGCGGAATGCGTGGCGAAGCCCGGACCGGTTATAAACGATAGAAACGCCCTTACGCATACCCTCTATTACAAGGAGGATTTTGATCACTACCTTAGATCAAAAACTCTGGGAGAAAAGAAAGAGGTTTGGTTTAAAGAATGGAGGAAGCGCGTCAGTGGACATGCGAATAGAGCCACAGAGGCTATGAAAGTATTGAGCGAGATAAATCATGACATCTCCTCGAAAATCATCAAAGCGAAGAAGAGATAAATATCTACCTAGCCACCCTGACGTTTAAATCGTGTACCTAGCACGATGAAGTCCATAAGAATCTTGAAAAAGAGGAATTGGAGAAGGAAGTTGAGAATTGGCGCACCAATGATACCTACGCCGATAGCCGGTACCCAGTTTTCTCGTGCGATTTCTGTACATCTATCTAACTGGCTCTCCCACACCTCTTTATTTCCAGGAACGCCCCAATCATCAAATAGGTCCAGGGTGTCGTAGCACCAGTCTGTCTGGTCATGAAGATACGAGAGGCCAAGATAGAAAGGAGATATAGGCAACCAAATAAAGTATGCAAGGAGTATGACTCTGAACCACCATTTCTGTACCAGGAACTTATGACGCTCCTTGTAGAACGGGAAGAGTAGTTTTTTCATAGATTAGAGCAAATCGTCGTCAGCGTCCTTAGTCCCGAACTTATCCTGAAAATCACTCCTCAACTCCTCTATCTCAAGCGAGAGTTCTTCTAATTTTACGGAGACACGGCCAAGAGCAGAGGAGACTCCGGCGACCGCAAACAGCGTTATGACTACAAGCACGAGTATCCAAATAAGCATGCCTAAAGCATATCATTTACCCTCTGGGAGCGGCCTCTATCCTTTGCATAAAGGTTCCAACTACGTCCCAGACAGCCAATATTTGAGCAACTCTGGAACCTATTGACTATAGTAAATAACTGTAGCATTATAATGCTCGTACCTGTTCCATCAACCGGAGGAGAACGGACATGTCCTGGACACAAATGGCTCGCGAATTCACACCGTATCGTCTCAAGCACATGCTCTATGTGGGCAGTGCGGCGATCCTCGGCGCCGGAGTTCTCGGTCCTCTCATCCAGCTCGGTCTGTCAACGGCCGGCTAGCTTCTAGCCGACGTTCTCAACCAAGGAGGCCTGCTTTCGAGCGGGCCTCTGTTGTTATTTGGGTTCCAACTACGTCCCAGACAGCCAGCAATCGCTAACTTTAGTATGCAAACAGAAACCGCCGCGCCACAAGGACTCGGAGGTCCCTGCGGCAGACGGCGGCGTTTTAACACGCGTGGTCGTACCAGCTTTGCATGTGTTCGCTAAGGCTCGGTTTAGCCGCGAGACGTTCGCACGTCTCCGTGTGTCCTCGCGCGAATTGCCCGTACACGGCGAGGGCGGCAATAAGCGCAACGATTGCGATTATCTCAGGTCCGCCGAACCACGACACCTTATTCTTGGCTCGCATGGCGATTGCTCCTTCCAGTCAGCCAGTATGCTATTTATAAATATTTAACCACTTCTGTCAAGGGAGAGAAATGTTCCATAATCGTCCCAGACAGCCAGCTCGAGGTAAAATCTGTCTATGTTATTCAAGGAGCCTCCCTCAGACTTCCATAAAGAAGTAGATGTTGTGGGTTGTTTTCTTGAACACAACGGTACGTTCTTGCTTCTTCATCGCCACACTCATAAAAGTAGTGGGGATGCGTGGGGGTTGCCTGCCGGTAAGGTCGATGCTGGAGAATCACTCCTTAGTGCCATGAAAAGGGAAGTATACGAAGAGACAGGGATTGATATTCGCGTCGAGGATTTAACATACTTTGACTCACGATTCGTACGACACGAGAATAGTGATTTTGTGTGGCACATGTTCTCGACTCCTCTCAAAGAAAAACCTAGTGTCATCTTGAGCGCTACCGAACATAAGGACTATCGATGGGTCACCCCCAAAGAAGCCGTCGAAATGAACTTAATCTTCGGGTTGGAAGAATCTATACACTTGTTTTATGGAACGAGTGATACCGTTCCATAATCGTCCTCGGTCGTTCTGTGGTCAGAGTGAGAGAAATATTGCATAATCAGCCCCGCAACCGATATGGAGTATCAGGTACTACTTTTTTATAAGTACGTCACGATTGAGGACCCGCACGCCCTGCGCGAGTGGGTACTTACCCGTGCCTCTGCACTCGAGCTTACGGGTCGAGTGCTGGTCGCTGAGGAAGGTATAAACGGGACGCTTGAAGGAACGAAAGAGAACACTGACTTGTTTGCGAACGACCTTACCGCGCTCCCTCTTTTCGCTGACATGCAGATAAAGACGAGCAAGGGGCAGGGAACCGCATTTCCAAAACTGTCAGTCAAAGTCCGTAACGAGATAGTGGGCACACAGTTTGATGCAAAGAAAGTTGACCCTCGAGTAAAGACGGCGCCACGTCTTACCCCTGAAGACCTGCGTTCGTGGTATGAGAACGACAAGGATTTTGTGATTGTGGATATGCGCAATGACTACGAATTTCGCTCCGGACATTTTGCAGGCTCCATAAACCCTGGACTCGAGAATTCGCGTGACCTGCCAAAGGCCATGCCTCAACTTGAGGGTCTTAAAGACAAGACGGTACTCACGGTGTGTACGGGAGGGGTGCGTTGCGAAAAGATGTCCGCATATCTCCTTGCTGAAGGATTCACCGATGTCTATCAACTAGAGAACGGGATTCATGGCTACATGGAGAAATACCCTGGCCAGGACTATCTCGGTACGCTCTATACGTTTGATAAGCGACTAACCATGGATTTTGGCGGCGAGCGCGAAGTAATTGGTGAGTGTTATCTCTGTAATGCAAAAACGGAGTCCTACGTAAACTGTGCAAACAATAGCTGCCATCTCCACTTCCTCGCCTGTGACGTCTGTCAGGAGGGAGGTAGTACTACCTGTTCCGCTTCGTGTGCGGCAACGCTGAGTGCGGTATAGCGGTTACTTACGGAGAATCGTCTCCATTGTTTTGCCGCGGGCAAGTTCGTCGACAACTTTATCGAGGTATCGAATCTCACGCATAAGTGGGTCCTGGATATCTTCGACGCGGACACCACATACGACGCCCGTAATGCGGCGGCGGGCACGGTTTAATTTCGGGGCGTTTTTGAAAAAGGTTTTGAAGTCAGTCTTTTTGCGTAGCTCCGCCCGAAGCTCTTTTTGACTGTACCCAGTAAGCCAACGAATGACTTCATCGAGCTCCTTCTTCGTACGTCCTTTCTTTTCTACTTTCGCAACGTAGAAAGGATAGACGCTTGCCACGCTCATGCGGTAGATGCGATGTTCCTTGGCAGCTTTCATTTTTTTCGCCTTGCGAGCACGCCTTTTACCGAGGGACTTATCTTTTTATCAGTGCGGTGAATACAGCCCATCCAGCAGCAAGGGCGCCGCATACCTTCCTTTAGTTTTTTAACCGTACGCTCTACATGCTCTTCACGCGTTTCTGCCTTTTTTACAAACGTCGTCCAGCATATCCATTCGTTTCGAGCGAGCGGCGTTAGCGTCTGCCAGGCAGCAAATGCCTTCTTGTCAGCTGAAAGCGCTTTGCGCATATCACCAGGGAGGCTGTGGACGGTACCGCCCGAAATGGTCATGGGTTCATTCTACCGTAATCGAGAAGAAGGGTAGAATGCCAACATGAGACTCCTTATCATTGCGGTGGCAGTGGTGTGTGTTGCTGCAGCCATAGCAATCGTCGTGTTTGAGCCATTTAGTAAGAAAACGTTGGTTGAGCATGGAGACGCGGTGGCTGAAACTGCCGGGAATAGAGGAGTAGCTACGTTTACGTGGACCTACCTTGGTCTTGAACAAGACAGTATTCCGTACACCTCCATCCGTGCGACTGCGTCCTATGAGGACGGGACGTCGGACACGAGAATCATAGATACCGTGGAAGGGAGTTGTAACGCGTACGAGGAAGCGGATGCTGATACCTACGCTCGCTCCACTATGGTGATTTGTTACTACGCAGGACTCGGACGCTACTACAAAATTATTGAAGACGAGACCGGATATCTGGTGCAACGTCGTGTCTTTGAGGAAGCCTCACCTGAGTACGACCCGCCGCAACAGCCCTACGAAACAGTCGAGCGCTTTAGTCACTAGCCTCATAGTGCCTTCAGAAAGGAGCGTTATACTGCGTGCATATGACGAAATTCCTTGTGACGTACCAAATGCCGCATAGCGGTCTTGATGAGTGGATGAAAACCCCCGAGGCAGAGCGCAAACAGCTCGAGGCGCAAATGAAAGCAGAATGGGATGCTTGGCTCGAAAATCACAAGAGCGCGATTCTCGAAACAGCAGGTGTTGGTAAGCCAAAACGCATCACTAAAGACGGCGTTACCGATGAACGCAATGACCTCATGATGTACTCAATGGTTGAGGCGGAGTCACCGGAGGCAGCAGCAAAGATGTTTGAGGGACATCCACACTTTGGTATTCCAGGTGCGTGGATAGAAGTGATGAATACCAATCCGATGTAAGCATATGCAGAAACTCACCTTTAACTTCTGGTTTACGAAAGATACGGAGGAAGCCGTCGACTTCTATATTGCAACGTTTAAGGACGGCAAGAAGGGACGCATTACCCATTACGATGCTGCGTCTGCAGCCGTTTCTGGTCAACCAGAGGGTGCGATTCTCACCATTGAGTTTGAACTCTTTGGGACGCAGTACGTAGCTCTTAACGGTGGCCCTGCGTTTACCTTTAACGAATCCGCATCGTTTGTGGTGGATTGTAAGGACCAAGCAGAAGTCGACTACTACTGGAATGCCTTTATACAAAACGGCGGACAGGAGAGTCAGTGTGGCTGGCTCAAGGATAAGTGGGGATTCTCGTGGCAAATCGTACCGTCACGCCTCAATGACCTCCTTGCAGACCCTGACCCGGAACGCGCCAGTCGCGCTATGAAGGCTATGCTCTCCATGCAGAAGCTCGATATTGCTACGCTTGAGGCGGCTGCAGACGGGAAATAACGCCCTCATGAAAGATTAATCAGAGCCGGCTATACTAGAAGGGTACGGCCCCTTAGGCCTCCATAATCATCATTCATGGCAAAGATTATTGCGCTCGTGTTCGGTGCGATATTTATCGTTAGTGGCATTGCGGGATTTTTCCCAAATGACGTATTTGGTCCTGATGGTACGTTTGCGGGTGGCGTCATGGCTTCCGTCGCGCGTCTTATTGTCGGTGCGATACTTATTGCCGTCGCTCTTCGTGCTGCAGGAAAGATTACGCTTACCCTCAAGGTGCTTGGTCTTATCCTCCTTGCGCTAGGTACGATTGGATTCCTCCTTATTCCACAAGGTGGTGCACTGCTTGGTCTTATTCAAACCACCGCTGGTGACCATTGGTACCACGTAGTGTTTGGTCTTCTTATGATTGCGAACGGCCTCTTTATTGGTGCCGTACGCAACGGACGAGCGTAACCGCAACTCGTTACCACAACAGCCCGCATACGCGGGCTGTTGTGTTATAGGTGCTTGCGAGAGAGAAAAACGAAAACGAGTATCCAGAGCAAACCAAAGGCGTAGCCAGCGAATACTTGGGTTGGAGTATGGACACCGTAGTAGACGCGACTCGCGCCTACAACAACCGCAATAGTGATAGCAACCGCATAGACGGCATATCGTGCTGCACGACGCAGATGACACCGCGCAATAATACATGCAGCAAGCGTGATAAAGAGCACGCCGGCCGCATGACCACTCGGGAATGCATGGCCCGTGGTTTCAATAAGTGCGCCGGTTGGACGGGGTGCGGCTACCCAAAGTTTAGTGAATGAGACAGAGGCAGCAAGACCAATTGCCGTAAGTACAAACGCACGCACGCGATGCCATTCCTTGCGGAGTGCAAAGAAGAGGGTAAAGAGGACCGCGGATACTACGTATCCTTCAGTGCTCGCTACATCAGTGAGTAGATACAGGCTTATGGGCTCGGTCATGTGTTAGCCAGCAGTGCGGCAAATTCTTTTTGTACCTTCTGAAGTTTCGGTGCGATGATAACCTGACAATAGCCTCTCGACGCGTTTCGTGCGTAGTAGTCCTTGTGATAGTCCTCGGCAGGGAAGAACTCTATAAGTGGTTCTATTGTTGTGGTAATAGGAGCACCGTTTCGGTCTGACGCATCAAGTTCATCGATGAACGCTGCAGCTTCTTCAGCTTGTGCTGCGGTTGTTGTAAAGAGTACGGACCGATACTGAGGACCAATATCATTTCCTTGGCCGTCGACCTGCGTCGCATCATGACTCGCAAAGAATACGGTCATGAGGTCTCGAAACCGTACGACGCTTGGGTCGTACTCAACCTTTGTCACCTCGACATGTTTGGTCGTACCGCTTGAGACCGCCTCATAGGTGGCTGTCTCTTTGGTGCCACCTGCATATCCTGGCTCAACGGAGGATACGCCCCTCAACATTTTGAAAACGGCTTCAGTACACCAAAAACATCCGCCGCCAAACCCTACGACTTCTTTCATATATCAAAATGATACTATGCCAGCTCTCTAAGAGTGACGGTATCGCGTACCTTGCGTTTGTACTTCGTGATGGAGAATTGTGTACAGAAAACGCCGTCGGGTTGCCCCGACGGCGTTTGTCTTCGTGTGCGACGCCTTCCTATGTAGGGGGCGTAACCTCGTCATACCAGCGGATGACACCGGCGTTGAGCGGACGAGCAAGAAAGCCCATTACGGCCATCTTGCCCCGGTGCGGCGAGCCTTTATAGCCTGCCGCTGCCATAAACTCTGACAGGCCGTCCTGCAACGGCATGTTGTACGTTCCCATTTTCGGTTGCGCCTCAATTGCCTTACAGCGCTCGCACGCATCCTCGATACGAAAGCGCACCTCGCCGACTGTGAACTCTTTGGTGCCGGGGAATCCGTCAATCCATGAGAGTTCCTCGAGCGGCGCGAAGCCTTTCAGAATCACGTTCATCCGGAACCGTTGCGTGCTGATATTGTGCTCGAGGAACTGCTCGAGATGATGCACGGTCGCGTGGTTTAGGAACGAGACGTACGGCTGTTGGCTATCTGTCACATTGAACGCCTGCTCCGTATTGAGGATGTGCAGCTCGCCGTCGATGCCAAGTTTGCGTGCAAGACCATCGCGGTAGAGCATGGCCGGCCCTTCATTGAACCGGTCATGGCTCCGGTCGAGGTATGCCGTCCACGGGTACTCCGCGACGATAGCCGGCGTGTTCATGCCGACACAGAACATGCCTTTTGGAGACCACGTATCCGGTACCGTTTCTCTTCGCTTAATCGCGAATTGTCGATCGCCGATGACGCCGACTGACGGTGAGATGTGTAAGCCGTCTGCTGATGAGTTTTCCCCGGCCATCCCTTTAACAGGGTATTGCCAGAGATCGTGCACATGGCCCATGTAAAGAGCTCCTTCTTCACTGCCCGGTGTAGGCAGGAACGTTCGTTATAGCTGAAAAGGGGAGCGCTGTCGAAGACAGGCTAATCCTCCTTCTTTTCAAATTGGAGACACACTGAGTTAATGCAGTAGCGCTTGCCACCTTTGTCAGAAGGGCCGTCATCAAACACATGACCAAGATGACCACCACACTTCTTACAAAACACCTCGGTGCGATGCATACCGTACGCATCATCTGCACGTGTGCCGACATTCTCTGCAACCGCAGGGTCGGTAAACGACGGCCAGCCGGTGCCAGATTCAAACTTTGCCGACGAGGAGAACAGTGCTGAACCGCACGCCCGGCAGCGGTACATACCGTCTTCTTTATTATTGAGTAGTTTTCCTGAAAACGGTGCTTCCGTACCTTGCTCGCGCAGTACGTCGTATTCCTCTGGAGAGAGCTCCTTTTTCCATTCTTCTTCCGTTTTGTGGAGTGGGTCCATAGCAGTATGATACTATGCATCACGATATGTCGCGCGCAGCGCTCCTTAACCTCCTTTTGGTACTTGGCGTCATCGGACTCCTCGATTCCTTGTACCTCGCACAGCACGCTATTTCCGACGCGTCGCTCTTTTGCGACATAGGGGCAGGGCTTGATGGTTGCAACACGGTAGCGCAGAGTCCCTACTCTCGATTCCTCGGTATTCCGCTCGCATTCTACGGCGTCGCATTCTACGGCCTTCTTATCCTCGGTACGTTCGCTGCCATCTGGAAGCACCATCGGCACCTCCATCGCGCCTTGCTCGCAATAGCGGCGATTGGTGCGCTCTTTTCGGTCGCATTTCTCTACATCCAGTTCGCCCTCATTAAAGCCCTCTGTATCTACTGCCTTGTGTCAGCGGGGGTAGCCTTTATCTCCCTTGGTATTGCGCTCTGGATTGACCTCCGTCACAAGAATCTCCCAGCTGTGATACCCTAAACGGCATGAAGCGCACCCTCGCGCTCGCCCTGCTTCTCTTCCTGCCGTTTGGCGCTGGAGCGGCGACTCTGCGTGCCGATGAGACCCTGGAGCTTGCGGAAACCCCGCTCGGAAACGCCTATCTTGCCGGCGCTGAGGTAAGTGTGTTGGCTCCGCTACCTGGTGACCTCTTGGCTGCTGCCGGTGCCATTCTCGTAAATGCTGCGGTTGCCGGTGATGCGTTCTTACTTGGTGGCTCCGTCACCTCCGTTGCGCCGGTTGAAGGAGACGTTCGTGTGGCAGGCGGTAAAGTACGCGTCGACGGCACGGTAGGTGGGGAACTCGCCGCACTCGGTGGCACGATTGTTGTAAACGGTACGGCACGCGAGATACGCGCTGCGGGTGGCGCGGTAGAAATACGTGCTGGTGCGTTAGGGCCAGTCACAGTGTATGCAGGGAGTGTGACCCTTGCCGGAGAATTTATGGGAGACGTTCGTGTAGTTGCAAGCGATCACGTTACGCTTGGAGAGGGAACGATTATTCATGGTGTCTTTGAATACAACGCACCCCAAGAAGCAGGGATACCGGGAAGTGTCGTCATTGATGGCGGTGCGCGTTATGTCGGGTCATCATCGTTTCTTCCAACCGCAGCGGAAGCAGAAACGTTTGCACTCGCCGGTCTTGGTATCTTCTTCCTTGTACGCCTCGTCGCTGCAATGCTTACCGCAGGACTTCTTGCGGGACTCTTTCCCGTATTTGCGCAGAGAGTGGCTGATGCGGCACTGACCGCATCCCCAAAGAAGGTAGTGCTCTACATGCTGCTTGGCTTTGCGGCCATGGTCGCGACACCTATCGCCATCGTGCTCTTGCTTGCATCCTTTGTTGGTATTGGTATTGCGGCAGTCGTTGGTGCGGGATATCTTCTCGCGCTCCTGCTCGCATATCTCTATGCCGCCATTATTCTCGGTGGAGCATTTATGCGTCTTGTGTTGAAGCGTCAGGACGTACCATGGAAGAGCGCGCTCGTTGGTATGCTCGTTCTCTACGTGGTAGGTCTCGTACCAAATCTCGGCCTCGTGATTGGTTTTATCCTCTCTGCCATTGCGCTTGGCGCAATGCTTTCCATCTTCTACCGATTCTCATTCGGACGCAGTGATGTCTAGCACGGAGCGGACAGCGCGTGCGAAGAAACTGGTCGCAGCGCTTAAACGCATGTATCCAGAGCCGAGAACGGAACTCAACTACCGTACCCCGTTTCAACTTGTTGCCAGTGTGATGCTTTCTGCACAGACCACCGACAAGCAGGTGAATAAGGTAACGGAATCACTTTGGAAGAAGTACAAAACCATTGATGATTTCGCAGACGCGTCTTACGCAACATTCTCAAAAGAAATCTCTTCCGTTTCTTTTTATCGCAATAAGGCAAAAGCAATCATTGAATCGGCGAAAAAGATTCGCTCTGACTTTGGTGGGAAAATTCCCAAGACCGAAAAGGAACTCGTCACCCTTCCAGGCATTGCGTACAAGACCGCACATGTCGTCCTCGGAGAGCTCTACGACCTTTGGGAGGGCATACCTACTGATACGCATGTGAAGCGTTTTGCGCTCCGATTCGACCTTACTGAAAAGAGCGACCTTACTAAGATTTCAAAAGACCTCGAAGCGCTCATCCCTAAAAAAGACTGGAAATACGTGAATAATGGCTTCGTGCTCTACGGGCGCTACGTCTGTCCCGCACGTCCCCATGACTGCGAACGTCATCCACTCACGAAGCTCTATCCACCGGCAGCAACCGTGTGGCCAAAGGCGACATAGCCGAGCTACCATAGGGGTATGAGCCGCCCCATAGCCGTATTCGACATCGACGGAACGCTCTTTCGTTCCTCGCTCTTTCATGAGCTCGTGGAGCGTATGGTGGATAAAGGGGTACTACCGCCTGATGTGCGCGAAGCATATGCGGACGCACAGCAAAAGTGGCTTGACCGTCACGGCTCGTATGAGGACTACACCAAACACATGGTGGAAGCGTTTCGTGCACACCTCAAAGGCGTTCCGTTTGATGAGGTGTCCTACATTGCCGGAGAAATTGTTGATGAGAAGAAACATCGCCTCTACCGCTACACGCGCGATATGGTGCACGACCTAAAAGCGAGAGGGTACTATCTTCTCGCTATTTCCTGGTCACCTCGCTTTATCGTTGAGGCGCTCGGGCACGAGCTTGGCTTTGATAAGGTCTACGGCTTTTTCTATGAAGTAGGACCGTCCGGTAATTTCACTGGGGAAGTGGAGGATTACGATCTTATAAAAAATAAGGCAGCCGTACTTGAGCGTGCGGCAAAGAAAGCAGGACTCTCGCTCGATGGTTGTATTGCCGTAGGGGATACGGAAAGTGATATTCCTATGCTTGAATTGGCGGAGGTGCCGCTCGCCTTTAATCCAAACAAAGCACTCTACGACCATGCGCAAAAACGCGGATGGCGGGTGGTGGTTGAACGCAAAGATGTTATCTACGAGCTATGACGCACCCTAAAAAGATACAAACCTTTCAGGACACCGTAACGGCGTTTTATAAGACGCAAGGACGTCACGCACTGCCATGGCGACAGACCACTGACCCGTACAAGATTTTGGTGTCAGAAATAATGTTGCAACAAACGCAGGTAGAGCGGGTCATTGCGTTCTACGAATCGTGGATGAAATATTTCCCAACTGCTGACGCGCTCGCAAAAGCAGCACTCTCTGAAGTGCTCGCTGAATGGCAGGGGCTTGGCTACAACCGTCGCGCAAAACATCTCCATGCGGCAGCAAAGCACATTGTTGAGCTTGGTGCGTTTCCAAAGACTGCTGAAGAGATAGAAATGCTTCCGGGTGTAGGCCCGTATACCGCACGCGCGGTCGCTGCGTTTGCCTACAATCACGACTCGGTATTTGTTGAGACCAATATTCGTACGGTCGTGATGCATCACTTTTTCCCCGGTGAGAGCGTCGTTGATGATGCGGCTATACGAGACGTGCTGCATAAGGCACACCCAAAAGGGAAGGCACGTGAATGGTATGCGGCGCTCATGGACTACGGCAGCCACCTAAAGAAAAGTGGCGTAAAGCTCAACCCACGCGTGAAGGGATATAAAAAGCAGTCGGCGTTTCAAGGCTCAAAGCGCGAAGCACGTGGTGCCATTCTCAAAGCCTTAGTGAAAGGTCCGAGAGCGAGTTCATTCCTAGTTGAGGTACTTGGACCTGCGCGTCGTGCGCAAGCAAAAGAAGTTATTGCAAGCTTAGTGCAGGAAGGGATGATAGAGCTCTCAAAAGGCAAGTTTCGATTGCCAAAATAGCAATCATCCCCGTGCTATATTCCTGGCATGAATGACAAAATACCTGGTGGACCACGCATCACTCATACTCGTATTGATTCAGCGAAGTCAGTTACTATTGGTAGCCGCGCTAATAGAGAAGCGGGTCGAGAGAACGTCTCACAGACCATAGAGCTTGCCGAAGGAAGCACGATGAAAATCGAAAAGCCCGGAGGAGTTGTGATTGAGATTGGATTCAAAGAAGGTATTGCTACGATTAAGGACCGGGGTATCGAGAAGAAATATAAAGCGAAAAAAGTAGAGGTAACGCAAGGTGGAGGAAGGCACACTATTTTCCTCGACGGACTAGAGCTTGCGTAAGTGCGCAGTAACACAAATCGCCGCCCAGAAGGCGGCGATTTGTTTATGCTTAGCTTTTCCTTTTACTACACCCCAATCAATACTGGGATGACCATTGGTGCCTTGTTCGTCCTCGTGAAGAGGTAGCCCGCCATAGTTTCGGTGAGCTGGTTTTTCACGAAGTCGAGGTCAACCGGATTCATACCCTCCGTTGAGTCTTCAACCGTCTTCTTGATGAGTAGGCGAGCGGTGTTGAGGAGCTCCTGGCTCTCACGCAGATACACAAAGCCGCGCGAGATGATGTCTGGTGACTTTCGCAGCTTACCCGTCTTAAGGTTAACCGTTGCGATGATGACGAACATACCGTCTTTCGCGAGTGCCTGACGGTCACGAATGACTACCTCCTGCATATCGCCAATCGCAAAGCCGTCCACAATAAGTGGCGCGTTTGGCACTTTGTCCTTGTGAATGTTCAACGTCGTACCATCGACGATATCGATGACCATACCGTTGTCAGCAAGGATGATGCTCTCACGTGCGCGTCCTGCTTGCTCTACTGCCTTCGCGTGACATGACGTCATTGAGTAGTAGCCGTAGGCTGGCATGAAGAACTTCGCGTTCACTTTCTGATTAATCCATACGAGTTCTCCTGCACGTGCGTGACCACCGGAGTGCACGTCTGAGGTGCGGTAGTGGATGAGTGAGACGCGGTTGCGGTAGAGATTGTCTTTAAGCTTCTGCACCGACAACTCGTTACCCGGAATAACGGAAGAGGAAAGTACGACGGTATCACGCTCAGTAAGCGTGATGTTCTTGTGCTGGCGAGTTGCAATGCGCATGAGTGCCGCAAACTCTTCACCCTGTGCACCGGTAGCAAGTACCACTACCTTGTCAGGCGCGTAATCACCAATTTCTTGAGCAGGAATGACCGTATCCTTCTTGATGGAGAGGAGACCAATCTTCTGCGCAATCTCAAGGTTCGTACGAATCGAGCGGCCTTCCATGACCACCTTCTTACCGTGGCGCTCTGCCATCTCGATGATACGAATCATGCGTTCAAACTGAGACGCAAACGTACCGATGATAAGACGACCCTTCACGGTCTTAAGAATGTTCTCAAGCGTGTCATGCACTTTTGCGTCAGGAATCGAGAAGCCGTCGATTTCGGCGTTGGTTGAGTCACCAATGAAGAGAAGGTTGTTCTCCTTACCAAGGTTCGTCCACTTCTCAACTTCTTCTGGCGACGGAATACCGTCAGTGTGCTCAAGCTTCAAGTCACCGGTAACTACCACGTTGCCGTACGGCGTGCGGATGAAGATACCCATGGAGTCAGGAATCGAGTGGGTCACCGGGAAGAACGTACACTTGGTACTGCCAATCGTGTGCGTCTGCCAGTCATCAACCGTCACGATATTTACCGCAGGCATTTCAGGATATTCTTCCTGACGCTTCTGAATCATCACCGCAGAAAGATTCTTGGTGTAGATAGGAGGATTTCCGAAGCGATTCATCAAGAAGGGAATACCACCGATGTGGTCGAGGTGACCGTGAGTGATGAACACCGCACGTACACGGGCCGCGTTCTTCTCAAGGTACGCAGTGTTGGGGAGCATGTAGTCGACACCCGGACCCTCACCTTCGTTTACAAACTGGAAACCAACGTCACAGACAAAAATGTCGTCACCGGTTTCTACCGCAAACATGTTGCGACCGACTTCTTCCACACCGCCAAGAGGGACGATACGGACGGTCTTTGAATCAACAGGCGCAGGGATGTAGTCAGGTCCGCGCTTTACGGTTGGTTCGCCTTGCGGGCGTCCGCCAGGACCGCCGCGCATAGGGCGACGGTCACCGGTGCGGCCACGGCCGCCACGACCACGTCCACCACGAGGGCGACGAGGACCATCACCTCGTGGGCCACGAGGAGGGCGGGAATCGTGCGCGCCACCGGATGAATGTCCGTGCGGGGCAGGGGCGGGAGCTGGTGCTGGTGTCATGATAATCGGTACGTTAAATCCTAAATAATGAAGTAATCGAGATGCACAAGAGAGGAGCCGTGTAGACGGCTACTCTCCTCTACTTCCCGATGGGGCAAACCACGGCCACACAAATTCTGTGTGTCGATACCAGAACGCGGCACCAAGCAAACGGTCAGATGGTGCGGCAACTCTGGTAAGCGCGAGACCGCGGAGACCTTCTGGTACCGAGTACACGAACTCTGGTGCGTAGAGAAACGCAGCAGGATAGTCGCTGCGGATAAGGGCATCCGCTTCAGCGATAAGTTCTGCGAGCGCAACTGGGTCACGTTCGACACGAATGTCTTCAAGCAATGCGTCTACTTCCTGACGGGCGTACTGGGCGATGTTAAGGCCTGGATCATTGCGCTGGGATGAATCCCAGAATGCGTAGAGGTCACGGTCGCGACCAACGACCATACCAAAGAGAAGGGCGTCGTAGGTGCGTGGACGAATGACATCTGATGCGAGGTCGTTTGGTTCGTAGAGTTCAGTCTCTACGGGTACCCCAAGCTTTGCCCACTCTGCTTTGACTCCATCTGCTACCGCTTTTAGTTCAGGGACGTTTGAGGTACGAAGCGTAAACGAGAGCGCGAGATCATCAAGCATCCAACGTTGCGTCTCCTCATCAAACACCCAGTCATTACGTTCAAGAATTGCACGTGCTTCAGCGATAGGGTCGGCGTAACTAATCGCAGGGGCTACGTCTGCAGCGCCGCCAGGAGGTACAGGACCATCTACGGGAACGCCGTAGCCACCAAGTGCGGTAGTAACGAGGGTGTTGCGGTCGAGTGCAACGGAGAGTGCTTTACGTACTTCAATGCGCTGAAAGAGAGGATTTGATTGACTCATAAACACAGCAATCACGCGTGAGTAGGGAAGACGAATGGTGTGCTCTCCCGGAATGCCGTATGCGCTCTCAACCGTACCGCGACGCAGTGCCTCTTCAAGATCGTCCTGATTCTCATAGAAGACGAAATCAAGCGTCGCAAGATACGGTGTACCAAGTGCGTAGTGCTCATTTGCTTTAAGGTGGTAGCGCTCTACTTCACCGTCCTTGTTGCGAATCACACGCTCGACGATAAATGGTCCTGCACCTACCGGCTCTTGCATGTAGCGAGAAAACGGAAAGCCTTCATCTGAGACATCGCGCCAAAGGTGCGCCGGAAGAATGCCGAGCGTTGCGTCTGTCAAAAACGGAGAGTAGGCCTGGGGAAGGGTGAAGCGAACGGTGCGTGCATCAACGGCTTCAACCGCGATGTTAGCCCAGTTTGCGAGCTCTGGAGATTTAAGCGACGGGTCCTGTGCCTTACCGACGGTGTAGACGACATCTTCTGCGGTAACGGGGGTACCGTCAGAGAATTCGGCGTCCTCGCGCAATATAAAGGTATAGGTTCGTCCGTCCTCAGAGACTTCGTAGCGCTCTGCGAGTACGGGAACGAGCGAACCGTCGTGACCGTAGCCCATAAGACCAGCGTAGGTAAGTACGGTGAGGTCGCGGTCAGCGTCAGTGAGCGCAAGAAGAGGATTTACAAACCGCGGTGCACCAAGCACACCCTCCCGCAAAGAGCCGCCGTGCGAGGGAACCTCAATAAGGAACTGGCGCTCAAGCGCGTAGATACCCGCGAGAAGCAGTATGCCAAGAACGCTTGCGAGTACGCCAGCGATAAGTTTGTCGCCCGGCGGAAGTGAACCGACGTGACGTGCAAGCTTTCCTATGAACGCGAACCTTGCGGGGCGCGGTGAAAGTGGGTCGAGGCTAGAGAGCCCCATGGAAGATGATGGGTTATCAGATCAAGAAACCGGCGATAGCACTGAGTACGAAGAGTATTGCAACGACAATGGTCGCCTGGAATAGGAATTTTTCCGCGCCACGGCGCTTGTAAAAAGTCGAAGCAAAGTTGTCGCCTCCAAAGGCTCCTCCGAGGCTGGCTCCACGATTCTGGAGCACGATGCCGAGTATAAGGAGGAGGGAGAGGACTATCTGCGCGTACGGTAGCACTGCCTTAAGAGTCTCCATCTGTAATCGCGAGAATAGCATGGCGGAGGGGGTCGGGCAAGGCGGGGAAAAGATGCCGCGCCGGGGGTACCGGCGCGGATTCTTGGGTTGGTGCTGTCAGGCGCTATGCGCCAGCGGCTTCAATTTGCTCTTCGAGCCGCTTGGCTTCAGCGCGCAGACGCCGGCGGGTTTTGTTCGCGACAGTGGGGCAAAACCCCCTTTCGCGGACGTTGAAGTCGAGTTCTTTCAACTGGTTCAGTACTTTGTCGCGCTGACTGGTCAGACGCTTCTGGCGATATGTCTTAAACCATTGACGCATGCCATTCTCCCTACATAGGGTATCGGTTTAAAGGCACCGACTCGCCTTAGAGCCATAAGAGCACGAGTAGGTACTCGAATCAATGTCAGCCTTGCTTAGGCGCTGTCTCGTCGTATACTGCGGCCAATCTTCCGGCATAGGCTGGAAAGGCAATGTAACAAGGCTTTATTAGGAGCTCTCATTTTTGACGCTATGGCAAAATCGGACATGAACATTTATCCGCTTGGTGACCGTGTGGTCGTTAAGCCAGAGGACACGAAAGAGGAGAAATCTATCTCAGGCATCATTATCCCTGAGACCGTAGACAAGGAGAAGCCTATGAAAGGTAAGATAGTCGCGGTTGGTCCTGGTCGCGTGGGTGACGATAACGAGCTCATCCCAATGCAGGTAAAAGTAGGCCAGACGGTTCTCTTCACGAAGTATGGCTATGACGAAGTGAAGATAGACGGTGAGGAGTACTACATCCTCTCAGAGTCTCAGGTATTGGCAGTCATTAAGTAATAAAAGGTATGGCAAAACAGATTCTTTTTGGTGAGGACGCACGCAAGAAAATTCACGAGGGTCTCGCGCGCGCCGCAAAGACGGTGAAGGTGACGCTTGGTCCCCGCGGCCGTAACGTCGTCCTTGATAAGGGGTACGGTGGTCCACGCATCACTAACGATGGTGTGTCGATTGCTAAGGAAATTTCCTTCAAGGATAAGTTCGAGAACATGGGTGCTGAAATGGTGAAGGAAGTAGCCAACAAAACGAACGATGGTGTCGGTGACGGTACGACCACGACGGTTGTGCTTCTTGAGGCTATGGTCGACGAAGGTCTCGACCGCGTTGTTAAGGGTGGCAACGCTATGGCTATTCGCGCCGGTATGGAAGCGGCAAAACTCGCAGCGGTTGCCGAAATTAAGAAGATGACCAAGGAGGTCTCTGGTAAGTCAGACGTTAAGCAGGTCGCCACGATTTCTGCAGAGAGCGAAGAGCTCGGCACCATCATCGCGGAAACCGTAGAGAAGGTGGGTGCGGCAGGTGTCGTTACGGTTGAGGAGTCACAGGGTATGGAACTCTCCTCCGAAGTGGTTGAAGGTCTCCAGATTGATAAGGGCTACGTGTCTGCATACATGGTCTCAAACCCAGAGCGCATGGAGGCAGAGATGAAGGACGCCTCAATCCTCCTCACTGACAAGAAGATTTCGAGCGTACAGGAAATCCTTCCACTTCTAGAAAAAGTTGCAGCAGCAGGACGCAAGGAACTCGTCATCATCGCTGACGACGTAGAGGGCGAAGCGCTCACGACGTTTGTGGTGAACAAGCTCCGAGGTACGTTCAACGTGCTTGCAGTAAAGGCACCAGGGTATGGTGATCGTAAGAAGGAGCAGCTTGCTGACATTGCGGCAGTCGTGGGTGGTCAGGTTGTTTCTGCTGAGACAGGCCTTACGTTCGAGAACGCAACCATATCGATGCTCGGTAAGGCAGCACGGGTGATTGCAACGAAGGACACGACGGTCTTCGTTGGCGGTAAAGGTAAGAAGGCAGATATCGCCGCACGTGTCGCACAGCTTGAGGCACTTGCTGAGAACACGAGCTCCAAGTTCGACAAGGAGAAGCTCGAGGAGCGCATCGCTAAGATGAGTGGTGGTGTTGCCGTCATTCGCGTGGGTGCTGCAACTGAGACGGAGATGAAATACCTCAAGGACAAGATTGATGATGCGGTGAAAGCAACGAAGGCCGCTATGGAAGAGGGTATTGTCGCTGGTGGTGGTTCAGCGCTTGCGAAGGTTGCAAAAAAGCTCGCTGCCGCTGATGCAAAACTCTCCGCTGATGAGAAGGCAGGTTACGACATTGTCGTACGCGCACTTGAGCAGCCGCTTCGCCAAATTGCCCTTAACTGTGGCAAGGACGATGCCTCTATTATCGTCGGCAAGGTGCAGGGCGGTGGTAAGAACGCAGGCTACGACGCCGTTGCTGACATCATGGTTGATGACATGCTTGAAGAGGGCATCATCGACCCAGCAAAGGTAACGCGTAAGGCGGTTGAGAACTCCGTGTCTGCCGCTGCCATCCTCCTTACGACGGAGGCAGCGGTTGCTGAACTTCCCGAACCTAAGAAGGAAGCACCAGAAGAGGGCATGGGCGGAATGTTCTGAGCCTCGCACACACAAAGAGAAAGGCCCGCCAGTTGGCGGGCCTTTCGCGTGTCCAGCGGTGTCGATGTATGGTCAGGCGTTCGAATCGAAATTCTTCGCGAGCCATTCTTCAGCGTCGGGCTTCATTCTGTCTCGAGCGACAAAACGAGCGACGTAGATACCGGCACAGGCGAGCACTACGATGACTGCTGCACATACAGCGAGCACATACTTGAATTCCATCTCACTTCTCCACGGCACAAAGAGCAGAGTACTCTGGTTAGCTGGTTTTTCAACATAGGCAACGAAAAAGGGCGCTCCTTGCGGAGCGCCCTTCGTAGTGTTTACGCACGCCACTGCTTACCGAGGCGGACCTTGGATTGCAGTTTCCTCGGCACGAGTCCGAGCACGTTGCGCCTCATTACTCATGAGGAGCTGTTGCCGGGCCGTTTCGAGGTCGACGCGTGCCGCAGCCGTATCGCCAAGCGCGTGTGCTGCGCCGGCAATGGCCATCCAGCTCCGGGCGTTTTCACGCCCATTGCACTCATCGTCGCGCGAGCCGAAACTCGCGCCGAAGCCGCCCCCGCCCCAGCTTCCGCCAACACCACCGGTTCCCCGACAGGGACTCGTAGGCGCCGGAGCGTAGACTGAGACGCTCGGAACAGGACGATAGGTCTGGACGTTCGACCCTTCGAACGTGGTAGTCGAAGAGATGGTGTTGCCACCACTGAGCGCTGCTGCCTCCGAGCCGGAGGCAGACCCGGCCACCGAGTTCGCCGCTGCCCCTGCCACTTGCGCGTGAGCGCTCGAAAGCGGAACGAGAGCGAGTGTCGCAGCCAAGAGAAGAGTTCTGTTCATTCCTATACCTTTCGGACAGGGTGAGAGAATGGGTCGCGGCGTTGCCGCCGCGACCCTGCTCTTCAAAGCGTTTAGTCGTCGAGGTGGAAGTCCGCGCCGAAGGCTTCGAAGCCTTGCAGGCCTTGGAAGGCCGTGGTGCCGACCGTCTGCGTGACCGATTGGCCAGCCGAGAAGCCGCCGTTCAGGTTCAAGTTCGCGCCCGAGGCGAACGAGCTGCCGCCAACGTTGTTAGGCGTGGCGAACGCGTTCGCGCCGTTCACGACAGAGGAGGTTTGGAAACCCCCCGCGATGCCCGCACCGCCACCGACGCCCGTTTGGACGGCGGCGCCGGTCTGGCCCGCGATGCCGGAGACGCCTTGGACGGTCGCCACGCTCAGGTCCGCGTTGATGCCCGGAGGCGGATCAGCAAGGGCCGGAGTCGCGATGAGAGCCAAAGCAGCAGCGGCAATCATGAACTTTTTCATTTGTAACCTCGTTGTACGTGAGATCTTTCAGTACCCCAGATCTCATTCAGGGCATGAGGATGCCTCGTCCTTGCGGGGCGAGGCCAACCTCATGGCGTGCGGGCAAACAAAAAAGCGCCCGCGCGCTGTTTGGAAGATAACCTTATATAAGTGATTAGTCAAATAGGGGTCCAATAGGCATATAAACCAAGGGCGCTCCTTGCGGAGCGCCCTTTTCCGTTTGCACTGTCGGAGTCAGTAAGCTAGGTGCTGCGCTCGATGTCCTGCTCGGTCGCTTGGCTGCGGCCGCCTGGATTCTGGCCGGCGCGCACGTCTCGGGCGAATGCCGTCCAGCTCATCATGGCGATTTTGGCGATGATTACGCCGATGAGAAGCGTCACGAACACATTGTGGTTCGTGATGGTCACCTCGCCACGGGTCAGGCTGATGACGACAAAAACCATAACGGCGAGTACACCGCTCATAAAACGGTTCGCCGCATGAATCGGACCGCGCGGCTGGTCCATACTGAAGAGCCAGTAGCCGACCTTGAATACCAGTGCGACGCCTGCGATGTTGTTGGCGACGTATTGGCTCAACGTATCCCACGGAACTTGGCCTGTGAGTGAGAGCCACTGGCGCAGCAGGTAGGCGAGCAGCATCCACGTTGTCAGAATGTTAAGAAACCTCGTCATCTGAGGTATCTCCTTTCTCTTACCGGACCGATGTGGTCCGGGTCCAATGAACTAACTATTAAATATATGGAAAGTCAATAGACCTCAGAGAAAAAGAAGATTTTTGGTATACTTATGACATAATCGGCTACCAATTATGACCATTCTCTACATCGTGCTCGGTGTGCTCGCACTCGTCGTTATCTGGGCAATCTTCGCGTACAACGGCTTTGTTGCGCTTGTTAATCGCGCAAAGGAAGCATGGAGTGATATTGAGGTGCAGATGAAGCGTCGCTACGACCTCATCCCAAACCTTGTTGAGACCGTAAAGGGATACGCAACCCACGAAAAGGAAACGTTTGACCGCGTTACGTCTGCTCGTACGGCTGCGATGGGCGCACAGGGAATCGAAGGTCACGCCGCGGCAGAGAACATGCTTACGGGCGCATTGAAGTCGCTCTTTGCGGTGGCTGAGGCATACCCAGACCTCAAGGCGAATACGAACTTCCTTGAGCTCCAGCGCGAACTCTCTGACACAGAGAATAAAATCATGGCGTCTCGCCGCTTCTACAACCAGAACGTGATGCAGCTCAACACGAGCTTGCAGCAGTTCCCAGGCAATCTCGTTGGCGGAACGTTTGGCTTTAAGGAAATGGACCTCTTTGAGCTCGATGAGAGCGAAGCAGCTGCACGTCAGCCAGTAAAGGTTGCGTTCTAACTACACTTAATGCCGAATCTCTACCAAGAACGTTCTCAAAATCTCTGGAAGACCTGGGCGCTTCTTATAGGGTTCTTCCTTATCATTAGTGCCGTTGGCTATGCGGTGTCGTGGTACTACAACGATGTCTCGTTCCTCTACGTCGCGCTTGGTCTCGCGCTTCTGACGAACGTTGGTAGCTTCTGGTTCTCCGATAAGTTGGTGCTCTCCATGACCGGTGCAAAGCCTGCATCGCGTGAAGAGTTCTTCGACCTCTATACGGTGACAGAGAATCTTGCGATAACCGCAGGACTGCCGATGCCAAAGCTCTATGTTATCAACGATCCTGCGCCAAACGCGTTTGCGACCGGACGCGATGAAAAGCATGCCGTGGTTGCGGCGACAACGGGACTCCTTGCAATGATGAATCGTGCGGAATTGGAGGGCGTTATTGCGCACGAACTCTCGCACGTTAAAAACCGCGATATGCTCGTTATGACCATTGCCGTTGTCATGGCAGGATTTCTTGCGATTGTCGCCGACTTCTTCCTTCGTGCGTCTGCGTTTGGGGGAGGGGACAGAGAGAGCAAAGGGAACGCAATCTTTGCGGTATTCGCAATCGTAGGCATTATTCTTGCGCCTATCGCTGCTCAGCTTATTCAATTGGCGATAAGTCGCCGCCGTGAATATCTTGCTGACGCATCCGGTGCACTCCTCACGCGCTACCCAGAAGGTCTTGCGTCAGCACTCCAGAAGCTTGGTAGCTACAGCGCACCCATGAAGAATGCGAACCATGCGACGGCACACCTCTTTATTGGTGACCCGTTTGGTGCACGCGCCGGTAAGTTTATTAACGGACTCTTCGCAACGCATCCTCCAATGGAGGAACGCATTAAGCGTCTCGTTGGAACCACTGCAGAATAAGTGGTATAACGCTCGGTAACGGAGGCGTCGCATAGTGGTCTAGTGCACCGCCTTGGAAAGGCGGCAGGGTCGAAAGGCTCTCGAGAGTTCGAATCTCTCCGCCTCCGCACCATGGAAATGAAAGGCACCGTCAGTGGCGGTTCTGCACAGGCAAGCGCACTTGGATACCCAACCGCAAATATTCCGCTTCAAAGTGATACGTCTGGCATTTATGTCGTTCGTGTCCTAGTAGAAGGGAACGAGTACGGCGGTGTGGCATATGCCGACCAGGCTCGTGGCATCCTCGAGTCCCATCTCTTTGATTTCTCGGGTGACCTCTACGGAAAGGAAGTGTCAGTAACACTTGTAGAGAAACTGCGTGACTCACGTTCATTTGCAACGGTTGAAGAACAAAAGCAGGCGATTGCCGACGACGTACACGCAGCTCGTAACCGTCTCTCCTACTAATATGTTCACTGGCATTGTTCAAACAAAAGGGAAGATAGCAGCGGTAACGTCCGACGGGAGCGGCATATATATAGAGGTATCGATGCCGCGCACGTGGCGTATTGCTAAGGGAGCGAGCGTGGCCGTTGATGGTATCTGCCTCACTGCAACAAAGACAAAGCCTGGGTCGTTCTCTGCATACCTCATGCCGGAAACGCTACGGAAAACGACGGGAAGTACCTGGAAAAAGGGAAAGGTAGTGAATCTTGAACGTGCGCTTCGTCAGGACGATTTACTCGACGGCCATCTCATTCAAGGACATGTGGACGGTCGTGGCACTATCGCCTCTGTCACTAAGGAAGGACATTCGAAGATGATAGTGCTCTCACTTCCTCGAGTACTCGCCAAAAGTATCGCGCTCCATGGCTCCGTAGCGGTCAACGGCGTTTCGCTGACGGTTTCTCGTATGCGTGCATCTACCGTCACGGTGTCACTCATACCGTATACGCTTTCACACACGAATCTTGACGCCCTAGAGAAGGGAGATGAGGTGAATATTGAGGCAGATTTTCTCGGAAGGCACGCGAAGACGAGAAGTGCTAGAGTACGAAGTAATGCGACGCGACGAACTCGGTAAGGCACGGGAAGCGAGAGATGCGTCCGGCCTCTCGGTCGGTATCGTGGTGGCTGAATTCAATAGCGACATAACTGAAGCAATGCTTGATGGTGCACTTGAAGCGCTCGCTGAGTGGGGTGTTGATGACGGCAATATAGAGGTATTGCGCGTACCCGGTTCCTACGAACTCCCGTTTGGATGCGCGAAATTGCTTTCAAAAGGAAAGAGAGACGCACTTGTTGCTATAGGGTGCATTATTAAAGGAGAGACGGACCATGACCGCCATATTGCGACTGCGGTCTCAAACGGCCTCATGCAGCTGTCGCTTGAGCGCGAAGTACCAATAGGGTTTGGGGTGATTACCACAAACGACCTCGCTCAAGCTCAAGCTCGGTCAATAGGGGAATTAAACGCAGGAAAGAACGCAGCTTTTGCCGCGCTTACCCTCGCACTGTCATGAAATACCTTTTCGCACTCATCGTGCTCGCTGCTGTTGGTGCTGCACTCTGGTATTGGGTTACCAAAGAAGAATCCATACCATCGCTTGCACTCGCCGCGGTAGACATTGCAGATACACCAGAAGCACGTGAACAAGGACTCTCTGGTCGCGCAGAGATTCCGGACGACTACGGTATGCTCTTCGTCTTTTCCGAACCAGAGATGCCGGCGTTTTGGATGAAAGACATGCAAACGTCCATCGATATCATCTGGCTCGATGAGCAGTATCGAATACTAGAGATTGACCACTCGGTATCTCCAGACTCCTATCCTGAAACGTTTGGACCTCCGGAGCCGGTGCGCTATGTCCTTGAGACTCGGGCGGGGCTAGCTATGGAGCGCGGCTGGACGGTCGGTTCAAAGATTACCGTTCCGTCTAACTAGAACAAAAATTGGCCCGGACTGCTCCGGGCCAATCTGTGCACGCGCTTGCCGTTATCGGTGAGTGTTGTGCTGCTCTGGCGTCCAGGGCGGGGTAGAGAAGACGAGCATGCGCACCTCCCCATCAGGACTCCATCGATAGTCGATGCCTTTCGGAATCGATATCAGGGCGCCCATAGTGAGCTGTACGCGCTCGATGCCTCCTTGTGCGTTGCGGTGAATGTGCACCACCCGCCCTTCAAGAATGTAGACCGCCATATCCGATACATGGTTTGTTGCCATGTAGTGTGCCGGATACGGCGCGGTCAGCGTAATGTCCGCCACATTCAGCTTGTCGGTATCCAGCGAAAAGTCGATGGCGGCAAATCCTGGACCGACGCGGTCTGGTTCCGTTTTCGGGAGTTGATAGGACACTGTGCTCATGGATTGGCACCTCCGTGCGCATCCTATCAGATTTGAAATTTAAAGTTGTGTGGTATAATAATCCCGGACCGATTAGAGGCGACCGCTCCTGCCTAAACGGGCAGGGGAGGAAAGTCCGAACACGGGTTCTCGGCTAGCCGAGAACAGCAGGGTAGCGGGTAACGCCCGTCCACCGTAAGGTGCGAGGTGCGAACAGAGACGTCAACGGCGAAAGCCTGCGATATCC
The DNA here is from genome assembly GCA_964634305.1 of uncultured Candidatus Saccharibacteria bacterium. GTDB lineage: Bacteria > Patescibacteriota > Minisyncoccia > Phycocordibacterales > Phycocordibacteraceae > C7867-001. Next base: position 108,592 of record CAZWLE010000003.1, read on the forward strand.
CTTCATCAACGGCAACGTTGATGGGTGTGGATAACTTTTACAGCGATGTAAAACTGAAACGGCTAAATCCTTACTTCCGTGCAAGGCCGTGTCCTCTCGAAAGAGAGTGAAGCGCCGCTCGAGCCCTCTAGTAATAGAAGGCCCAGATAGATGGTCGCCCAGAGAGGGTCTCCCTCTTGGACAGAATTCGGCTTACTCAATCGGTACCAACCAAATGCGAAAACCCGCCTCACGGCGGGTTTTCGCTTATTCCCTGTTTTCGTGGTGTGACTTCCCTATCCACTCCTTCGTCCGGGGGTTGAATCCCCCGTTGCTATACTGCTTTCATTAGCAGAGGGCATTTGTAGGCAATAGGTATGCAGGAAACACCTTCAATGAAGCGCTTCTCGTTCGACTCCGCTACGGTATGGATACTCGCGGCCATCGCGTTTTTGTCCACTGTAGTGCTTATTCCAGGTTCAGCGGTATCACTCTTTGGGACGAAGGTCTCAATACTTGCAGTAGGTACGCTACTTGCTCTTATCGCGTTCGTGATTTCCCGGTTGGTGCGTGGCAACATCGTATTCCCGCCGCTCGCATTGTTGGGAACCGTATGGCTCGTACCACTCGCGTACGGCCTCTCAACGCTGTTCTCAGGTACTAACCCAATGACCGCATTGTTTGGCGTTGAATTTGAAACCGACACGCTCGGATTCATGGTGTTGCTCGCCGCAATTGCGACACTCTTTGCACTCGCCTACCGTCAGGCGGCGCAGTACAAAGTGTTCTTCAAGGCAATGGCCGCAACGTTCGCGGTCGTCATGGTCGCGCAGGTTGGCTTTGTCATCGCGTCGAAGGTGGCGCCAAGCATCTCGCCGGTATCAAACCTTGTCGGTTCCTTCTCTGACCTTGGGTTGGTCGCTGGTCTTGGCGTCGTTATCTCGTTGCTTGCGATGCGCTTCCTGACGCTCGCACGCCGCACCAAGATTGCTCTCTGGGTCGCTATTGCCGCTGGCCTCATTCTCCTCGTGCTCGCTAATGCCCTCCTCGTATGGGTACTTGTTGGTCTCGTCTCTCTTGGTCTCTTTATCGAAGCAGTGATGAAGCGCCGCTCGATGAGCCAGGATGCAGACCTTGAAGGCGCAACGCACTTTGCTTCTGATGAAGATATTGTTGAATCCTCTGAAGGTGCTCGCTTCCTCGGTGCCCCTCTCGTAACACTCCTCATCTCACTCTTCTTCCTCATTGGTGGGTCTACGATTGGTAACGCTATTGCCGCATCGCTTGGTATTAGCGTCATCGACGTTCGTCCGTCATGGCAGTCGACGTTTGATGTCGGTAGCCATACCTACGCATCCTCACCCCTCTTTGGTTCAGGTCCTGGCACCTTCAGCGAACAGTGGTTGAAGTTCCGTGACCGTTCTCTCAATGACACTGTCTTCTGGAACGTTGATTTCACGTCGGGTATCGGCACCATTCCTACCTCGTTCATTACTACCGGTATCCTTGGTGTGCTTGCGTGGCTCGCATTCATCGGCTTCTTCCTCTACTCCGGGGTGCGTGCGCTCTTGTTCCGCCTTCCGTCGGATGCGTTCATGCGGTTTGTATCGCTCGCGTCCTTTACGGGTGCCGCCTACGTCTTACTTGCTGCACTCCTCGCGGCCCCAGGACCAGTGGTGCTTGCGATAGGGTTTGCCTTCCTTGGTATCTTTATCTCGTCGCTTCGCTACGGTAAAGGACGTCTTGATTGGGGTATCGTCTTCTCAAAGAGTCCACGCGTTGGTTTCGCTATCGTCTTCCTCCTTACGCTCCTCCTTCTTGCATCGGTAGGCTCGGTGTATGTCGTACTCGAGCGTTACCTCTCGTACGTTGCGTATGGTGATGCAAGCAAGGCGCTCTCTGAAGGAAATATTGATGGCGCTGAAGCTGCCGTCGGTCGCTCGATTGCGTTTGCGCCATCTGAGCGTGCGTACCAGCTCTCGGCAACGATTGGTATGGCGCGCATGCAGCGGATTGCAAACGACACGACACTCTCACCAGCCGTCGCGCAACAGCAGTTCCAGGCAGCACTCTCTGGTTCGGTTAACTCCGGACTTGCGGCAACTGCACTTGGTCCAAACGACTACCAGAACTGGGTTGTGCTTGGTTCGGTGTACCAGAGCGTGTCCTCGCTTGGTATCCAGGGTGCATACGAGAGCGCCAAGGGTGCGTACGACAAGGCAATCGCGTTGAACCCAACGACGCCTATCCTCCCGTACGTCGTCTCCCAGCTTGAGATTAGTCAGGGCAAGGGTGTTGAGGCAGAAGCAGCGCTTCTCTCTTCCGTCTCCCTCAAGCGTGATTACATCCCTGCTATCATCCTCCTCTCGCAGCTTGAAGTGCAGCTTGGAAAGGCAAACGAAGCACTTCAGGCAGCAGAAGCTGCAGCGTACTTTGCGCCAAATGAGCCAGCAGTGCTCTTCCAGGTGGGTCTCCTTCGCGCAAGCACGGGTGACACCAATGGTGCGGTTGCAGCGCTCTCACGCGCAGTTGAATTGAATCCGCTCTACGCAAACGCACGCTTCTTCCTTGGTGCTATGTACTCGATGCAGGGTCGCTACACGGAAGCAGGTGAGCAGATGCGCGCTGTTGCGGCAATGTCACCGGAGAACGAAGAGGCAGTTGCAGCTGACCTTGCGCAGATAGACGCTGGACGCAATCCGTTCACGCAGGCTCGCCTTCGCACGCTTGGTATCCCAACCCCACCGGTTACGGAGCCAACGCCGGACGCGCCACAGCAGTAGGGCGTAGTAGAATGGGCGAATGGTACAGGGCATACTTCGAACCCTGACGGCATCGGTACGCGGCCTCCATCAGGCCGCGTACCTGTTGGCGGCGATGACCTTGGTGTCTCAGGTGCTCGCTCTATTGCGTGATCGTATCTTCGCGCACGCGTTTGGTGCCGGCGAAACGCTCGACCTCTACTATGCAGCGTTTCGTATTCCGGACCTTATGTTCGCGCTTATCGCGTCATTAGTGTCCGCATACGTCATCATTCCGCGGATTGCGGGCGCAGGGAAGGCAGAGACGCAAAAACTCTTGTCGAACACCGCGTCATTTATGCTCATCGTCGGCGGACTCGTTGCGCTTGTTGCTGCGGCGTTTCTTCCAGTCTTGCTTCCGGTGCTCTTTCCGGAATTCGCAACGTCGTCACAGCAGTATGGCTTTGTGTTGCTTGCACAGATGTTGATGCTTCAGCCAATACTCCTTGGTCTCTCTGGCATTTTGACGAGTGTGACGCAGGTGCATCGTCGGTTCATGTTGTTTGCGCTCTCACCAGTGCTCTATAACCTCGGCATCATTGGCGGTGTGCTATTCCTCTATCCAACGTATGGATTGCCGGGTATTGGTGCGGGTGTGGTGCTTGGTGCACTCGCGCACTTGCTCATCCACTTACCGGTCGTGTTTGCCGCTGGCGTATTCCCGAAATTGGTTGCGCCGTCACCAACGCTCATTTGGTCCGTGGTGCGTGACTCTGTACCACGCTCACTTGCCCTTTCTCTTGGTGCGCTGACAACGCTGCTTCTCACGATACTTGCAGCAAAGACCGCGCCAGGCGGGGTGTCCGTGCTCGCCCTTGCAGGGAACTTAGAGGCCGTGCCGCTCGCACTCATTGGCGCCTCGTATGCGACCGCCGCCTTCCCTGTTCTTGCCGAGGATGCAAAAGAGAAACGGGATGACGCATTTCGTCAGACGCTCTCCGCAGCAGGACGCCACCTTATTTTCTGGTCTGCGGTAGCTGCCGCGCTCGTCATCGTGCTGCGTGCGCACTTGGTACGTGTGATTCTTGGTACTGGTGCATTCGATTGGGAAGCCACGCGTCTTACCGCGGCACTCCTTGGTATTCTCGTTGTTGGTCTTGCGGCACAGGGTATTGTGTTGCTCGCATCACGAGCGTTCTACGCGGCGAGAAAATCCTGGAACCCACTCTTCATTCAGGTAACGGGACTTATCGTCTCCCTTGCCTCCGCCATGCTGTTTCTTGCATGGGCAGATATGTTCCCGTCGTTCCGCTACTTTGTAGAAGCGCTAGTGCGTATTGAGGACTCACCAGCCGCGTCCGTTATCTTCATCGCGCTTGGCGCAACGATAGGACAGTTGGTTATGGGTATCATTGCACTCCTTACGCTCCACTCGGTGGCGCCTGGGGTCGCGTCGTCCTACTTACGTCCCCTTTTTGAGGGCGCAGGCGCAGGTACGGTGGGTGGTGCCGCAGCGTACGGCATGCTCGCGGTCATGGGGCAGATAGCGCCGCTTGATAGCGTGGTCGACGTCTTCACGCAGGGCCTTGTCGCTGGTATGGTAGGCCTTGCCGCCGCAGCCTCAGTGCTGGTCCTCCTCGAGAACCGGGAATTCAAGCAGCTCTACGAGTCGCTCAGAAAGCTCGCTCCGTCGAAGGCACTCCAACCGTCCGGTACCGTACTCAATGACCAAGCCCATCCGTAACTTTTCCATAATTGCCCATATCGACCATGGGAAGTCGACGCTTGCCGACCGGTTGCTTGAACGAACCGGCGCGATAGAGGCACGTAAGATGCGTGACCAGGTCCTCGACAAAATGGACCTGGAGCGTGAGCGTGGCATCACGATAAAGATGCAGCCAGCGCGTATGAAGTACCGAGCGAAAGATGGTGTTGAGTATGCATTGAACCTTATTGATACGCCTGGGCACATCGACTTTGCGTACGAAGTATCCCGTGCGCTCGGTGCCGTTGAAGGCGTGCTATTGCTCGTAGATTCAACGCAGGGCGTACAGGCACAGACGCTGACGACGCTTGGTATGGCAAAAGCCGCAGGCTGCGTCATCATCCCGGTCATCTCAAAGATTGATTCTCCGTACGCACGTCCAGAAGAAATATCGCTTGAACTCGCTGACCTTCTCTCGGTTGACCCGGAGAGTGTACTTGCGGTGTCGGGTAAAACAGGTGCCGGTGTTGAGGAGCTCTTGGAAGCGATTGTTGAGCGCGTTCCGGCGCCACGCGCGGAGGTGTCATCAGAAGCGCGCGCTACTATCTTCGATTTCTCCTACTCAACGCACCGCGGTATCGCCGTGTTTGTGCGCGTCTTTGACGGCACGTTACGCAAAGGGGATTTGCTTGAGTTTCGTGCGGCAGATAAACGCTTTGCATCTCTTGAGGTAGGTATCTTTACGCCGGATGAGACACCGGTTGATTCGTTGTCAGCGGGTGAGATTGGCTATGTGGTGACGGGTATCAAAGAGCCTGGCGTTGTGGCGGTAGGTGACACGATTGCGTCGCAAAACGGCAAGCTACCTGCTCTTGAAGGATTCTCTCGTCCACGTCCGGTGGTGTGGGCGTCTATCTACCCTGAGGGTCAGGATGATTTGGTAGAGCTTAAGCAAGCGCTTGAACGTCTTCGTCTTACCGACTCCTCGCTTTCCTTTGAAGAGGAAAGTTCAGGTGTGCTTGGTCGTGGCTTCCGCTGCGGGTTCCTCGGCATGCTTCACTTGGAAATTATTACGGAGCGGTTGCGCCGTGAATTTTCCCTAACGCTCGTGGTGACGATTCCAACGATTGAGTATGTCGTCACCGATACGAGTGGGAAGAAGGAAACGATTTATACGCCGTCAAAGTTCCCACCACACGGCGATGTGCAGGCGATAGAGGAGCCGTGGGCAAATGTCATTCTCATCACGCCACCTGAATCACTCTCTGGTCTTCTCCAGCTCTTCCATGACCACGAAGCTATCGTGGGAGATACGCATACCTACACTGACGGTCGTATCGAGCTCTCTGCGGAGATGCCACTGCGTGAACTTATGCGCGGCTTTTTTGATAGGGTAAAGAACGTTTCGTCAGGCTACGCTTCCCTTTCATACGAGCTGTTGCCGACCCGTCCTGCAGACGTGGTACGTCTTGATATTCTTGTCGCTGAAGAGGAAGTGCCAGCTTTTGCGCGTATCGTCTCTCGTCGTCGCGTACAGGAAGAAGGCGAGCGCATGGTCGAAAAACTCCATGACATCATGCCGCGCCAGCTTATGGTGACGAAGATTCAGGCGCAGGCCATGGGTCGTATCATCTCTTCAAAGTCGCTCTCGGCGATGCGTAAGGATGTGACAGGGTATTTGTATGGTGGTGACGTCTCCCGTAAGAACAAGCTTCTGCAGAAGCAGAAAAAAGGGAAGAAGCATCGCGCGCAGTTCTCGAAAAACCGCGTTGATATCCCTGAGGACGTCTTTATGAAGATGGTCCAGGAGTCAGAGCGCTAGGGTTCCAAGAGGTGTGACTTCCCTGTTGCTATACTGGGAAGATGAGACGCCGTATGAAGCGCCGCCCACCACGCGACTACCTCATTGCTGCAGGGCTGGTACTCCTTCTTATCTGGCTGCTATTCCTGTTTTGGGGCATCTTCAAGAAGGAAGAAGTCGCACGCCGTGCTGCTGAGGACACCAAATTGCAGCTTGCTGCACTCCAGGCCAGAGAACAAACGCTACAGAAGAATATTGAGGACTTACGCACCGAGCGTGGGCAGGAAGCCTCGCTACGCGAAACCTACGGCGTTGCTAAACCAGGCGAAGAAGTTATCATCGTCGTACCGGCAGACGAGGGGAATGTCGTTGAGGAGCCGTCTTTTTGGGACGGTCTGAAGCGATTCTTCGGCTTTGACGGGGAATAAGCGGGATTAGTTTAGTGGTAGAACGGGACCTTCCCAAGGTTCAGGTAGGAGTTCGATTCTCCTATCCCGCACTACAACGGCAAATGGTATACTTTGCCTACCTAACGAACACGATTCATGGACAAGACCGTCACTATTTACACGACCCCAACCTGTCACTTCTGCCAGATGAGCAAGGAGTTTTTCCAGGCGAACGGTGTGCAGTACTCAGAGATTAACGTCGCTGCAGACGTAGAAAAGCGTCAGGAAATGATTGATAAGAGTGGCCAAATGGGCGTACCGGTCATCACGATTGGGGATGAGTTGGTCGTGGGCTTTGATAAAAAGCGCCTCACCGAACTTCTTGGAATTGCTGCATAAGCCAAGAAGAAAGAAGCCGCCTCGGGCGGCTTCTTTCGTGGTAAGGTAGCAACGTTTCGCCCTGATAGTTCAATGGATAGAACTCCTCACTCCTAACGAGGCAATCCACGTTCGACTCGTGGTCAGGGCACCGTATACTGTTCATATGGAACCACAGACGCCTGTTGATGACCGCCTCGCTGACATGGTCGAGGAAACGCTTGAGCTGACCCGCAAGAACAACAAGATACTTAAAGCGATGCGCCGTGATGCGCTCATTATGGGTACCCTCAAGACGCTCATATGGATTGTGCTTCTCGCTGCGTCTCTCTACTTCACGATGCAGTTTTTGGAGCCATATATGGGTATGCTCCAGGGTGCCGGCTCACCAGAACAGATGGAGCAATATCGGGCTCTCTTTGAGCAATATAAGGGCTTTCTAGGGCAGTAGAAGGGGTGAGGGCGGTGTGCTAGAATCCGACCACTGCTTGGATAGCTCAGTTGGTAGAGCACTTCCCTGAAGAGGAAGGGGTCCCCGGTTCGAGCCCGGGTCCAAGCAC
>CAZWLE010000004.1:0-110830 GCA_964634305.1 uncultured Candidatus Saccharibacteria bacterium
GATATTTACTCTCGCTTGCTACGCGAGCGAATCATCTTCCTCTCCGGTGGCATTGAGGACGATATGGCAAACCTCATCGTTGCCCAGCTTCTCTTCCTTGAAGCGGAGGATCCAAAGAAGGACATTTCGCTCTACATCAACTCACCCGGTGGTTCCGTCACTGCAGGCCTAGCGATTCTCGACGCGATGAATCACGTGAAGCCAGCCGTCTCTACCGTCGTTGTTGGTATGGCTGCGTCTGCCGCTGCCGTCATTCTTTCTGCCGGTGAAAAAGGTAAGCGCTTTGCCCTCCCAAACGCTGAGGTGATGATTCACCAGCCGTGGGGTGGTGCACAGGGTCAGGCAACAGACATTGAGATTACCGCAAAACACATCCTTGCAACGCGTGACCGTCTGAACAGGATTCTTGCGAAAGCGTCGGGTCAGCCGCTCGCAAAGATTGAGAAAGATGTTGAGCGTGACTACTTCATGATGGCGGACGAAGCCAAGAAATACGGCCTCGTCGACACGGTGTTTAAGAGTAAGTAAGGGAAATACAACAGGGGCGGCGCGAAGCATCATGCTTTGCGCCGCCCCTTTCCCCGTTTCCGGGGAGGCATCAGAAAAAGGGTGAGTTGCCGGCCATCAGAACGCGGTGGACTCGTCCACCGTTTGAACCGAAGGACGGTAGCCCTTGGTCCTGCACTGCAGTCCTGGTAGCCATCCGCCGCCATCTGCGTTTTCCACTCCTCAACTTCTGCCTCGTTCTTCCGGAGACCTCCGGAGAACCCTCCTATGTGTCGATAGTCGAACACGTATGCTCCTTCGCAACAGGATTGTGAATCACACCATGCTACGAACGTTCGCGCAAGTCAAGCACGCATGCTACAGTCGTGCCGTCAGCAACCCATTTATTCCGTACCGGTTGCCTTCCCGCTGACTTTCCCTATGTCTATAAAACTCGTGCTTTCGCTGCTCGCGTTCTCAGGCCTTGCCGGTATCGCCCTTGGCTATGTGCTCCGTATGCTCATCGCGCTCTCCCAGCGTGGGTCTTTGGAGTTGGAGGTGAAGCAGAAACTTCTTGAGGCACGTGAAAAAGCCGCAAAGATTGAAAAAGAAGCTGAAGAACGCGCGGACGAAGCAGAAGCCAAACGCCTTTCGGAGGTCGTTGAGCGTGAGGAACGTCTTGAGGAACGCGAAGACCGCTTGGGCAAGCGTGAGGAATTTCTTGATGACCGTGAGCGAACTCTTGTGGAAGACGCGGACCGTGTGAAAGCACGTGAAAACGAAGCAGCAAACGTGAAGCGTGAGGCAGAGAATGTACTCGCGGAGCGTCGCGCAGAGCTCGTACGCATCGGACGCTTCTCAGAGACCGAAGCGCGCGACCGTCTTATTAAAGAAATAGAGAAGGCGGAAGAAGAAAGCATCCTCGCACGCATCCAGAAACTGGAGACGCGGGGCCGTGAGCAGTTTGAAGACAAGGCACGCTCAATGCTGCTCTCCGTCGTACACCGTATGACCGGTGCGGTGAATGCAGAGGCACTCACGCTCTCTGTTACGCTCCCCTCAGAAGAAACCAAGGGTAAGGTGATTGGTAAGGAAGGACGCAATATTAAGGCGTTTGAGAAAGCGACCGGTGTTGATGTCATCATCGATGACGCACCAGATAAAATAACGCTCTCTTCCTTCGACCCTATTCGCCGTCACATCGCAAAGCTCGCCCTTGAGCGCCTGCTTGAAGACGGACGCATCCAGCCAGCAAAGATTGAAGAAGCGGTTGAAAAAGCACGCGAAGAAATAAGTGAGACGGTAAAGCAAAAGGGTGAAGCGGCCTGCTATGAAGTAGGCCTTATAGGGCTCGACCCAAAGCTTGTTGCTCTCCTTGGACGCCTCTATTTTCGTACGAGCTACGGTCAGAACGTACTGCAGCACTCTATAGAAATGGCACACATTGCCGGTATGCTGGCGTCAGAGCTTGGGGCTGACGCCGATATCGCACGTGCAGGTGCCCTTCTCCATGACATTGGTAAGGCGGTAGACCATGAGATTCAGGGCACGCATGTCGACATTGGTCGCCGCATTCTCGAGAAGTTTGGTGTCGACAAGCGCGTCATTCAGGCGATGCAGTCGCACCACGAGGAATATCCGTACGAGACACCGGAATCTATCATCGTACAGGTTGCCGATGCTATTTCAGCAGGCCGTCCAGGCGCACGTCGCGACACGGTTGAACGCTACCTCGACCGCCTGAGCGACCTTGAGCGTATTGCGATGAGTTTTGAAGGCGTTGAGAAGGTGTACGCCATTTCCGCAGGACGTGAGATACGCGTATTTATAAATCCAGGTAAGGTAACGGACCTTGCGATGCACAAACTCGCCCGCGACATCGCAAAGCGTGTTCAGGAAGAACTCCGTTACCCAGGCGAAATCAAAGTAAACGTTATCCGCGAGAACCGCGTTGTAGAGTTCGCACGCTAACAGCTATTGACATTAGCTATATAAAGTGTTTATATAGCTAATGTCATCACCACCCGGTGATGTCCCACACAGCTTGGAGAGTTCGATGACGCTGAAGCAATTCAAACAAGACGAAAATGGCGCCACTGCAATCGAGTACGGCCTCATAGCTGCGCTCATCGCCGTCGTCATCATCGCCGCCGTCAGCGCGCTCGGCGGCGAAATCTCGTCGACGTTCACGCAAATCGAAGCCAAGATGCCCCGCAACTAGCGCGGGGCCGGTCATAAAACAAACCAACAGAGAGGAGCCTGACCAGCTCCTCTTGCGTTTTATACATAACGACACTATCCCCCTACCCTGACAAGGGGTATTGCGTGAAATATGGCGTTTTCTATACTTTTTCTATCCCTTAGGCGCTGCGGCTCCGGGGTTATGAGTAAGCATCACCTATGAACAAAGCTGACATCGTAAGCAAGGTCCAAGGAGTCCTCGGCAGCACAAAGGCCGACGCAGAGCGCGCAGTCGAGACCTTCATCGACTGTGTTGCGACCGGTCTCAAGAACGGAGAGGAAGTCTCTGTTGCTGGTCTTGGTATTTTCGTTGCAAAGGCACGTCCTGCCCGTACCGGCCGTAACCCACGTACCGGCGAGACCATTCGTATTGCGGCTACCCGCACCCCAAAGTTCCGCCCAGCAAAGGGTTTGAAGGACGCTGTTAAATAAGCCATTCGTCCTCTGTGCAGCGCAAATCCCCGGTTATGCCGGGGATTTGACATAGTGTCAAATATATATAGAATCCTGCAGTCGGTGCGTAAGGGTTTCGTCCCGAACCGTACCGGCACCTTTGAACCTAGCTAGAAAGGTAGGTCCCTATGGACCGACTTCGTTTCATCTTTGTCGTGTGTGTGCTCTTCGGGGCCTTCATTGTTCCTACGGGCGCGGCACACGCCGATGAAATGCCGGAGACGTTCTTGTACGTCCCGGTCGACGGCAAAAGCCGGGCAGAACTCTGCGAACAGGCCCGCCAGATGAACATTCTGGACGGGTCGGTGCAGCGGTGCGTCCGGCACATTCGCAACTACCATTCCCCGTCACAAGCGGAGTTGGTAGGCCTTCCCGTGCGCCCGGACGCTCTGCCGGCAACAACATCAGTGCAGCCGGTCGCAGAAGCGACCAGTGTGCCTGCAAACCAAGCCTCGGAGAACGCGCGCCTCACCGCGCGAGTTGGCGCCCTCGAAGGAGAGCTTGCCGAGGCAAAAAATAACGACCTGCTGGGTCTTGGAGTGGCCATTGTTCTCGCCGCTCTGCTTGGCGGGGCGATGACGTACATGGGTATGGAACACTTCCGTCATCGGCCACGAACTGATGATCCGGATGATGATGTCCACCTCACACCGCCGCCCACCGACGCCGCTCCTCAATCTCTCGTGCAAGAAGCGCCGCCGCCAGAAAACCTGGATGCGGATGCAGTTAATGCGGACGAGAACCAAGCAGCCGGCACGGGCGATGCGGACGAGGACAACTCGAACGCGGGTTCGCAGCATGTGGCGAATGCCGGCGACGCGTCCGACAACAGCTCGGAAACGGGCGACGGTTCGGACCCGCGGTCAACCTAAGGTTCACACCGAAGGTCGGCCCTCGGGCAAAAAATTGGAGCGCGCCTTCCACGGCGCGCTCCTCTTCTTTTTCATATTCGACACCTATATTGACAGATAAATATTTTAATGGTATTATACCATTGTTCATTCTGGGGGGTTCTTTATGTACCTAGAACAGTTGTTCCTGACTGTCGCGGCATACCTTGCCGCCTTCTTGGTTGCCGCTTACGCCATTGGGATGATATTTGGGAAACGCGGGGTAAGCTGGGTCACTAACCACGTGACCAAGCCGCTCCTCGCCTCCCCATTCAGACTCCTCGGGTATGTTGGGTCGTCTATCGCGGACGGCATCAACCCCAAGAAGAAAAAGAAGGAAGGACACTAGTCGAACTGCGGCTCGCCTCACAAAGGCGGGCCGCGATGACGTTTACCCTTCAAAATATTTCTTCCCTTTTAACTTCTCGGGTAGATAACTCTCGTCATCATACATCTCGTACCCTTTCCCATATCCTTCTGTTTTCATGAGTTTGGTCGGTGCGTTCCGAATCTTTTTAGGCACCGGCAGATTCCCTGTCGCCTTCACGTCCGCCTGCGCCGCGCGAAGCGCATCATAGGCTGAGCGGTCCTTTGCTGCGTTCGCAAGATAGGCGACGCCGTGCGCAAGGTTAATAGCGCATTCCGGGTAGCCAATCACTTCACAAGCTCGGAAGACGCTATTCGCAACCACAAGTGCAGTAGGTTGCGCGAGCCCTATGTCTTCACTCGCAAAAATGACCATACGACGCGCGATAAAAAGCGGGTCTTCCCCGGCTTCCGTCATACGTGCGAGGTAATACATCGCTGCGTCCGGCTGTGAGGCACGCATCGATTTTATGAATGCAGAGATAGTGTCGTAGTGCTCCTCCCCTTTCTTGTCGTAACGAAGGTGCGAGGATTCTTCTGCTTTGTTGAGGGTCTCTACCGTTACCTCCCCATAGAGCTTTTGGGCCCCTTCAAGCATCGTGAGGGCCTTTCGCGCATCTCCGTTGGCGTAGCCCATAAGCCATTCAAACGCTGGCTTCCCTACTTTCAACTTCGTGCGCTTTACGATGGCCTTAAGTGATTCTTCCGAGAGTGGCTCGAGCACAAATACCCGGCATCGCGACAAGAGTGCAGGGATTACTTCAAACGATGGGTTCTCGGTAGTGGCGCCAATAAGGGTCAGTTCCCCACTCTCAACGTACGGGAGGAGGAAATCCTGCTGCGCCTTATTGAACCGATGTATCTCATCTAGAAAGAGCACCTTCGGTTTACTAAGCGCGAGCGTGCCGCCCCGACTTCCCTCACCCACTATCTTTCGAATATCCTCCTTCCCTGCTGACACCGCAGAGAGTTCGTAGAGGTCAGCATCAAGCGCTTTGGCGTAGATACGTGCAATAGTGGTCTTCCCTGTCCCTGGCGGACCCCAGAGAATAAAAGAGAACCGATGCTTCTTCTCTATCGCTACGCGGAGCGGCTTCCCTTCTCCGACGAGATGCTCCTGTCCTACATACTCATCAAGGGTCGACGGACGTATACGGCTTGCGAGCGGCTCCATGCGCCGATTGTACGCTTCTTCTGTTAGTGCGCGATGAGGCGTGTCCCCCAGACCTACACACCTCTATAAAAACGAAAACCCGCACCAGAGGCGCGGGTTTTCGTGTTTGAGCGTGAATTAGAGCGTGTCGAGTGCTTCGTCGACAAGGTCCATTGCCTCCTCAGCATTCTCTACGGCACCATCCCAGTCCTCATCGTCGAAGTCATCACGCGCATCATCAAGCGCTTCTTCTGCTTCTTCAATAAGGTCTTCAGCTTCATCTACATCAATGTCATCATCCTCCGCTTCGTCTACCTCATCCCAAGCGTCAGAGATAGCATCTTCAGCGTCCTCTATGGCATCTTCAGCGTCGTCCTCATCCGCATCATTAGAGTTTGAGGACCCTATCTCATCAAGTGCTTCGTCGACGAGGTCCATACCCTCATCAGCGAAGTCAACCGCATCGTCATAGTCATCATCGTCGAGCGCATCTTCAGCGTCCTCAAGCGCGTCACGTGCGTCATCAAGAAGGTCGTTTGCCTCATCGACATCGTCACCGTCATCTTCGGCCTCGTCTATCTCGTCCTGAGCATCGTCAATAGCATCCTCGAGGTCGTTGATGGCGTCAGTTGCGTCCTGAGCGTCCGCATCGTCGCTGTCATCGTCGTCATCGTCTGCACTACCTTCAATCTCATCAAGTGCATCATCTGCAGAACCCTCAGCGTCACGTGCCTGAGACGTTGCAGCCGTGTAGTTTCCATTGAGGAAGGACATCATCGCAGCGATGAGCGAGTTGCGAGAGTCCTCAAGGTACTCCTCAGCATCCCCTACATCATCGTCATCATCTTCTGCTTCCTCGAAATCATCAGCCGCAAGGTCATAGCGGTCGAGCGCATCAAGAAGTGCAGCACGTGCGGTCGAGACCGCAGCGCTCGTACCACTTGGTGTTGGGACGGTCGGGGTCGTAGGGGTTGGGATAGAAGAACCACCAACGAGTGCCTTGTACTTGGCACGAGACGCGGGACCAAAACCACCAGTTGGGTTTGCGATACCGTTTGCGGCCTGCCACTTCTTCACCGCGTTTGAGGTGAGTGTGCCGTAGAGCGTCGTCTCAGAACCAGGAGAGCCAACACCGGATGCCGCTATCGTGTAGCCGGCACCGTTGAGGTACTTCTGAAGACAAAGTACATCAGCGCCAGAAGAACCGATGTACATGTCACGAGTAAAACCGCAGTCAGTTGCGGCGTGTGCGCGTGACATTGGAAATGCCGCGAGCACTGACACCACCATGGCAACTGCCGTAACAGCAGCGGCGAGGGTGCGAAGTGATAAAGCGTTAGTCATAGAAGAGGGGTTATCTGCTAACAACAGTGCACGTATACGCTAACGATAGCATGCACGTGGATGAAGAGATGATGTGAATCCCTCTGAATTTAAAACTGATGCCCCACCTCAGTCTCTTGAAATAGCATGACAGTGTGCAGTCTCTCGTAATCGAACCGTCTCGGTCGCCCTAGAGTCCTAGTTAAACAAGTAAAGATATACTCCGTACCCTTCTTTCTCCATATCTGCTTTTGGTACGAACCTGAGCGAAGCCGAGTTGGTGCAGAATCGTCTTCCTCCCTGTTCTACTGGACCGTCCTCAAAGACATGCCCAACATGACCTCCGTCACTTCGTATTTCGGTGCGCGTAGTCGAGAGAGAATTATCCTCGTGCATCGTTACCGAATCGTCATCAATGGTTCGCCAGAAGCTTGGCCAACCGGTACCAGAATCGTATTTATGTGTACTCGAGAAAAGCGGCTTTCCGGTCACCACATCAACATAGATACCCGCCGCTTTGTTATCCCAGTACGCATTGTTGAAGGGCGATTCGGTACCGCTTTCAGCGACCACATGGTACGCAAGTGGATTCAGATTCTTAAGGAGCTCCGCGATTTCTTCGTCGGTATAGTTGTAGGCTTCTTTCTCTTGCGCTTCGTTTGTGCGTGTTTGTTCAGATTCAAGAAATTGAATAGCGGCATCCTTTGCCCATGTTTCTTCTACGAAACCCGCCCTCCCCGAGGCTTTCTTGTAGCGTTCATAGTGATCTGCTGCCTTTTTATAATAATCCTGGTGGTATTCTTCTGCCTTGAAAAAGGTGGTGAGCGGCAACACCTCCGTTGCAATCGAGTTATCGAACAAACCGCTCTCCTCTAATCGCGCTTTCGAATCAAGCGCCACGTCCTTTTGTTCGTTGTTTTGATAAAATATTGCCGTCGTATATTGGAATCCCCTATCTGCAAATTGCCCTCCAGGGTTTGTTGGATCGATATGCGACCAATAAATATCGAGTATTTCTTCGGTAGAAATGATTTGCGGATTATAAGTTATCTGCACCGCCTCCCGATGCTTCGTTGTTCCTTTCGCAACCGCAAGATAGGAGGCAGTTGCTTCATCTCCTCCGGCATACCCCGACACTGCGTCAATAATTCCTTCTTCTTCCTGGAAATACGCTTCTGTGCACCAGAAGCATCCACCAGCCAGAGTGATGGTTTCGTAGACATTACTATCACTTCTTTCCTCGGTTTTACTTGTCGGTGCAAACTGCTCGATAAGCGTGTTCTCAAGCTGTATGGTCGCACCATATCCGGAGTCGAGAATGAAGGCCTCGATCTTCTTATCGAAGCCGGTCAGTATGGCGATACCTACCAGAATAATGAGTACACCGAAGACTTGCTTTAGTTTTCCCGCAGTCTGCATACGCTCGCCAAGCGCAGTCACAATGCTTTGCCCGAAATACGCGATGAGCAGGAGCGAGAGCGCAAGGCCAACCGTAAATCCAAGAAGGTATATAAGCCCGGTTACAAATGCTGCAGGAAGTACAGTAGCGATGATGAACAGATAGGTCGGTGAGCAGGTCGTAAATACCGGGCCGAGCGCAAGACCAATCAGCATGTCTCCCATATAACTCTTCTTTTGGTATCCCGTTCCTACTGCCTTATTACTCAGAAGACTAATCTTGTTGATGTACGGCAGCCGTGCCCACAGCGACGGAAAAACAATGGAAAGTCCAACAAGAATAATGACACCACCAGAGAACCAGTTCCAGAACACTTGAGGAATATCTATGAGCAGCGTTGTTGCCTTAAGAAGGAGAGTGAAGGATATGACGGATATCGAGAGCGAACCGATTACGACGAGCGCCCGTTTTGATATATATCGTCCATCGCCCTCAGAGGCTCCAATAACAACGGGCAGTAACGGCAATATGCACGGCGCAAGAACCGTGAATACGCCTGCCAGAATAGATATGCCGAAGAAGACCATTAGTTAATCTGCAACACGAGGCTCGCAAGCGTTGGACTACCGCTCCACTTCTTAATCAACGTGCCATCTGCAGCAACTTGTACAAGCGTGTGCTGGGTCGTAACGCCGTATTTTTTCTTAAGCTCTGCCTCTTTGTCGTAATCAAGCTTGAAAATATGCACATCTTCCGGTATCTCGCTGAGATGTTGCTCAATATCCGCATTCAATCCACGGCATGAGGGACACCACGAGGCGTGGAAGAACAGTACTACATCTCCCACCTCGGCCATTGCAAGTTTTTCAGGCGCATACGCTTCGTACGAACCTTTCTGCATCATGGCATCATCCTTTCCCATCATTCCCTCCTCGCCCTTCATCATGCCGTCTTCTTTTTCCATCACCGTCCCTTCTTCCTTTTGCATTATGTCGACCTCAGACACTGAAGCATCTTTTTGCACGAAGGCGTATGCTCCAAACGCGAGTGCCGCTAGTACGACTATTCCGCCGATGATAAGAGGCACGCTATTAGTTTTTGAGTCCATAAAAATACTAAGTGGGTAATACGCTTAGTGTAGAGGAGTGGGAGAAGAATGTAAAGTATACTTTACATTACTTATCCCCAAGTCTTATAGTTTCCAATCGCTGTAAAAACGCGCTGCTGCCTTTCCAAGAATCATTCCCGCAAGAGAAAGCACGAGCCACATATTAGGAGTTCCATGCATACTTTCTACCGCAATGCCAATCACTAGTATCAGCGAGCCGATGAAAAAAGCGACGCGACCAGCAAGCATGCGGTGTGCCGCTTCACGCTCATCCCCTCCGTTTTCCTGCAGGAGATATACGGAAAGTACGGCGAACGCGATGAGAAGACATCCGAGCATCGCCATCTGCGCCATCCCAGGCATCCAAAAATGGAACGGATTGAGAAGCAGGATTGCCAAGACGAGTACTGCCACTGCACTAATGATTTGTATGTAGGTGTTCTTGGTCATGGTTTGTATGAAAATACGCCCTCAACTGGCTCTTTGAAGTAGCGTGCGATTTTGAGCGCAAGCAACACCGAGGGTGTGTAGTTCCCCTTTTCTATGGAAATGACGGTCTGGCGCGACACGCCGATAGCGTCTGCGAACTGCTCCTGAGTGACCCCACGAGCAGTGCGCAATCGATGTACTTGGTTCTTTACGTGTTCGCTCATAAGCATTTGAAGAATGCTGCATCATATGTGACCATGCGAATTCATCTCACGGAAATTACAATAAGATAACCGCGCTGTACACAAGTCCGACAAGGAACAGAAGAGCGACTCCAGCATTCGGATACTCCTTCAGTTTTAGGTGCGTATATATGGCGCCAAGCATGATGACACTAAGTCCTACCGCAGCAAGCGGTGCGAGGATTGGCATAATATCGAGCCACACAGGAAGCGTAAGCCCGATTGCGCCAAAGACTTCTGCGATACCAATAAACGATACGAAGGATCGTGAATACCCACGAAGTGCGGGGGTCATGGAGCGTGCTTTATCCTGCATCACAAGCTTCATCATTCCTGCCATGAGGAACACAAGACCTAGTACGATTTGTATGATTAGAAGTATAGACATAGGAAAAGTATAGCAGGCTTTACATTGGTTTGATACAATTTAAGCACGTTTGAACGATATACATAAACCTTTTCTTTGCTATGAAACAATTTACCTGTGCCTCAATGGGCGGACCATGTGATGCAGTAGTTTCTGGAAATTCTCCAGAAGAAGTAATGGGTAACGGATGGACACACATGGAAGAAGCGCATCCTGATATGGCAGCTTCCATGAAGGACATGCCGCAGGAAGCAAAAGACGAGTGGAGCAAGAAGTTCCGCGCGCAGTGGGAAACAGTACCCGAGGCGTAGCCACAGCCTCAGTAAAAAGGGATGGGGTTCACTTCCTGTTTCGACCACTATCGGTAAGACTGTTTGGGACACCTCAGTCTTTCCGGATAAGAAGAGCGGTACGTATTTATTACCTCTTAAGGCGAAGGTTCGGACAGCGGAGGGTCATGCTGATGACGCGACTGTTACTTTTATACTTACGTTGCGATAAGGCTCGCTTGAAATTGGATGGGAGTCGCCCTAGAGAGGTACGTATCCAGGTCTCCCTAGAGCCCTAGGTATCTCAGTCTCCTGAAATAGCATGACAGTGTGCGGGATAGGAGAATCGAACTCCTGCTCTCAGTTTGGAAAACTGATGTTCTACCATTAAACTAATCCCGCGTTAGCGCGAGAATAGCACGAACTGCGCTGTATTTCATGCCGCTCATGCCGTAGCATACGAGTAATGCTGCAGCACCTCCTTTCTATCGGTGCCGGGGTCTTTCTTACGGTCTGGGCGACTGTCGTCCAGCAGTATCACGAATTCAAGGGTCCAGACGCACCAACGCCACCGACAGAAACGATTGTTGTTCAGAGTCCTGGCTTCACCGCACCAAACCCTTCTCCGTTCGACATCATTGCAACGGAAATCCTTAAGAAGGCGAGCTCGACGCCTCCTGCACGTGCTACGACGACTAAACCAGCGCCGGTAACGGGCACTACCCCAACCCCGACACCGTCGGTTCCGTTCACTCCCCTTCCTGTACCAACGACCCCAACGATTCCAACGCCGGTCACGCCAAAACCAACGCCGGTTGTTCCATCGATAGACGCGAAACTGTCCGACGAAGCGCTCCTTAAAGGAACGGTCGTAAACATCATCTGCCTTCCTGGTGGTGGTCTTCGTGGGTCATCTGGCTCCGGTATCGTCATCGATTCCCGCGGTCTTATCCTCACCGTTGCGCACGTAGCGCAGGGCTTTCTATTGCGCGACTACCCTACTAAAAACGCCGGTACCTGCTATATCCGTACCGGCAGCCCTGCAAAAAACGCCTACGCTGCCGATCTCGTCTATATCTCCCCTTCCTGGCTTGAAGAAAACGAAGCGACGTTCCTAGTGTCTAATCCAAAGGGCACCGGTGAGCATGACTTTGCCATACTTGCCGTGACCGGTGGTCTTTCTGGACGCACGGTACCTTCAAGTTTCCCGTTCATACCGCTTGCACCTGCTGGTACTGCCATAGAAGAAGGTGACGAAGTAGGTACTGGTTCCTATGCCGCAGAGTTCCTCACTTCTTCTGAGATACGTTCCTCGCTCTATCCAACGATTAAATTTGCCGACGTAGACGACGTGTTCACGTTTGGGCGCAGTTCCATAGACCTCTTCTCTGTTGCGGCTGGGTCTGCCGCGCAGGAAGGGTCGTCTGGCGGCGGCGTCATAAATAGCGATGACCGTCTCATTGGCCTTATCACCACGCGCACCGTAAAACCGGACCTTTCCCAGCGCACCCTCCAGGCGCTCACCATGGACCACCTTCGTCGTAGTTTCCGTAGCGACATGGGCGCCGACCTCGACTCCTATCTAAAGGCAGGCATTCCTTCTCTTATCATTGCGTTTGAACCACGCGCTGAAGAACTTCTCGAAAATCTTAAAGACGCTATAGCGGAAGCTCGTAATTGACGCCTTAGCAAAAGCCCCGTACTCTCACGGTGCCGATTGGCTAGAATAGGTGCGAAATGACCAATGCAATCGATCTCCACGTAGGCAAGCGCCTGCGGCGGAGAAGGCGGTTGTTGGGCCTAACCCAACAACAGTTGGCCGAATCTATCGGGATTCGGTTTCAGCAAATCCAGAAATATGAGTGTGCCGGTAATCGCATCAGCGCCTCGCGACTCTACGAACTGTCAACCGCGCTCAACGTGCCAGTGAACTATTTCTTCGAAGGCCTGCAGCACGCAAGTCAACCATCTGGAATCCCGACACTGGCAACCGACCGCAACGTCATTGCTGCGGACATTCTCAACCAGAAGGAAACACTCGAACTCGTTCGGGCGTATTACCAACTGGACGAACATCCCCGGCGACGGCTCCTGGACCTCGCGAAAGCGCTCAAGGAAACCGATGCAACATAGGGCGGTAGCGCCGCCCAAAGACCGTCCGACCCCGAAGAACTCGAGGCCGGCGGTTTCTTTTTACTCAACAGGCGAAATTAAAACCTCAGTCGGGGCGCGGAGAATCGAACTCCGTCATCTTGCTCCCAAAGCAAGCGTACTACCGGTATACGACGCCCCGACTCAGCTTTCAATTCCCTTAGCAAGCACTACCTTAGCATGCCAAACGATTTGTGGCAGGTATTCATCCCACTACCTACCTAAAGAGAGCAAACTCCTTTGTCCTACTCTCCTTCTCCTGTGAATTCTCTGTCTTTTCCGGGGAAATACACGGCTCTGACGTAAATGGCTTATTTACTCAGTATTTTAGAGACTTAAGAGCCACGTATAGGGCGTCTTTTTGTCCTATACGCAGCTATGAACACCTTTTTCCACAGTTTTGCACAGGTGTCCGAAGGCAGCTTATTCGGTATCCAACCCAATGTGCCCGTACAAACTAGGCTTAAATGTGCGGCCAGGGAGAATCGAACTCCCGACTAAACCTTGGCAAGGTCTCGTTTTACCACTAAACCATGGCCGCGTTAGGGCCTATACTCGCACATTACCCTTGTTCTATCAATTCCTTACGCAGTAGAGCGGACCAGCGGTCCAGCTTTATCTTCAGGTAGGCACTGCTCACGAGGACGGTACACACCCCCTGGCTAAGCTCTCGGTCTCTTTTGCGGGCCGGAAGTCGGGTACTTTTGAGGAATCGAGCCTGTGGGAGGCCGGTCGCAAAGGACCAGAACCGCCGCCCGGTCTCTTCATCTAGGTCTCCATATACCAACAGAAGTGCCCGAATTT
The DNA here is from genome assembly GCA_964634305.1 of uncultured Candidatus Saccharibacteria bacterium. Lineage (GTDB taxonomy): Bacteria > Patescibacteriota > Minisyncoccia > Phycocordibacterales > Phycocordibacteraceae > C7867-001. Next base: position 13,682 of record CAZWLE010000004.1, read on the forward strand.
TATCGACTGGAACCCCGCATGACCGGACCAAAAACTGGATGAAGATTTTCACCAGGACCGGGTCGGCACTCGAAAACCGAATCTGGTTCCGGACCCCTTTGGTACCCCCCGTTCCGTATAAGGTGACCCCGGTCACAAACAATGCCGACCCCCGAAGGACCCTAAATTCAGGTCCCGCCTCGGCCTCCGCTTCGGCATACGCGCGCCTCAGCACCGTGCCTCGGACCCGGTCCAAATCTCTAAACTGCGCCGCTTCTTTTGAGGCCTTCATCCCTTCCCCGCTTCCCTTCTGTCCCTTCATTAGACTTACTATATAGCATATCAACTAGGGAAGGAAAGGTAGGAAGTAGGCGTTGCACGTGAAAGGTCTATCTGTCTCATCGACTATCGATGCCTCACTGCTCGGATGCGGTATTTCGATGAGTCCCCTCCCCCTTTGGGGGACCCAAACTGGTCCGCCCGAAAAGCGAAAAACTGGCCGTTAGCCAGTCTTCGCAATGGTGCCCCCGCCAGGACTCGAACCCAGAATAACTGATCCGAAGTCAGTTGTGATATCCATTTCACCACAGGGGCGTAACGAGAGAGTAGCACGTCTTCCCTGCTAGAATGCGCCTATGACCTTTGATGTTCCAGCAGAGGTGCGCGCCGTCGCCAAGACCCTTCGAGACGGAGGGTTTGAAGCGTACCTCGTCGGCGGGTGTGTTCGCGACCTCCTCATTGGCCGAAAGCCCAAAGACTGGGACGTAACAAGTAACGCTACGCCCGACCAGATTCAGGCTCTCTTCCCCGACTCCTTCTATACCAATGATTTCGGGACGGTTGGCGTTCTACGTGAAACTACCGACGAAACCCTCAAAATCATTGAGGTAACCCCCTATCGCACAGAGTCTGAGTACACCGATAAGCGCCGCCCGGACAAGGTGGCGTTTGGCCAGAGCCTTGAGGAGGATTTGGCCCGCAGAGACTTCACGGTCAACGCTATAGCCTACGATGAGTCTAAAGGACAGCTTGTTGACCCTTATAAAGGACAGATAGACCTTAAGGCTAAGGTATTAAGGACAGTCCGTGACCCTGAGGAGCGCTTCGAAGAGGATGGTCTACGCCTTATGCGCGCTGTCCGTTTGGTGGCTGAGCTTGGATTTGCCCTTGATGCAGACACTGCTGCGGCTATCCAGAAGAAGGCCGGTAACCTCAAACATGTTTCCCGTGAAAGGGTTCGGGATGAACTCGTCCGCATCCTTGAGTCTGACCAGCCTATGCTTGCCCTCGTACTGGCCCAGCAGCTCGGTATCCTGGAGCTCATTGCTCCCGACCTGGTACGCGGTATTGGTATCGAACAGAACCAAGCTCACAGCTATGACGTCTTTGGCCACCTTATGCGTGCCCTCCAGCATGCAGCGGATAAGAAGTGGCCGCTCGATGTTCGTTTGGCGGCGCTCTTCCATGATGTCTCTAAGCCAGAGACGCGTCGTTGGTCTAAGGAGAAAGGGGACTGGACCTTCCATGGCCATGAGGTCGTTGGTTCACGTGTAACGGAGAAAGCCCTCCACGACCTACGGTTTTCACGTGAAACTATAGAGAAAGTGGTGAAACTGGTCCGCTGGCACATGTTCTTCTCAGACCCCGACCAGATAACCCTGTCAGCCGTTCGGAGGATGATTCGGAACGTGGGGGAGGAGAATATCGCTGAACTCCTCGACCTTCGTATCTGCGACCGTATAGGTACGGGACGCCCTAAGGAGCAGCCGTTCCGGTTCCGTAAGTATAAGGCCATGGTAGACCAGGCGCTCCGTGACCCTATCTCAGTCACCATGCTTAAGACTGATGGTACTCGGATGATGGAGAAGTTTCATGTGGAACCAGGTCCTCGGATAGGATGGGCCCTCAACGCACTCCTTGAGGAGGTGTTGGAAGACCCTAAGCGTAATACTGAAACCTATTTGGACGAAAAAACGGCGCAACTCCTAGCATTATCGGATACTGAGCTCAGAGCCCTTGGGGAGTCTGGAAAGAAGAGCAGGGAAGTGAGAGAAGAAGCAGAGGTGAACGACATCCTCAGCAAACACCACGTACGCTAGCGATGTGAAAAACCGGCCTTATGAGGCCGGTTTGTCGTTCCGCAGACTCCGTTTCAGAGAGCAGGAGCATGATGCGAAAAGCCGTCGTTGCCTTAGCTGGTACCAAAATAGGGGGCGGGCAATGTGATTGGTGGTACCAAGGAGAATTCGGCTCGACGGCTTTCCGCGTATGTTCCTGGCTTCTTCGTTCTAACTGACCGTGATGATGTGAGGGGATACGCCCCGAATCGTTGGCCGCTAGAAACCTGAATTTAGGAGTGAGGATAAGAAAGAGCTATCAAGGTGCAGCGCACACACGAACTCTATGCATTAGGATACAGCGCTCTAAGACATGGTAAAGGACATCTATGTGGATAAGTGTCCTTTATGTCCTTTATATAAGACATTGACTTATCTTCCGTATAAGCGAAAGATGCGTACGTCACGATTGGAGTGTGCGATGAAGAAGTTACCTTTCGTTGATTTCCCTCGGGACAAGGAGCTGGAAACGGCACCACCTGATGGGGTGTATGCGGTCATCTCGTACCGCGAGCGAGGCGGTCCTTTTACCCGCTATCCGCATCAAAAAAGCCTCTTTCCGTGGTCAGTACAGTTGCACGTCTTCTCGGACGGGGTATGCGAAGACCTCAAGTTCAGCTCAGACATCGCTGAAGAGCTGGACTCGTATCCTGTGAAGCAGGTCTTCGTCATTGGCGCCGACGAGAAGCGGAAAAGAGAGCTCGATGCCATGCTTGCAAAAAGCGGCATCGAGCTCGTTCCTGCCCAAGTTCCATGAAGCACCATACGGAGCGTTCGGCCACTGGCCGGGCGCTCCTACTGTTTAAAGCGTTATAGAAACAGGGCAGTGGTCAGAGCCGTAAATGTCCCCATGAATCTCTGCCTTCTTCACTTTCGAGCCAAGCTTCTTAGAAACGAACACGTAGTCGATGCGCCAGCCAACATTCCGGTCGCGTGCATTCCCAAAATGACTCCACCAGGTGTAGTGACCGTTCCCTTTGGTGAAGAGACGGAACGTATCGACAAAGCCCGCAGCAAGAATGGCATCAATACCGGCACGCTCCTCCTTGGTGTATCCATGCTCACCCTCATTAGCCTTAGGGTTCGCGAGGTCGTCCGGGGTATGAGCGACATTGAGGTCACCACAGAAAATAACCGGTTTCTCAGCCTCAAGGCGTTTCATGTACTCCAAAAATGCAGGGTCCCACTGGGTGTGACGAAGGGGTAGGCGAGAGAGGTCGGGTTTGGCGTTTGGGGTATAACAGGAGATGACGTATGTCTGACCTAGGTCGAGCGTGATGACACGACCTTCCTTATTCGGGTCGCCATAGCTATCGCCCGAAAGCCCGTACTTATCGGCAATATCCTCCGGGAAACCATAGAGAACGTCGACCGGGGTTTCCTTCGTGAAAATAGCAACCCCGCTATAGCCTTTCTTCTCTGCAGAGCACCAGTACTCCTCGTACTCTGGAAGGTCGAGCGTTATCTGTCCCTCCTGTGCTTTTGTTTCCTGAAGACAGAGGACGTCTGGCTTCAGTTTTTTGAGGAAGGGGAGGAAGAGCCCTTTGTTGTGAACAGCACGTATGCCATTCACGTTCCACGACACGATTTTCATATGCTTTAGCATACTCGCATGTTTATAGAAGCAGAAACCGCTCAGCCTTTTCTAGGCCGAGCGGTTAAGTTTGAGTTTTTGTTCTTGCATTTGCCGCGTTTTGCGGCGGTAGTCGTTAGGCGGCGCTCAAGAGCTCGGGCACTGCGTGCTCCTGACGCCAGGCGCGATTCTGCGCCTCCAGCACACGCATGTGGCGGGCCATCCGCACTGCGCGCACTGGTCGCATCTTCTCGAGCACAGGGCTCGCGATCCAGACGAGCAACAGGACGCACTCCCACGCGAGCCTGCCGACCGTCACTTTGCACAACCACCACACGAACGAGGCAGTACCCACGGCGGTGCACTTCAGCACTCGGCCGGAGAACGCCATCAAGTTCGTCGCGAGGGCGGCGAAAGCGAACGGCGACACGAAAGCGTAGATGAGCAGCATCTGCCAGCACCACCGCCACGTTCCATCGAGGTCTTTCATGGGCGCGAAGAGCGCCAGAGCCCCGAGGTAATAGAGCGCATGGTCCTTGGCGAAGCCGTCGAAGTAGACGGCGGCCGACAGGCCGGAGAGCGCGGCGATAGCTGCTGCACGCAGCATCACGCCAGGCGACTTGAGGTCAGCCTTGAACGTCATGACCGCAATCATGACGAGCGTGCTCGCGAACATGGCTTCTGCCATGCCCGCCTGCATCTCGTCGAGGTGAGGCCTCGACGAGAGGTGAGCGCCCAGCTGAACGCTCACGAAAACGACAAATTGGAAAAGGTTCATTTCGAGGTCCCCCTCGTTTTTGACTCATTCCAAGACCCGAGAAGCCCATTGCCCCTCATCTAGAGTCTTGGAGCAAGCCAAGGGCCTACGCGCAACTGCGTAGGCCGAAGCAGCACTATGACACATATGGCTTATTTTAGCCACCTTTCTGCCGAGAGTGAAACTTTTTGTGAACTTCTCGAAGATGCGCGTCCGTCACGTGTGTATATATCTGGGTCGTATTAATAGAGGCGTGCCCGAGGAGCGCCTGAACGGAGCGAAGGTCAGCGCCATTAGAGAGAAGATCGGTGGCAAAGGAGTGACGCAATACGTGCGGCGTTACTTTCTTAGTGATACCTGCTTTTGCAGCATAGCGTTTGATGAGCATTTCAACCGCGCGCGGCGTAAGGCGAGTTGGCGTTTTCTTTACGTCTTTTTTGCCAACAGTCGACGCACTGACAAACAACGCTTCTTCCATATCCTTACGTGCTTTAAGGTACGTACGCACCGCATCTTTAGCGGTAGGAGAGAGGAACACCACGCGCACCTTATCTCCCTTACCGCGCACCGAGAGCTCGTCGCGGGTCAGGTCTATGTCTGAGTTTTGTGCACAGAGCTCAGACACACGAAGGCCAGTAGAGAAGAGAAGCTCCAGAATGGCTCTGTCACGCAGGTCACGCTCCTCTGTACCTGAAGCTGAGGCGATGAGTCGCTCGAGTTCCGTAGGAGTAATGAGGTCGAGAGACCGCTCGGGAAGCTTCGCGAGCTCAATGCGCTCTGGAGAAATACTCTCAATACCGCGCTTACGGAGAAACTTAAGAAAGGCACGAAGTGCGATGAGGTAATAGTTTTGCGTACGACGCTTCATGGAGCCACCAGCCGTCCCTTGCTGACGGTTCAACCAGAGACGAAATTCGCGAATCTTCTCTTCGGTAATGTCGCCAACTTGTTTAATCTGCATCTGCTGCATGAAGCGGGTGAGGTAGTGGTCATAGTTCTCGACCGTTTTTACCGCACGACCTCGCTCAATTTCGATGTACTCGAGGAACTGGCGTTTCATCAAAAGCGCATCCATAGATAAAGTATATCCCGCTTCGCACATTCTTCAGGACCAATTGGTATACTGCCGGCATATGTTGGACTACCTTTTCTTCCTCCCGGCACTCATCGCACTCGCCATTACATTCATTCGTCAGATTAACCAGTACGAACGCGGCGTCCGGTTCACCATGGGTAAATTCTCCGGCATTATGAATCCAGGCTGGAATATCATCATTCCGGTGTTTCAGGGCTACCAGAAGGTAGATATGCGTACGAAAGCGGTAGATGTACCTGACCAAAACGCCATCACGCGCGACAACGTCCCGGTCCAGGTAAACGCCGTCATCTATTACAAAGTCTCCGACGCAGAGAAGGCAATAGTAGAGGTAGAGGACTTCCGTTACGCCATCTCCCAATACGCCCAGACCACCATGCGTAATATCGTGGGCGAAGTAACCCTCGACGAGCTCCTCTCGAGCCGCGACCAGATAGCCGACCGCATCCGGGAAATAGTCGACAAAGAGACAGATGCCTGGGGACTTAAGGTTCAAAACGTAGAACTGAAAGACGTGTCACTCCCTGACTCAATGCAGCGCACGATTGCGAAGCAGGCTGAGGCTGAACGTGAGAAACGTGCGGTCATTATTAATTCTGAAGGTGAGCTTGCGGCTGCGCAGAATGTTTCCCAAGCAGCAAAGATGCTGTCTGAGGTACCGGGCGCCCTTCACCTACGCACTTTGCAGTCCATAAATGACATTTCTTCGGACCAGAGCAACACGGTTGTCTTCACGGTACCGCTTGAAATCCTTAAGGCGCTCGAGGGCTTCAAGAAGGGGTAGGGTACTAGGACACCCTTGCAAAAATTAGCAAGGTGTGCTAGAGTCCACGGACATGCTAACCAAGCGCGTAAAGACGTCTGTCGTCAAAGATTCAGCTCGCCACGACACTGACACCGGTTCTCCGGATGTGCAGGTGGCGCTTCTTACCCGTCGTATCGACGAGTTGACGAAGCACCTTAAGAAGAACGCTAAGGATAACCACTCCCGCCGCGGCCTTCTCCAGATGGTAGCTGACCGCCGCTCCCACCTCCGCTACCTTGAGAAGAACGACAAGCGCCGCTACAACGCGGTGGTGAAGAAACTCGGGCTCAAGAAGTAAGCGATAGGCCGGGGACACCCGGCTTTCGCCTTGTATCGCAGTGCTAGCATGTAGGTGAGCGCTTTGCTCACATTTTTAACGATTTTTGTAATCTTTTTTCTTTTATGCCCGTCATAAAACATCCTGCCCAGCGTGTGGGCGTATTCATCGACACGCAAAACCTCTATCACAGTGCGAAAAACCTCTACCGGGCCCGCGTGAACTTCCAGAACGTCCTTCACGAGGCGGTGGGGGACCGTACGCTCGTGCGTGCCATTGCCTACGTCATTAAGACGGAGAGTGGTGATGAGACCGGCTTCTTTGAAGCGCTTACCAAAATCGGTATTGAGACCAAAGTGAAAGACCTCCAGGTCTTCTCGGACGGCGCGAAGAAAGCCGACTGGGACGTCGGTCTTGCGATTGATGCCGTAAAGCTCGCGCCCAAGCTCGATACGATTATTCTTGCGACCGGTGACGGTGACTTCGTACCCCTCATCGAATACCTAGATATGAATGAAGGCTGCCAGGTGGAAGTTATTTCCTTTGGTAAGTCATCGTCCGGAAAACTGAAGGAAGCCGCACATGCGTTCACTGACATGTGTGAAGAGCCACGCAAGTATCTCATCGGCTATCACGGTCGATAACACACAGATACGAGAACAACGCGCCGCACTCAGGCGCGTTGTTCTTATATACTAGTGACAGCTATGGACGACACAGCAACGACTGCTGCACCTACACATACCTTTCGCACCTACGCTTCCGACCTTGCAAAGATGGGCGGCAAGGCAAGTGATGCGCGCCCGGTACCGGCACCTAAAAAACCAACGGCACCGGTCGTTTCTAACCCGGCAGCACCAAAACCGGCAGCGACCCATCCTGCTGCAGCCGCTCCAGTCGCCACACCGCCACCCGCACCAAAAGTCCCGTACGAACCGCCACCAGCAACCATTATTCCGAAAGCACCGTCGACCGATGAGAGTAGGGAGGCGGTGCTTGCGCGTCTTAAAGCACGGACCGCACCTCCTGCAGAGAAAGCACCGGAACCTGCGCCAGCCTACGTCATTCCAAAGGCACCATCGACAGATGAGAAACGTGACGAGGTACTCGCACGCCTCAAGGCAAAAGTAGCTGCAGGTCCTACACCAGCACCTGTTACGCCTGCACCGGTAACGCCCCCAACACCTGCCACACCAAAACCTACGGTTGCTTCACTTATCGAAGGCCCATCACCAATCCATACCTATAAGAGTGATTTCAGTGAGAAAGCGAAGCGCGAGAACGCGTCTCCTATCACCATTCTCGCTGCTGAGCAAAATGCTGCAGCGGTCGCCCCAAAGGCTGTACCAGAATCATCAAAGAATCGTACGCTTCTTGTTGCTGGGTCCGTACTGCTCATCCTTGCCGCAGGCATAAGTGTCTTTGCGGCGTATGCGTTTGTGACAGGACGTCCGCTCACGCCGCTTGCACCTCTCGTCCCATCGCTTGTCTTTGGTGACCGCTATGAAGAAATTGTTGGCAACGGTGCTGAGCTCCGTGCTGAACTTATGGCGCTCGGCGGTGACCTTAATCAGGGCGATATTGCGATTGCGTATGTAACCGTTGCCTCTAGCAGCGCAAACGGAAAAGCCATTATGGTGCCAGCACAAGGTGGGGCACTTATCGAAGCGCTCGGACTTACCGCACCATCTATTCTTCTTCGCAACATTGAACCGGAAAGCACCGTGGGTGTCTTACGAGAGGAGAGTGGAGCATACCCGTTCTTTGTCTTGCGTGTCAGTTCCTATGAGCGCACCTTTGCCGGAATGCTCGATTGGGAGCCTGACATGCGTGCCGACCTTGCGTCGTTCTACCCAGCGCCTGAGACGACAAGCGCTTCTGCACCCCTTCGTGCACCACTATTCCGTGATGAGGTCATTGATAACCACGACGTGCGTGTTCTCCGAGACGGAGAAGGCAACACCCTCCTTATATATGGCTATCGCGACAAAGAGACCCTTGTTCTTGCGCGGAGCGTCGACGCCTTCCGTGAACTCCTGCGTCGGTTGAGCGCCACCGCCCGCTAACGTGTGCTAGAGTAGCGGCCATGACTGACATTGCACGCTACAAGGGAGTACTGGAAGAGGAGAAGGGCAGGCTTGAGACAGAACTTAGTTCCGTCGGACGTCGTAACCCTTCAAACCCAGCTGACTGGGAAGCCGTACCAAGTGAGGTAGGACTTGAGGCAGACCCCACCGATACCGCTGACCAGATAGAAGGGTACGAGGCAAATACCGCTATACTTAAAGAGCTCGAAGCCCGATACAACGACGTCGGCGCCGCACTCGCTCGCATCGAGGACGGTAGCTACGGGACGTGCGAAACGGGTGGGGAAGCGATTGAGCCAGAACGGCTCGACGCGGACCCAGCAGCGCGGACCTGCAAGGCACACTTACACGGATAATTCGTAATCCTTACGTTCATGAACAACACCCTCTCGGTTAAAGAAGCACTCGGCAAAGGCTGGACCATTTTCAAGGCCCGCCCGTGGTTTTTTGTCGGCACGTTCGTGCTCTACGCTATCGTCCAGATTCTTATGTCGATGGTGCAGCAGCATCTCCCAGGATTCCTTTCGTTTATTCTCTCGCTCGTCGTATCGACGTTCCTCTACATGGGGCTTATTACCGTGTACCTGCGCGCGTATGAGAATCCGCAGGACCCACAGTACAAGGACCTCTGGCAGCCTCGTCATTTCTGGAACTACCTCATCGCTTCGGTGCTCGTTGCGGTTATTGTCATCATTGGTCTCATCCTTATCGTCGTGCCAGGCGTCATTGCAGCGCTCATGCTCTCGTTGACCGGCTACCTCGTTATGGATAAGGGTATGAAGCCAGTCGCTGCACTGAAGGAAAGTGTACGTCTCACGAAGGGTAACCGCGTGAAGCTTCTTCTCCTTGGTCTCGCTATCTTCGTGCTCTCACTCATCGGTTCTATCCCGCTCTTCCTCGGTCTCCTCGTCGTAGCCCCAGTCTCGATGCTTGCTGGTGTGCACGCCTACCGCACACTCGCACATGGTGTTGCTGGAGTGATGCCGTCTGTACCAGCACCGTCAGAAGCGGGGTCCTAAGTCACGCATGCTCATAGAGCCACTTACCGAGGTCACCGACCGCGCCGTTGCTGATATCGATGCCCTCGAAGGAGAACTCCATCTTGATGGACCGCATGTACCGGTGACTCGTGAACGTGTTGAGGAAGTAGTCGCTAATGACTACGCGGTACTTATGACCGCAAACGACAACGGCACGATAGCAGGCATGGCAACGCTCTATGTTCTTCCAAAGACCACAAAGCGCACAGCACACATCGATGACGTCGTTGTCTCTAGTGCCTACCGCGGCCAAGGTCTTGGCGAGAAACTCATGCGTGCGCTTATTGAAGAAGCAAAGAAACGTGATGTTGAAGCGATTGAACTCACGTCACGTCCCGCACGCGAAGCAGCGCAGAAGCTCTACCTGAAGCTTGGCTTTGAAAAGCGCGCTACGGACCCGTTTCGTCTCAAGCTCTAAATGGCGCGCGTAAAGCTCACCGAATACCGTGCAAAACGTATCCTTCTTGGGGAAGGGTATGACGGTATTTTGGTGCGTAGCGGCACGGTGATTCCTGCAGGGAACTACGTAGTGAAAGTAGACCAGGGTGTGAAAAAGCGCATGAAGCGCGGACTCGTTGCGCTCAATCAGGACGCGAAAGGAGTCGAGAAGCATGCAAAGGAATGGCAGAAGAAAGAGGGCTTCACGCAATTCCTTGCAGAACCGATGCGTGCGCACGACGCATCAGACGAGCGCTACATCTCTTTCGAGCGCGTGCGTGCAGGCATTCGCGTGTTGTACGCGCATGATGGGGGTATCGACATTGAAGAGCATCCAGAACAGGTACAAACGTTGATGCTCAGTAACGACACAGACGTCGCGGCGTTCGCCGCAACAAGCGGCATACCCGCATCGTTTCTCACTCGCGTTATGGACGCGTTTGCGGAACAGCACTTCGCGTTTCTTGAAGTGAATCCGCTGATTGTAGTAACCGGTGAAGCGATTCCGCTTGATGCCGCAGCACTCGTTGATAGTGCGGCACAATTCTTTGTGTCGGGATGGTCGGGCGATGACGTCGTAAAAAGTGCCAAGAAGCATCCATCGGAGGAGGCGGTAGATGTACTCGCTGCTACTACGGCCGCATCGTTAAAGCTAACCGTCATCAATCCGAACGGTTCACTCTTCTTCTTGCTCTCAGGTGGAGGTGGGTCGATTGTGATTGCGGACGAAGCAGAGCTTCTTGGCATGGGCAAAGAAATCGCAAACTACGGCGAGTACAGTGGTGGCCCTACGCGTGAAGAAACGTATCTCTACACCAAAGAAGTAATTGCACTTGTACTTTCGTCGAGTGCAAAAAAGAAGGCGCTCGTGATTGCTGGTGGCGTTGCCAATTTCACTGACGTGAAAGCAACGTTTGCCGGCATTATCGACGCACTCCAAGAAGAAGCAACGAACCTACAGAAAGCAGGCGTGCGTGTGTTTGTGCGCCGTGGTGGTCCAAACGAAGCAGCGGGTCTCTCCATGATGCAAACGTTTCTTGAAACCACGTCGCTCCTTGGCTCGGTACACGGGTCCGACGCTGTTATCACGAGTGCGGTTGATGACGCGATAACGTATTTGAAATCATGACCATTCTCGACCGCATCCGTAACGGCGAAACCGGTACGCTTATCATCGGCCACCACCCCCGCATCCTGCAGTCGATGCTCGACTTTGAATATCTCTCCGGTAAGGCCGCACCAAGTGTGCTCGGCATCATTACGGGAAACCGTTCCGCACATAAGTGTTTTTGGGGAAAGACTGAAATCATTATCCCGTGTTACGCGTCGGTGACGAAGGTGCCGTCTGACAAAGCGAGCGAGGTTCGTTTCATGCTCAACGTGTCATCCGGTCGTCGCGTCTTTGCGTCAACCACGGCATTCTTTGATGCGTTTCCAAATGCCATTGGTGGCACTATCTTTGCGGAGAACGTACCCGAAGCACACGCAACGGCACTCATCGCGCGCTATGGCGACACGAAGATTGTGTCAGGGCCAGCATCGGTCGGTATCTTTGTTGCGAAACATTTGAAGCTCGGTGGTATTGGTGGCACGGACGCAGCGCAGATTGAGCGCAGCATGCTCACGTCTGAGGGGTCTATCGCGGTCGTCTCCACCTCTGGCGGTATGACGAATGAGTTGATTCACGGCGTCGCGGAAAGTGGGAAGGGTGTTTCGTTCTCACTCGCGATTGGTGGCGATCGTTTTCCTGTCACGTCTCTTGGAAAGGTGCTGCAACTTGCTGAAGAAGATGCACAAACGAAAGCACTCGCGTACTTTGGCGAGCTTGGTGGGGAAGACGAGTACGAAATCGTGGAACTCTTGAAGACTAGGAAGTTTACGAAACCCGTCATCGCATACATCGCCGGTATCATCGACGAAGCGTTTGACGAACACATGCAGTTTGGTCATGCGAAAGCACTCGTCGCCAAAAAAGATGAGAGTGCCCGCGCAAAGCGTGAGGCACTTCGTGCTGCCGGCGCAATCGCCCCTGACACATTCCCTGAGTTTCTTGCCGCGTTCCGTAATACGCCAGGAAAGGATATAGTGCGTCCTGAACCACTTGCCGCCACCTTTATGGACCGACGTGAAAGCATTCTCTCTACCCGCGAAGTTATCGACTTCGAGCATGCGCCTGCTTTTGTAACAGACGGCAAGATTGCCAAACGTGATTCGTCGTTCTCCTCATTCATTCTCACTGCGATTATGGGTCGCGCGCCAAAGTCGGAAGTAACGACGGCATTTGCTGACGCGGTATTCGGTTTGCTCATTGACCACGGCGGTGCCGTCTCTGGCGCCGTGAACACCATGATTACCGCGCGCGCCGGAAAGGATATGGTGTCATCACTCACTGCCGGGCTCCTGACGATTGGTCCACGCTTTGGTGGCGCGATAAATGATTCGGCACGCGGCTGGCTTGCTGGTACTGCATCTGGTATCAGTGCCTCTGACTACGTTGAACAGGAAACCAAAGCAGGTCGTTTGATTCTTGGTATTGGTCACAAGAAATATCGTGTGGGTATTCCTGACCCCCGTGTTGCGGCATTGTCTGAGTTCGCTGGTCTCCTTAAGACGCATGCACATTATGACTTTGCGCGCGCGGTTGAAGCGGTCACTACGGCAAAAAATGGATCACTTATTCTGAACGTTGATGGCGTTATCGCCTCACTCTTCACGGACATTCTGATTGAGTGCGAGGGATACACCGCTGATGAGGTGAAGGCGCTGACGGATGCGGAATTTTTCAACGCTTTCTTTGTCATTCCACGCTCCGTTGGCTTCATCGCACACTTCCTTGAACAGAAGAAAAATGATGAAGGACTCTTCCGTCTCCCTGAAGAATTGCTCTATACGCGTAAGAACGAAGAGTAGCGTATGCGACCGTTTGCGTTTCTAGACCGTGATGGAACGCTTATTTGGGAACCGAAGCGACCTGCAGATACAGACCCGCGCGACACGTTTCCACTTACCAGTGCCGACGAAGTGCGCTTTCTCGACGGCGCACTTGAAGGTCTCAAAACACTGCGCGCACATGGGTATGGTCTGGTGCTTGTCACTAACCAAACTTATTTGGGTACTAACCGTCATCCGCAAGATGTGTTTGATGCAGGAATGCACCGCATGAATGAAATGCTAGCTGCAGAAGGAATTACGTTTGATTTCGTTATGGTATGTCCGCACGGTCCAGATGAGGGGTGCACGTGTCGAAAGCCTGCTATTGGTGGAGTAGAACCATTTATTGCCGCAGAAGGAGTGAATCTTACTGAATCATATATGTTTGGCGACCGAGATACTGACCGACAGTTTGCGGAGAATCTTGGCGTCGCATTTGTACGTATAGAAACAAACCAATCGTTTGTGCTCCCTCAACAACTGTAAAAACACGAACCGCCCCCTCGGGTCGGTTCGTGAACACCAGTGTACTGACGAAGAATGAGTATGTAGTGAAGGAATGAGACACGCCCCGGCGATTGCCGGGGCGCATTCCTGAGGAGCGTGTCGTTACGAACTGACCGCTCCATGCTGGCGCTTTGGCCGAGGGAGGCCGTTCACCATGTTCGAACGGATATCCGTACGAGCGCTGCGCATCGCGACAACGAATCCCGCTTCGACGAGTTTGATTTCCACGTCGAAGCCCTTATCGCGCCAGTACTCCTCGATTTTGTTCTTCAGACGCCGAGCGCCGTTAGCGCTACAGAAGTCAGGTTCACTCATGAAAAGGACTCCTCACATCTCGCATCCCGTTACGGCAATGCGTAAGAAAACGATACGCCTGCGCCCGTGAAGAGTAAAGTAGAACTAGTTCGCAAACGGATTCTTCGCGCCGCGCACCTCAAAGTGGAGATGGATACCGGTTGAGCGACCCGTGTTACCAACGCCACCTACCTGGTCACCTTTAGCAACTGTTTCACCAACCGATACTGATACTGAGGAAAGGTGAGCGTAGAGGGTCTGCGTACCGTTATCGTGGGAGACTACGACGTAGTTACCGTAGCCGCCGTTGTAGCCGCCATCAGCCTTAGCAACAATGACCGAACCACCAGCTGCCGCATATACGCCGCTTCCCTTAGGCATACCGGCAAGGTCGATACCGTTGTTGCCGTGGACGCCCTGAGAAACGTAGCCACCTGGCATTGGGTTACCAAAGTATCCGTTAAGTGAAGGAAGTGCCTTCTTTACCGCCGGCGTTGAGGCGGCCGTACCAGACGAGGACTTCTTTGCGACCGCCTTTGGCTCTTCGTCGTGGTCATGGTCGTGATTCAACCCACCACCAGGGATGATGAGCGTGTCGCCAGCAGCAACCGAATCCACACCGTTATAGAGCGCAATTTCGCCTGCATCGGCATCGTACTTACGTGCAATTGCCGCAAGCGTCTCACCCTTAGCGACTTTGTGCTGTACACCAGAGACCGGGAGAATGAGGAGAGTGTCACCTGGCTGAATGGTTTTTGCGTCCTGAATATCGTTTGCCCAAAGGATGGTGTTCACCGTCACCCCGAACATGTCAGCGATTTCAGAGAGAGAATCGCCTTCGCGTACCTGATAGAGGGAGATACTTGCGTTTGAGGCACCACCGATTGCCGGGAGGGAACCATCAGGACTGCCAGACGGCAGCAGGGCAGAGCCGCTCGTCATAGGGAGGCCATTTTCGCCCTTCTCGGGGTTTGGGTCACTGTGCGTCGCTGCAGCAAGGAGGTCTATTGAGGGGTCGTGAATGACGCGTACATCATTGGTCTCAGCGCGGGCATCGAGGAACGGCCAAAAAGCGTCCACGGAGATTGGGACTATCGAAATGAGGAGGGTAATCAAGGAACCCGCGACCGCAGTCGCAAGAACGGCCCAGTATGTGACTTTCCGATTGCCCGAGGCACTATCGGAAAGGGTCTGCTTTTGGTTCAAGATAAAGGGTTCTGGGGACGTTTCAGGACAGGCTTCCGTGTACAAAAATGGCTTAGATAAGCCATTTCTTGAGTGTCAGTAGTGCTACCGATTCGACGATTATAGCTTTTCAGGGGGGAGGGTCAATGGGACTAGGATGAAGACGGGGAAAACTCAATTTTATCCTTATTTTAAGCCATTTTTTGGGTATTTTACCTTCAGTGCGCTATAGTTTCTGAATGCAGTACCTCGAGGGTCTTAATGAACGCCAAAAAGAGGCGGTCCTCGCTACTACTGGTCCCATTTCCGTACTCGCCGGCGCAGGCTCAGGCAAAACCCGCGTCCTCACAACGCGCATATACCATTTAATACTGCAGGGAGTACCGCCCGAGAAGATTCTCGCGGTCACCTTCACGAACAAGGCATCAAGAGAGATGCGCGAACGCCTCGGTAAGCGACTCGGAAGGGAAGTCGCCGTCTGGAAGAAAGATTCGGTACCGTTTGTCGCGACTTTCCACGGCCTTGGTCGTGAACTCCTTGAAGCCTACGGACGACCGCTTGGTATCCCTCGTCACTTTGTCGTGTTTGACCGCGATGACTCGGAGCGCGCAGTAAAGACAGCGCTTAAGGAGCTTGGCGTCGACCCCAAAGAAGTACCGCCACGCGCCATACTCTCGCGCATCTCCAAAGCAAAAGGAGACGGCATGAGTCTTGCTGGGTTTACCGACCGGTACGCTCGCGAAAGCTTCCGTTCCCGCATTACTGCCGACGTCTGGCGTAAGTATCAGGAGACGTTAGAGAAGGAGAAGGCGCTCGACTTTGATGACCTCATCGCGCTTCCCGTAAAACTACTCGAAACGTATCCAGAAGTACGGGCGCTCGTTGAAGACCGCTTCCACTACATTCACATCGACGAGTTCCAGGACACCAACGAGTTGCAGGGGCGTCTCGCTAATCTTCTTGCAGGCACGCGCCAGAACTTGTTTGTGGTGGGTGATATCGACCAGACTATCTACACGTGGAGAGGCGCTACGATTGATAACTTGCTGGAGTTTGACCGCACCTATCCAGACGCAAAAACCATAGTCCTCGAGCATAACTATCGCTCGACAGGGAATATCGTTGATGCCGCAAATCAAATCATCGAGCACAACCGCAACCGTAAAGAGAAGCGCTCAGTTACCGATAACGCGCCAGGTGAGCGTATTCGTCTCCACTACGCGGCAACCGCTGAAGAAGAAGCGCGCTTTATCGCACGCGAAGCACGCCGGTTGATTGAACATGGTACTGAGCCTGAAGAAGTAGCGGTTCTCTACCGAACGAACTTCCAATCACGCGGGATAGAAGAAGCATTTTTGCGAGAGGGAATCGAATACCGCCTTCTCGGTACTCAGTTCTATGACCGTAAAGAAGTGAAGGATGTCCTCGCGTGGGCGCGCCTTGCACTCGACCCTGAAGGACGCGAAGCGGACCGCATGCGGGCAGTGCAGGCACCAGCGCGCGGCATAGGGAAGGTGACACTCGGGAAACTCGTTGCAGGGCAGCGTGACCAGTTGAAGCCTGCAGAACGCACCAAAGTAGAGGCGTTTGAGCGGGTAGTGACAAGCCTTACTGAGGCATCAAAAACACTTCCGCCGTCTGCGTTCGTACGACTCATCATCGAATCAAGCGGCATGAAAGCGCTCTACGAGAAGGGCGGAGACGAGGACATGGAGCGCCTTTGGAACGCAGAGGAACTTGCCACGTTAGCGTCGCGCCATGATGAAACCCCAGGCGAAGAGGGCATTGCCGCTTTCCTTGCTGATGCGGCACTTGCGGGTGACACCGATGAAATGGATCGTCCCGGAAAAAATACAAAACGTGGCGTCACCCTTATGACCGTGCACGCGGCAAAGGGTCTTGAGTTTGATGCCGTATTTGTCGCCGGTCTTGAAGAAGGACTGTTCCCGCACGGAGGTATGGGTGAGGAAGAAGAGCGCGATGAAGAGGAAGAGCGCCGTCTCTTTTATGTCGCCGTGACGCGTGCAAAGACACTCCTCTATCTCACATTTGCCCGCATTCGTCGCATCTATGGTACTGACTACATCCAGGAACCGTCTTCCTTCTTGCGCGATATCGACGCCTCGCTGGTCGAATATCAGGACGCAGAAGCTATCATCCAAATATGAGAGCTAAGAAGTCACTTGGCCAGAACTTCCTGATGCACGCACGCATCGCGGAGCGTATGGTGGACGCGTCCGGAATTACCGAAAAGGATACGGTGGTTGAAGTAGGACCAGGAACCGGCATGCTCACGCGCGTACTGCTTGCGCGTGCTCGTAAAGTGGTGGCGCTCGAAACGGATGATGACCTGATACCGGTGCTTCAAGAGACGTTTGCTGCTGAGATTAAGAGCGGGAAGCTCGTCCTTATTCATACTGACGTACGCACCTGGGACCCCGCCTCTCTTAAAGAGCCGTATGCGGTAGTCGCCAACATTCCGTACTACATCACGGGCGAACTGCTCAGGCTGTTCCTCTCGGGTAGCGCTAAACCGCACTCACTCACCGTACTCGTACAAAAAGAAGTAGCGGAACGTATCGCCCGCGCAAAGAAGGAGAGCCTCTTGTCAGTGTCCGTGAAGGTATATGGCACCCCTCGCTATGCATTCACCGTGCCCCGCGGTGCGTTTATGCCTGCACCAAACGTTGATTCAGCCGTACTGACCGTCGGTCCTATTGATGCCGGTGCGTTTCCTTCGAACAGGGAAGAGGACCGGTTTTTTGAGGTGCTTCGTGCAGGATTTGCACACAAACGTAAGCTCGTTGCACGCAATCTTGAGGTGGTTGCCGCTCCAACCGTCATAAAAGAGGCGTTTATGAAAACTGGCGTGAACGAAAAAGCACGTGCCGAAGACCTTTCGGTTGAAACGTGGCGCGCACTCGCAAAAAACATTTCAGATTAATGCACAGATGAGGCCTGAATGAGGGGCTACCGTGATAGTATTTCCTTGACTACCGTGGCCCTTTCTCCCCGCACCGTCAGCATTCTTATCGCACTCGCACTTTCGGGTGCGTTCATAGCGGCCGGGTACTTTTTGTCCGGACCATTTACGACGCAGATGGTAGGTGCTGCCTCGAACGAAGCACTATTAAAGGAGTACGCACAAAAAGACAGTGACGGTGACGGCCTCCTCGACTGGCGCGAAGTGGTCTATGGCACTAACCCAGAGAATGCGCATTCCGTCGACGCCACCATGACCGACGCTGAAGCCGTTGCTGCAGGGAAGGTGACACCGCGCTTTGCATCAGAAACCGTTGAAGCACCCCTTATCACTGATGAGGACTTTGAGGTAGACAACGCAGCACCAGGCTCCGTAACCGATGAGTTTGCAAAAGTGTTCTTCCAGACCTACATGGAGAGCGCCGAGGGTGGTACCGGAGCAAGCGCCACTAACGACCAGCTCGTTAAAGAGTTCATGACGGAACTCAATGCGTATGTTTCTCAGAAAATACGCTCAACATATTCCGCCACCTCAGTACGCACCTCAGACACCGTTACCGTGCAAACATACGCAGCCGCAGTTGAGCAGGTACTACGAGCTCATCCCGTCCCGAGTGACCCGCTTGAGTTTTATGTTGAGTCCTACATCGTTAATGAAAATCAGGCGAGTCAGGAAGGTGTCGCCCTCTTTGCTGATGCATACACCGGTATTGCCACCGACCTACAGGGAGTAACCGCACCTCCAGCGCTTGCGTCATCTCACGCGTCGCTCGTGCGTGCATTTACAGAACTCGGAAAGACGACGACCTTTGTTGCGGAGTATGAAAGTGACCCGCTTGGCACGAGTCTTGCGCTTGGTGCGTATTCGACGATTCTTAGTGAACTAAGTGCGTCATTCACCACACTTGCAAATGCAATACAGCGAGAAGGGACACCGGCAGTGGGTGCACCTGGTGCGCTCATTTTGGACATCGTTCGTACCACTGGAGGCCTATGACGCGAACCTTTCTCTCACGCGCAGCAATAGCTACTCTCGCGATGGTGCTCGTTGTCGCACCATTTGCTCCGGTTGCCGTACCTAAGGCACACGCGATTCCGGTTGAAGAGACGTTCAGCCTCCCGCAGCTCACCAAAGACATTCTTACACGTGCAGCGCTTGCGGCGGGCAGGACCGCGATTCAGTCAATGACGCGCAGTATCGTTACTTGGATTAATTCTGGCTTTGAAGGATCACCAGCGTTTGAGCGTAATTTGAATGTGAATCTACGTCGCCTCGCAGACGGCGTCGCCGTTGAGTTTGTAAGCGAGCTCGTGAATTCCACAACTATCAATTCACCATGGCTTGAGCGTATTGCAGGTACCGTCGCCCAGGGCTACCTCCTCTACACCAGTCGCGACCGTCTTGCCGCACGTCTTGAGTACACCCTCGACCGCTACACTTCAAACCCCAACGCATGGCTTCGAGGGGATTTCAGCCAGGGTGGGTTTAACGCATGGATGGCGATGACCTGGCGCTGTGGCAATGACCCACAGTGTGCCGAATTTGCTGCACAAGAAGAGCTCATCAACCGCATTGATGCGTCACTTCGTCAGCGCATGGAGGAACTGGGGTGGGGTAGGGGCTTCCTCTCCTGGCGCTGTAACTGTCCGGGTGGGGAAGGTGGCACGTCTCTTGGTGATGCCGATAACTCGGGCAGTTGTGATATTTGTACGCCAGGCACAACCATAGAATCCGCCATTGGTATTACCGTTACTTCGCCGCTGCGTCAGTTGGAAATCGCAAATTCCATCGACCAGATTGTTGGTGCGCTTGCATCGCA
This sequence comes from uncultured Candidatus Saccharibacteria bacterium, assembly GCA_964634305.1. GTDB lineage: Bacteria > Patescibacteriota > Minisyncoccia > Phycocordibacterales > Phycocordibacteraceae > C7867-001. The sequence goes on from CAZWLE010000004.1 coordinate 33,570, forward strand.
AATGGTGTCGCAGGTGTTTGGTGGGGAGGGGCTCTTTACTGGAGGAAACTCCGGGTCTGATGCGAGCCGCAATATGCTCGTCGCATCACTCGCAGCTGGGTTTATCGAGAGAGCGCAAAGCGATATTGAAAACATCACACTCTATCGTGATTCATGGACGCGTATTCGTGACGCTGCGACCGAGGCGGTTGCGGAATGTGGCACCGGTGGCGATGCGGCGAAGCGTGCCGAAGCAAATGCACTGCTTGCACAAGCAAATGCGGCAGTCGCAAAGGCGGGAAGGGCACTCGACGCACTCACCTCTATCGTTACGCGTGCACAGACGGTACAGGCAGGTACCACGAGCACAACAGCATCTGCCGTCACTGCTGACTACAACTGTCTCGTGTCTGGTGGTCTTCCGCAAAACGGCGGATGTAACGTGACCGGTGGTCCATCCATAGGGACGACCTGCCCCGTGTCAGGCATGTCGCTTCCAGGCGGTACCGAACTTTCGTGTGCCATTCAACAAGGTCAGGACGTCGATAATGTGACGCCACCGACGCTTCTTATGCGTATGCGTGCGACGGCACAGGATTGCGATTAGGTATGGCTACGCTTCTCTCACATTTCGCGCTCACACTTCGCCCTAGCGCGGTCGTGCTTTCCGTTGCGATTGTTCTGGGGCTCGGCTTACTTGCGCCATCTATCGCGCTCGCAGACCATTGTCAGCCAGGATACAGCCATATGTTAGGTGGTGGCTGTGTGCAGGATTACGACCCTGATGAAGGGGATGAGAACAACTCTGCTGCACAGCAGAACTTAGAAGCGGGTCTGACCGCAGCACAAGATACTGCCGCTGCGGGTCTTGGAGCACTAGCAAACATGGGCTTTGCAGCATTGCTTTCTCCATTCGTGATTATGGCGTTTGCCGTCTTCAAGATAGCTGCGCTCTTCCTCGGGCTCGCCGGTATTCTTTTTAACTGGGCGGTCGCACTCCTTGTCTTCCAGTTCGCAAACTTTCTAGGAAACACTCCCGGCATGCTCGTCGCGTGGGGGATACTTCGTGACTTCGGCAATATTGCCCTTATCTTTGGGTTTGTGTTTATGGGTATCGCCACTATCCTCGATCTCCATAGCTACCCGTGGAAGAAATCCCTACCAGCACTCGTCATCGCGGCAGTACTTATCAATTTCAGTCTTTTTGCCGCCGAAGCGGTCATCGATGCCTCAAACGTACTCGCCGCAACGCTGTATAACAGTGCACTCGCGGAACGCACACAATGTAATGCATTCTCTGACCTCTTAGGCTGTCTTATTAATAATGGTATTGCAGGTCAAATACTCTCTCAGGTGAATGTACAGAGTGTGTATGGACAGGGAAGTACCAATCTTCTCGAAGAGGGTATGTCATTTGCGAGAGGTGTCGGCACCTACTTTACCGACCCGCTTCCATTCCTGCTTAAGTACGTTGGACTTAGCATCGTCCTGCTTGTGGCTGCATTCGTGCTCTTCGCGGGTGCGTTTATGCTCATCTCGCGCGCGGTTATTCTCGCGTTTCTCATGGTGACTTCGCCAATTGGGTTTGCGGGCATGGCAGTACCGCCGTTGAAGAAACTTGCTGATGATTGGTGGAGTAAGCTGTTGCACCAGGCATTCTTCGCACCAATTTTCCTCTTACTTCTCTTGGTATCACTAAAGATTACCGAGGGACTTTCACAAATAAGCTCAGGGGAAGGAGGCATTGGTGGTGCCATTGCCGCAGGAAACTCGATAAACACCGGGCCGCTCATTATGTTCTGTCTTATTATCGGCTTCTTTCTTGGTGCTCTTACTCTTGCAAACCGTTTTGGTATTTACTTCTCAGATCTTGCAACGACCACTGCAGGACGCCTGTCTTTTGGTGCCATGGGTATGCTTGGCCGTAACTCAGTAGGACGCGTTGCGTTAGGACTGCGCCAGGGTCTTAATTCTAAGGATGGTGGTAAAACTCCGTTTGGTCGATTCCGTGGCAGCATGTATGACGTGCTCGCCAAAGGTAACTATGATTTCCGTAGCAATAAGCTAGCGCACGATATTGGGCACCAAGTAAAAGTTGATTTTGGTCATGGACAGCATGGCGGATATGAGCACATAGCGCATGAAAGGGATGAGAAGCTTGAGAAATACGGTAAGGGCCGTGAACACAATGCTGAACAAAAGAGCTTACTTGGCGCTGCTGCTAAAGAAACTAACAATGCAAAGGAGGCTGCAGAAGAGGCAAAGAAGAAATATGAAGCACATGCCGAGGGCGAGGATACTGCATCTGCTACACTTGAAGAACAACTCAAGACAGCAACCGCTGCTGCAGCTACGGCCCAGAAGACTAATCAGGATCGATTTAACGCTCAAGAACAGGTGCTCGCAAAAGCAGACGCTGACCTTAAGGCAGCACAGGAGCAGAGAGCCGCTTCATCTTCTAACCTTGCTGCATATGGTGTAGCTAAGGCTGCAGAAGAGAAAGCAGAGAAAGACCGCAATGAAGCGGCAGCGGCTCTGGAGGTTATTAAGGAACAAAATGAGGCACAGGCTGAACGCGACAAGATAAATCTTGAAGCACAGCAAGAAGCACTTCGTGTAAGCCGTGAGAACTTCACAACACTTGGAAAGACGCTTTCAAAAGCAGTTAAAGATAAAACGGAGGCGTTTGAACTACAAAAGGCTGCAGAAGTAAAATTGAAGGCGGATTTGAGTCCTATTAAAGCGTTTACTGAACAGCTTGCACGAGAACAGGCAAATCCAATCATCCGTATGCTTCCTGGTAGTGAGGGCGTGACGCATGCTATCCATAATCTTGATAAGCACGCGAATTCAACAGAGAACGAGCGTTTGATGAAGAAACTTGCTGACTCAATCGACAGAGCCGGAAAAGCTACTGCCGATGCAACAAGAAGTCTTGAGCGCGAAATTGATGAGAACGCTCGTCGAGCTGCTGGTGACAGTACGGACGATCAGCACGCGACGGGTGGTGGTGACGGTCATCACTGATAGACTATCGTTATGCCTCCGGAACCTAGTACCACTCTCGATGATGCTTCGTTCGAGAACGACGTAAAGGTATTACTCGATAATCTCCCTGCACCAGTACGAGCCTTCGTGGTGGGGAAGGGGCCAGATAAAACGGTACTAAGCCTCACACGCAAGTATCAGCTACATACTGACCAAGCGGGCGAACTGCACAAAGCACTCCTCATGATGCTTCTTGGTGTATATTCACCAAGCCGCTTCGCAACTACGCTTGAAGACAAGGATTTTTCCGAGGAAACCGTAGAAGGTATCATCGCGGACCTAAACGAACAGGTCTTTGCACCTCTTCGCAAGGAAGAAAGAGAAGAGACTGCCCCAAACAGCTCCGCCGCGAAGAAAGAACCCCTTGCGCCCGTTCCGGCTCCTCTTAACCCAATACCTCAAGCTCCTACACCGACAGCTCCTGTGGTGCCAGTTCCTACCCCAAAACCAGTGCCGCCTCCAAGTCCAGCTGTATCAGCACCACTAGCACCCCCACCAACTCCATCACCGTCATATGAGCCAACCATGCGCACCATGGCGCATGACATTGAAGGGATGAAGGACGGCCACGCCCCAGCACCCGTACCACACCAAATACCAGGACTCGCTCATCCTGCAGTAGCGCCTGCTGTCCCTATGCCTCCAACACCCGTACCTATTACCGTACCCCCTGTAGCTCCATCTTCAGCGCACCCGGACCCAACTGAAGTGCGTACCACCTTACAGAAATACGGCATAGACCCTTACCGAGAATCCGTCGACTAGATGGTATTCTTCCAGCAATGAATGGTTCCGAGAGATTAGGGCGGATTCAAGAACGAGCGCATGAGCTCAAACATGATGCAAAGCATCACGCCCACGAAAAGCATGAGGCAGAAAAGGAAGCTGGTATTGAAGCGGTGCGGAGAGATTTTCCTCGCATTGTACAAGCGATAGAAAAGCGTATGGACCGACGATTCCTCGGGTCGCGTCAGCTTGGTGCGCACATAGCAAAACAGGGAGATGGTCAGTACACCTGGGTAATGCCAAATGACTTTAAATTGTCAGTTCGCCACCCGTACCACACTCGGTTTACTTTTAACCCTCATGGTTTTACTGAAGCATACGTAAAAGAACTCCAAAAACAGCTCGGCGAGGAGTTCTTTGTGATGGCACAAGGCCATGCACCCGATGGAAAATTGGTGGTTTCTTGGGCACCGAAACCTTCTTCACACGGACACTAGTACGTGGCTGCTATACTTAACCTGATATGGATTATCAGGTCCCCCAGTTCATCGAAGTAGAGGACAAGATATTTGGTCCACTCACGATAATGCAGTTTGTGTATCTCGCTGGTGGCGCGGGACTCATTGCAATACTCGTTCTCTCGCTTCCACTTTTTCTTGGCATTCTTCTCTCTATTCCTGTTGCTGGACTCGCTGGTGCGCTCGCGTTCTATAAATTGAACGGCAAGCCATTTATCCAAGTGCTTGAATCAGGATTCAATTTCTTCACGGGGAAGCGTCAGTATCTCTGGAGGAAGGTAAAAGAACCAATTGCGCCAAGTACCGTCATGCAGGCGCCTCCGCCAGTGGCTCCGCTACAAAAGGAGGGTCTCTCTCGCCGCAAGCTTGAGGACCTTGCGTGGTCACTCGACGTGAAAGATACCGGGAAGAACCCGGAATAAACCATGCCTGAGACCAATCCGACACAATCGTTTGTGCCCGTGAAGGAGGTCCGTAACGGGGTCATCATCCTTAAAGAGGGGGGCTACCGCGGTATCCTCATGTGTTCTTCGATAAACTTCGCCCTCAAATCAAACGATGAACAGCAGGCGGTGATTGGTGGCTTCCAGAACTTCCTCAACACGCTCGATTTCTCGGTACAGATTGTGGTGCACTCGCGTCGCATGGACATTCGTCCGTACCTCGCGCTTCTTGAGGAACGCACTGAGAGTCAGGCAACGGAGCTTATGAAGATACAGGTGCGTGAGTACATCCAGTTCATCCGTAACTTCACCGACGGTGCCGACATCATGACGAAAACTTTCTATGTCGTCGTGCCGTATGACCCAGCTACCGGCCTAAAAGTAGCGAATGCGTTGCCACTTTTTGGTGGAAAGCCAGTGAAAGAAGCAGCGGTGGGTATGACTGATTCGTTTGACGAGCATCGTATCCAGCTGGAGCAACGCATGGCACTCGTCACGTCTACGCTTATGGGCACTGGGGTGAGGGCAGTAGCACTCGGAACGGAAGAAATCATTGAGCTTCTGTACCGTTCGTTCCATCTCGGTACGCTTGAGACGCCGATAAAACTCAATAACTAATATGGCGTTCCTCGATTTCCTCAACAAAAAGAAAGAAGATGCGGCACCAACGGTTGCACCAGTGCTTCCACAAGACATTTACGCTGAAGGCGCACTTTCGCTAGTCGACACCATAGCGCCAGACGCACTCAAAGTTGATTCAAAAGATATCGCGCTTGGTGAGAAGTACGCACGCTCGTTCTATACGATTTCTTACCCACGCTATCTCTCTGATTCGTGGTTCACGCCGGTTGTAAACCTCACCCGCGTCCTTGATGCGTCTATTTTCATCCATCCGGTTGAGACGGAAGCGGCGCTTCGTTCGTTCCAGCGCAAAGTGGCGGAAGTAGAGAGCCAGATTACTGAAAGGGCAGAGAAGGGCCTCGTACGTGACCCGATGCTCGATACGGCGTACCGCGACCTCGAGGATTTGCGCGACAGCCTGCAGCAGGCACAGGAACGTCTCTTTGAAGTAGGGCTCTACCTTACGGTGTACGGCGACACCAAGGAAGAACTCGACAAGATTGAATCGGATGTACGCGGTATTCTCGACTCCCGCCTCATTTACACAAAGCCTGCGCTCTTCCAGCAAGAGCAGGGATTCCGCTCCACCTTGCCACTCGCCCTCGACGAGCTCTCGGTCAATCAAAAACTCAATTCTTCACCGCTCTCCTCTATATTCCCGTTTGTTTCCTTCGACCTCACCTCTAATAACGGCATCCTCTATGGCATCAACCGTCACAACGCGTCGTTGATTCTCTTTGATCGTTTCTCGCTCGAAAACTACAACTCGGTGGTCTTTGCAAAGTCCGGTTCAGGTAAGTCATACGCAGTGAAGCTCGAAATCCTGCGCTCGTTGATGTTCGATACTAATGTCATCGTCATCGACCCAGAACGTGAGTACGAGGCTCTCGCAGAGGCAACCGGTGGCCGTCTCTTCAACATCTCGCTCTCTTCAGAGCATCACATCAACCCATTCGACCTTCCACCGGTTAAAGAGGATGAGAATCCGTCAGATATTCTGCGCTCAAACATCATTAACCTCGTGGGTCTCTTCCGCATCATGCTCGGTGGTCTTACCCCCGAGGAGGACGCCATTGTCGACCGCGCCATCACCGAAACCTACGCACTCAAAGACATCACGGGAGACGCGGACTTCACCGGAGTCGAGGCGCCATTGCTTTCCGATTTTGAGAACGTGCTCTCAGGTATGGAGGGGTCACAATCCTTGGTTCAGCGTCTAAGTAAATACACGAAGGGCACTTGGTCGGGCTTCCTCAACCAGCCAACGAACGTAGACATCAATAAACAGTTCATCGTCTTCTCGGTGCGCGATATGGAGGATGAGTTGAAGCCGGTTGCGATGTACATCGTTACGCACTTCATCTGGAACGCGGTGCGCCACGACCTCAGAAAGCGCCTTCTCATCATTGACGAGGCATGGTGGATGATGAAGAGCGAGGACACCGCCTCCTTCCTCTACAGCCTCGCAAAGCGTGGTCGTAAGTACTATCTCGGCGTCTCAACGATTACCCAAGACGTCGAAGACTTCCTCCGTTCACCGTACGGCAAGCCAATTCTCACCAACTCCTCAATACAGCTGCTGCTGAAACAATCACCAACGACTGTCGACACGCTAAAAGAAATCTTTAACCTCACTGACGAGGAGAAGTTCCTCTTGCTTGAATCAGGAGTAGGGGAGGGCCTCTTCTTTGCAGGTCTCAAGCACGTTGCGATTAAGATTGTCGCGTCCTATACCGAAGACCAAATCATTACCTCAGACCCTTCCCAGCTACTTGCGATTAAGGACGCTAAGGCACGACTCTCGGGCGGAACACCCTAAACCATGGCAGAAAAAGGGAAGACAGGGCAGCGCATCGACGGACTGATGGCGACGCTGCTTATTCTGGCAGCGCTTGGCGCTGATTTCTTGCAGACCCTAGCGCTTCTTGGAGGTCCCTTCCTAGGGAGCCTTATCTCGCTTATCGCGTTTACCTTCTTTAGCTGTTGGTTTTTCATGCTCGGAGTGAGCTATCTCGATCGAAACGGAGCGGTCAAGTTTGTCATATGGATGTGCTCATTCATCGTTGAGTTCATTCCTATCCTTAACACCATCCCAGCCATAACGATGGGCGTGGTATCCCTGGTCTTGATGACCCGATTTGCCGACGGAAAGGACAGCGCGCTCTTTAAACTCGCTCGAAGACGTCGCGCAAAGATGGATAAGGAACAGTTACATCTAGCTGAACGTCGTGCACTCGATTACCAGGCGCGTGACGCCATGGGCGCTCAGTACCGAAGAGTAGAATCTAAACAGAACAACGACGAAGAGTAGCGCAGAGGGACGGTATACTACACGCATGATTCGCATGCTTCTCGCACTCCTTTTGGTGCTTGCGCCTGCCACCCTCCACGCACAGGTACTCCCGGGCGTAAGTCCTGTGGTCATTACCCTTTCACCACAGTACCCACGTCCGTACGAGACGGTCACGGTAAAGCTCACAAGCACCGTTTTCAGCCTTCCTGCGAGCACGGTCACTATCTACGCCAACGGTGCGGTTATCGGAGAGAACACCTCTACTGCAACCTTCCAGGCAGGAGCAGCGGGAAGTCGAACCACTATACGCGCAGTTGTATCTAACAGTGACGGCACAAACGAAGCCTCAGTCTCGGTAGTACCTACTGATATTGCACTCATCGTTGAGCCAACCGCTACCGCGCACGCCTTCTATGACGGAGGGGTCCTCCCCGCACCCGAAGGGCAGGTACGAGTCGTCGCGCTCGCAGACTTCCGCTCAGGAGGCACAAGTATTGCTCCTTCAAATCTCATCTACACGTGGAAGCTCGGTGATAAGGAGCTCGCTGCAGAATCCGGGGCAGGGAAGAATGTACTGACGGCGACTGGCCCTACTCGCTATCGCGACGCCACGGTAAGTGTGCGGGTCGCGACGCGTGACGGCTCTATCGTTGGCTCGGCGAGTGTCGTTGTGGCTCCAGTGAATCCGCTGGTGCGTATCTACCGCAATGACCCTCTTCTTGGTATCGATTTTGCTAACGCGCTCTCTGGTACCTTCACGCTTCCCGGTACCGAGGAAGCATTCCGTGCCGTTGGTTACCATTTTGGCACCAACCCAACATTGTCCTGGACCTTAAACGGTACCGACACCGGCACTGACCCCGACCTCACCCTCCGTACTACGGGTACAGAAGAGGGAACAGCCCTCCTTGGCGTATCTGCTGATGGAAACGGGATATTCTCACATGCTGAGTCCTCGCTTACCGTACAATTTGGAAGAGCATCAAACGCCTTATTTGGCTTCTAACTATGAAATATTTCATCCTCCCGTCGCTTGCGCTCGCTGCACTCCTCTTCGCCCCACAAGCGTTTGCGGCTGATGGCTTCGTGCCACTAACCAGTATCCCTGGTGTCGACAGTGTGACCGGCGCTGATTCTCTTGCTGCTTTTTTAAATAGTCTCTATAAGCTCGCTATAGGCGCTGCAGCCGTTCTTGCCGTCTTCCAGATTATCCGCGGCGGCATCATGTACATGCTTGAAGGTAGTGTGCTCGAAAAGCGCGAAGCGAAGCACCACATATTCATGGCAGTGGTTGGTCTCGTACTCGTACTTTCTCCAGCCCTCGTGTTTGGCATCATCAATCCAAAGATTCTTGATCTAAATATTGGCACTGACCAACTCACGCCAGGGAATAGCCAAGGCGCCCCGGGGCAAGACGAAGGGCAGAGTGGGGAAGACGAAGGAACCGACAACGGAGGTGCTGCAGAGGACACAACCGTACCTCAAACGCTTGAATCCTGTGCAGAGAACCAGGGACGCTGGATTGTCAGTGCGGAGTCACCTAACGGCCGATGCATCATCGTAACCGATACCTCTGATGAGGCACTTACCGATGAAGAACAGATAGACACCACTAATGGTGTGACGGGCACGCCCTATACCGGGTCCTACACCGTGCGCGCCACCAGTAAGTTCGTAACGTATAGAACAAGAAACGTGCCAGAGTGGGGCTGTAACCTCCTCAGTTCAGTTTATTTTGACAGTGATGCCACTACTGCTGCGGTGTGCCAGGCACGTGGTGCAGAAACCGGATGGACCGCGATTAATGGAGCCGTATGTATACCGGAAGGGCAGTCACGAACTATATCTCTTACCAACGCCTGCACCGCACCAGGCACGAATGAGGTGTCGCCGCAGCAAGCAAATCGCGGTGATTAATATATGAGACGCATACTTGTCATCGTAGGAGCGGTCATAGCGATACTCATCGTCGCAACACTCGTCTATCTACTCTTCTTTCGTGGACCGAGCGGTGGCGTGTCTGCAACGCCTGGTAACCAATTCCCTGATGGAGAGGGTATAGGTATTACCGCGCCTGACGTAGGTGTCCCTCAAGACGCAGGTGACGAAGTCGCCACGAATCTTATTCGTATTACGGAAGGACCTGTTGCTTTTGGCGTTGTAGCAAGCAGTACCGTCCGTTTCCAAACGCAGGGTGAAGGCACCACAACCGAGACCGTACGTATTCCAGAGACCGAAATACGGTATATCGAACGGGCAAGTGGGAATATCTATGCCTTCCGCTTGAACGAGCGTACCCTTACGCGCCTCACCAACCGTACACTACCTGGTATACAAGAAGCGGCATGGTTTCCCGATGCGTCAGTCGCGTTCGTACGCTTTATGGACGAAGCCGATGCAACGGAAACGTATGCACTCCCTGCTGACGGGGGAGAGGGGTACGCCCTTGAACGAAACATTTCCGACCTTGCGGTGACGGACAGTTCCGTCGTTACGCTCGTCTCATCCACCAATGGCTCAGTCGCCACCGCCGCAAACGCAAGTGGTGCCAATGCACGTACGCTCTTCTCCTCACTTCTTTCATCGCTTCGCCTGCACGCAGGAAGCGCAACGGTCTTTGCGTCAACCAAAGCAGCGTCAGCTGCTGACGGCTATCTCTTTAAGACAGGAGCTTCGTTTGAACGCATCCTCGGTCCATTGAAAGGACTCACTGCGCTTCCAAGTCCGTCTGGCACGAAGGTTATCTATAGCTATGTATCAGGAAATACGACCCGCTCTGCGCTCTACGATGTCGCAACCCACACCGCGACCACACTCCCAGTAGCTGCACTCCCTGACAAGTGTGTGTGGACTGACGACGAACAGAGTATTTACTGCGGTATTCCGCGCACCGTAGCTGCTGGCTGGCCAGACACCTGGTACCAGGGGGCGGCGCATTTCACCGACCGTATCTGGCGCATTGATGTCGATGCACGCATTGCGTCCCTTGTGGTTGACCCAAAGCTCGTTGCTGACGCAGAAATAGACGCGGTAGCGCTTGCAATAGATTCGCGCGCTGATGCGCTCGTGTTTACGAACAAAACTGACGGGTCCCTTTGGTTGTTTGACCTCTAGGTTTGAGGCGCTGGAGTTCCAGACACAACCGGATACACCTTACGGACAACAAACTCCTGTACGACCATAAACACGCTTGAGGCGATGAAGTAGAGCGCGAGCACTGCTGAGGTGTACGCGATAGCACCCACAAGAAGCGGGAAGATGTAACGCGCCTGCAGAGCAATCATGCGGGCAAACTCATCCTGCATAGATGGTGTTGCTTCCGTGCTTTTTGGTGGTACTGGGATGACATACCAGCTCTGCCAGAGCTGTGCGAGCGCCGCGACAAGCGCGAGAATGATACTAGGAGCGGCGAGCGAGAAGATACCAAGGAAGAGAGGGGAGAGCACCGCAGGCGCCTGTACGAATGGGTAGAGGAGCGATGGGTCAGCTGAGGCAAGGGCCGTAGCGTGAAGTGCGACGTAATAGAGACCGAAGAGAATCGGAATCTGAATGAAGAGCATCAAAATAGAGGCAAAGGGCTTCACGCCATGCGCCTTATAGAGTGCGAGCATCTCGCGTGCCTGTTTCTCCTTATCATCCTTATACCGCTCCTTGAGCGCCTTTAGCTCAGGCTCAAGCACCTTCATCGCGCGCTGGGTCTTCACCGCCGAGAGGGAGAGGGGAAGGAGCACCAGCTTTACGACGACGGTCGCGGCAATAACCGCGATACCAAGGTCACCTCCAGGAATGATATCCACGAGGAATACCAAGAGGTTGTAGATAGGGAGATAAATGAAGTGGTGAAAGAAAGAAGCCATAAGTCCTAATGATGGGGGCGATTGAGTAGAGATTCAAGCTCGGCCTTGAGAACACCGTAGGGAAGCCCGAGACTTCCCGCACGTGCGTAGGCAATAATGGAGCGACCAGGGGTGAGATAGGGGCGTAGGACAGCGAGCATCCGGCGCTTCAAGAGGTGTCGGTCGACCGAGCGACGGGCTACCTTCTTAGACACTACGGCAGCTGCCCCTCCTTCACGGGCAGGGACAGCAACAATAGAGAAATGGGCTGAGGATGCCCTCATACCGCTCCGGGTGTCCGGAAACCGAGCCCGGGAAAGGCGGCTCCGGCGGGGCAGCATGCCTAATTTACGCCTTACGGCTCTTGACGGTCAGCGCGGCGCGTCCTTTTCTGCGGCGACGGGTAAGAACGTTCTTCCCGGTAGGGGTTTTGCTGCGAGAAAGGAAGCCGTGGGCGCGAGCGCGCTTTCGTTTCTTCGGCTGGTACGTGCGTTTTGGCATGAAGTCGAGTGATAAATGCTATCCACAGGATACTAACATGTTCTCCACGCCGAGCAAGAAAATAGGCCAGTTTTTAGTTATCCACAGTGGCGCGTATACTACTCCCACGATGAACAAACAAGATCCTCACGAACTTTGGGAACACATACTTTCGCAGGTAGAACTCTCCATATCACCTGCCAATTTCAACACCTGGTTTCGTGAGAGTCATATTGTAAAGATAGAAGAGGGGATTGTGTACGTAGGTGTACCGAGCCAATTCTTCCGTGATTGGTACCAGAAGAAGTTCCACGCGCTTCTCCTTAAGATTCTCCGCTCGGTCTCCTACGAGTTCCGTAATATTGAGTACCTCATCGTTAAAGATGCACGTAAGCCAAAGGTAGAGAAGCGTGAGCGCCAGAATCAGGAGTTGCCGCTCGATGAGTTCTACATAAACAAGAGCGACAACCTTAATCCTCGCTACACGTTCGATACGTTTGTCGTTGGTTCCTTCAACGAACTCGCGTACACCGCTGCTATGGCTGCTATTAAGCGCCCTGGCATCACATACAACCCACTCTTTGTGTACGGCGACACCGGACGCGGTAAGACGCACCTCATTCAGGCGGTGGGTAATCAATTCAAGAAACTCTACCCAACGCGTAAGGTCTACTATCTAACGTCAGAGAAGTTTTCCGTCGACTACACCGACTCCATAGGGCAGGGGACGGCGAACCGTTTCAAGGAGAAGTACCGTCAGTACGATCTCATCATCATGGATGACATCCAGTTCCTCGCCAAGAAGGAGAAGACGCAGGAGGAACTCTTCCACCTCTTCAACCACCTGCACGACAACAATAAGCAGATTATCTTCTCCTCAGACCGTCCTCCTCAGGCTATTCCTGATATTGCTGACCGTGTACGTGGACGTCTTCTTAGCGGCATGACGGTGGATATTTCTGAGCCTGATACCGAGTCTCGTATCGCTATCGTGAAGAAAAAGGCAGCTCAGCACGACGTCATCCTTGCTGATGATGTGGTGGAGTACGTCGCCACCTCCGTTTCTGGCTCTATTCGAGAGCTTGAAGGCATTATTAACTCACTTGTGTGTCATGCGCAGGTAAAAGGAGTATCTCCAGACCTTGCAGAGGTACGTCAGTCACTCCGTTCTTTCTCCCGCCCTACTAAATCAGTCTCGGTTAAGCATGTGGTCTCTAAGGTGGCTGAGTTCTACGGTATCGACGAGGAGAGTATCTACGAGAAGACACGCAGAAGGGAGGTGGTACGCCCACGTCAGGTCATCATGTTCCTTCTTCGTGAGGACTTCTCCGTCTCATATCCGACGATAGGATCAAAGCTTGGTGGTCGTGACCACACCACCGTTATTCACTCGTGCGAAAAGGTGCGTCGTGAGATGACGGATGATCTTGAACTTGCAAAAGAGATTCAAGATATCCGCGGACTGTTGGTATAGGTGTGTAAAACCTATGGAAAACTCCCAGGAAACTATGAGGATAATTACTGAGATGATTGGGGATTCTGTTAGGTTGGGAAAAGGGGTGTTAGTAAGTTCTGTTATTAACAATAGTTTTCAACAGGGTTGTGTAGGTGGTAGGGAGAAAATAACTAAGTATGTAGGCGGTATTACTACGTTTTCCACCTATCAACACAACTAATATGGGTGGTATGAATATTTCTCTAGAAAAAAAAGAATTAATACAGGCAGTGGGAATTGTTTCTCGTTTCTCTGAACGAAAGACCTCAACACTTCCTGCACTTGCAGGTATCTCGATACTGGCTGAGAAAGATACCCTTACGTTCTATGCCACTAATCTTGAAACCGGTATCAGTCTTAAGGTGCAAGGCTCAGTCCGCACTCCTGGATCTATTGTGCTTCCGGCGAATATTTTCCGAGAGATCACCAACTCCTTCTCAGGTACAGGGACAGTTTCTTTAGAGCTTGATGGTGATGTAGTGAAAATAGCAGCAGGAACCGCAAAGACCACTATGAAAACCCTTCCTCAAGAGGATTTTCCAACCCTTCCTTCTCTTGAGACGTCTAAAATCTCCTTCACTCTCCCTGGTACGCTTCTTAAGAGCCTTATTTCAACGGTAGCGTCGTGCGCATCTCCTTCGACGGTACGTCCTGAACTTGCCAGTATCTTTATTTCCGCTGAGGGCGGCACGGTAAAGGCGGTAGCTACTGACTCATTCCGTCTTGCAGAGAAGAAAGTATCCGTGAACGCATCAGTGAAGCCGTTCTCCATGCTTATTCCTGCTAAAAACGCCCTAGATATCGCACAGACGCTTCCTGACGAGGATATTGAGGTAAATGCCGACGAACATCAGTGCTCCTTCTCTTGGAAGGGAGGTATGGCTACGACACGTCTTGTGTCTGCACAGTACCCAGACTATGGGCAGATAATTCCAAAAACATTCGCCGCAGAAGCGACGATTCTCCGAAAAGATTTTGAGACGGCTCTTCGTCGGGCCTCTGTCTTCTCTGACGCGTTCCAAAAGGTTCGTGTGGGACTTGATGCAGGAAAGAAGCAAGTCACGCTCTCATCGCGAAATTCTGACGTTGGAGAGTCCTTAGAGAGTATTCCTGCATCAATATCAGGAGAAGTAATAGAGCTGCCGTTTAATCATCGTTATCTTGGTGCACCACTCTCTCTTATTGGCGCCGAGAGTATCTCGCTCTCTGCTGCAGGTATCGGTCGTCCATTAGTTATGCGTGGTCAGGGTGATACGTCCTTCTTGTATCTGGTAATGCCGATGAATCAATAGTTTTGATGATTAACTCAAAAACATTATTTATAGTTGGTGCTGGAGCAAGTCAGGAGGTGAAATTTCCAGCAGGGGATACTTTTAAAAAAGAAATAACCAGACGGTTAGATATCCAATATGAACATGGTTTCGAGAGAACCTCTGGTGATGAAAGGATAGACGAAGCCTTTAGAAGATTAGTAAGAGAGAAGAATCCCCAAAACCAAGACATAAACCCGTATCTAAAAGCATCTCGGAAGATAAGAGACGCTCTGCCTCAAGCGTTATCTATAGATAATGTTTTGGATGCTCATGCGGAAGACGATGAGGTCCAGCTAGCAGGAAAGCTTGGAGTTGCCCAGACAATTCTAGAGGCAGAGAGAAAAAGTTCCCTGTTCTGTGGATTTGGAGAGAAGATAAACCAGTCGAATCTTTTGGATACTTGGTATGTTCAGCTTTCTAAGCTACTTACAGAGAATGTAAGAAAAGGAGATATTGGAGAAATCTTCGATAACGTTTCTTTCATAACTTTTAATTACGACAGATGTATCGAGCAATATCTTCCCCATGCTCTTGCGAATTATTATTCAATCTCCTTAGAGGAGGCACGGGCGATAGTCTCCACTTTGGTGATTAAACATCCTTATGGGCAGGTCGGTAGATTAAGCGCAGAAAATCCAAGAGACATGGTCCTTTTTGGAGAAACTGAGAGGGTTGATTTAATCGCTATTTCCTCTCAGATAAAAACTTTTACACAACAAGAAGCAAACCCAGCTAACCTGGAAGATATAAAATCATTAGTAAGAGAAGCTGAAACGATAGTGTTTTTAGGGTTTGGTTTCCATAGGATGAATATGGAGCTACTCGACCCTCAGACGTCCACAAAAGTTAAGAGAGTATTCGGTACCGCTAGAGGCATTTCAAACATGGATTGTGAAGTGGTCAAAGACGACATCATGTCCATCCTTCACCCAGAGACTACAATTCCTAAAATCGTGATTGATAACACCTTGTCCTGTTATGGGCTTTTCGAAACACACTGGAGAAGTCTCTCTCGTTAAAAATCAGTTCCCAAACCCTGGTGGCATTATCTCGTAGAGAATCTCCGGTTCCTCGTCCTCATCCCGGTTTCTGCGGCGGTCGTTATTGTCTTCGTTACCTTCCTCGTTTGGATTTGTCAGGTCGTTGCTGAGGGCGTACTCCCAGTACGGAGTCTGGCGGTCACTACGTGAGGTGCCGCCACCAAGTGGATTGTCCTTGTCTACAAACCAGAGAAGGTCGTGAATACCGGAGTTGTCGGTAAAGCTACCGCGAAGTGCTGCGGGTGCGTTGTCAGGAATGGCACGGCGCTCACCAAAGTATTCCTGCGGCACCTTCTGAAGGGCGAAGTCCATGTACTCACGCCATGCAGGAGCAATGATGTAGCCTGCGACCTGTTTCACCATAGGGCTGTTGTCGTTGTTACCAGCCCAGACACCAACCGCAAGTCCTGGCGTGTAGCCAATGGTCCATGCGTCGCGGTAGTCGTTAGTGGTACCGGTCTTTGCCGCAACATCGTAGTCAGCAAAGGAGAATGGGTTGTTACCTGGATTCTCGCGGGCTGCATCGTTTGAGAGGATGTAGGAGATGTCGCGCGCGACACCCGCATCAAGTACCTGCGTTGGGTCTGCCTTGAACTCTTCGAGTACCTGACCGTCGGAATCAGTAACCTTCAAGATACCGACCGGAGGATTAAGGACGCCGTCGTTAGCGAACGCGCCATATGCACTCGTGATATCGAGGAGGCGGACTTCACCCGCACCAAGCGCAAGTGAGAGACCGTACTGCTTCGCGTCACCAAGCGTGGTGATGCCCATGCGCGTCGCAAGGTCGATAACATTCTCGATACCGGCGATGTACATAACCTTCACGGCAGGGATGTTAATCGACTGTACGAGGGCCGTGGCAAACGTCATAGGGCCGCGGAACTTATCATCGTAGTTACCTGGTGCGTAGCACGGATACTCGCTCTGGAAGATGTCGGACGGCGCGCAGGCGGTAGAGAACTGAGTAGGGAGGTCGAAGATAATCGTGTCAGGGGTGAAGCCTTTAGCGAGTGCGGTCGCGTACACGAATGGCTTAAACGACGACCCTGGCTGACGCTCGGCTATCGCAATGTTGTAGCTACCGTCGACACTCTCATCAAAGTAATCACGTGAGCCGACCATAGAGAGAATCTGTCCGGTCTTTGGGTCAATCGCAACGAGTGCTGCGTTTGAGGCGTTGTAGCGTCCTTGGTTTGCAATCGCATACTTATTCACGACTGACTCTGCTTCACGCTGAAGGTCGACATCAAGCGTTGTCTGCACTTCAAGACCGCGCGTGACGGCGGTAGGGCCGTACTTATTCTCAAGATACTGCTCGATAAAGAAAACGAAGTGCGGCGCGATGATTGAGTTAGTGTTCTGGGGGCTCCAGGTTACTTTCTCCGCCTTTGCCGTCGCATACTCCTCGTCGGTGATGTACCCGAGCTTGTTCATGCGCTCAAGCACGTAGTCTTTGCGGATATCGAGGTCGTCACGGTTGTTACCGTACGGCGAGAAGTAGGTAGGTGCCTGAGGGAGCGCAGCAAGGTATGCCGCCTCTGCGATAGAGACATCCTTCGCAGACTTTCCAAAGTACGCACGAGTAGCAGCCTCAATACCGTAAAGCGTGCCGCCGTACGGGGTGTTATTGAAGTAGAGTTCGAGGATTTCTTCCTTTGAGTAGCGCTGCTCAAGTTTCAAGGCGAGCACCCACTCATGCACCTTACGAATGATGCTCTTGTCGGTAGTAAGCAGGGTGTTTTTGACGACCTGCTGCGTAATGGTTGAACCACCTTGTGCGAGCGTACCAGTCGTTATGTCGACATATATTGCGCGGAGGATACCAGGGATGCTGATGCCGTTGTGGTAGTAGAAGGCAGAGTCCTCAATCGCAATCGTTGCTTTCTGAACGTTTGGCGAGATGAGGTCAAGCGGAACCATGTTCCGAGTGACGTCAGGATTGAGGTCGTAGAGCACGGTGTTGCCGGTGCGGTCGAGAATACGAGTCGACTCACTAATCTTTCGGGTCGAAAGGGTGTCGAGGTCAGGAAGTGGAGCGAGTGCGACGTAAAGAAGAGTAGTCGCAAAGCCAATGAATACAATGCCGCCCATAATGCAGAGCGCCCGTACCACAGGGGAGGGATGATGAAGGAAGGAGTCGATAGTCGCCTTCAGGTTGAATTTCTTCTTGGTCATGCGGGAATCCTAGCATGAGACGAACGAAGCGGCCCTGCATGACGCAGGGCCGCTTTGTGTGACGAGCTGCTTATACAGCGTCTTCGTTCATTTCGTCGGTGGTCTCTTCGTCGGTGACTTCCTCCTCACCGTCAACTAGATCATTTCCTAGGTCGTCGTTCATGTAACGCAAATTATTTCTCATGCCCGAAGGCGCGAACCGCTCTATATGTACCAAATCCGTCCGGGCTAGGGAAGGGGATAGTCCAGTGCGTGGGGATAGTGCTAAGAGAGACGGTCGGCGAGCGCTGCAATACCGACCGCTATAGCGTCCAGCTCGTCGTCTCGACGACGCTCTTTAGGGGGAAGTGCGATGAGTTTTGGCAGCATACGCGCTATTGCCGCCTTGTCCGCGCGTCCGTCTCCCGTAACGGCAAGCTTTACGGTGCCTGGTGCGTACTCTCGAACCGATAGTCCTGCAGCACCTGCGACGGAAAGTGCTGCGCCACGTGCTTCAGCCACGCCCATAGCGGTCTTTTTATTAGTACTAAAGAAGAGCGTCTCAAGTGCGAAGCGGTCCGGTGCGTAGTCGCGTATGGCCTTCGTGATTGCCTCAGACACCGCTGCAAGACGCATTTCCTTATCTCCCTTTGGCGGTTCAACACATTCACTCCAGACAAGCGTTGGTCGTGATGCGTCACCTTCTAGTACCGCAATACCTAAGCGATCAAACCCTGGGTCAATCGCCAATATTCTCATAGCCCTCAGCGTTCGAGTACACATCCTGCGTGTCCTCATATTCATCGAGGACGGTAAGAAGGTCGACGAGCTTTGTTTCGTCGTCACCTGTGACTTCGGTAAGCGGAGGATTAGCAGTGTAGCGACCGTCCGGAGACTTAGTGAATGCCCACGCAGCGCTTCCGGGAACGCCAAGCTCATAGCCTTGCTTAGACATGAGGTGCTTTAGCTCCTGTGTCGTACGGTTTCGACTATCAGTAACGGCAGAAACAATAATCGCGACGCCGCCTGGTCCAAAGAGTTCGTAGGCAACTTGCTCAAGTGCGCCACCGTCTTTTGATGAGCCTTTTGCAAGCGCGCGGTCGATATTGTCTTTAGGCATGTTTGCCGCCTTCGCGCGCGTAATGACCGCGACAAGACTCGGGGAAGAGAGATTCCCAGCTGCCTTCTTTGCTTCTAGTGCAATCTCTTTCGCAAACTTCGAGAACACCCGGCTACGCGCAGCGTCGGTAACTGCCTTCTGTCGCTTTATCTGTGCCCACTTGCTGTGACCTGCCATGGCGCCACTATACTTGGAAAAACAGAGGAGGCGAAGTACGATGCTCCTCTAACCAGGCTAGGGAGTACAGACATTGGCCCGATTAGTAAAAAATGCGTTCGATACACCTCAGTCGTGTCACGAACGCAGTCGAGTGTTTGCCATGGGGTTTCGGGCGAGCATCCAAGGTCCCGAGGCAGCGTCATTCATGCGGAACTTCCACAGTGCCTCAAAAGAAGTGGCGCGCCTCATCGGCGATGAGTTCATGAACCTTCTCGATGACGAGGCGGAGCGCGACTTCATCGCAGGTCGACTGAAGTATGTTGCTGCGGACCTTCACATCCTTGATGGGTGTGCAAAGGCGGCGACTACGACTGACGGTCGCTGTCGTCGTATGGGGCTCGAGTGCATGGCAATCGTGCACGCTGAGCTCCAGGCGCTCCAGTCCACGCTCAGCTTGCTGCTTCCTAAGCAGGATGCGGCATAAGAACAGTGCCGACCGCGTTAGCGGTCGGCACTAGCTTTTTATATAGTTCCGGCCTTTCTCAGTAATGATGCGCCCACGTGGAGAACGTTCGATAAACCCAAGACGAAGAAGATACGGCTCATACACATTCTCAACCGTGTCAGGGTCTTCGTGTAGTGCTGAGGCGAGGGCACGGATGCCTGTAGGGCCACCACGAAAACCAGTCTCTAACGTTTCAAGATAGCGGCGGTCATCTTTAGTGAGTCCAAGTGGGTCGATACCAAAGAGCTCGCACGCTTTGTCACATGCTTCTTCGTCTATCGCGCGGTCGTTCACTTCTGCGTAGTCGCGTACGCGTTTAAGGAGTGCGTTTGCGACGCGTGGTGTCGCACGGCTGCGGCTCGCAATCATACGTACGACATTTGGTTGTACTTCAAGACCAAGCACTCGTGCGCTGCGAGCAACGATAGAGCGCACGTCTTCGTCGGAGTAGAAATCAAGCTGATATGTGCCACCACCAAATCGAGAACGGAGTGGCCCAGAAATCTGAGCGACGCGCGTCGTTGCGCCAACAAGCGTGAAGCGGGGAAGGGCGAGCTCAACCGTACGTGCCGATGGTCCTTTCCCAAGCACGATGTCGAGCGCCCCTGATTCAAGCGCGGGATAGAGGAGCTCTTCAATCTTGGTACCCAGACGATGTATCTCGTCGATAAAGAGCACTGAGCCTGGCTCAAGGTTCGTCAGTATTGCCGCGAGGTCACCGGCGCGCTCGATAGCCACACCGGACGTTGTCTTAAGGGGTGCATCAAGCGTTGCGGCAACCAAATGGGCGAGTGTTGTCTTGCCGACACCGGGAGGACCGTAGAAAAGAATGTGTTCTGGCATATCCCCGCGCTTTTTGGCGGCGTCGAGGGCGACCCGAACGTTCGCTTTGACGTGTCCTTGGCCTACATATTCGTCCCAAATACCTGGTCGAAGCGCCGAGTCGAGGGAGCCGTCAGGGAAGGAGGGAGGCTGCGAAGCACTTGACATAAAGAAAGGGTATGCTAGCATTCTATCACACGCACTTTCGAGCGCGTTTTCTTTTTGCTCGCGGATAGGACCCTCTAGGCAAGGCTTGACGGCTGAGGGCGACTCCCCAAGGACCGTCCTGGTGCCACCTCCGGGTGGAGTGCTGGGCGTATCCTCAGGCGTGTTGTTCGGCCTGGAGGGTTCTGTATACGAGCGAAGAAACAAAACCACCGCCCAAAAGGCGGTGGTTTTGTATGCACTAAGGTGTGTAGGTGCTGTTTATAGCTCGACAACGCGCTTCAATTCATCAAGGGTTGTAACGCCAGCAAGTACTTTGAGGACGCCGTCCTGTGCCATGGTGAGGTACCCCTGACGGAGCACATGCTTTGCAATATCGCTTTCAGCCGGATTATCACGCAAGAAGGCACCGAGCTCGTCGTCCATGAAAATTGCTTCGTGTACACCGGTGCGTCCTTTGTAGTCGCCCTCGTAGACGGTGTCGTAGGACGCAGGAAGAAGGGACGTATCGGTACAGGTGCTCATGATGCCTTCCATGAGTTTCTTTTCTTCAGCCGTTGCCTTACGTGCTTTCTTCGTCTCTGGATTAAGGGTACGTACCAGGCGCTGTGCCATAGCAACGGAGATGGATGACGCAAAGGTTTTTGGATCGACACCGAGGTCAATCAACCGAGGGAAGCTACCTGCTGCGTTATTAGTGTGGAGCGTCGAGAATACAAAGTGACCAGTGAGTGCTGCCTGGGTTGCGACCTCAGCCACTTCTTTATCACGTATCTCACCAACAAGAATCACATCAGGGTCTTGGCGGAGAATAGAACGAAGACCAGAGGCGAAGGTGTAGTCCTTATGGTCGACCTGGGTCTGCACGATGCCTGGAAGGTGATACTCAATTGGGTCTTCAATCGTGACGATTTTGATATCAGGCGTCTGAAGTTCTCGAAGGAAGGTGTAAAGAGTCGTGGTCTTTCCTGAACCGGTAGGACCGGTCGTGAGCAACATACCGTTTGGCTTACGAATCTCGGTGCGCAACCGCTCCAATAGTTTCGGATTAAACCCAGCCGACTCCGACGTGCGATTGATTGCTTCAGGGTCGAGAATACGGAGCACAATCGCTTCACCATAGTTACCGGGAATTACTGAGGTACGTACTTCTACTTCGGTACCTTGTACCGCAATCGTGAAGCGACCGTCTTGTGCGCGATTCTCGACGTTCAGCTTCAGTCCGGAAAGAAGCTTCACGCGAGAGTTGAGGGAACGATACGTCTTTGGGTCAAATACATACGCATCAGTGAGTAGACCATCAAGACGAAGACGCAGTTTTACCGCATGCTCTTCTGGTTCGACATGGATGTCTGAGGCATTCATTGAAAGTGCCGCCGCAATAATCGATTCAAAGATGCGGGAGACTTGTGCGAGCTTTCCACTTGCGAGCACCTCATCGAGATGTGCCTTCAAACTCTCAAGATTTGAGAACTCCTGTTCAAGTTCAGCGAGATTTTCACCGGAAATATCAAACACGCCTTCGGCGGAGACGTGCGCATAGGAGAGGTCAGCGTACCGGTCGAGCGCATGCTTAAGGCTTTGCGCGGACACCAGATGCTTTTCGAGCGTGAATCCCCGTCCTTCAAGTTCGCTAAGCACGGTAGCAAGTGCAGGGTTCTGTGGGTTATGGAGCGCAATCGAGAGTTTCTTTGATGCTTTATCAAACACCGCCATTTCTGCTTCGCGAGCTTTTGCTTCAGGCACAAGACGCAGTGCGTCCATGTTCACTGGGGTGAGCGAAAGGTCGGCGTACGCAAGACCATGACGCTTCGAGAGAATTTGTGCGAGGTCTTCCTCTTCCTTAGCGCGGAGCGCGGCAAGCTTGGCGTTTTCCGCGTCCGTATCAAAATGCGCAGGCATGCGGGCATGATAGCACCGAGGGAGCGTGCCTTGAGGCAGATTGGTACAATGGAGGTATGGACCGCCTCATACACAACCTTTCAGAACTTGAGGCAGAAGCCGTGGCACTCCTCGGACGTCTCGCGCCAAAGGCAGAGGGTGCGACCCTCATTACGCTCTCGGGTGAGCTTGGGGCAGGGAAGACGGCGTTTGCACGCGCCGTTGCCAAAGCGCTGGGTATTGAAGAGAACGTCACGAGCCCTACGTTTGTGCTCGAGAAAATCTACAAAATAGCGGAGGGCGGCTTTGAGCGTCTCGCACACATTGATGCGTATCGCTTGAAGGACGGCTCAGAACTTGCCGCGCTTGGATTTGATGAGCTCATGAGTGACCCAAAGACACTCGTGCTCCTTGAGTGGCCAGAACAAGTAGCTGACGGTCTCCCGACTGCAGACGTCGCGCTTCGTCTTGAGCCGCAAGACGACGAGTCACGCAAACTCACCTATGCCTAAGACTCCGAAGAAAACACTGATTCTCCTTGATGCGCACGCGATTATTCATCGTGCGTACCATGCGCTCCCTGACTTCACCTCACCAAAAGGAGAGCCAACCGGCGCACTCTATGGTCTCTCGTCGATGCTCCTGCGACTCATTAAAGATTTTGAACCGGACTACATCGCTGCGTGTTACGACCTTCCCGGTCCAACCGTGCGTCATGAGGCGTACAAGGAGTACAAAGCAACGAGACAAAAACTCGAAGACGCGCTGACCGTACAGCTCGATTCTTCTCGGAGGGTATTCGAAGCCTTTTCTATTCCAATCTATGACCGTGCAGGATTTGAGGCGGACGACATTCTCGGCACTATCGTCGAGAAGATGAAAGACGAAAAGGATATCGATGTCATCATCGCGTCGGGTGACATGGACACGCTCCAGCTCGTCGACGACAAACACGTAAAGGTCTACACTCTCAAAAAGGGCCTCAACGACACCATCCTCTATGACGCAAAAGCGGTAGAAGCACGGTGGGGTTTCCCACCGGAACTCATCCCTGACTACAAAGGCCTTCGTGGTGACCCGTCCGACAATATAAAAGGAGTGCCAGGCATTGGAGAGAAGACCGCTACCGACCTTATTACCGCCTTCGGGTCTCTTGAGGATATCTACAAAGCACTCAAAAAAGACGAACAGAAACTCCTTGATAAGGGAATCAAGGCACGCATCATCGGTCTTCTGAAAGAACACGAGGAAGACGCACGTTTTTCAAAGACGCTCGCTACCATTCGTCGTGACGCACCGATAGCGTTTCGGGTGTCTGATACGGCATGGAAAGAAAGCGCACCAAAAGACACCGTGCTGCCGCTTTTTGATGAGCTTGGATTCCGTACGTTAAAGCCACGTGCGCTCGCATTGTTTGGTGGCATGGACGAAGAGGGAAGCGAGGAAGAGGGAGAAGAAAAAGAACTCGACGATACGCCCATCCCTGCACAACGGTTTCGTGAAGCGCAGGTCATGCTCTGGTTGCTGCATTCCGATTTCACCAACCCATCGCTCGATGATGTTCTTGCATACGCAGGCGTGCAGGATTTTGAAGAGGCGTATACGTATCTTGAATCAAAACTGCCTGAAGCGGGACGCGTGAAAGACGTCTACTACGATATTGAAAAGCCGCTCGTGCCGGTGCTCATGGAAATGGAAGAGCATGGCGTGAAGGTAGACCGAAAAGCCATTCTTGGCCTTGAGAAAAAATACCGTAAAGAACTTGAAGCGATTGCGGCGCGCGTCTACGAAATGGCAGGGAAGGAGTTCAACATCTCATCGCCTAAGCAGCTTGGCGAAGTATTGTTTGATGACCTTGGTCTTGGGGTGAAAGGACAAAAGAAAACCTCAACCGGTCAGCGCTCGACGCGTGAAAGCGAACTCGAGAAACTCCGCGACCAGAGCCCCATCATCGACGACATCCTTGAGTACCGTGAGGTACAGAAACTCCTTGGTACCTATATCGAGGCCATTCCACCGCTTCTTGATGAGGATGACCGGCTGCACGCTGAGTTTATTCAGTCCGGCACTACCACGGGACGCATGGCGAGTGCCAACCCCAACCTTCAGAACATCCCGATTCGTACCGAGCGCGGAAGAAAGATTCGTGACGCTATTATCGCCTCCGAGGGATTTTCACTCGTTGCGTTGGATTATTCGCAGATAGAGCTACGTCTTGCGGCGCTGCTTTCAAAGGATGAAAAACTCTGTGACATTTTCAAAAACGGGCGAGATGTTCATACCGAAGTAGCATCGCGCGTCTTTAAGGTGCCTCCAGAAAAAGTAGATGCCGAGATGCGTCGCCGCGCAAAAGCCATCAACTTCGGCATCCTCTACGGTATGGGCGTGAACTCGCTGAAGACGTCACTTGGTACCACGATAGGGGAGGCGCATCAGTTCTACGATGAGTATTTCAATACGTTCACGACACTCGCCGCATACCTTGAGTCGACGAAAGGCTTTGCTCGTAAACACGGATACACCGAAACCTTGTTTGGCCGCCGCCGCCAATTCCCAGAGATGAAATCACCGCTTCCGTATGTGCGTGCACAGGCAGAACGCATGGCTATTAATGCGCCGATGCAGGGCACCCAGTCAGACATTATTAAACTCGCCATGGTGAAGATAGAGACGATGCTCAAAGAACGTGGCGCGCGTGATGATGCGCATCTTTTATTGCAGATACACGACGAGCTCGTCTATGAAATACGCGAAGCACGCGTCAAAGAGCTTGCACCAGAAATTGAGCGCATCATGGAATCCATTCTGACGACTGAAGAAACAAACGGCGTACCGATAATCGCAGAGGCACGCGTCGGAAAGAACTGGGGCGAGATGCAAAAATTGTCATAACGTATATAGTGCGCTCGGGAGGCTCTCATGGGCGAACTCGTTAACCTTGCGGTTGCACGCAAGAAGAAAGTAGATGCGCAAGCGCTCGTCGTTCAACCCACTGTTGTACAGTGGACGCAACGAGACGAAGTGCTCAGCACCATCTTCTGGTGTGGAGTATTCGTTGGCTTCGTCGTGTGCGCGGTAGTTGGCTTCGTGGTCATCGTGGTTGCGGGATACCGGTTCGTCGAATCGTTGTTTTCGTAGCCTTCATCGACCCGTACGGTCTGACAACGTAAAGCGCCCCTTCGGGGGCGCTTCTTGTATTTGATACACTGACCGCGATGATATATCTCTTCGCTGGGACCGATGTTGCGAAGACACGCGCAAAAGCGTTCGCGTGGGTGGCGGCTGCACGTGCCAAGGCACCTGACGCACCGTATCTCCGTCTCTCTGCCGATGAGATTTCAGAGGAATCTCTTGCAGAAGCCATGGGGTCACAGGGACTCTTCTTTAAAAAAGCACTCGTATTGCTTGATGACCCGTTTTCAGAGAGTGCTGCCGGAGAAACCGTTATGGCCGTACTTCCTATGCTTGCGGAGAGTGAGAACCCGATAGCCATTCTTGCGCCAAAGCTTCTTGCGACACGTCAAAAGAAGATTGAAGCAAAAGCGGACAAAGTATTCATACATGACCTTAAGGAGAAAAAACCGGTACGCGGATTTAATGGTGCACTCGTGAACGCGCTTGGCGCAAAAGACGGCGCAGCACTTTGGAAAGAGCTACAGAAAGCGTATCGAGAAGGAGACGCTCCAGAAGCCGTGCATGGTCTCTTACATTGGAAGGCGCGCGACATGATGCAGAAGGGAAGTCCGAAGTGGGGCAAAGACGGTGCGCGAGCACTCTCGGTGTCTCTTATCGAACTACTCTCTGATGCACGCAGTGGCGATTTACCACTCAAAGAATCACTTGAGCGATTCGCGCTCTACCTTAAATAACGAGCACCTCTGCTTCGCGGGGAGGCAGAGGTGCAGGGTAAGGTCGGTCAGAGTTCGAGAATCTCGGCGATGGTGTAGCGCCGATGCTCAAGCGTACGACCGTTAAGACGTTCGAGGAGCTGTTGAGCTCCGTCGACATACGGACCGTCCCCGTTCACTTTCACGTTAATCTCAAGAGAGATGCCGAGATTGCCGCGAAAGGTGAGCCAGTGATAGCCGTGGCGACGCACCCATGACTCTGGGACACCGCGTGCCACTTGCTCGGGCGGATGCCGCAGGCTGCGTATCTCGTGTGAGAGACCAACAACATCGGCCATCTTTTGCGCCGTGGCCGGTACTGTCTTTTTAGCCGGCTGATGCGACTCCATAAGCGTCGCCGTCATACCGACACCCTTAAGAGCGGCGGCGAGTGTGGGCAGCTGCTCAAGCAAGACGGCTACCGGAAGCGCCAGGTTTGTAGCTTCGATGAGTGGGAAGGTGAGCGTTTCTGGTAGACGCCATTCGAGACCGCTCGATGCTTGAATGAAGGGCGTCCCAGAGGATGCACACCAGTCCATAGCATCAGTAAGGTGCTCTCCACTGCCTGCATGAATAAGCGCCGTGTAAGTGCCCTCAATATCTTCGAGTGTAGAAACGTCGACACGTCCGTCAAAGTGAGCCCTGAGGCTTTGGGCAAGTCGACCGGAGCCGACCAGAACTGTGCGAAGGGACATTGCAATTCCTCTGCTATTGCGTAGGGAATACTACGTGGTGCCCTCTAACATGCAACTCTCCGTAGAGTTTTTGTCCGTGATTTGCTATCGTCCCTGTACGCGCCCGTAGCTCAGTCGGTAGAGCAGCTCCCTTTTAAGGAGACGGTCCCTGGTTCGAGCCCAGGCGGGCGCACCCATTGGTTAGTACGAAAGAGAATCGATTACTTTCCCGTCTGCATCGAGAAGCGTGATGGTCCCGTTACTGCGTGGCCAGAGCTCCTCGCTCTTTCCAAGGAAGATGCGCCAGGTACTGCTGCGGAAGCGGTCTTCATTGCGGTGCGCCGCGACACAGCCGTTGTAATCAAGATACTCTTCAGCAAAGGCGTGGCATGCTCTCGAAGCGTTATCAGGAAGGTCTGTTTCAGAAGAGCAGTAGGGAACGGTCTGCACAAAGCGACGACAAACTTCATCATTACCATCGAAGCGACGGTCATATTCTTCCCATGCGGTAGGGCAGCTTTGCGTGAGTGCCGGACGGAAGTCCTGATTTTCTTCGAGGTATCCCGTGCACTGATTTTCACGAAATGAAATACCTATCGGTGAGCGACCGGTGACGATAATAGCTTGGTCACCAGGAGCGAGCGTTATAGGAGTGAGGGTGTTTACGCGACCTGACTGAGGAACATCTGCGCCTTGCGGGAAGGACGCGCTGCCAGAAGGACTGACCAGTTTCCATCCTGCAGTCGAAAGAGAGGTGCCACTTCGTGATGAGTAAGCAATTGTTACATACTCGCTCTTAGGGTCTGAGGCTGATGTACCTGAGATATTGCGAGAGACCGTGACTGAGCCTGCATGGGGTGATGCATCTTTTGATGACCCATTACCAAAGAACGACACGCCGCTTGGGTTTACCCCTATCGTGCCGTTCACGCTTCCATACTGTGACGCATCACCGTACGGTTGCGCCGTTTGTCCGGGACCGGTGATGGGATTCAAGTACGGTCCAGAAAAGGAGATAGGGTTGGTCGGACCGCCGCCAACAAGCCAGAGAACGAAAAAGAGTCCCAAGATGGCGAGATAACCGACAGGGTGAAGCATGCGCCCATGATAGCGCGCCCTAGATTAGTTTTTCGAGTTCTTCGCGCACGACGTCGGCATCACTCCACGTCTCCTTCGTGCCTCCGGCGCGCATGATGTATGGGTCAGTACCTTTTCCTGAGACGAGCACTGTATCACCAGTAGCAGCAAGGGAGAGGGCGGTACGTATCGCTTCGCGTCGATTCATGATGATGCGTGGTGCACGCTGCATACCGGCAGCCATAGCATCGACTATCGCTTTCGGGTCTTCGTCATACGGGTCTTCGTCAGTAAGGATTACTTCCGCACACGCTTCGTCAGCGATGCGTCCCATCTCTGGACGCTTCCATGTATCGCGGCCCCCACCGGTGTTGCCAAGCACGCAGATTTTTTTACCAGGATACGCAGCATAGAGTGCGCGTAGTGAATCAGGCGTGTGCGCGTAGTCGACGATTGCGGCAAAGTCCTGGCCGCACTCAATGCGTTCCGCGCGTCCCGGGATGCGGCTTAGTGCTTTGAGCGCTTCTGCACTCGTTGCATACGGTACGCCGAAGAACTTCGCTGCTTTTGCAGCAGCAATTGCATTCATCACGGTAAAGTCACCCGGCTGAGGCAGAGAGAACGCAACACCGTCGAGCGTGAATGCGACACCGGTTCCTTCTGGACGAACGTTCGATGCGTCTGTGAGTGAGAAGGGAATCTGTTCTTCGACAGAGAGTGCGAGGAAGCGGCGGCCATACTCATCGTCGTTGTTTGCGACTATCGCACGCGGACGTTTTGAGGATGCGACCAACTCCTTACCAATGCGCATCTTCGCGTTGAAGTACTGCTCCATACCGCCATGACTCTCAAGATGCTCCTTTGTAAGGTTGGTGAATACCAATGTATCGAGCGAGAGGAAGAGGTGGCGTGACTGGAGTGCGTCCTCCGAGGTGAGTTCAACGACTGCGTACTCACATTTCGCTTTCACTGCGTCAGCGAGAAAGTGCTGAATGAACCCGCGACCCGGCAAGGTCATCTTGAAACGGTTTGGTGTCTCGGTACCTGCGATACGAAAGTGAATGGTCGACGAAAGCGCCACGCGGTTACCCGCGTGTTCAAGGATGGCGGCAATCATTTCAGTTACCGATGATTTACCTTTGGTGCCGGTAACGCCAATGACGCGTAGTTTTTTCGACGGCATGCCGTATAGAGTCGCACTCTGCCACGCAAGCAGGAAATGATAGGGCGCAACGAGTGCCCGATAGACGAAGCGGGGAAGGACTGCCTCAATAGCTCGCTTGAGCGGGTCCATACTATTTAGCAGAAAGAGCTGCCTTAAGACGCGCATCTTTGCCAGAAACTGATGCGGGGATACGAGCAACTGCTTTGCGTGCTTCGCGCTCGGTATACCCAAGCGCTACCAGCGTATCGAATACATCCGCATCATCGTCGGACACCACCCCTTTATCTGAGCCTATCTTCTCGCTTATCTCGACGATAATTTTCTCTGCCGACTTCTTTCCAAGACCGACGACGCGGGTAAGGTACTGAAGGTCACGCTTACCAATGGCTGCTTCAATATTCTCGCGGGGTGCGCGACGCAGGAGTGACATGGCCGTCTTTGGTCCTATACCCGAGACCGATAGGGTAAGTTCAAAGAAGCGACGGTCTTCTGCGTCCGTAAATCCATACAGGTCGATGCCGTCCTGTTTAACGGCCATGTGGGTGAGGAGGGTAATACTCTCACCGACAGTGAACGATTCCGGGGTGGCGACGGTCGCGAGCACGCCCCAGCCAGACACATCAATCACGATGCCAGTCGGCTCAAGCGAGAGGACGGTGCCGCGGAGCGTTCGTATCATGTGGGTATCCTAGCACTCCTTGCATCTACGGGCCCTTTGCCGTACTGTAGCCCTCACATGGCAATCACTAAGTCCGCAAAGAAAGCACACCGCGCATCCCTCCGGAAGCGCGTCGTTAACGTACGCCGCGCAAAGGCCTTGAAGGAAACCACCAAGGACGCACGTAAGGAGATGACCGCCGAGTCACTTGCGAAGGCCTACCAGGCTATCGATAAGGCAGCAAAGCGCGGCATCATCAAGAAGAACGCCGCGTCTCGCAAGAAGTCACGTCTTGCAAAGGCCATCGCAAAGAAAGCCTAAAGAAACACCGCCCCAGTTACCCGGGGCGGTTTTCGTTTAGGTGCGCAGCGAACTCGTTATGCCAGCAATGCGTCGAACTCACGTTCGGCGTTGCGGGCAGTTTGTTCGAGCGTGGCGGCATTTTGTTCGAGCGACTTAATGTTGCCGCTCCACGAGATGGCCCAGTTACAGGCGGTTTGCCTCCGCAAGTAGGCGAGCTCTTCCTCGAACCGCGTCGCGCGTGACGCGAACGTATCCAGCACGACTTGTGGGAGGCTGCGGGACACGTGCGGCAACCAGCGCGATAATCCTTCGTCCTTTGACTGGTACGGGCGGTTAGCTAGCACCAGTATGTCCGTTGGATGATAGCGTTCGATGACTGCGCGTGCCGGGAAGGGAAACCCGCCATCGCCGTCCATATACCGACGCCCGTTGATGACGACGTCTGCGTGCGAGAGGCCGGGAGCTGCGATAGAGGCGCGCATGGCTTCCACCATGTCCGTCTCTTTCACATCAAGAAAAACACCTTCGCCTGTTTCGGCACACGTCACGCCTGCGTAGTAGGCAGTTCGCGAGCGACGCACCGCGTCTTGGTCAAGACCAATCTTTCGCGGTGTCTCGCCGCGAAAGACGGATGCGAGGAAATCGATATCCATCGCGAATCCACCAGTGAGTGCGCGACGAATCGACAGGAATGCTGACGTCACACATTCGTTCCAGTAGACGCTGATGCCGTCACGGATTTGTCCGGCGCCGCCATAGAGTGTTGGCGGGATGCCGGTAGAGAGCCCAAACGCATAATCGAATGCCGACATGAGGTCGCGGGCATAGAGCGCCGCAATCTTGCCGCCGGCGTCGACGCCGCGCATGAGTCCGCTCAAGACGATGAGTGCTGGCCGAATTTCTTCGTGTCGCGCGTCACCTGCCTTCAGCAGGTCACGTTTCTCAGCAAGACGCGCAAGCGTCTCGGGGTTGCCTTCGAAGAACATGAGAAATGCCTTTCGTACTGTTTCTCGTCCCTAACGGTATGCAGGGGACATGCGTAAGTCAAATCGGGTGCTATGCTGCCGGCATGGAAACAACACCCAAGAAAGAAGCGTCCTTCGCAGAGCTTCTTATCACGTTCTGGCTAAGCTCATGGTTTTCGCTCCCACTCATTGTCTTCTTGGTGATTGTGGTCCCTGCAGCCTTTTTTGTGCCTGAACCGTTTCTTACCGGACTCGTGGTAGTGGTAGGACTCGTAACCCTTTGGTTTAGTCCGCGGTTCGGAGCGCACTACATCAATAAGCGCTATGTGGTACCAGACCACGCCAAGATTCTTAAATGGACCCTTATATGGAATGTCGTGTTTTCTGCGCTCGGTATCGTGCTTGCGGTAAATAGTTTTGTTGAGCTGGCATATACCTTTCCAGTAGCAATGCTTGCTATGGACGTCGTGTACAACGTGCTTACGGTTGTGGTGATTTACTACGCAAGCAAACGCGCGCTTCTTGGTACGTACTAAGTAGTGCTCCTGGCAGGAATCGAACCTGCATCTTCTCCTTCGGAGGGAAATATCCTATCCATTGAACGACAGGAGCGTGGAAGGGTTATAGCATGAACGCTTGCGAAGCAGCCGCCGGAACGATAGAGTCACCTCTAACGCTCTCGTCGTTCAATGGATAGGACGCTAGCTTGCGGAGCTGGTAATGTAGGTTCGATTCCTACCGAGAGCACCAGAAGAGAACAGCCGCCTTCGAGGGCGGCTGTTCTCCGTTAGAGACGGAAGAGGTCGACGACGCGGTCAAAGACAGAGTGTTCGTGCTTGCCGTCAGGAAGATGGAGCGACATATATTCGTATACCGCCATAGGGTCCTCTCCAACGATAGGAATAAGAAGATGGGGAGCGAGGAGGTTGCGCGTCTTTACTGAAAGGGAAGGAGGCAATGTCTCGTCTATATACTCGAGTACCGAGAAATGCAGCATGCTCTCAAACGGATAGAGATTCTCATCAATCGCAACACCATCTTCGTAGATAGCGAAGCGATGGACGCGCGGACGCTTAGCAGCAGCAATCGCTATCGCGCCCGCAGCCGTTGCGATAACAAGCGCGAGCAGAACGTTACCAAAAAGAATCGCAGCAATAGCAGCAGCGGTTGCAATGATGCCAAGCGCCCAATACCAATCGGCGCCTTTCTCTTCAAAACGATATTCACGTCCTTCCCACGTAAATACAGGAACGCGAGCCATGCGTAGATGATAGCACTCGGTAAACACAAAACAGACGCACGTGCGTCTGTTTTGTTAGATGCGGAGGAGGTGAGATTCGAACTCACGACAGGTTGCCCCGTGCTTGTTTTCAAGACAAGTGCCTTAGACCACTCGGCCACTCCTCCGTTGTTATGCGTCTTTGTTTCTGCTCCCCAGGATTGATGAATCAAGCCCGAGGCGCACCCGCCACTCATGCAACTGGGGGAAGAGATAGGTCGTACCTGCCTGGTTGTTGTCTTTCTGGAACCAGGCAAGGTAGATAATCTCAAGCACTCCCACCGTATTGAAGAGCACGAGGGCGATAAACCAGAGTCGCTGCTTGTTGCGCGCCGCGTACCAGAGGCCAAGCGCTTTAAAAGCCAGCGACCAGATACTTATAAAGAAGAACAGGATAAAAAGAAAGGCCGCGTCAAAGGTGAACGCGCTGCCGGCGGGGCCGAGGAAGGGGTCCTGAAGGAGGGAGCTCCACATATATAGGGAGAGTAGCACATAGTATAGGATAGGGGAGATGCGCTATCTCGGTATCGACTACGGCTCAGGCAAGGTGGGTCTCGCGCTCTCTGATGAAGCAGGGAGCATGGGGTTCCCTAAAGAAACGGTACGCAATGACGTAAAGCTCATAGAGTATGTCCGGACGCTTGCTGCTAAGGAAGATGTAGGGGCGGTCGTGATAGGGGAGTCGCGGATGCTCGACGGCACTGAAAATCCTATTGCCGCAAAAGCGCGCGCATTTGGCGCGCAGCTCTCGGAAGAGAGTGGGTTGCCGGTCTATTACGAGAGCGAGGTGCTCACGACCCAAGAAGCACGTCGTGCACCGGACGGCACGCGCGGAAGTGGTGATGTAGATGCGTCCGCTGCGGCGCTTATCCTTACTAGTTATCTTTCTCGAAGCCATGAGTGATGAACGTATTTCTATAGACGACCTTTCAAAGGTTGAAGTGAGTATTGGCACCGTCAAAGCGGCTGAACGTGTGCCAGAGACCGACAAGCTTATTAAATGTCTCGTCGATTTTGGGGAAGAGAGCGGGCCACGCACGATTGTGTCCGGCATCGCGCTTTATGTGCCTGAACCAGAAACCCTTATCGGTCGTCAGTTGGCGTACGTCACGAACCTCGCGCCAAGAACCATCAAAGGCATTGAATCAAACGGTATGCTCTTTGCGGTTGGCTCTGGCGACACGTTTGCCTTTCTCACGCCGGATAGACCGGTACCACCAGGTACGGGCGCTCATTAACGAGTAACAGGAGGGTATACTCTACGCATGACCGCTCTTTCGCGCGTTCTTCGCGTCGAATTTCCACCACCCTCATATCTTGCGCCTGCAACGGCAGGTATCGATATCTCCACGAGTGGTATCAAGATTGCAAAACTCGTTGAAAAAGCACACGGCCTTGAGCTCGCTGATTATGCAGAGCTTCCCCTTCCGACCGGTACGGTCGTTGATGGTGAGATTCGTGACCCTGCAGCGGTAGTGCAAGGGTTGAAAGAACTCGCCGCAAAGCATCACCTTAAAGTCGCGAGCATCGCACTCCCAGAATCCCGAGGCTATCTCTTTGAAGCGGAAGCTGAGGGTGCCTCCATGGACGAGGCGAAAGTCGCTATCGAGCGCCGCCTCGATGAATATGTGCCACTTCCTGCAAATGATGTCGCGTTTGCGATTGCACCGCTCCCTAAAAAGGACGCGACACAGCATGTGGTGGGGGTAGGGTACGCGCGTCGTGTCGTTGACGATTCTCTTGCTGCACTCGATGAAGCGGGGATACGTGCACGTGCGATTGAAAGTGAGACCTTTGCACTGCCCCGTGCACTTCTCCCACACGGAAACAACGAGACGGTACTCATTATTGATATCGGTAAGACAACGACGAAACTCTTAGTGGCCACGAGTCGTCTGCCACGATACGTCACCACGCTTGATATTGGTGGTCACGCACTCACGCTTGCCGTAGAGAAACACTTTGGGGTGTCAGAAGAAGAAGCAAAGCGTGTGAAAGCAGAGCGCGGTATCGTGCCTGGTTCTGGTAACGAAGAGTATCTTGCGGCGATGCTTTCAACCGTGTCGGTGATACGCGATGAAATCGCCAAGCGTCTTGAGTACTGGCAGTCGCGTCCTGAGACCACCGCCGGAAACGATGCTGTAACGCGCGCGATACTTGTTGGTGGTAATGCAACGGTACTTGGTCTTCCTGAGTATTTGCAGACGTCATTGAAAGTCCCCGTAGAACTTGGGGATGTGTTTGCTAACTTTGCGCCGCGTGAGATATGGCTTCCACCGCTTGAGTACACCGAGTCACTCGCGTACGGCACGGCGATAGGCCTCGCGCTTCGAGACTATGTCAACTGAACTTACTAATCTTTTGCCTCACGCACGACAGCTCACGGAGAAGCGTGAGTATCTTGTACGTCTTGCGACGCTTTCCTGCATAGTGGCGACGTTTGTCGTAGTGGTGCACGGGGCACTATTGGTACCGTCGTATCTGTATCTCTCTGAACAGGTTGGTCTCGAGCGTGCACGTATTGCTGAACTCGACGCGGCGCTCGCGCTAAGTGGGGAAGGGGAACTCTCAACGCGTGTCAGCACCTTGAAAGCGGATGCGGCGCGGTTGAGTGCGGTGAGCACCTCACCTGCAGCAACGACGGTGCTGCGTGCAGTCCTCGCACTTCCCTCAAATGGCATTACGCTTTCTGCATTCACGTTCCATGCGCCACCTGAAGGACGTATCTCGGTAACTGGAACGGCTGCGACGCGTGAGTCACTTCGTCAGTACGCTGCAGCACTCGAAACGCTTACATTCGCAGAGAGTACCGACTTACCACTCTCGGCTTATGCACGGGAGAGTGATATTCCATTTACGATTACGCTCACCGGTCCTCTTACGCCATGAACACGTCTTTCATACATCTAGGCATTGCTGCACTAGTACTCGTGCTTGCTGCGGGCGGGTACGCACTTGGCTTTCACATGGTGTCTGAAGCAAAGGCGGAAGCTACGACGCTTGCAGGAGAAATAGCGGCTAAAGAAGCAGCGCAGGCACGCGGCGCAGGCGCACGCGCACGCTTGCTTGAGGTGGCGTCAGACGAAACATTCCTCGCGTCGCACTTTGTCGCCACTGCTGACATCGTGTCGTTTCTTGAGGACCTTGAAGGTGCAGGAGATGCGTTTGGGGCAGTAGTATCTGTCGCGTCAGTATCAGGAGACGAAGCGAATCAGGGAGGACGCATCACGCTCTCGCTTTCTATTCGTGGTTCATTCGATGCGGTCATGCGTACACTTGGGGTGCTTGAACACGGACGCTATGTTCTCTCGTCTCGCGACTTGGTGTGGAGCGGTGGCGCAGAAGGAGAGTGGGCGGTGACCGGCACGTTCGTTGCAGAAACTAAAACCACTACACCATGACCTTGCCTCCAGCCCTACAAAAGATTTTGAAGAAACTGCGGCTTGGCGGCCACAGCGGACACGCTGACCCGGCACGTGACTGGGCACTCCTTCTCTCTCTTGCACTCGTAGTCATCATTGCAAGCGTTGCGTGGAATGTGTGGTTCTTCTTTGAAGTATTGAACGCGCAGCCAGTCGTTGAAGCGCCTGCGACCGAGGAAGAAACAGATACGGTGGCGCCCCTACGAACACTCTTCGAAGAGCGAGCAGCAGAGGAAGCCCGCTATCGAAACGAGTATCGTTTCGTTGACCCGGGCAACTAAGGCGGATAGGCTACAGGGGCCTCCATAGCTCAATGGATAGAGCTGCGGACTTCTAAGCCGTCGATGTTGGTTCGATTCCAGCTGGAGGCACAAGCAGAGATGAATGGGCATGTGGCGGAATTGGTATACGCGTACGTCTCAGAAGCGTATGGAGCAATCCTTGGAGGTTCGAGTCCTCTCATGCCCACCAGATAGAAAAACCGAATGTTCTGCGTTCGGTTTTTCTATACATGACGCGCTTCTCTCGTATTAGCCGATGCTACACTCTCTGTATGAGTGAGCGGTACGAAGCGCCGAAGAGTAGAAGTGAATACAAAGAGCCCGCTGGTTTCTATGACTATGCGACGCAAACTGCGCGCATCCGCACTGAGTTGCTGTGGAAACAAATTCAACTAGCAGCGGCAAAAGCACCTCTTGCATACGACAAGATGATAGATAGAGGTGCACTTACCAAAAACCAACTTGAGAGTGCCGAACATAATCTTCTTCGAAATGCGAAGAAGCCTGATGGGTATATCACTCCTCGGGATGTTGCGAAGAGAGAACGGATTGCTGGATATGTTGATGCCAGGGATGCGCGTGTGGGAACTGATAAGACCCGAGAACTTTCAGCGTATCTTCGTTCAACTGCTGAGCTCTATAGAGCAAACGTAGACCATCTTGCGAAAGATTTCGACCATACGCTCGTCATCCCTACCGTGCTTACGGAAGTAGAACAACAAGTTGATAGAGCGTTTCTGCCACAAGAGCTCGAAGCATCTAAAACTCTCAGGGCATTTGTTAGCGAGTTTAAGGATAAGATGGCCAAGTCACGTGCTCAGTTTGCATCGGTCATTGCTGCATATCCCACCGATATGCGCTCTTCGGAATATGACGATAAGAAGAAAGAGACGCAAATAATGCGAGACAGCAAACGGTCAAAGGCCATGCTGACTTCAATCTCATCTTTGTCTAAAGAAATGCAGGGAGTAGATACCATATACGAAGACATTATTACTCGCCTCAGTGCTGCAGAGACAAAGGCGCGCAAGAAACCGCAACCTTCTGAAGAAACCGTGCCACTCTCTGCACAGACACGTGCAGCATCGGGCGCGCTTGATGCTCTTCCGGATGCGGAAGTACGCTCACTTACTCGTTTTAAAAATCTGTTGCAACAGGAGCGGATTAATAATATCCGTCAGTACGCCATTACGTACAAAGAACTGATTCGAGCATTCGAAACACACATCAAGACTGGCAAGAAACTGCGCGCGGCAGAAATACATCTTGGCAGAATGTTAGCGGTCCGTACGGGTCTGCATGCCCAGAGAGAATCAAAGCGGGACAAGATAGGTGAACTTATGCAAGTCGAAGGTGCGTGGTTGAGTCAGAAAGCAAATCAGCGCAATGGGCAGGATGATTTTGTTGGTGCATATCTAGGAAACCTGAATGGCCATACTCCTCCCGTTGAAAAAGCGAACAATGGGTGGAGCTTAGGTTTAGAAGAAATAGGAAAGCGACCAGAAAATGACATCGTTGACATAGTGATGGGCATGCGAAATCGCGCGTTGCTTCCAGAAGACCTAGTTGAGGAAGGGGAAGAACCAGTTGAATCTGATGAAGATATAGAAACGGCTGAACCGACGCTGGAGGTAATAGATACGCCAACAGAGCCAAAACGTCCACAACCACCCGTCAAACAGAATGAGCCTATACCGGTAGAACTGGCGCCTATAGTCGCTGAATCAGCCAAGGAAGAATCGAAACCTAAGGTTCTAGTTCCGAAACCAGCAGAGAAAAAGAAAGGAAACAAAGAAAAAACAGCTAATCTAGAGAAGAAACGAAAGATACTGCGAGGAGTAATAGGGAAACTAAAGGAAGAAAAACTTCCCAAGCCAAGATCTAGAAATTCATGGGCTGAGGTTGTTAACGCTTTCAAAAAGGAAAAATTGCCTGAAGAAGCGATGCAAGCGGTACAAGAATATATCAATAGTCAGGAAGCTCTTCGACAAGGACTTAACATCAAATTTGGTCCAAACGGTCGTAAGTTTCTCATTGATGTATTAGAACAGGTCGAGCAAACGCTCGTATAGCCAGATAGTGATTTGAAAACAGAACCCAGACACGAGTGTCTGGGTTCTGTTGTTTGGTGCGCGCTGAGGGACTCGAACCCCCGACCATCCCGGTGTAAACGGGGTGCTCTACCAACTGAGCTAAGCGCGCGTAGAGAGACCATACCGCAAACACGGTATAGTGAAAAGTATGGAGCGTCTCGAAGCCTCGGTCTCGGGAAGGGTGCAGGTAGTCATGTATAGGGACTTTACCTGTCGCAATGCCCGGGCACTTGGCCTTGTGGGGACCGTCAAAAACGAGAAAGACGGGACGGTGACGGTCGTAGCAGAGGGGGATCGCTCGAAACTCGACGAGTTGGCGCTTCGGCTCTGGAAGGGACCGCTGCTAGCGAAGGTCGATATGGTGAAAACATCTTTCTCATCTGCAACAGGTGAGTTTGAGAAATTTCGTATCGTCTATTGAGCCGTAGCGGCATACAAGGTACGGTACGCACATGGAACTCCCCATCATCTATGAAGACGACGACATCGTCGCGGTTGATAAGCCCGCGGGCGTCATGGTGCATGCGGATGGTCGTTCAACAGAAGAGACCGCAAGCGATTGGTTTGCAGCACACTACCCAGCGAGCGCTGAGGTAGGGGAGACGCAGCGGTTGCAGGACGGCACTGAGGTGAAGCGTCCCGGCGTGGTGCATCGACTCGACCGAGATACGTCGGGGGTGCTCGTGTTTGCGAAGACACAGGAAGCCCATGCATTTTTGAAAGCAGCCTTTCAGGCGCGAGAGGCACACAAAACCTACTTGGCGTTTGTGTATGGCACGCTGACAGAACCGAAAGGCGTTATTGAATTTTCAATCGGACGTTCACGTAAGGATTTCCGCCTCCGTTCCGCTCAGCCAAAAGCAAAAGGGACGCTCCGTGAAGCCATTACTCGCTATGAGGTGCTCGCTGAGGATAAGGAAGGGAAGTACACCCTTCTTAAGGTAATGCCGGAGACAGGACGCACGCATCAGATACGCGTTCACTTGAAGGCGATTCATCATCCCGTGGTCGCAGACCCGCTCTACGCTCCAGGCCGAGACAACACCCTGCGGCTCCCGCACCTCGCGCTTCACGCCTTCCGGCTCGATATCCCGCTGCCGTCAGGAGAGCGGAAAACCCTAGAGGCGCCCTTCCCAGAGGACCTCGCCCCGGGCCTCGCGGCGTTCCCGGACCCCGGCATCGTTGCCTCCCTGTAGACTGCGTGCTAGAGTACGCCAACTTATATGGCAGGCATCATCACTCCGGTTAAGACGGAAGAGCGCACCAAACTCGGCATTCGCCCGGGTGACACCGTGCGTGTTCACCAGAAGATTGTTGAAAAGGGTAAGACGCGTACCCAGGTATTCGAGGGTCTCGTCATTGCAACCAAGCACGGTAACGAGGCAGGTGCTTCCTTCACCGTCCGCGCCAACATGTCAGGCATCGGTGTCGAGCGTATCTTCCCGCTCTTCGCTCCATTCATCGAGAAGATTGAGATTGTGAAGCGTTCTAAGGTTCGCCGCGCAAAGCTCTACTTCATCCGTGAGAAGGTGGCTCGTGAGGTTCGCCGCCAGCTCCGCAACATGCGCATGATGAACACTTCTACAGATGATTTCATCGAGAAGGAGACCTCAGTCGCTGATGCTGAAATCGACGCAGATGTCGCAGCAGTTGAAGCTGACATTGAAGAGGCAGTTGCTGCAGCAGAAGCATCCGTTGCTGAAGAGGGCGGGGAAGTGAAGGAAGAAGAGAAGGCGACCGCGTAAGTTTGTGTAAAAGAAGCCGGCCCGCTATAGTAGGCGGGCCGGCTTCTTTATAAGGCCAGCAGTACCTGCCCAGGTGGTGAAATTGGTATACACGTATCCTTGAGGTGGATATGCCGCAAGGTGTGGAGGTTCGAGTCCTCTCCTGGGCACAGAAAAAGAAAAACCAGAGTATGCTCTGGTTTTTCTTTTGCACTCTTATCCTCTTTTTCATACTGACTTCATCTGCGACTATAGGCACATGAAGCAGCGTCTCCTTAAATCTGCCGCCGTGTCGCTTGAGTGGCGTCTCATTGCGTTCATCATTACCGAGCTCTTTTTCTGGGCGACGACCGGTCACTTCTGGCAGGCAACGATTCTTGCGGTACAACTCCAGCTTATCCTTCTCGTTGCTCATTTTGGTTGGTTTTTTGTGCGCGAAACGAAAACGCAGCAATAGCACCACCTCGTTGCTCGTGGTATAAGTGCGAAACGTAGCGGGTTTCGCTACAGACATGGCGGCCTTAGCTCAGCTGGTAGAGCTCTGGTTTGTGGTACCAGCGGTCGCGGGTTCGAGCCCCGCAGGTCGCCCCGAAAGTAAAAACGCCGGAAGGCGTTTTTGCGTTTACTTATCACCCGTGCTTTTATACGCCTCCACCAGAACGAGAGGTTACACATGACCGAACAGGACTGGGAAGAGCTCTATGCTGCGGCCGAGTGGAGCGAGTACATGCGTGCCGTCTTCAAGAAGGTTCGTGAGGCCGGGTCGCAAGGTGTAGTCCTGGACCATCAGGTATTTCTGAAAGCAGCGCAGATTCTTCGCTTAAGCGAATTTCCGTTCGAGCTGGTTAAGAAACCACGCCTTCTTGGTGTTGAACGCTGTATCATCAAACGGAAATAGCGGCGAGAGCGAGAAACGGGAGGCTCCGAAAGGACCCTCCCGTTTTGCTATACTCCCCGCATGGCTACCTTCATAGATGAATTCAAAGCATTCGCACTCCGCGGTAATGCGCTCGACCTCGCCATTGGTGTGGTCATTGGTGCTGCATTTAATAGCATCGTGAACTCGCTCGTCGCGGACATCATGACGCCACCCCTGTCTCTTCTCACTGGTGGCATTAACTTCGCTGACCTCGCTATTCCCGTAGGGACGACCGATGCGGTCATTCGCTACGGTCTGTTTATTCAGTCGATGATAAGTTTCCTTATCACAGCATTCGCACTCTTCCTTCTCGTTCGCTTCATCCACAAGTTTATACATTCAACGCCACCGCCTGCAGCGGTCAAACCAGCGGAGCTTCTTGTGTTGGAAGAGATTCGCGATTCGTTGAAGAAATAATCTGTCATCTATGAAATCACTCATTGCCGGTATCGTCGTTATTCTCCTTATTGGTATTGGTGGGTTCGTGTACCGCAACGTAAAGGAGCGCACCGGACAGCCAGAACCTATGGCCTGCACCATGGAGGCGAAAGTATGTCCCGACGGTTCGTCAGTGGGAAGACAGGGACCAGCGTGTGAATTTGCTGCGTGTCCGCCACCAAACGTTGAAGTAGCGGAAGCAGGTGTCGCGTTTGCGCTCCCCGACGGATACGTGGCTGACGAAAATGCGTATGGCGCTGATGTGACGGTACTCGGTGCGTTCACCAAGTCATCGCTCTCCGGGAATCCTCCACACACTATTATCGTTCGCCGCTACCCAATCGCAGCAGGGAAGACCGCCAACGAAACGATTATTGAAAACACGCGGTTCTCACCATCAGACCTTCCGGCTGATTCCATGGATGACTTCAAGCCACTCTTCGTGAACGGTAAGACGTTCCAGTCAGTGGTGATTGAGCGCTTCGAGGCGCAGGTACACAGTGCGTACTACCTTGCACGCCCAACTGATGTTCTTCGCTTTGAAGTCATCGAACATGATGTAACGGAGTGGATGAACCCAGACCTTGTTGTTGCCGACCTTCCGCAGCACAAGGCGCTCCTTGAGATGCTTGCAACGCTTCAGCCATAGGTATGGGACTTGAAGGTTTGAATGAACAGGAGATAGCGGAGCGTGCTGCACGTCGAAGACAGGAGCGCGAACAGGAACGTCTTGCGGTGTCAGGGGCCGGTTACTCTCCCGCAGAGCTTCCCGTGGCACTCAACATTAAGAAAGTGCGCGATGCGTGGTATTCCTCTGCGCAGGCTGAGCAGGTGAACAATCGTATAGCTGATTGGGCGAAAGAGCTCACGGAGCAATATCAGAAGCTCGGGAAGGACCCACTTCGCCACAAGTACTTCCATGCACTTATTGGTAGTACACCTACGGCAGGTGCAGAATATGATGCAAACCCTGATTTACCTGAGGCTGAGAATTCAGTGCTTGCCCTCGTTGAACGATTGAAGAAGGAATTTGGTGAACCAAAGGCTTAACCTTCGTGCGCGGTTTCTAGTGCTGGCTCATCGTGATGACCAGGCGCCTCAATCCCAAGGAGTCCCATCATGGCAGCAATACCGACAAGAATAGCAATGAACTGTAATGCTGACCGCTTACCGCTGGTTGTTTTGTGTAGTTCTGGGACAAGGTCAGCGAGTGCGATGTAGATGAATGCGCCGGCGGTGAATGCCGCGATAAGGGGGATAAGTGCTTCGTGTGCCTCGCCAAGCAAGAACGCAAGACCAAGACCCGCAAAGGCGGTGAGCGCTGACACAAAATTCAAGAAGAGCGCTTTCATGCGTGAGTAGCCTGCGTGGAGTAAGAGACCAAAGTCACCAACTTCCTGTGGAATCTCGTGAAGCGCAATTGCGATAGTCGTTGCAATACCAAGTTCGGTGGAAACCATGAACGCGGCTCCTATTGCAAGACCGTCGACAAGGTTGTGTACCGCGTCTGAACTTAGTACCAATGCACCAACCGGATGGATGCGATTGTGCTCAGGGGAGTACTCATCATCACCGTGGCTGTGGTGCCAGTGGAGGTACTTTTCAAGAAGGAAGAAGGCGAGCACGCCGCCGAGCGCTGCGAGCGCTACCGAACTTGCGGCTGCCTCGGCAAATGCCTCAGGGAGCAAGTGAATAAAGGCATCACCAAGCAGAGCGCCCGCTGCGAGCGAGATGAGCAGGAACAATACTTTTCTAAGAAGGTCTTGGCGAACGGAAAGTCCAGCAAGCCCAAGAAGTGATATGAGGGATACGGCGCCTACTGCAAGCACGCCTTCTATAAATGGGGTCATGTGCGGAGTGTAATGCCTACCTGTTCTAGATGCAAGTCGTTTGCATGTAAAAATGACAGAAAGCAGGTATGATAGGCCGATGGTTGCAGTTACCGAACTCCTCCGAGGAGCGTCACTTCGTGCCACACCCCAACGGGTGCGGGTACTTGAGCTACTTGGACGGCAGAAGAAACCAATTTCTGTGGAAGCGCTAGTTACATCCGGAAAGGGAGCGTTTGATACCACAACGGCGTACCGCGCACTCGATGTGCTAACGCGCGGCGGCCTTGTACGCCGTATTAATCTTGATCGGGAGCGTGCATTGTACGAAATTGCTGGTGAACATCATCACCACGCAGTCTGTCGTTTTTGCGGAACGATACGAGACATATCAGCGTGTGTGCCGATTGGACTATCTGCCCGTGTCTGCGCCTCGTCAGGATTCGCGTCTATAGATTCCCACTCCCTTGAATTCTATGGAATGTGCACGTCATGTGCTGCGAAAGCATGAAAGCGTTATTCATAGCAATCGCGTTTTTTGCATTTCCAGCCTTCGGCGCGGCGCAGACAACAGACATATACAAAGCAGTCGTACTCGATGTGCTGCTTGAAGGTGAGTATGCAGTGCCGGCAACAAGTCTTGATGCAAAGTATCAAGCACTGTCCGTCAAAATACTTGATGGGGTACGTGAAGGACAGATTGTTTCAGTTACAAACGATTCACCCTACCAACTCCAAGAAGGAGAACAGTTTTACCTACACCACCTTTTTGCTGAAGATGGGTCGGATGTATGGGCAGTGGGAGAGCCAGACCGAAGCGTTCCTCTCCTTGCGCTCACCGTCATATTCGTCCTCGCTACAGTTATAGCGGGCGGTATGGCTGGGGTGCGTGCCATCATATCGTTAGCGGGAAGTTTCGTTATTATCCTCGTAGGACTACTTCCAGTACTTCTTTCAGGAGCCCCTCCCGTTCTTACCTGTATAGGATTTGCAGTCCTCATACTCGTGTTTTCAATGTTTGTCACCCATGGGTGTAATAAACCCACATTCGTAGCTCTTCTTGGCAGCTTTGCAGCGCTTCTGCTTGCCGCACTAATTGCTGAAGCTGCAGTGGCTGCGGCGCACCTCTCTGGTTTTGTATCTGATGAGGCAGTGTTCCTTAATTTTGAGACGGGCGGAACCTTAGATCTTGAAGCTCTTCTCCTTGGAAGTATTCTTATTGGTATCGTTGGAGTACTAAACGACATTAGTGTGTCGCAGGTACATACGGTTGGGGAGATAACGCATGCCAATCCTGCACTCTCACGACGTGAGGTTTTTGCACGCGCGATGAAAGTGGGAAGGGAACATCTTG
The DNA here is from genome assembly GCA_964634305.1 of uncultured Candidatus Saccharibacteria bacterium. Taxonomy (GTDB): domain Bacteria; phylum Patescibacteriota; class Minisyncoccia; order Phycocordibacterales; family Phycocordibacteraceae; genus C7867-001. Next base: position 78,239 of record CAZWLE010000004.1, read on the forward strand.
GAGCAGTTGTAAATACACTGCCGCTTGCATATGCGGGCGCGGCTCTCCCGCTGTTACTGCTTTTTGCTGATTCTGGTTCGTCGTTCGCCTTTATCGCAAACAGAGAGACGTTTGCGTCTGAGATTATCCGCATCCTGGCAGGAGGTATAGGTCTAGCGCTCTCCGGAGCTGTAGCAACCATTCTTGCCGCTTATTTTCTTGTCACCAAAAGGCCCCCAGAGGCGTCGTGATAAAGTGTCCCTACTAACCAATAATCCATGAATGAATCATCCGTAGAGATGTTCCTCCGAGCCACGAAGCCGGTCCGTTATGCGGCCGCTGCGGCGCTTGGCGTGCTTGCTTTGTTCCTTCTCGCACTCGCTGTGAGTGCGTGGATGAACGTCGGCCGTTCCGAATTTTATCCGACCAAGACCATTACGGTTGAAGGTACGGGTACCGGTACCGCGATTCCAAATCTCGCGACCGTCTCGTTCTCTATTACTGAAGAGGCAACGACGGTTGCTGATGCACAGGGTAAGGCAACCGCTAAGACGGACGCTGCACTTGCGGCAGTCTCTGGTCTTGGTATCGAGGAAACTGACGTAAAGACTATTTCGTACAACGTCTATCCAAAGTACGAGAACGTGTACTGTGCGAGCGGCTACTGCCCAGAAATGCGCAGCCCGAAGATTATCGGCTACGAAGTATCTCAGACCGTCGAAGTGAAGGTTCGGGATACGGGGAAGGCGGGAGATGTACTCCAGGCACTTGGTAGCCTTAACGTACAGAACATCTCCGGACCGAACTTCACCGTCGACGAGGATGAGGACATCAAGAGTGTTGCCCGTGAGGAAGCTATTGCTGAGGCAAAGGCCAAGGCGAAGACGCTTGCGAAGGAGCTCGGTGTCTCTCTTGGTAGCGTCGTCTCGTACTACGAGAACCCAGGCTACATGCCGTACTACGGCTATGGCGGCGAGGGTAAGGCCATGGACGTAGCGGTTGCACAGTCTGCTCCAGCACTCCCAACGGGGGAGCAGGAGACGAGTGTGACTGTGTCTATCACTTACGAGATTCACTAAGAGTCTTTCGTGAACGAAAAAGCCCCGTAGATACGGGGCTTTTTCGTTAATTGACGTATGCTAGTCTCCTGGTATACTTGTCGGCATAAGCGCCCCGAGGGGCGTTTTAAAATACCCGACGCATGAAATCCTTCATCAGCTATCTCAAGAACGTTCGCGGCGAGCTCGCGCATGTCGTGTGGCCAAAGCCACGTCAGGCCCTTATTCATACGGGTTTGATTATCGTCATGTCTGCAATCGCTGCACTCTTCATCGGTCTTTCCGACTACGGTCTGACCTCGCTCGTGAATGTACTCATCTCAGGCCGCTAATATGGACACTCGCACCGCCCCTCAGTTTGACGAGAATGCTGCAAACAGCGAACCACGCTGGTACACCATTCATACCTACGCAGGCTACGAGAACGCTGTTGAGCGTAACTTGAAGCAGCGCATTGAAAGCCTTGGTATGCAGCACAAAATCTTTGAAGTCGTGGTACCGACTGAGAAGAAGGTGCGCGTGAAGGCAGGGAAGCGTGTGGTTGAGGAAGAGAAAATCTACCCTGGCTACATTCTCGTGAAGATGATTGTTGATGAGGATTCGTGGTTTGTCGTTCGTAACACCCCTCGCGTTACCGGCTTTGTCGGTTCTGGCACCACCCCTGTTCCTATGGAAGAGGCAGAAGTGAACACTCTTATGAAGCGTATGGATGCGGAAGCACCTAAGCACCGTATCGACCTTCAGAAGGATGACCCCGTCGTCATTAACGACGGTCCGTTTAAAGACCTTGAGGGTAAGGTGGGTGAAATCGACGAGGACCGTGGAAAGGTTAAGGTTATGGTCGCCATGTTCGGCCGTGAGACCCCGGTTGAGCTTGATTTCTTGCAGATACGCAAGCTCTAAGATAGATTCCTAAGCACAGATATATGCCAAAAGTCGTAAAGAAAATTAAGCTCCAGATTGCCGCAGGTAAGGCTACCCCTGCGCCTCCTGTTGGTACCGTACTTGGTCCTGCTGGCGTTAACATTGCTGACTTCGTCAACAAGTTCAACGAGCAGACCCGCGACAAGATGGGAGACATCATCCCAGTCGACATGTCGGTCTACGAGGACCGTACGTTTACCTTCGTCCTCAAGACCCCTCCAGCGTCTCGCCTTATCTTGAAGAAGATGGGTATCGACAAGGGTTCTCAGAAGCCAGGCAGCAAGTCAGGCGGCACCATCACCAAGGCTCAGGTCCGTGAGATTTCTGAGCAGAAGATGCCAGACCTCAACGCAGCGTCTCCTGAAGCGGCAGACCGCATCATCGAAGGTACTGCTCGTTCGATGGGTATCCAGGTTAAATAAACCGACCTAAAGAAAAAGCCCCGCACTGCGGGGCTTTTTCTTTATCTCTCTAGCGTCACGTATTCGTACGGTGGATTATGTTCCGGATGCAACTCCTGCTCGACCATCTTCGTGAACTCGGGATATTCAGGAAAGTGCACATCGCCATCGCTGTCATCGTCGACGAGAGTAAGCATGAGGCGGTCGATGTAAGGAAGTGCGGCGGCAAAGATACCGCTTCCGCCTATGATAAAAATCTCATCCGCTCCTGGAGCGTTCTTTGCTTCTTCAATAGCTGCCTCTACTGAGGTAACGACTGTAGCTCCTGGCGCATCATAGTCAGCGTTGCGTGAGACCACGATGTTGGTGCGCTTTGGTAAGGGGCGACGTTCTGCAGGGAGAGATTCCCAGGTGAGACGACCCATGATGATTGGATGTTCGCGCGTTACGTTTCGGAAGCGTTCGAGATCAGCGGGAATATCCCAGACGAGGTCATTGTCTTTACCCAGGACGCGCGTGCGCTTACCAATAGCAGCGATAGCAGAGATGCGGCTCATAGTTCGTAGAGAGGAAAGATATCATATGCGATGTCCTCGTAGGGATGCACCGCTTTCAAAGCATCAAGAACAGCGCGTACATATTGCTCTTCCACTTGGCACTCAACGCGCTCTTCTTCTACCTCTTCGCTTTTCCCAACCTCGCCAATGGCAGGGTCTGCTCCGGGAAGGGGAGTGAAGCGTCCGATGCCGCGTGAGCTAAAGCTAGCGAACGAGTATTTATCGGATTTGCCGGCGCCAGCTTCGCCCACCGCCTGCCGGACTCGTTCCGCATCAGCGACGGGAACTGTGTATACGAGCTTGAACTTCATGTACCTACTATACGTGTCGACTTGTATACACGCACGCCGGACGGACTTACGACTGCCACCGTATCCATAGGTTGGTCCCAGGATTCGCGCACTAACGGCATCTCTGAAAACTGCGTCTCATAGCAAAAACCAACCCGAAACCATTGCTTCGGCACTTCTGCAAGAAAACGGTCATACCATCCACCACCTCTTCCGTGCCGGGTACCTAATGCGTCGAACGAACGGCCAGGTACGAAAATAACAGTAGGTATATCTCCCATAGCGTCTTGTGCTCGCTTCGCTTCTGCAATGGGGTCGAGTGATGCGCGTGGCGCAATCTCATATGTCGTCGCTCCCTCGGGAAGAGTCACATAGTCACGAAAGGGAACTTCTGCTTTGAGCGGAACGTATGTGATAAAGGCGCCATACGGCGCCAGTATCGTGGTTATTTCGTTTTCTTGTGCCACGGATGTTTCTTTTTCGTATCCTTGTCCGTCCAAAGGCGAGGGAGCATCATCTCCGGTTTCCACTCACGAGCGAGCTTCTTTACGTCCGTTGAGCTCGAGTACTTACCGCTTGCGGCATAATCAGCACCCTCGATGACACCAGTCTCAAAGAAGACGAGCTGTGCGATGCGACGACCAACCACAAGGGGAATGATGTAGTTTTTGGAGTTGTTCGTAATCTCCATGGTCCAGCGATTGATGTAGCCGACGTCACCCCATCCTGCACACTTACATACTTCGATGAATGAGCGGCCGAGTGAGCTGCGTGCCTTCATCATAGTCGTGATGTGATTCTTGCCACCGATGAATTCCTGCGTGTGCGCAAGAATGGTTTCTCCGGGACGAAGGACGATGACTTTGTCGTCGGGGCGGATGCCACCCTTCCAATCAAAGTTGTATTTCTTGAATGCTTCCGCCGCAGGAACAGCACGCTCTACCTTGTCAGCGCCCCATACGTGTTCAATGTGTGCTTTATCCCAAATGTTATAGAGCGCGTGGTTGTACTTAGGTGGCTGCTCTCGGAAAAAGTATTCACCGAGCGTGACGTCGTATGAGGACGTAGCGAGGTGACCGCGGTCGAACGGGGAAATAATAATGTCGCCCTTCTTCATTTCTTCCTGAATGCGTTTGTCGGAAAGTGCCATAATGAGCTCGATTATACGGCCATCGGCGCCTTTATCGTAGGGTGGCTCTCATACCCCTCGAGCTCTATGTCCTCCATGGTGAAGCCGTTGATATCTTTTACCTCGGGATTCAGTTTGAGCGTTGGCGGAGGAAATGCGTCGCGTCCGAGCTGTTCGTTCACCGCGTCGAAGTGATTCTTATAGATGTGGGTGTCACCAAGCGAATGCACAAACTCATGTGCCTTAAGACCGGTGACCTGCGCGACCATATGGAGGAAGAGGGAATAGGAAGCGATGTTGAACGGCACGCCAAGGAACATGTCGCAGCTGCGCTGATGCATAAAGAGGGAGAGCTTTCCGTCAGCGACAAAGAATTGCATGAACATATGGCACGGCGGGAGTGCCATAAGGTCGAGCTCTCCAGGATTCCAGGCAGTAACGATGAGGCGACGACTGGTTGGGTTCTCTTTAATTTCTTTGATGAGATTCGCTATCTGGTCGACTTCGGTGCCGTCAGGACGCATCCAATGGCGCCACTGCACACCGTATACACGGCCGAGGTCGCCAGGGAATTTCGCCTTGTCTTTCCAGTAGGGCGCGTCTGCGTTCGCACTCCATATGGTTTTCTCACTCGCGTTTAACTCCTTAAGACGGTTCTCGTCACCGGTGCCTTCAAGAAACCATAAGAGTTCGCTCTTCACCGCCTTCCACGCAAGCTTCTTTGTGGTGAGGGCAGGGAAGCCGTCTGCCATATTGAATCGCATCGTCTGTCCAAAGAGCGCGCGCGTGCCCGTTCCGGTGCGGTCGTCGCGGTCGACGCCTTCATCCATGACTTTCTTGAGAAGTTCGAGGTATGCCTTTTCCATGGCGCCTAGTATACTTGCCGCCATGCAAAAGGGCATATTGGTCGTCATCGACGGCATCGACGGTTCCGGGAAAGCAACCCAGGCACGGTTGCTTGCCGAGCGTCTTGAGAAGGAAGGACATGCGGTAGAGCGTATCGATTTCCCACGCTACGACGCACCGATGTTTGGTGAATTTTTGGGTGAGTGTCTTGCGGGAAAGCACGGGGACTTCCTTCACCTCGACCCAAAGATTGCCTCGACCCTTTACGCACTCGACCGTTTTGAGGCCTCCCCACAAATTCGTACCTGGCTTGAGGAAGGGAAGGTAGTTGTCGCTGACCGTTTTGCGTCATCGAATCAGATTCACCAAGGCGGAAAGATAGTCGATGCAAGCCGCCGCGAAGCGTTTCTCGATTGGATAGGAAACATGGAGCATGAGGTACTTGGCGTGCCACGGCCTGATGCGGTCGTGTACCTGCGCGTCCCTGTTGAGGTGTCGTTGTCACTTCTTGCCAAGGAACGTGAGGCAAAGAATAAGGCGCTCGAAGGAGAAGCGCAGGATGTCGTCGAGAAGGACCGTATGTACCTCGAGCGCTCTATGGAATCGGCTGAGCATCTCTCCCATGAGCCAAACTGGCATGCGGTTGAGTGCGTTGAGGGCGAGGTACTTCGTACCCCTGAGGTCATTCACGAGGATGTGTATAAGGTAGTGAGCGGATTGCTATAGTTTCTCCATGGTATAGCGCGCCTCCCATTGAAAAGATTTATTTACGTAACGAAGGAGGCCTATGTACGACCACATCAAAAAGCAGGATAAAGAGGTATACGACGCAATAGAAGGGGAGGAAGGACGCGAGCGCACGGGGCTTGAGCTCATTCCGTCTGAAAACTACGTATCGCTTGCGGTGCGCGAAGCAATGGGCAGCGTGCTCACGAACAAATACTCAGAAGGGTACCCAGGTAAGCGCTACTACGGTGGCCAGACATACACTGATGTCGTTGAAGACCTCGCACGTGACCGCGCGAAGGAATTATTCGGTGCGCAGTTTGCAAACGTACAGCCACACGCAGGTGCACCAGCAAACATCGGTATGTACTTCGCCCTCCTTGAGCCAGGCGACACGGTTATGGGTATGGACCTCTCACACGGTGGTCACCTCACGCACGGACATCCCGTCACCTACCTCACTAAAATCTTCAACTTCATCCGCTACAAGATGAAGGATGTCGATACGGGTGAAATCGATTACGACGAAATGCGTGCGGTCGCTAAAGAGCACAAGCCAAAGATTCTTCTTGCCGGATACTCTGCATACCCACGTGAACTCGACTACGCAAAGTTTGTCGACATCGCACGCGAAGTCGGCGCGATTGCAGTAATGGATGTGGCGCACATCGCGGGACTCATTGCCGGTAAGGCGGTAAAGAATCCGTTTGATTATGGATTTGATGTCATGACGACCACCACGCACAAGACGCTTCGTGGTCCGCGCGGCGGCATGATTCTTACGCGTGAGAGTGAAGAGATTGCAAAAAAGATTGATAAGTCAGTCTTCCCAGGTCTGCAGGGTGGCCCATTGATGCACATGATTGCCGCAAAGGCCGTCTGTTTTGGCGAGGCGCTGCAGCCGTCATTTCAGACCTATGCTGCTCAGGTCGTGAAAAATGCTGCGGCTATGGCGGACGTATTCAACAAGGACGGTGCACGTCTTATCACCGGCGGCACCTCAAATCACCTCATTCTCGCGGATGTATGGTCGTCCTACGAAATCTCTGGCGGTGATGCGGAGAAGTTGCTCGACGAAGCGGGTATCACCCTCAACAAGAATTCCATTGCCGACGACACGCGTAAGCCAATGGACCCATCGGGTATTCGCTTCGGCACGCCAGCTATTACCACGCGCGGCTTCAAGGAAGCAGAATGTGCCCGTGTCGCAGAGCTCATGATTGAAGTCATGCGCAAACGTGATGACACAACGGTCGCGGCGACCAAGGCAGAGATAGCAAAAATAGCTGAGGCGCATCCGGTTCCAGAGGTGTTTGTGTAAAGTTCGATAGAACGTATAGTGCGGGTCTGGCACACAGTGTGCCGTGAGAGGAGCTTGAAATGGCCGATAAAGAAACGCTGCTGCACTGTTCTTTCTGCGGAAAATCGCAAAAAGAAGTCAAGCACCTTATTGCCGGTCCGTCGGCGACGGCTGTTTGCGACGAATGTGTCGCCCTGTGTGTCGATATTCTGAAGGAGCTTCGTACCAAGGAGGAGAAAATCGCCGAGAAACAGGGTGAAATCAGAAACCTCGAAAAGCAAGCACGTGAACTCGCGGGAGTGAGCGATTTGCTTACGAGGGCTCGCGCAGATCTTGCTGCATTGCAAAAGTAACGCAATCAAGCGGTGGTGGATACGGCAGTGCACAGACGCCCGGACCAAGGTCCGGGCGTTTTGTCTTTAGTAACAGCACGTCCTGATGCTATTTGCTACACTCCTTTGCATGGAAGAGCAGATACGAGATGCCGTACGGAAAGCGCTTGCTGCGGCAGGTGCGGATGCTGTATTTGCAGTGGAGCGTCCTGCGGACGCCTCACATGGTGACTATGCAACGAATGCAGCCCTCGCTGCTGCAAAAGCGCTCGGTAAAAACCCAAAGGCACTTGCTGAGGAGCTTGCGCCAGCAATACAGAACGCGCTCGGTGACGTAGTCTCAGATGTATCTGTTGCCGGACCCGGGTTCATTAACATCACACTCTCACCCGAAACAGTACGTGCAGAGATAGCGCGTGCTGCGGAAGAAGGAACGACGTGGGGGAAGGGAACCGTGAATGACGGTAAGCGCATTATCGTTGAGTATTCCTGCCCGAATCCGTTTAAGGAGATGCACATCGGTCATCTCATGTCGACGATTATTGGTGAAGCAGTCTCGCGTGTTATTGAAGGGTCGGGAGCAACGGTCACTCGTGATTCGTATGGCGGGGATGTTGGTCCGCATGTTGCGAAAGCGCTCTGGGCACTACGGAAGGATGGGGTCACCGATGTAGCGAGCGCGAGCGAAGTGGATGCAGCGTATGCGCGTGGCAGCCGTGCGTACGCAGAAGACGAAGAGGCAAAGGCAGAAATCGATGCACTCAATGTCGCTATCTACAAAGCGGAAGATTCGGCACTCATGGATTTGTGGGGTAAGTGTCGCGAGGTATGTCTTGAAGCATTTCGTGCACTCTACGCAAAACTCGGTACGAAATTCGATTACTTCTTTTTTGAAAGTGACACCGCTCCTATTGGTACCGAGATAGTGAAAGACGGACTTCTGCGTGGCGTGTTTGAAGAGAGTGACGGTGCGGTTATCTATAAAGGAGAGAAGAAGGGACTCCATACGCTCGTATTCCTTACGTCAAAAGGAACGCCAACCTACGAAGCAAAAGAGCTCGGCCTCGCGTTTTATAAGGAAGAGCGCATTCCATCGGACGAGTCGTACATCCTTACTGCAGCTGAGCAGGTAGGGCACTTTAATGTGGTAAAAGCGGCGCTCGAAGACATTGCGCCGCTAGTGGGTGCGAAGACGCATCACATACCGCATGGCTTCATGCGTCTTACCACCGGAAAGATGTCGAGTCGCGAAGGTAACACGGTGACGGCGGTCGCACTCTTACAAGAACTTTTTGATAAAGCGGCAGAGAGAAATGATGACCCAGTAATTGCAGAGCAGGTAGGTATCGCAGCGGTGAAGTACATGATTTTGCGCCAAGCATCAGGTGGCGACATCATCTATGACGCAGAACAGTCCCTCTCTCTTGAAGGTGATTCAGGTCCATACCTCCAGTACGCACTTGTACGTGCGCGCAAAATCCTCGCGTATGGAGAAGGGAAGGGTGGGAGCGAAGAACCAGCACTGCCATACCCGATTGAGCGACTCATCATTCGTTTCCCTGAAGTAACGGCGCGCGCGGCAAGAGAGAAAGCGCCGCACCACATTGCGCAGTACCTCACAGAACTCGCTGCATCATGGAATTCGTTTTATGCGAGTGAGCAGGTGCTAGGCAGCCCTGAAGAAGCGTACAAACAGCGTGTCGCAAAAGCATTTGCAACGACTATGGAGAACGGGCTCGCGCTACTTGGGATACCCGCTCCAGAAAAAATGTAATGTGCTAGGCTCCTCTGTACGGAGCATATCCGCTCTTGAGGAGGTGACCCATGGACGGTGCTGACCGACCAGTAGAGGAACCAACCCTCAGTAAGAATCCTGAGCCAATCTTTCTACCGTTTTCCCGCGAACATCTCGATGCCACTGTGTATGGCTATGAGCGGGTTGAGCGTGAACGTACGCAACAAGAAGCGTACCTGAAACAGCTGTTGGCTCTGCTGTTCTTCTGAGGACAGGCCCGCACGCACGTGCGGGCCTGTTTCCTTTTCTCTGAGCCGCCTATAGGATAGGGAAATGGCTGAAAACGGGCAGAAATCTGAGCATGCTACGCGCGAGGAAGCGACGCTCGCGTGGTGGCAGGAACAGAAGATTTTTCAAAAGACGCTCGAAAAACCAGCGCCCAAAGGCGACTACGTCTTTTATGACGGTCCACCATTTGCGACCGGTCTTCCACACTACGGACACATCGTTGCGTCCGTTCAAAAGGATGCGATTCCGCGTTACTTCACGATGCGTGGGTACCGCGTACCGCGCATCTGGGGTTGGGACTGTCACGGTCTTCCGATTGAGAACATCGTTGAGAAGGAATTAGGGTTTAAGCACAAGAAGGACATTAAGGAGTACGGCATCGCAAAATTTAACGAGCGATGTCGAGAACAGGTCATGGCGTACGCTGCCGAGTGGGAGAAGGTGATTCCTCGCATCGGACGCTTCGTCGACATGCAGCACCCGTACCGCACCATGGACAAGTCGTTTATGGAAAGTGTGTGGTGGGTGTTTAAGCAGTTGTTTGATAAAGGACTTGTGTACGAGGACTACCGCTCGATGCACATTTGTACGCGCTGCGAGACGACGCTTTCGCAAGCAGAAGTGTCGGAAGGGTACAAAGACGTAAAAGATATTGCAGTTACGGTGAAGTTCAAGCTAACGAATGCCGACACGCTCGGTGTGTCGGGTGATGTCTTCATGCTCGCGTGGACAACCACGCCGTGGACGTTGCCGGGCAATGTCGCACTCGCCGTCGGAAACGATATTACGTACGGTCTCTACGAAAAGGAGGGAGCACAGGTGATTGTGGCTGTAAGCCGCGAAGCAGCGGTAGGAGTCGATACGCCAACAAAGACCTGGAGGGGAAGTGAGCTCGTCGGTCTTTCATATGAACCACTCTTTGATTACTACGCATCCGACGCTACGCTCAAAAACCGTGAGAACGGCTGGAAGGTATATGCAGCTGATTTCATCACGGACGATAGTGGTACGGGTATCGCGCATGAAGCACCAGCCTTTGGCGCGGATGACTGGGAGCTCTTGAAGAAAGAGAATCTTCCGTTTGTGCAGCATGTTGCGTTCGACGGCACGATGAAGCCTGAAGTACGTGACTTCGCGGGTCTTGAAGTGAAGCCGCGTTCAGATGATGACCGCGAGCGTCTTGGCACCGATATTGCCGTACTTAAGTATCTGCAGGACCACGGCTTATTCTTTGCTAAAGAAAACATCACGCACTCGTATCCGCATTGTTGGCGTTGCGATACGCCGCTTCTTAACTATGCTACGTCGTCGTGGTTTGTATCAGTCACAAAGATTAAGAACAATCTTCTTGAGAACGCGAAGAAAGTTAATTGGTCACCCGCACATATAAAGGAAGGTCGCTTTGGTAAATGGCTCGAAGGCGCACGTGACTGGTCTATCTCCCGTCAGCGTTTCTGGGCAAGCGTGATTCCACTCTGGGTGTGTGAGCAGTGTAAAGCGCAGAGAGTATTTGGTAGCGCTGCTGAACTTGAAGAAGCGAGTGGAACGAAGATAGATGACCTCCATAAGCACATCGTTGATGAGGTGACGGTCTCCTGTTCCTGTGGAGGCGTGATGCACCGCATTCCTGATGTTCTTGATACCTGGTTTGACTCCGGGTCTATGCCGTATGGCTCGCGTCACTACCCGTTTGAGAACAAAAAAGAATTTGATGCGGTGTTTCCTGCACAGTTCATTGCGGAAGGTCTCGACCAGACGCGCGCCTGGTTCTACTACCTGCATGTATTGGCAGGCGGTCTCTTTGGTAAGAGCGCGTTCCAGAACGTCATCGTGAACGGCATCGTGCTCGCAGAAGACGGTCGCAAGATGTCTAAGAAGCTCAATAACTACCCAGACCCGATGCAGGTAGTAGAGCGATACGGTGCTGACGCGCTCCGCTTCTACCTCCTCTCATCACCGGTCGTACAGGCAGAGAACCTCGCGTTTTCAGAAGCGGGTGTCGACGAAGTAGCGAAGAAGAACGTCGGACGCATGATGAACGTCCTCGCGTTCTATCAGCTCTATGAAAACGATACGGCGCCGTCAGATAAGAGCCAGAATATCCTCGACCGCTGGTTGCTTGCGCGCCTTAATGAGTTGGTACACGAGACGACAAACGGCTATGAACGCTATCAGCTTGATAGTGCGACACGTCCACTCTCACTCTTTATTGATGATGTGTCGACGTGGTATCTGCGTCGTTCACGTGACCGGTTTAAGGAAGAAGGGAATGACACTGCAGAGGCGCTTGCGACCATGCGCTACGTACTGCGTACCACTGCAACCGTTATGGCACCTGTCATGCCGTTTCTTGCTGACGAGCTCTACCGCGCAACACGCACGGATAGTGACCCAGAAAGTGTGCACTTAGCATCGTGGCCAGACGCACAGAAGGCATCCTGGCTCGAGTCACTCTTTGCGAAAAAGAGCACACTGGTCGCTGACATGCAGCGCACGCGCACGCTTGCGTCCGAAGCACTCATGCTTCGGCAGAAAGCGAATGTGAAAGTACGCCAACCACTCGCGTCGCTCTCTGTCCCTGGCACGCTTTTCGCTGAACTCTCAGCGATACTCGCTGACGAGGTAAATGTACGAGAGATACGTGAGAATGCAGCAGAACTCTCACTTGATACGGCACTTACGCCAGAACTTATCGCTGCTGGTGATGAACGTGAGAAAGCACGTGCAGTTGCCGATGCGCGTAAGCAACTAAATCTCTCACCAAAAGATACGGTGACCGTAGCGTGGGGAAGTGGTCCGTACTCGGTCGAACTCTCGAGCGGTACGGTTGCGTTCTCTGTTACTAAGGTGTGAGACCTCGGTACGGCACTCCCGGTATTGTTCTCGCACGCACTACGCTTGCGGAAGCAAGCGCGCTCGTTTCAATTCTCACGCCAGAATTTGGATTAGTGAAAGCGCGCGCTCAGGGCGTTAAAAAGCCGGGCGCAAAGCTCGCTCCTGCACTCCAGACGCTTGCGGAGAGCGACATGATATTTGTGCGCGGGAAAGACGGATGGCGATTGCCGGGAGCGAACCTTGATAAGAACTGGGCGACAGTGCTCGCGCCAGCTGCGCGTCAGCGTGCCGGACGACTCGCACTTCTCATGCTTCGCCTCATGCGCGGCGAATCATCAGATGCGGCACCTTATTTCATACTCAAAGGATTTCTTGAAGTACTGCCGACGCTTGATGAAACACATGCAGATGCAGCAGAGACGCTTGCGGCACTTCGTATTCTGCGTGCGCTCGGATTTGATGCAGGCACCATGCCAGGCACGGAAGGAGAGTATGACGAGGAGACGCTCACAGCAGTTATCGCGGATAGAAAGAACATTATTCTTCGCGTGAATCGTGGTATTGAAGCATCAGGATTGTAGCTGCGCGGTATACTACGCACAGCATGCCTGGTACTGAAGAAGACCCGCTTGAGCGGCTGCGCAGAAAGCTGTACGGAAATAAGGCGGTATCACGTACGCCTGAAGCCGGATTGTCTTCCGTGCAGCCTGGCGCTCCTGAACGCTGGAGTGTGCCGCAGCCGGTGCCTGCCGCGCCGCGCAAAATTTCTGGACCCGCACTCTTTCTCGGGATTGCGGTCGGAGTGTTTATCATCGCGGGCATTATCTCTGCCGTAACGCTCTATCTTGGGGGTCGTTCCGTGTCTGCCGACCGTGTCGCGATTGCGGTTGAAGGTCCAACAACGGTTGCAGGTGCTGAAGCGGTGTCGCTCTTGGTCACCATTAAAAACGATAATCCTGTGGCGATTACCGACGTGAGCATGACGCTCATGTTTCCGGACGGCACCACCGAAGCAGGGGACACGTCGGTAGCACTCGCGCAGCACACTGAATCACTCGGTGATATCGCCCCCGGAGAAACGGTACGCAGGACGGTGCGCGCTACATTCTTTGGTACGGAAAATCAGAACGTGAGCATTCCTATTACCGTTGAATACCGGACGAGCAACTCAAACGCGGTGTTTGTGAAGAAGGATACGTATGCGTTTACGATTTCAACTTCTCCGGTGGGACTTTCAATCACTACACTTTCCGAAGTCATCTCAGGGCAATCTATGACACTCACCGTGCTCGTTCGTTCTAATGCGTCGGCGCCGCTCGAGAATGTGGCCGTGCGTGCTACGTATCCCCAAGGATTTGTGCCGCAGAGCACGACACCTGAAGCCATACAGGGAAATCTTTTTGTGCTGGGGACGCTACAGGAAGGCGAAGAACGAGAGATACGGGTGACGGGTACACTTTTAGGACAAGATGGTGATGAGCGCGTATTTCGATTTGAGAGTGGCGCACTTCGCTCCGAGAGTTCACGCGAGATAGCAACGCCGTACACCGAAAAAGATGCACCGGTTACGGTCGTAAAACCGTTCTTTGCCGTCAATCTCTCGTTAAATGGTAGTAACGAGCAAGAGGTAGTTGTTGAGGGTGGCGAGCAAGTCTCAGGCTCCGTGCGATGGACGAATGCGCTCTCGTCAGCCATTCGTGACGGTGCCATTTCTATCGCGCTCTCCGGTGAGGCGCTTGATACCGGTACGATAGTAGCCACCAACGGGTTCTATCGTTCTGCGGACAAAACGATTCGCTATGACCGCGATACCACCCAAGGCCTCGACCTTCTTAATCCGGGCGACACCGGAAACGGCACGTTCTCATTTATGGTGAAAGACGCTGACGCATTACGTGCGCTCCGTAACCCAACTATTACGCTTACCATCTCCGTCGCAGGGCGTCGTATCGGTGAGAACAATGTAGCTGAGAGTGTGAACTCAACTTTGGTACGTACGCTTAAGGTGGCGACTGACGTCTCCTTTGAAATGGATGCGGTACGTACGGTTGGCCCGTACGAAAACACGGGACCCTGGCCGCCACGTGCTGAAACCGAGAGCACCTATACCATTCGTCTCTCTGCTGCTAATACCGTGAACTCAGTCGCACGCACGGCTGCAAAAATGACGCTCCCGTCCTATGTTCGCTTTACCGGCAAAAGTGATGCCGGCATTACCTACAACGAATCGACTCGTGAGGTCACGTGGACGGTAGGCGACCTTGCGCCAGCCGGCTCAAAAGCAGCTGCCTTCCAGGTCGCGCTCTTGCCGAGTGCGTCGCAGCAAGGTACAACTCCCGTACTGGTCTCTGGTGCCGTACTTACCGGGTTCGACCGATTTGTGCAGGAGGATGTGCAAGACACTGCTCCCTCGGTCGACACTGCGATAAGTGAGGACCCGGCGTATTCGTCCGGAAAGGGGACCGTCACTCCATGACACACGACATACCAACGCTTGAAGATATTGTCTCGCTCGCAAAGCGACGCGGCTTTATTTATCCCGGCTCCGATATCTACGGTGGCCTTGCGGGTACCTATGACTACGGTCCACTTGGTGTTGCACTGAAGGATAAGGTGAAGCGTCTTTGGTGGCGCACCTTTGTCGAAGACCCGGAAAACATGTACGGCGTCGACGCAGCGATTCTCATGAATCCAAAGGCATGGGAAGCGTCCGGCCATGTCTCTGGTTTTAACGACCCTATGGTTGAGTGCTCTGCTTGTAAGAACCGCTTCCGTACTGACCATGTCGAAGATCTTTCGACGTGTCCGTCCTGCAAGAAGAAGGGAACCCTTGGCGAGTCTCGTCAGTTCAACATGATGTTCCGCACCCAGGCAGGTGCATCAGAGAGCGAGAGCGCGCTCGTATACCTTCGTCCGGAAACGGCCGGCGGTATGTTCGTGAATTTCAAAAACATTCTCGACAGCTTCCATCCAAAGATGCCGTTTGGTATGGCGCAGATTGGTAAGGCGTTTCGTAACGAGATTGCGCCACGTGACTTCACGTTCCGTGTTCGTGAGTTTGAGCAGATGGAAATTGAATACTTTGTTGACCCACGCGACGAGAAGGCGATAGACGCTTCTTTTGATGAGTGGCATGACGCACAGATGCGCTTCCTTAAGGCGGTAGGGGTCGATGCAGGGAAGCTTCATAAGATTGATGTGCCTGCTGAAGACCGCGCCCACTACTCAAAGCGCAGTGTCGATATTGAGTTTGATTTCCCGTTTGGTCAGAAGGAGCTTCTCGGTCTTGCATACCGCACCGACTACGACCTTTCACGCCACTCTGAATACTCAGGTACCTCACTCCATTACTTTGATGAAGCAACGGGCGATAAGTTCATCCCGCACGTTATTGAACCAACGTTTGGTCTTGACCGCCTTATTCTCGCTATCCTTTGTTCTGCATACGCCGAAGACGGAGAAGGGGAGGACAAGCGTGTGTTCCTCAAGTTGCCGCCAGCAATCGCACCAATACGTGCAGCAGTATTCCCGCTCTTGAAGAACAAGCCAGAACTCGTTGCGAAGGCACGCGAGGTATACGCCGCACTCAAGGCTGCAGGTATTACGGTTGCATTTGATGACAACGGTAACGTCGGTAAACGGTACCGTCGTCAGGACGAAATCGGTACGCCGCACTGCATCACTATCGACTTCGACACCCTTGGCGAGAATCCTGACCTTCTCGACACGGTCACGGTCCGTGACCGCGACACCGGTGAGCAGCAGCGTATTGTTATCGCTGAGCTCTCAACGCTCCTTCGCTAGCGCATGATGCACATTCCGTATGCACTTAATGCTTCTCCAATCCATGGAGTAGGCGTGTTCGCTACGACCGACCTCTCTAAGGGAACACTCCTGTATACGCCAAGTCCGCTTCTTGATGTAAATCTAACGCAAGAAGAGTTTGATTCGCTCTCGGAAAACGAACAGAAAGAAGTGCAGTGGTGGGGGTTCTTTGATACAGCGACCAACCGCTGGCATGTCGATTTTGACGTGACTCACTTTATAAATCACGCGACTAACGCCACGATTACCCAAGATACCGAGTCTAAAGAGACTCGTCTTATTGCTGCACGCGACATTAAGGTAGGTGAGGAGCTGACGCAGAATTATCTTGAGTTTGAATCTGAGGAAGATTTGCGGCGTCGTGGCATAGTGCTCGAATAACCGCCGCTCTGCGGCGTTTGTGCTAGTATCCCCGTATGGATAAAGGCCACTCAATCTCTATCTCAACGGGCACCATGGTACGTGTATTGGTTGTTGCTGCGGCTGCCTGGGCCCTCTGGCAGCTCTCGACCTTGGTACTGCTCCTTCTCTCTGCGGTGGTTATTGCCTCAGCGGTTGAGCCTGGTGTTGAGTTCTTCCTCAAGCGTCGCTTTCCTCGTGCACTCGCAGTTGTTTCAGTCTATGTGCTTGTGTTGCTCGTGCTTATCGCGCTCGTCTGGGCCTTTATACCGCCACTGCTCGCTGAAACGGTAGCCGCGCTCGCTATTCTGCCGCAATACGTAAATCAAGTAGGTAATCTGCCGCTTCTCCAGGGTGTAGGGGTCGGACCGTCGACCCTCGACAACATTCTTTCGCTTCAGACGGCGTTTGCTGACACGGGTGCAGGTGTCTTCCGCTTCATTTCCTCTTTCTTCGGCGGTGTCTTCTACTTCCTACTCACCATTGTTATCTCTATTTACTTCTCCTTGCAGGAGACGGGTGTCGATGACTTCCTTCGTCTTATCACGCCTGCCGAGCATCGTGAGTATGTGCAGAACCTCTGGAAGCGCTCCCAGAAGAAGATTGGTCTTTGGATGCAAGGTCAGCTATTGCTCTCGGTCATCATTACCGTGCTCCTCTATCTTCTCCTTTCCCTCGTTGGCGTTCCGTACGCACTTCTCCTCGCTATCTTTGCTGGGGTCATGGAGCTCATACCGGTGTTTGGATCATTTGTTGCCGCAGTACCAGGTATTGTCGTAGCGCTTACGACGGGTGACCTTACGCTTGTTGGTATCGTTGCGGCCATTTATCTCATCGTGAATCAGTTCCAGGCACACCTCATCTATCCATTGGTGGTTAAAAAGATTGTGGGTGTTCCGCCAATCCTTGTGATTATCGCCCTCATTGCTGGTGGTCAGCTCGCGGGCTTCCTTGGCGTCTTGCTTTCCGTGCCTATCGCAGCGTGCGTACAGGAGTTTGTGAACGACCTTCAGAAGCGTCGTGCTCCTGCTGCGTAGATGAAGCGCTATCTCACCACTACGCTTCCGTATGTAAACGCCGACCCTCATATCGGCTTTGCGCTCGAGGTCGTCCAGGCTGATGCGCTCGCTCGCTCCTGGCGTGCGAAAGGTGATGATGTTTTCTATTTCCTTGGTACCGATGAGCATGGCCAGAAAATCTTGCAGGCCGCAGAAAAGGAAGGGAAGCCAGTGAAAGAGTATGTCGACCACTACGCAAATGAAGTAACGAAGCTCGAAGCTGCGCTCCATCTCCAGCTCGATGGTCATGTGCGCACGACCGACGCTGCGCACTATGTCGCTGCACAGGAGATGTGGAAGCGCTGCGAAGCGGCCGGTGACATCTATAAAAAAACCTACACTGGTCTCTATTGTGTGGGATGTGAAGCGTATAAAACGGAGAAGGAACTTGAAGACGGTAAATGTGTGTTGCACCCATCACTCACACCTGAGGAAATTGCGGAAGAAAATTATTTCTTCCGCTACTCAAAGTATGAGAAGCAGTTGCTCGCCTATCTTTCAAACGAACAATCCATCATCCCTGACTGGAGAAGGGAAGAGGCTATTAATTTTGTAAAAAACGGATTGGAGGATTTCAGTATTTCGCGTGAACAGCGTCGTCTTTCGTGGGGTGTTCCTGTACCAGGCGACGACAGTCAGGTGATGTACGTCTGGTTTGATGCGCTCACCAGTTACATCTCAGTACTCGGATGGCCCGAGGATGCAGAAGGACGGTTCCAGACGTTTTGGAATGAAGGAAAGGTCGTGCAGGTGGCGGGTAAAGACCAAGTACGCTTCCAGTCACTCATGTGGCAGGCGATGCTCTTCTCAGCAGGGATAAAGAATACCGACCAGGTGTTCTATCACGGCTTTATTAATTCCGGTGGGCAGCGCATGAGCAAATCACTCGGCAATGTTATTAGTCCGTACGAGCTGGTAAAGAAGTACGGTACCGATGCAACGCGCTACATGCTCCTTCGCCACGTGCACCCGGTTGAAGACTCAGATGTTACTTGGGAGCGTCTTGATGAGTGGTACACCGCAAATCTCGTTAATGGTCTCGGGAATCTTGTTGCGCGCGTGATGAAACTCGCAGAAGACAATCTTCCTGCACCGGTTGTCCTTACTGATGCTGACCTCACGGTTGAAGAAGCGTTTAATACGAAGCTACAGGCATTTGCGTTCAACGAGGCAATGGACCTCGTGTTCGAGCACATAGGGAAGGGGGATGAATACATGACGACCAAGGAGCCGTACAAGAAAGTGAAAGTTGAAGAGACCAGAGCTGAAGGGGTGGCAGACATCGAGAAGCTCGTACGTCATCTGGCGAAGGTGGCCGTCCACCTTGGTCCTCTTATGCCAACCACTGCCGCCGCTATCATTGCTGCAGTAAAGGAAAACAAGAAGCCGGAGAATCTTTTCCCGCGGTTGGGATAAATATTGACTTTTCTTTCAAATAGTGCTTATATATTTCCGGGTATTGGTGTGGGTATTTTTAAACCTTAGGGGATTTAAATGTCACACCACGAACACTACAGCCTGCGCGAACGCGTCAATCAACGCGTGCGCTTCAACCAATGGTGGCGGGACGAGATTGCGTTCCCAAAACGCTGGGACGCAGCTCTCTCGCGGCACACCATTGACCATGCGCTCACGCAGCAGGCCGAGGTCATGCGGAATCCAGCCGGACGCGTCGCACACGGGCTTACTCCCGTGAGCCACGCGCTCGACCGGGTCATCGCAGGGCTCAAATAAAAAGAAGGACCGCGCAAGGAGGAAACTCCAAGCGCGGTCTGCTTTTATGCTAGGGTAGCGACATGAAGTATTTTGATGCGCACTGCCACGTGCAGTTTGACGCGTATGACGAGGACCGTGACGCGGTACTGGCCTCGATGCGTGAGGCTGCGGTGGGTGGCGTTATCGTTGGTACTGACCGTACGACGTCACGCCTTGCGGTTAAGGCTGCTGACGGCGTTACGCTTTTTGCCTCTATTGGCCTGCATCCAAACGACAAGCCAGGCGAAGGATTTGATGATGCGTACTATGCGGCGCTTGCTACAGACCCGAAGGTGGTGGCGATAGGGGAGTGTGGTCTTGATTATTTTCGTCCGGAGAATCCTGAGGCAGAGAAAGCACGCCAAAAGGACGTGTTTGCCCGTCACCTCGCGCTCGCAAAAAGCACCGATAAGCCACTCATCATTCACGCGCGTCCTTCAAAAGGGTCTATGGATGCGTACGAGGATGCGCTCGACATGATTGAAGCCGAAGGGGGGCTTTCGGGTGACTTTCACTTTTTTGTGGGTGACGTAGCAACCGCAAAGCGTATAGTGGCGCTTGGCTTTACCGTTTCGTACACGGCCGTTCTCACGTTCACGAACGATTATGACGAAGTGGTTCGTTCACTACCGCTTGAGAGCATGCTCGCGGAAACCGACGCGCCGTATGTCGCTCCAGCCCCAAATCGCGGAAAGCGGAATACGCCGCTGGCAACCATAGACGTCGTATCGGCGATAGCACGTATCAGAGGGGAAGATGAGGGCATGGTTCGAGAGACCCTCCTCCGGAACGCAGAACGCGTCTTCGGTATCTCGTTGCAGGGCTAAAGGCCCCATGCTAAGCTAGCCCCACTATGGCTAAGAAGGATATTGAGGAGCGCGATGGCGCCGAGACGGTAGACGCGGACCACGCTGAACAGCGTGTGTACGAGCTCGGGTTCCATATCGACGCTGACCTCCCAGCAGAGGAGGCAAAGAAGACCTACCAGGCTATCCGTGGCGCTATTGCGGCTAAGGGTACGGTGGTTGCTGAGGGTGAGCCTCAGAAGATTCAGCTCGCCTACACCATTTCTCGCTCAGAGAGCGCAGGTCGCCGTGATTTTGATGCAAGCTTCTTTGCATGGGTAGCCTACGAGGCTGACGGTAAGGCACATGCAGCAGTACTGGAGATGATTCAGGAAGAGCGCCGCGTGTTCCGCTTTATCGACCTCCGCACTACCAAGGAAGAGGCCCAGCACTCCGCTGAGATGCACGAGCTCATGGCCAAGGCGAGCGTCGCCGAAGAGATCGAGCCGGAGGCGTCTGACGCAGAACTCGACGCCGCCCTCAAGGAGGCAGCCGTCTAAGACTCCTACGAAAACCGCCCCAGAGGGCGGTTTTCGCTTTTGGTATACTAGGAGCAGCGTGAGGGGCCAGGCCCTTCTTCGCTTGAACAGCTAATAAATCACGGTATGTATATCAACAAAGTTACCCTCTACGGGAATCTTACGCGCGACCCTGAAATGAAGGCACTCCCTTCAGGACAGAATGTCGCGAATTTTAGTATTGCAACGAATCGTGTCTACAAAGACCGAGACGGCGCGAAGAAAGAACAGACGGAGTATCACAACGTCGTCGCCTTCGGTCGCACCGCCGACCTTATCGGTCAGTACATGAAGAAGGGTCGCCCTCTTTATATCGAAGGTCGCCTTCAGACGCGCACGTGGGATAAAGACGGACAGAAGCAGTACCGCACCGAAATCGTCGTCGATACCTTCCAGTTTGGTCCAGGCGGCCAGGGCGGGGGTGGAAACTATGAGGGAGGCAGTCAGTCATCGTCTCGTGACGACATGGGCGGTGGACGCGCTGCCCAGGATGACGGGGGTCAGATTAACTACCCAGAGGAAGAGATTAACCCTGAGGACATTCCGTTCTAGTCGTTTTGACAGGGAAGAGGTACTAGCGTAAGGTATCGGAACTATGGCATATCAGGCAGCGCGCGACGAAGTCGAGCACAAAAAGTTCGTCAATTACAAGGACGTGGTGTATCTCCGCCAGTTCATGAATCCGCATGCCAAGATGCTTCCTAAGAAGCGTACGGGCACGAGTTCTGACCAGCAGCGCAAGATTGCCTTGGCAATCAAGCAGGCCCGCTACATGGCCTTGCTCCCATACCTCGCTGCATAAGCGACCGGTACCAAAGAAAAGACCCGCAGCGGTGCGGGTCTTTTCTTGTTCTATGAAAGCCCCTCGAGAAAGATTCAGACTTTCTGCAGGTCAGTGGTTGTGGCAAAACCAGCTGACGTCGAGGGGGAGGTCCTAGGGGCTGGCTTACAGCTGCTGGGAAGCCAAGGCATGGAAGCAGAGCCTTGTGGACCGACGCAGGGGTGGATTCAATACCCCGTGCTGAGCTAGTCTGCGCCTCTCTTAATAAACATGCAAGGCTTACGCCTTCTCCATGCGCTCAACGTAGACGCCTTCTTCCGTGTTGATGCGGAGCACGTCACCCGGGTTAATAAAGAGGGGAGTGTTAACGGTCGCGCCGCTTTCAAGGGTGACAATCTTGGTGCCGCCGGTTGCCGTATCACCCTTAACCGCAGGAGGTGCATCCTTCACGACCAAATCCACCTTGATAGGGATTTTGAGGGTCGCTGGCTTCTCCTTGTAGACCATGACTTCAACGGTAGCGTTTTGCTTAAGCCACTGCACTTTGTCGTGGACTGCGTCCTCGGCAAAGGAGAAACGATTCTTTGGATTGCCCGCTTCGCAGAACCAGCTCTCACCGCGGTTGGTGTAGAGGTAGGTTGCTTCCATCTTCTCGATGTCTGCTTCAGCGACGTTCTCGTTCTGATGGAAAGAGATTTCAATTACGCGTCCCGAGATAAGGTGGCGGAGCTTGGTCTGGTTCACTGGCTTACGCATCTGCATGCGGAAGATGTGGGACGAGAGGACTTCGTACGGAGCGTTCTCGTACTCGATAACGGTCTTAGGAAGAATTTCGTTGTAGGACAGGATAGCCATAACAATAAAAAAGGCCCGGAGGCATTAGTTGATGAGGGCATAGTAACGAAGCAAGCCGCCCTTTTCAAGGCGGCTCGTTCGTACCTCTAAAGAGGGGAGTTAGACTGCAGCGTCGAGGTTCTCGCGGATGCGCTTCAAGAGATCGGTTGCGACCGTCTTGTTCTCCCGGAGGAACGTGCGGGACGCGTCATATCCGCGACCAAGCGCTACCTCGCCAAACTTGTAGGAAGAGCCCGATTTCTCAATGACGCCGTACTTCTCACCAAGCGCGAGAAGCTCGCCCTCGCGGGAAATACCCTCGTTGTAGAGAAGGTCGAACTCCGTCGTCTTAAACGGCGCCGCAACCTTGTTCTTTACGACTTTCACACGCACACGACCACCCACCACTTCTTCGCCCTTTTTAATTTGGGCGATGCGGCGAATGTCGAGGCGTACGGACGTGTAGAACTTCAGTGCCTTACCACCTGGCGTCGTCTCTGGGTTACCAAACATCACGCCAATCTGCATACGTATCTGGTTAATAAAGATGATGATGGTCTTCGACTTTGCGGTAATTGCCGTGAGTTTACGAAGAGCTTGTGCCATAAGACGTGCCTGACGGCCGACATGCTGCTGACCCATTTCGCCTTCGATTTCATCTTTAGGCGTGAGTGCTGCCACAGAGTCGACAACGATGACATCGACAGAGTTCGCGCGCACAAGGGAGTCAACAATCTCAAGTGCTTGCTCACCGGTGTCTGGCTGCGAGATAAGAAGCTCAGGGAGCTTTACACCAATGCGACGAGCGTACTCAGGGTCGAGTGCGTGCTCGGCATCAACGAATGCGCAGATACCACCTTTCTTTTGTGCCTCAGCAATCACGTGAAGTGAGAGCGTTGTCTTACCGGAAGACTCCGGACCGAATATCTCGATGATACGGCCGCGGGGGAGTCCGCCGATGCCGAGTGCGGCATCAAGGCCAATCGAACCGGTAGGAATAGAGGGTATTGCGGCAACTTTCCCGGTACCGAACGTCATTATGGCTTCCTCGCCAAACTTCGTCTTAATGTCTTTCAATGCTTGCTCAACCGCTTTTGCACGGTCGTCTTTAGTTTCCGGAATCGGTGCTACTGCCCGTGGTTCCTTCTTCGCTGCTTTCTTCTTCAGTGCCATAGTGCTCGTTTAATTGTGGTACGTATACCGTTCTCCGTTTAGTAGTGCTTCTGCCAAACCTATCGGTCGCGGTAAGGGTAAGTATAGCCCCACCCTCAGGCAGCAATAGGGTCGTATCGAACCGTCCTTCGGGGTCTATAAGAAGGGGTCCACCGTTCAAAATAAGGCTTTCAGTATGCTTTGCCTGGCCTGAAACGCGTATGAACCCGTCCTGAAAAGTTGTGTAGTCGGTGGGGGAATCGATGTCCAAATCAGGTCCAGAAAGCAGTGGCCAGACCTTTATGCCGCCATACAGAATCAATATGGCGAGCACAATTCCGGCGAGTGCTTTAGTCCGCATTAGAAGACTTCTTCGTCAGATGCGGCTGGTGCAGCGCCTGTTTTTGAGAGCACATCACGGGGACGCGAACCGTCAGCAGCACCAATCACTCCCTTTTGTTCCAAGAGGTCCATGAGGCGCGCCGCACGAGAGTAGCCAATACGCAGTTTACGTTGGAGGTACGACGTGGAGGCACGCCCGGCTTCCTCAACGGCTGCTTTTGCATCCATGTAGAGGTCATCGTCGACATCGTCATCGCCACCAGAGAGCATAATGGCGTCATTCATTTCAATGGGCTGACCACCGTTATTACCCATGCCGCCCGCAGCGCCGCCAAGGTCGAGTGCGGAAAGGGAACCGGCATTGTGTTGCTTGATGTAGCTTGCGACCTTCTTTACTTCCGTTTCGCTAATGTACGCGGTCTGGAGACGTACCGGCTTTTGCATGTCAGAAGAGAGGTAGAGCATGTCGCCGGCACCAAGGAGTGATTCTGCGCCACCCTGGTCGAGAATAGTGCGAGAGTCAATTTGAGAGGCAACCTGGAGGGCCATACGGGTAGGGACATTGGCTTTGATGAGACCGGTGATGACGTTCACCGACGGACGCTGCGTGGAGAGTACGAGGTGGATACCAACCGCACGCGACATCTGGGCAAGGCGTACGATGCCCGCCTCAAGCTCACGTGGGTAGCTTTGCATAATGTCCGCAAGCTCATCGACCACGATAACGATGTACGGCATCGATTCAGGGCCGTTCTCCGCACCCTTCTTACGAGACGGCTCAACTACGGTCTTGTGGTACGAATCGATATCGCGTACCTGTTCAGTTTCAAGCACGTTGTAGCGACGTTCCATTTCCTTTGCTGCCCATTTAAGCGCCATGATGGCTTTCTTAGGGTCAGTGATAACCGGGGTGAGAAGGTGAGGGATACCGTTGTAGAGGGTGAGCTCCACGCGCTTAGGGTCCACCATGATAAAGCGGAGCTGATTAGGACCGTTACGGTAGAGGAGGGAGGTGATGAGTGCGTGGATGGCGACCGACTTACCAGAGCCGGTGGCACCAGCGACAAGGCCGTGCGGCATCTTCGCGATGTTCACGTAGTGCGGTGTACCGGTTATATCGCGACCAATCGCAGAGAGGAGTGGCTTATCGCTCGACGACCACTCTGGCGCAGAGAGGACGCCACCAAGACCGACCATAGCCTTCGCGGCGTTAGGTACCTCGATACCGACAAGTGCTTTACCTGGAATCGGTGCTTCGATACGCACCGGGTGCGCGGCGAGTGCGAGCTCGAGGTTTGACTGCAGCGACACAATCTTTGAAAGACGAACGCCTTCTGCTGGTTTAATCGCGTAGCGGGTAACGGTCGGACCTATCGATACCTCATCCATTTCGACGTTTATGCCAAAGTTCTGGAACGTGCGCTTAATGACGTTTGCGTTTGCTTTTATGTCGCCAGAGGCTGGCTTGCCCTTATCTTCACCAAGTATCGAAAGGGGAGGAGGGTTGTACTCAGCATCAAAATTCGGAATCGCTGCGGTCTTGCCGGTTGATTCCGCACTATTGTTGTCACTAAACATTTTGACCGTTGGCTCGCGGTCAGGAACCGTAGCAGATGGTTCATCGGCAACTACCGCAGGGGCTGTTTCTGGAAGACTTGGGAGTTTCACTGACCCAAGCGCATCACCCGCGTCTTTAGCAAGACCCATGAGGCGGTTAAGGAGCGCAACGATATCGGTCGCGATGATAAGCCCCAGAAGGATGAGTGCCAACAGCAGCACGACGGCACCACCAATACCAAAAAGGTCCTGCATGAGGTGACCTATAAAGGAACCGGTCATGCCGCCAAGCGACTGCGAGATGATACCGAGGAGTGCCAGTATCGAAAGCGTAATGAGCGCGGCACCCGCACCAACTAAAGGCGGTACAAAGGAGCGCTTCATCACAATCATCACGCCGATAGAAACGATGAGGAGGGGGAGGAGGAATGCGGCAAGACCGAAGAGGTCGCGGGTAAGAGAGAAGAGGGCGTAGCTAGCAAACGCGTCGTCAGCTCCTTGAAAGGGAGCTAAGAGAAGGACAATACCGAGCGCGATAAGGACGATACCCAACGCCCATCGCGTGACTCCGTCCGAGCCTTTTTTCTCCACTTTCTTCCGCTTCATCTCACGCATTCTATCACTCGCGCTCAGCAAAAGAGTGAGGTTTTCCGCTGTTTTTCACGACTGCATCACCATGGGTAGGACAATCGATACGGACATATCTCGGCTTTTGACAGCACACTTGCCGAGCGTATAATTGTCCTTGACCAATATATTTTTCTTATGGACAGTAATGGACAGATAGCAAATACGAAGTCCATAAAAAGAGCGACAGACGCTTCAGGAATCGACACAATAGTCCTAGATAAAGCTATATTTTCAAACGTATTCGAAAAAGACATACGTAGGGTCTATATCTATAAGAAGGCAGAACGTCTCGCGAAAGCCATTCATCTGGTGTCCCCGGCCTTTAGAGACGTAAAGGTCTTACGCGAGCGTCTTCAACGACTGTCTGTTGACCTTGTGGATGCGTCGGTGATGCCACCTGCAGTCGCTAAAGAAACGCTTTCGCGGGAACTTCTCTCCCTTTCGAGCGTGCTCTCCATGGCACGCTCGGCCGGCATGTTATCTCCCATGAACGCAGATATCATCATGCGTGAAGCGCATCATTTGTTGCAGGAAATTGCCGGCTACGAAGACCCGCGCATCACGCTTGATGAGGTGCCAAGCCTCGCATCACTTGCCAAAGCTGCACCCGCTCAAGTGCGTAAGGAAGTGGTTCGCATGCCTGTTGCGCCTCACGTATCATCGCCTGTCCTTTATAAAGGACATACTGATAAAGGACAGATAATGTCTAAAAAGGATAAATCTGACCGTAAGGAAGCCATTCTCTCTATCCTCTCGTCCAAGGGACCGGTAGATATAAAGGACTTATCGACCCTGATACGCGATGTAAGCGAGAAGACCATTCAGCGCGAACTCCAGAGTCTTGTCGAAGAGGGGAGGGTCAGCCGGACCGGCGAGCGTCGCTGGACCCGGTACTCATTGGCGGGCCAGTCAGCACCAGTACCGGCCCCAATTGACGCGAACGCCGTTGAAGGCTAGTATCGCCTCGTGGGACCCCTTCGCCCATAAGTGCGAGAACCAAGGCCGGCAACGGCCTATTTCCATTTATATAGGAGGGGTTATCCACACGGGAAAAACGGCCTAAACAGTACGGTCTATCGGTATACTGAAGGGCATACCGAACGCCGGGGCTTTACGCCGTACACCTGATTCTTTGACATGGTTCATAGGGCGCTCATTACGCT
Source organism: uncultured Candidatus Saccharibacteria bacterium (assembly GCA_964634305.1). Classification (GTDB taxonomy): domain Bacteria; phylum Patescibacteriota; class Minisyncoccia; order Phycocordibacterales; family Phycocordibacteraceae; genus C7867-001. The sequence goes on from CAZWLE010000004.1 coordinate 105,498, forward strand.
CGCGAGATACTCGCGGCAGAAGGGCGCACCCATGAATATAGTGTCTATGTGCGATATGTTTGTGCGGTCATAGGCCGCATGAACGCTCGTCTACTCCCTAGGAGGGGACGAGCAGCTGATACGGAAGATTTCTTCATTACGGATGATTTACAGATAGGAAGCCCCACCTTGCCAGCTAGCCCGGGGGACCGGGGTCGATACTCGACTCCTCGGGTTTAGCCTGAAAAACGTGCGACCCATTAGAAAGAATTGAAACGATGTGTATGCGGCGCACCATTAATAGCCGCGTCGCATACGCTTCGATAAAACAAATTACTTAAACAACATGGTTGCAACTACGAATGCAATTGCTAAGGTCGCGGCTGTCGTCGCTGGTCTTGGTCTCGTCGCGTCGTCTTTTGCTGCTTTTGCTGCTCCAGCAAAGGCTGCAATGACCGCTGAGGAAATTGCTGCACAGATCGCTGCTTTGCAGGCTGAGCTCGCCGGAATGGGTGGCTCATCTGCAAGCGCAACGTTCACGATGGATCTCACCATCGGTTCTACCGGCGCTGAAGTCACCGCACTTCAGAACTGGCTTATCAGCAAGGGCTACGCTATTCCAGCAGGTGCTACTGGTTACTTCGGTGCACAGACTCAGTCTGCGCTCGCTGCATACCAGGCAGCTAACGGCATCACGCCAGCTGCTGGTTACTTCGGTCCTATCACCCGCGCTAAGGTAAACGCTGCAGGTGGTTCTACTGGTGGTAGCACCGGTGGTTCAACCGGCGGTCTTTCCGGCGGCGAAGCTTCTCTCGAAGACCTCAACGGACGCGATGGCGCGGACGATGACGTCGAGGAGGGTGGCACCGCTGAGGTAGCTGAGTTCGAGTTCGACGTTGAGGATGGTGACATCCGCATCGAGCGCCTCGACCTCGGTTTCTACACCGATGCTAACGGTGACGATGAGGATGAGCCTTGGAACACGTTCGACACCATCACCATCAAGAATGCTGATGGCGACGAGCTCGCTTCTGAGGACGTCTCTGATGAGGATGACTGGATGGAGAACGACGCTGAGCCTTACGCTTTCCGCTTCACTGGCCTTGACTACGTAGTCGAGGAGGGTGAGCAGGGCAAGCTCATTGTTGAAGTTGAAGCCCAGAACGGTATTGATGGTCTTACGTCAGACACCATTCAGTGGACTGTCTTCGTTGAAGAAGAGGGTATCCGCGGTATGGACGGCGAAGGTATCGATCAGTACCTCGGTGAGACTGACAACACTGAGAACGCTCTCGACGAGGAGGTTACCTTCGACGTCGTAGAGGAGGGTGATGACGACGGTCTTGATATCCGCCGCTCTGACTCTGACCCAGATTCCACGACCCTTCAGGTTGAGGATGACGGTAACTCTGACTGGTACACCATCTTCGCATTCGACCTTGAGGCTGAGGAGGACGGTTCTGACATCGACCTTGATTCTATCGAGGTTGTACTCGGTACTTCCGACACCGATGCTGCTACGGTCGTAAACGATGCGAAGCTTGTTATCGACGGTGAGGACTTCGATGATTTCGATTGGTCGACGGAGGGCTCTGCTTCTTCGACGGTCTTCGACATCGACAATGACTACACTGTCGAGGCAGGTGAGCGCGTTACGGTTGAGTACATGGTTGAGTTCAAGTCGCGCGTTTCTGCGAACTACGCAGCAGGTACGACCATCTCAGCTTCTACCACCGGCTCACTCGTCTCTGCTGAAGGTGCTGACGACATCACGGTTGACGGTTCCGCTTCTGGCGACACCCACACCCTCCAGACGTCTGGTATCTCTGTTGAGACGAACGATGGCGACAATTACACCGCGGAGTCTGATGACACCACGGGTGATGACAACGACATCGGTGAGTTCGAGATTGTAGTCGACATCACTGCCTTCGAGGATGACATCTACATCTCTGCAACCAGCTCGGCGTTCACCTACCAGATTGAGGATTCAACTGGTACGGCTACGTCGACCGGTTTCACCAACAGCGCGACGGTCTCGTCTAACGCTGATGTTGAGAACGGCAACTATGTTATCGATGAGGGTGCGACCGAGGAATTCACGTTCCGCGTCGTAACCAACCCACCGGCATACGGCGAGGGTGCTGATTACCGCCTGCAGCTCTTGACCATCAAGTTCGGAACTGCAAGCACCAACAACGCTGCGTCGACGTTCTCTGCAACGCCGGCTAGCGAGTACGAGACCGACTACGTCACCATCGTCAACTAAGCTCTGTCGGGCACCGTCCCGAACGACTTAGCGACGACTCGGTACGAGTCATCTCAGGAAACCGCCCCCGTAAGGGGGCGGTTTCCGTTATAGACACAAAGCCCCGGCAAATGGCCGGGGCTTTGTGTTACCGTAGGTGCAGCATGATGCCGTACCTCGTTGAGTTTATGAAATTCCTCTGTGGGTTCGCGGTAATACTAGCGTTCTCTCTGACCATCCTTTATTTCTCCTCTGGAGAGACGGCAATTGCACCCTTGCTTCCAATAGGGTAGGGTAGAACGGTACGGACCGAAGACAGTAGGTGACCGAAAGGTCTTAATTTCCTGCCGAGGGACGAGCGAGAGCCTCAGGGTTCTCGGTCGACTTGTCTCCTAGGTCCCCGCAAGGGACCTTGTTCGTTTCCTGTACAGAACAAACATACATGGCAATCACTAAAGCGAAGAAAGAGGACATAGTGGCGAAAGTCGCTGATGCACTCAAAGATGCAGTATCTGTCGTTTTCGTCCGCTTCGGAAAGATTTCTGTCGCTGATACCTCAGCGATGCGAAAGACTCTGAAGGATGACGGCGTTGGCTACTACGTTGCAAAGAAAACCCTTCTCAAGAGGGCGCTTAAGGATGCTGGGTACGAGGGTGAGCTTCCGTCTTTGGACGGTGAGGTCGCCATCGCGTGGGCTACGACTGATGCTACGGCAGCAGCACGTGGTATTCACGAGCACGGAAAGAAGTTTGAAGGTCTCTCCATTCTTGGCGGTGTCTTCGAGGGCAAGTACCTCGACGCAGCCGGCATGAAGACCATCGCGACTATTCCGTCGGTACCAGTACTCCGCGGCATGTTCGTAAACGTTATAAACAGCCCTATCCAGGGTATGGCCGTTGCCCTCAAGGCAATTGCCGACAAGAAGAGCGCGTAATCATATATCTATGGCAGACGAGACTAACCAGGACGCAGCAGCTCCGGCCGAAGAGGTCGCAGCTCCTGCTGAAGTGAAGGAAGAGACCGCGGCTCCAGCAGCAGCTGAAGCTGAGGTAGAGGTTCCAGCTAAGTTTAAGAAGTTCGTCGAGGAAATCGAGGCGATGACCGTACTTGAGCTCAACGAGCTCGTGAAGGTCTTCGAGAAGAAGTTCGGCGTATCTGCAGCAGCTGTTGCTGTTGCAGGTCCAGCAGCAGGTGGCGCAGCAGGTGGCGAGGAGAAGTCTTCGTTTGACGCTGAGCTCTCTGATGCCGGTGGCAACAAGATTGCAGTCATCAAGGTTGTTAAGGAGGCTCTCGGCCTCGGCCTCAAGGAGGCTAAGGACCTTGTCGACGGCGCTCCAACGATGCTCAAGCAGGGCCTCAAGAAGGAGGAAGCTGACGACCTTAAGAAGAAGGTTGAAGAGGCAGGCGGTAAGGTTACCCTTAAGTAATCTCAACGTTCGCTTAGCAAAAAGCCCCGGCAACGGGGCTTTTTGCATATATGCATAAAAGGTTTAGCGCGACCCGAAGGCCGCGCCACTCTTCATACGAGCGAGAGGGAAAGGCCCTTTTCGACCATATGATAAAAGACTTTCATAGTCCGAGTCTTTGACGGACCCCACTGCATTTCCACCTCGATGCGCTGGACGTCTTGGTCGACCGCGAGCTGTGCAAGTTTCCCGTGCAGGAGCGCTTGCTGTCTCGGGTGCAGGCGGGAAATGCGCAAGAACAACTCAATGTGGGTGTGCGCCACCCATGCGCCCTGCACTTCGAATCTATCCAACCCCCGCCTAATCTTGTAAAAGTATGGGTAAGGGGTGTACAGAACGTTAGAGGAATTCGGAGTGCCTAGCGTGTTAGCTAAGGCAAGACCGTCCGCTCCTTCGCTCTGGAGCAGCTCTTCGAGGGTGCACTGCACAAAGTTCGTACGAACGATTTTCATCGTTCTTCTCCTTTCCGAATAGGTACACAGGGATACCCGTGGCTGTGTCTATTCGGAATCGATGGTATCCGACGGTACTATGTAGTATTCATACATAATGTCAAATACCGATGCTGAATGGATGCATCCGTATCCCCAGGTTGCGTAGGGGTAATGGCCGTCCTGTACAATACGAGTCTCAACGGCATATGGACCCCCTTGCAAAGCTTTTCGGTTCGGCAGCTCGCGTAAAGCTTCTTCGCCTTTTCCTTTTTAATGAGGAGGAATATTTCACTGCAAATGGTGCGGCATCGCGCGCAAAACTCTCTAAAGCCGCAGCGCGTAAGGAAGTCGTAGCACTCTACAATGCTGACCTTCTTAAAAAGAAAACAGGGAAGGGAGGAGCGCTTTACACCGCCAATCAGAAGTATCCGCACTATGCAGCACTCCGCACCTTCCTGCGCACCGCAAGCGGCGTATCGGATACCAGTATTGGTACTAATTTGCGTAAGGCAGGGTCGTTGCGTCTTGTAACACTCTCGGGTCTTTTCACCGGCGTCCCAGAATCAAAAGTAGATTTGCTAGTCGTAGGTGACCGTCTTGATGAGCGTGCGCTCGGTATCGTCGTACATGGCCTTGAAGCAGAACTTGGAAGGGAGTTGCGCTACGCCGCATTTTCTACCGAAGACTTCCGGTATCGTATTGGTGTCTATGACCGCCTTGTTCGCGACATTTTTGATTACCCGCATCGCACTATTGTCGACCGCATCGGTATTTAGGGCCTTCATTACACGAGAAAACCGCCTATCCACAAGGCCCTATGACGGGTCTTGCCCCCTTGTTACACTTAAAGGAGCAGGACACAGCCTGCCCAGTATTACTTAACCTATCCCCCTACGCATATGTTCTTCTCTACCTGGGCGGATGTGCTTACCCAGTCGTTCCAGAACCTCTTCTACGGCTTGGTAGCGTTTCTCCCAAACCTGCTCGCGGCGATTATCATTTTCGTCATTGGTTGGCTTATTGGTGCAGGTCTCGCTCGTGTCGTCTCTCAGGTCATCGCATCTCTTCGCGTTGACCAGGCACTTCGTGCTGCAGGTGTTGATCGTGTTGTTGAGCGTGCAGGCTTCACCCTTAACTCGGGTGCATTCCTTGGCATGCTTGTGAAGTGGTTCTTCATCATCGTCTTCCTCGTGGCGGCGCTTGATG
>CAZWLE010000004.1:110840-112172 GCA_964634305.1 uncultured Candidatus Saccharibacteria bacterium
TCCTCCGTGCGGTAGTCCTCGGCTACCTCCCTCAGGTTATTGTTGCCGTCCTTATCCTTCTCGTCGCAGCGGTTGTTGCAGAAGCAGCACAGCGCGTCGTTACGGGTTCAGCAGCAGCAGCAAACCTCAAGTCCGCAAACTTCCTCGGCTCGCTCTCACGCTGGGCTATCTGGATTTTCGCGATTCTTGCAGCACTCGACCAGCTTGGTGTGACGCCGTTCGTCCAGACCCTCTTCACGGGTGTCGTGGTCGCCCTCGCCCTCGCCTTTGGTCTTGCGTTTGGTCTTGGTGGCCAGACGGCTGCATCCCGCGCTATCGAGAAGATGCGCGAACAGATAAACGACTAAGGTTCTTGTGTGCTCGAAAAGCCCCGCCTCGGCGGGGTTTTTCGTTTGGGGATTACGGGTGGATAGCCTGGGGAAGGAAGGCGCAAAACGGCCTAGAATCTAGGCCACACTACAGCTTGACACCCCCTAGAGGGAGGCATATACTCCTCCTACGTGTCTACCGCATTGACGAAAGCAACTAAACGAAGCGGATAACTCCCCGCGCCTTTCGGCGCGAGAAGAGCCGCCTCGAGGCGGCTTTCTTCGTCTCTGAGATACGGGCATCTTTGACAGAAGAATATGCAAAGGTAATCAACCCCGCAGATGTTACTGCGGGGAAGAAGTGCAAATAATAATGATTGTGGTTCTCAGGTTTCCGCACAGGAAACGCTGAAGGGTGCACGGTGGATGCCTAGGCTTACAACAGCGATGAAGGACGTGATTAGCCAACGAAATGCTCCGGGGAGGCGGCTTTAGCCTTTGATCCGGAGGTCTCCGAATGAGGAAACTCACTCCATATAGGAGTACCTATCCTTGAGATAGGAGCGAACCTCGGGAAGTGAAACATCTCAGTACCGAGAGGAATAGAAAACAAGAGCGAGTAGTTTTCCGTGCGCAGGTTATGTTCCTGCGTATGGAAAACAACTCTCGCGATTCCCTTAGTAGCGGCGAGCGAAACGGGATCAGCCCAAACCAGATGATTCGTCATCTGGGGTTGTAAGGCAGGAGCTCCGTACTTGTACGGCATAAGTTACAAAACATTCATATAGTAGAAGCTGCTGGGAAGCAGCGCCCCAGAGGGTAATGGCCCCGTATACGAAATATGTAATGACTTATGTGCTCCTGTTCTTGAGTAGTTCGGGACACGAATAGCCCGGATGAATCTGCCGGAACTAACCGGTAAGGCTAAATATGTTGTAAGACCGATAGTGAACCAGTACCGTGAGGGAAAGGTGAAAAGTACCCCGTGAGGGGAGTGAAATAGAACTGAAACCGTGCACTTACA
>CAZWLE010000005.1:0-63126 GCA_964634305.1 uncultured Candidatus Saccharibacteria bacterium
GCACATCTGGTTCCTTCGCTCGATGCCGTCTCGCATGGCACTCGTGCTTGGTATTCCATCTGCTGACCTTGAGAAGGTGGTTTACTTCGCGGGCTACATCATCACGAAGGTGAATGAGGACGTGAAGAAGCGCCTCCTTTCTGATCTTGAAGCTGAGTACAAGGAGAAGCATAAGGCGGCACAGAAAGATGCTGACCGTGATGCGCTTAAGGAGAAGATGACACTGGCAAAGGCAGAAATTGATTCTGTCGTGGTTGGTCGTGTCTTCGATGAAATCGCGTACCACCGCTACTCAGTGAAGTACGGCACGCTCTTTGAGGCGCGTATTGGTGCAGAAGCTATCTACGACATCTTCAAGGGTCTCGACCTCGTTGCCCTTAAGGCAACGATGGAAGCAAAGTATCCAACGGCTGCTGCGGCAGAGAAGGAGAAGCTCGCAAAGCGTATCTCGCTTGTTTCCTCGATGATTGCCTCGAAGGTTCGTCCTGAGTGGATGTTCATGACGAAGATCCCGGTTATTCCACCAGCGCTTCGTCCAATGGTTGCACTCGAAGGTGGTCGTCATGCAACGTCTGACGTTAACGACCTCTACCGTCGCGTCATCAACCGCAACAACCGTTTGAAGAAGCTCATGGATATCCATGCGCCTGAAGTTATTCTCCGCAACGAGAAGCGTATTCTCCAGGAAGCGGTTGACGCACTCCTCGACAACTCGATTCGTAAGTCGGGTGCCTCAGGTGGCGCACTTACCCCAGCACAGCGTCGTCCATTGAAGTCACTTGCTGACTACTTGAAGGGTAAGCAGGGCTACTTCCGCCAGAACCTTCTTGGTAAGCGCGTGGACTACTCTGGTCGTTCTGTGATTGTGGTGGGTCCTGACCTCGAGCTCGATGAGTGTGGTCTTCCTAAGCACATGGCGCTTGAGCTCTTCCGTCCGTTTGTTATCGCAGGACTCCTTGAGCGCGAACTCGCGTTCAACATCCGCGGTGCAGGACGCCTTATTGAAGACGGCGTACCAGAAGTATGGGAAATCCTCGAAGAAGCAATTAAGGGTAAGCACGTTCTCTTGAACCGCGCACCGACGCTTCACCGTCAGGGTATCCAGGCATTCCGCCCACGTCTTATCGAAGGTGATGCTATCCAGCTCCACCCACTCGTCTGTCCTGCCTTTAACGCAGACTTCGACGGTGACCAAATGGCTATTCACGTGCCGCTCTCTGAAGAGGCGCAGTGGGAAGCAAAGAACGTCATGTCGGCGAACAAGAACATCTTGAAGCCGGGTTCAGGCGAAATGATTGTTATGGTGCAGAAGCCACTCGATATCGTGCTTGGTTCGTACTGGCTCACGAAGGCAGTACCTGGCTCGCTTGGTGAGGGGAAGTACTTCCCAAGTCCAAACGCGGCGATTCTTGCGGCTGACTACGGCGCTATCGACATGCGCGCGAAGGTATTTGTCTTGCCGATGACGGACAAGGAAAAGTACGCAGGATTCGATGGTAAGCCATTCGAGACCACCGTTGGACGCCTCCGCTTCAACACCGTTCTTCCGTCTGACTATCCGTTCATCAACGACGCTATCACCAAGAAGGTGCTCTCCGGCATCATGAGTGACTGTATCGTTCGCTACGGCATTGATGCGATTCCAGGCATCGTGAACAAGGTGAAGCGCTTCGGCTTCGAGTACGCAACTCGCTCTGGTGTTACCTGGTCTATCGGTGACGTTGCAGTGCCTGAAGGCAAGAGTGGTGCTATTGATGCGGCACGCGAAAAGGTGTCGAAGATTGAAAATGACTTCCGCGACGGTCTCCTCTCAGCTGAAGAGAAGCGTCGCATGGTGATTGAAATCTGGCACGGCGCAAAGACCGAGGTTGAGAAATTCGTCGAAGACGCGCTCGACCCAGCAGGTTCTGTCCACGACATGGTGCGCTCCGGCGCTCGCGGTTCGATTGGTAACCTCACGCAGATGGCCGGTATGAAGGGTCTCATCCAGAACACCGCCGGCGACACGATTGAGGTGCCTATCACCTCGTCCATGGTTGAGGGTCTTAACCCGGTTGAGTACTTCATGTCTACTCACGGTGCACGTAAGGGTCTTACCGACACCGCCCTCGGTACCGCACGCGCTGGTTACCTTACACGTCGTTTGTTCGACGTTGCACAGGACTGCATCGTTACGGAGCAGGATTGTGGTAGCAAGCGCGGTATCAGTATTAACCGCGTCTCAGCATCCGGTATCACCATTGATTTCGCTGAAGCGATTCGTGGTCGCTCACTCGCTGACGCAGCAGGCAGCTTCAAGAAGGGTCAGTACCTTTCAACGGAGGATGCGAAGGCGATAGCTGCAGACGCGTCTGTTCAGTCCGTCTCTGTCCGTTCCCCTATGGCTTGTGAGACCCGCTACGGTATCTGTGCCACTTGTTACGGTATGGACCTCACGAGTCAGCAGCCAGTTGACCTTGGTGAAGCAGTAGGTACGGTTGCCGCTCAGGCTATTGGTGAGCCAGGTACGCAGCTCACTATGCGTACTTTCCACGCCGGTGGTACCGCGTCGGTAGGTGGTGACATCACGCAGGGTCTTCCTCGCGTTGAAGAAGTCTTCGAGAAGCGCTCGCCAAAGAATCCAGCGATTGTCAGCAAGACTGATGGTATGGTTGTTGAGATTAAGGAGGCAGGTCGCGAGAAGATTATCGTTGTCGCTCCTGAAGCAGGACAGACCGCTAAGAAGGGTCGTGGGAAAGGTAAGGAAGGTGAGGCGATTGAATACCTCCTCGTCTATCCTCGTATGCCACTGGTTAAGGCAGGTGAGGCAGTCGCCAAGGGTCAGTTGCTCTCTGACGGTTCGGCCGACCTCGACGAACTCTTCGAGTACGCTGGTCGTGCTGCCGTACAGGAGTACATCATTGCGGAGACGTCTAAAATTTACGAGCTTCAGGGTGCATCCGTATCTCGTAAGCACCTTGAGGTGGTCGTTAAGCAGATGTTCAGCCGCGCGAAGATTACCGAGACCGGTGATTCTGACTACTCGGTTGGCGATGTCGTCGAGCAGTGGGAGTTCGAGGAAGAGGTTAAGGATATGGAAGCAGAAGGTAAGCTCCCACCGAAGGCACGCGAAATGGTGCTCGGTATCAAGGAGTCTGCACTCTCTCGTCGCTCCTTCCTCTCTGCTGCATCGTTTGAGCAGACTACGAAGATTCTCATTGGTGCTGCGCTTAAGGGTTCTGTTGACCCACTGCGTGGTCTCAAGGAGAACGTCATCCTTGGTCGCCTCATCCCAGCAGGTACGGGTTTTGCAGGCTCTAAGAAGCGTGCATCAATCGACACGCTTCAGAGCGCTCGCGACTCTCGCCTTGCGGCAGAAGCGGAACGTGCTGAAGCTGAGGAGCGCGCCTTGCAGGAGGCTCGCTAACAGCATCCATATAGAAAAGACTCGCGGCCGCTCCCTTTAGGGGGCGGCCGCAGTCGTTAGGAAGGGGATGCGAACCTGGCATCGATGTAGGCGCGAATGCAGGTCACGACGCCACCTGCAAAGACAAAGCAGCCAAGGGTAATCCCTGCCGCTTCGGCCAATGCGTTGGCGTCGACTGCGTTGACAGTAACAAGTACCGCCGCATGCACGCAGGTGCCAAAGAGCAGGGCTTGTCGGCCCGGGTATCCTCTCCCAACGTCACTTTTCTTGGCCATTTCATCCTCCGAAGAACGCCGTCTAGTGAAAGTTACATTATACAATATAAAATAGATAATGCAAATCTCTGGATACTAGGCGGTCGAGGTAAAACGCTATACTCTAGCCACTATGGCCGATACGGTGCAGGCGGTGAAGGATAAACTCTCCATAGTCGAGGTGGTCTCACCGTACGTAAAGCTCACCAAGGCAGGGAAGCTCTACCGAGGTCTTTCACCCTTTAATAAGGAGAAGACCCCATCCTTCTACGTAAATCCTGAGCGCGGCACCTATTTCTGTTTCTCATCCTCGCAGGGTGGCGACCACTTCACCTTCATTGAGAAAATGGAGGGTGTGGACTTTAAGGGCGCACTTAAGATTCTTGCGGAGAAAGCCGGCGTACCACTCGAGTATTCCGGAGGAAAGAAAGAAGACAAAGATAAGACCGAGCGTTTGCGTGAAGCGATGGCGCGTGCCGAAGCATTCTATGCACGTAACCTTGATGAGAAGGGTGAAGCCTACGCGTACGCACTCTCACGTGGTCTTACGCCAGAAACGATTAAGGCATGGAATCTTGGTCTTGCACCAGACGCATGGCGCTCACTACTTGAGGAATTAACAGCAGCCGGCTTCTCTACCAAAGAGATGCTTGATGCGGGACTTATTAAAGAAGCGGACGGGAAAGCAGGTACGTACTACGACCGCTTCCGTAATCGCCTCATGTTCCCGATAAAGGACGGTGCAGGACGCACGGTCGCGTTCACTGGTCGCGCGCTTTCGCCAGACGACCAGGCGAAATACCTCAACAGTCCTGAGACCGAGCTCTACAAAAAGAGCCAGGTGCTCTTTGGTATGGATAAAGCGAAGGATGCGATTCGGTCGCGTGGCTTCGCGCTTCTGGTTGAAGGTCAGTTCGACCTCATCCTCCTGCATCAGATAGGGTTCGGAAATGCGATAGCGCTTTCGGGTACGGCGCTTTCTCGTGAGCACCTCGCACTTATGAAGCGGTATGCCGATAATCTCATGCTGGCGCTCGATGCTGACCGCGCAGGTCTTAATGCGTCGGCAAAAAATGCATACGCTGCGCTTGGTGCAGGGATGCGCGTCAAAGCCGTACGCATGCCGCTTGGCAAAGACCCTGCGGACCTTGCCAAAGACACGCCGCAAGATTTTGTGCGTCGGGTGCAGGAAGCAGAACCCGTCATCGAGTTCTTCCTCTCAGTGCTCGCCGCGTCAGAGACTGACCAGCATCGTCTCGTTATTGCGGTTGAACGGGTCGTGCTCCCGCTCATTGCTGCCATACGAAGTCCTATGGAACGTGAGCACTTTATCGGCATTATTGCGCGCCGTCTTGGCTCAAGTCCCGAAGCGATTCGCGCATCGCTACCAAAAACGGCCGTGGTTCCTGAGGACCGCTCATCAGAAGAGCAGGGTGAAGCGTCGGTGGCGGGGGAGAGTACACGCGAACTGTTGGTCCGCGCAACGATTGCCGCCTATCCCGGGACAGGGCTTGCGAATAAGCTCTCCGCGGAGTACGCTCGGATTATTGGCGTCCCTCCGGAGGAACCCCTTCCTGAGCGCGCCCTGTTCGAGGCTGGCCTTCTCTTCGGAGAGGCCCCTCACGAAAACGCAGGGGATGATCTCATACGGGCGCTTGAGCGCACTACACTGACTGACCGCTTGCGGGAAGCAACGGCACGTTTACGTCGACATGAGGCTGCAAAAGATGATGCTGCCATTCACGAAGCACTCGCTGATTGCAAAACCCTCTCCGACAAGCTCTCTCACCTTGGTTAATCGTTATTTCATCAGGACTACCTCACTATGGCTTCACGTAAGATGACAAAGAAAAAAACTGCGCCTAAAAAGGCGAAGGCTGCTTCGCGTCCAAAGCCTAAGGCAAAAAAGACCGCAAAGCGTCCCGTCAAAAAGGCGCCCAAGAAAGTGGTAAAGAAAGCAGCGAAGGCGCAACGCGCTATGGCGGTGGTTCGTGTTGCGGCTAAAGGCGCACGCGCGAAAGCTGCGGTTGAACGCGAAGGAAAGGCAGAAATGCTTATCCGCAAGGGTAAGGAGCGCGGCTACATTACCTACAGCGAAATCCTTAAGGAGTTCCCACAGGTAGAAGACGACATCTCTTTCCTCGACTCACTCTACGAGCGCTTCTCGGGCGCGGGCATCGATATTCTCGAAGGCGGTATGCTCGAGGATACGACCGATCAGTATCTTGCGACGCGTAACATCAAAGACCGCGATTCAGGTTCCTACGACTCTATTCAGATTTACCTTCGTGAAATTGGTCAGTACCCACTTCTCACGGCGTCTGAAGAGCGTGAGCTCGCGAAGCGTATTGATGCTGGGGAAGATGAGGCACGCAACATTCTTGCGCGCTCCAACCTTCGTCTCGTGGTATCGATTGCAAAGAAGTATGTAGGACGTTCTCCAGACCTCACCCTCCTCGACCTCATTCAGGAAGGGAACCTTGGTCTCTTCAAGGCCGTCGACAAGTTCGATTGGAAGAAGGGCTTCAAGTTCTCAACCTACGCAACGTGGTGGATTCGCCAGGCGATTACCCGTGCGCTCGCTGACCAGTCCCGCACCATTCGTATTCCGGTGCACATGGTGGAGACTATCGCCAAGTACAAGCAGGTCTCACGTCGCCTTGCACAGACTCTTGGTCGCGATCCTCAGCCAGAGGAGATTGCGGTAGAAATGGGAATCGAAGTCGATAAGGTGTACCAGATTGAGAAGATTAATCAGGACACGCTTTCTCTCGAGAATCCGATTGGTTCTGATGATGACGAGAAATCGACGCTTGGTGACTTCATTGCAGACGACAAGATTCCGTCGCCAATCCAGGAATCTTCTGAGCGTATTCTTGGTGAGCAGGTCCGAGACATCCTCGACGACCTTTCGCCAAAGGAGCGCAAGATTCTTGAGATGCGCCACGGTCTTCTTGACGGTATCTATCACACCCTTGAAGAGGTAGGGAAGGAGTTTGGCGTGACGCGCGAACGTATTCGTCAGATTGAGGCAAAGGCACTCGAGAAGATTCGTACGCACGAGAAGGCACGTCGCCTCAAGAGTTACTAACAGAAAGAGGCCGGGGTTTCCCGGCCTCTGTCGTAGCGGCGTGTTGAACGCAGTTACTTCTTGTTTTTGTGCTTTTGTGCCCGCTTCCAACGGGGCTTCACGCGGCGTTTAGCGGTCGACGGCGCGTTGATGGTGCCGACGCTCGCTAACAGGGTTTTGTAGGGAAACGATAGGGCATAACCCAGCATTACCAACTCTCCTGTGGAAGAACATGTATGGTTATACCTCATATGGTAATGAGGTCAAATCGTCTATAGCAGTAAGCGCCTGCTTCTTTCGAAGCAGGCGCTGACCGTATTCGCGTTGGTGTTAGGTAGTGATGGGCTGTGTGAGAGTGCGGTACATGCCGTTGATGCCGACGCACGCGAGACCGAGTCCGCATAAGCCGCCGCTGGCCGCAGAGATTTTGAGTGCGTATGCGGCGTCCAGACACCCTCTCACTGCGATACCGTCGGCCACGAACCAGAAGTTCAAGGCCGAGCAAACGACAGCTGCTGCAAAACCCGCCACTGCGGCGTGGCTCACCATCTTCAACGTACGCGATATACGTTTAGTCATCGTACTAACTACATCTCCCTTTCGAGTTCGCCCCAATGGCTAGATGTACCTTTCCTTAGGAAGGAATATACGTATAGAATCTATTATTGTCAAGTTACCCTTCTTTCGATTTGGTATTGTGTAGGGAATGAAAAAGGCGAGGAAGAAGGCGGTAAAGAAACTCCCTATAGCGTATTGGAGCTACTCGTCGTTAATGGCGTTCCTGCGGAATCCGCTGACCTGGTATAAGCGGTACGTGCAGAAAGTGTATGACTTGCCGCGCTCTCCGTCAGCGGTCGTTGGTTCTGCAGGTCACTATGCGCTTGAGCAGTTTTATACTGGCACCGACAAGGAAACTTCAATACGTCAGGGACTCGAGTACCTGCGCTCCTGTAAAGACGAAGACCTTAACTTCGGGGTCGCAAAATCCAAGAAAGCACAGAAAGCAAAGCGCGCGTCTATGGAGCGTGAGTACCTGCAAGCGATTGGGTACTATCTCGAAAAACCACCACGCCACAAAGTGGTTGCAGTAGAGTCGCGCGGCATGGCAACGATTGATGGTCTGCCGCTTGAAATTAAAGCCATTGCAGACTTGGTCGTGGAATCTAAGGTGCAGCCAGGAGCACTTGATGTCGTCGACCACAAGTTTGTGGACTCCTTCTCCAAAGCAGGACCCGACAAGCCGCTGTTTATGTTGCAGGCGCTCTTTAACTACTACGTCGTCACACAAACCTTCGGGAAACCGGTTCGTCGCTTCCTTGTGTATGAATGCAAGAAAGGGAAGAACAAGGACGGTCGTCCACAGTTACGCCGCTATGTCCTCGACTATAAGGATGCAGGGGAAGCGTTTATTGTATTCCATCGTCTCCTTGCAGATGCGACTGAAGAGCTTATGCACCGAAAGAACTTCCTCCCAAACCCCTCAGACATGTTTGAAGGAGAGTACTCCTTTGACCTCTATCGTCTCGGGCTTGGTACCGAAGATGTAGAAGAGGAACGAGTCTAGTTGCTCACTCTACTCAGTGCGGTTTCAATTACTTTCTTCATAGCGTCATAGGAGACCGCTCCGGAAATAGCGATTGGGTCGGCTCCCTTGATGACGACGACGGTGAAGGGTGCACCTGCAGCGCCCATAGCTATCGCGTTGTCATAGTCTGCAGCGACACGCTCCTCGCCGTCTTTGCCGGCCACACAGGTGCTAAAGGCGTCGCTTGAAAGGCCAAGGCCAGCAACGAGGTCGGGGTAGCCGCTTGGATTAAATTCAGCATCACCCGGTGCTTCGGCATGAATTGCGTCGATAAACTGCCAGAAGGCCGTATTGCCACCAAGCGTCGCAACACATTCCGCTGCCTCTGCATGCGCTGCGGCGTTTGGGTGTGACTCGATTACTGGGAAGTGGCGGTAGACCCAGGCAACAGAACCGGTATCGCCGTAATCGACTACTATCTGACGCATGACGTCGTGGAATTGTTTGCAGTACGCACAATCGATATCGGAATACTCGATTACAGTAACTACTGCTTCGGGGTTGCCAACGATATGGTCGTCGGGTGTAACGGGACGTACTGCAGATGCGTCTGCTTCAGGTAGACGGAGTGGATTTTCTGCAATACGCACCATGTAAATCGTGATACCAAGAAGTAGTCCAGCGATAACTATCGCGGCAGGGATGAGGTACTGGTTCTGCGGCATAGGAGAACGATAGCACGCGTTCAGATGCCAAGCGTATGGGTCATGGAGCCTGCACTGCCTTCGGTCCAGCCAGACGTATCAATCTTGATTTCTTTTTTGGTGTTGAGGTCTTTGTATTTCACGTGTCCGTGCTCAAGAGCATAGTCATAGAGCTCACGGGTAATACGTACGTCCTCAATACAGTACTCTTTCACTTTTTCGTGGAGCCCTTGGTCCCACCACTCCATAGCTTTTAGGCCGTCACCCTTCTTTCCTTTACCGAGCGTTGCTTCTGCAAGAGACTGCAGACGGATGCGACGTCCGAGGGATTTATGCACTTCAACCAGAAGATCGAGCGAGCGAATCTTGGTGAGGTCGCCAGGATAGTAGCGATTGAGGAGAGGAATATCGAAGGTGTCGGAGTTAAAGCCAATCAACATATCGGCGTTCTCCATAATCGACCAGAGCTTTGGCAAATCTTCGACATAGTAGCCGGAGTACTCACCGGTCGCTGAATCGTGGATACCGACAACCGTTATCTCCATTTGGTTCACATCAAGACGGCCACTTTGAAGGCCGTTCATTTTGGTCTCGATATCGAACGTAATCGCCCTCATTGTTACCCGAGAAGACTCTTAAGGTGCTTGGCGACCTGATTGGTCTCTGTCGTTTCTTCCTCGCTTCGTGCAAGGTCTTTCACGCGTACTACGTTTGATTTTTCTTCCTGTGCGCCATAGGCAACGAAGTAAGGAATACTGCGCTTCACGGCCTCCTTTACCTGTGCGCCAAGGTCCTTTCCGGAAAGATTAAGGAAGACGCGCAACCCTTCCTCACGTAGCTCAGTAGCGAACTCTCTCGCGCGTGGAATGTCACTTTCCTCAGGTGTACCGACATAGACTTGTGGTGCAGCTGCGGCTTCAGGAAGCAACCCGTGTGTTTCAAGGAAATCCATAAAGGTAACGTCCCCAAACGCAAACCCAACAGCGGGGACCGGGTCGCCACCAAACATCGATACGAGACCGTCATAGCGACCGCCACCAAAGAGCGCACGTGGATTATCCGGATGCGTGTCGTTTACCTCAAACACCATGCCGGTGTAGTAATCAAAGCCACGGACGATATCGGTATCAAAGGACACATTCCCGACACCCTGCGCTTTCAAATCTTCAACGAACTGCTCAATACGTGCTTTTTCTGCTGCTACCTCTGCATCGCTGCCTGCGTCAATCACTGCAAGTGGATCCGCACTAAATTCTTTACGTGCCTTCTCAAACTCTTCCTTAGACATCTTGGCCTTACGGTCGATGAGCTGCCAGTAGGCACGAGACGATTCGCCCTCCGGAAGACCTGCAGCGGCACAGGCAAGGCGCAGGAGTTTGCGTGAATTTACACGAATAACAAAGTCAGCCTCGGTTGCACCAAACGATTTTAAAATAGCGGAGGCGAGTACGATGATTTCTGCATCAGCCTGTCCTTCAGGAAGGCCAACCAGGTCGACATCGGTCTGAAAGAATTCACGCAAACGGCCACGCTGCGGACGCTCGTAGCGGAAGCGGTTGCCAATAGAGAACCAACGAAGAGGAAAGGCGAGCTCACGACGCTTATGTGCCACCATGCGCGCCAAGGTCGGTGTCATCTCAGGACGAAGCGTGACGCGACGGCCGCCGCGGTCCTCAAAGCTAAAGGTTTGCTCGCGGATGATTTCCTCGTTCCCCTTACTCTCATAGAGCTCAGAGTGCTCAAGGGGGGATGCCTGGTATTCCTCATAGCCAGAACGGGCGAGGACGTCCCGGATGCGATTAAAGGCGGTCGAGAGGCGTCCCCA
This sequence comes from uncultured Candidatus Saccharibacteria bacterium, assembly GCA_964634305.1. Lineage (GTDB taxonomy): Bacteria > Patescibacteriota > Minisyncoccia > Phycocordibacterales > Phycocordibacteraceae > C7867-001. Next base: position 10,785 of record CAZWLE010000005.1, read on the forward strand.
GTCGGCTGGGTAGAAATCACGTACTCCCTTGTACGGCTCAGTATCGAGGCCTTTCATAGGAGGGAGTGTAGCACTTACACCCCGTGCTTCGCACCCACCGGCGGCGTGCCTTTTTCCTGGATGGTTGCAACCTCTCGGAGGATGATTTCTCGTACGCTGCCAGGATTTGGAAGGCCAGGCATTTCAATACGATGCTGATCAGCACCGGCTGATTCAACCGAGACGGTACCGAAGTTAAAGAGTGTGTGGAAAATACCACCAACACTTGTCTCCACGTTCTGGACACGATTAAGGAAGAGCGTACCAATTTCTCGACTCCAGAAACTCTTCTGATTTATGTCGATGATGCGATGGTTGGTGATAACCCAGCGGTCGAGGAAGTAGTCGGTGAATACACCAAACGCACCCATCCACACAAAGAGCCAGTAGATACCCACAATGAAGTCAAACCACGGGTTACCAAACGCCAGTATGGAAGAGAGTTGTACGGGAATAGAGGTGCCTGCGTCTGATGAGTCCAGGAATTGCGCAATGCCGGGGAGGAGGTACGGAATGTAGTCGAGCACAGCAAACGGAAGGAGCTGGCCAACGAGAATAAGTGGGTGCTTCCTCAAGGAGAGGACGATGTGTTCACCCGCATGCATTTTGGTATCAAGCATAGGCTAATGAAGTCCGCCGGTAGCGAAGACAAATATCCACGTAGAGACCACTAGATGGAGGACGATAGCGGGTACCGCCATCCACGAATCACGCGCATAGCGTATCCAGTGGTATATGACGACAATCGTGAAGACAGCCCACCAGATAAACACAAGGAGAATAATGACCGACAACACACTCTCAACGGAGACAAGGTCCGCGAGGGGAGAGAGGTCAGGTCCGATAGCGGTCGGTTGCACGCTAGTAGTATGCCACGACGAGTCGCGGTCGTCCGTACTGGTCGGTGCGTACGTCGGTAGTATGTGCCTTGCCCTGAATCATGAGTCGTGCCGCTTCATGCACATTATCGACATCGCATTCCATCCAGAGTTCTTTGGTGTGGCGAGGCGCTTCTTCAACAATGCGCCGTATGACGGCGAGACCGTCAGACCCGCCATAGAGTGCTTCGCGTGGCTCATACGTAGTGACACTTGCATCAAGCGTACGACCTTCAGGGATATAGGGCGGGTTCGTCGCGATGATATCGAACTGTTCACCAATAAATGGAGCGAAGAGGTCGCCGGTGCGTATCGTTGCTCTCGACGCATCGAGGTCGTTTCGCGCAATGTTCTCCTGTATAAGCGCGCCGTGGTTTGCGACGAGTTCTGCAAATGATACGTGCGCGTTCGGGCAGTGCTTCAACATCGCAAGGCCAATCGTACCTGAACCCGCGCAGAGGTCGAGCACGCGGAGCGGTGCGTCACCAATTCGCTCACACAATGCTTCTACCCACCATTCGGTTTCAGGGCGGGGAATAAGGGGGTGAGACCCAAGTCCTATAGAAAGGCCCAGAAACGGTTGGTGTCCTATGACATACGCCAAAGGCTCTCCTTCTGAGAGACGGGCAATGTCTGCTGTAACACCCTCAGCATCTTGGTCACCGGCATATTTCTCGCGAACCAGTGCCTCCACATCGTTTCTACTAGGCTCCATGCGCATACCCTATACTAGCGGTATGAAAATAGCATTCTGGAACATCGTGTACGGCATTGCGTTTATAGGAGTGGTCACCTGGGCCCTCAGTTATCTCGGACCAACGATGCTGATGCGCCCGCTTCCGCTTGGAGACTTTATTCTCATGGCGCTCGCGATTTTTCGTCTCATACGGTTGGTCTCGTATGATGCCGTCACAGAGTTTATTCGTGAGCCGCTTTCACGCATGCGTGCAGGTACCTTCCTTGGTACGTTCTCAACCTTGGTGAATTGTCCGTGGTGCGCAGGTCTATGGATTTCAGCCGGTATCGTTTTCTTCTACTACGCGTCCCCATTTGCATGGCCGGTCATTCTTATCCTCGCGCTTGCAGGGGTCGCCTCATTCATGCAACTTCTCGCTAACCTTGTTGGGTGGTATGCAGAAGGGGAGAAGCAGAATGTGACGGAAGGGGAAGAGAGAACGAAGTGCGAGTAACAGAAAAAGGCCCGGGATTTCTCCCGGGCCTTTTTCTTAGCAAGTGGCTTAGTAGCCGCCGCCGAAACCTCCGCGGTCGTTGCCGCCGCCGAAGCCTCCACGACCACCACCGAAGCCGCCGCGACCACCACGGTCGCCACCACCCTGTGGGCGGTCACCCTGTGGGCGAGCGAAAGAAACGGAGAGCATACGCCCGTCCATCTCCTTGCCGTCCCAGCGGTCGATAGCTGCCTGGGCCTGAGCCTCGTCAGCCATCTCGACGAAGCCGAAGCCGCGAGAACGACCGGTCATGCGGTCCATGATAATGCTTGCGGACGTAACCGTACCTGCCTCTTCAAAAGCGGTGCGGAGCTCATCCTCAGTCGTGCGGTAAGGGATACCACCGACGTAAAGCTTGTTGTTAGCCATTGTCTTGTTTGATGCTCGTATTCCTCGCTGTACACCGAACGCATGGAATTAAGGCCGTACCTCCTGCAACCTGCGAGTTACCCGCACTATGCTACAGATAGGCTTTAAAATCAACCTTTTCTTGGAGGATTGGGGATTACGCGCCAGCGTGACTTGACTTATACTAAAAATCGTGTAATATAGCGGCACAGCCGCTGAAAAGCGGACTGGGAGGGCAAAGCTATGGCTCACAAAGCCGCTGTTCTTACCAACCCGAATCACGAGCCCTACCGGCTTCCAATTGGCGTGGGGTTGGGGGTTATCGGCGTTATCGCGCTGAACAGCCTTCTCTTCACGCCCGCGCTTCACACGAGCCTGGTGAAATACCCCATCGTTTGCTTCGCAATGATGATGGTCATGTGGGCGATGACCGTTCTGTTCGGCCGTTGGCGTCCGCGCTGGCCGGCGGTTCTCTTCGTCTCACTGACCATCATCTTCGCGGTCGCACTCGTGCTGACCCTCGTGTGGTGGATTGTCGCTCGGTAGAGCGTGATTCGGGTTTCGGCCGCGGCGCAAGCTGCGGTCGAACTCTTTATATATGTACGGCCCCGTGTAGTGATGAAGTATTAATTCCGTCCCACGAAATTTCTCCTTTTACTACTTTGTTTGTGATTTCCGGCTGATAGCGATGCTCTATTTCGTTGACGCGTTTGGCGAGTGTGTCTGCCGTGTCATCAGGGTGTATCTCGACGGAATGCGAGAAAAAGACAGGACCCTCATCAAATCGTTCAGTGACAAAATGCATCGATACTGCTGAGTGGGTAATGCGTCCCTTTCTGTAGGCTTCCATTACTTTTTCGTGCGTTGCATGTCCGTAAAAGCCAGGACCACCAAACTCTGGGAGGGGGGCAGGGTGAATGTTGAACGTCGTTTTGGGATTAAGACCCGTGACGAGTTTTAGCCAGCCGGAAAGGGCAATGAAGTCCGGATTTAGTGGAGCGACCAGTGCTTGGTAGTGTGCGGCGTCGTAGGGACCTGCGAAAGAGTGAAAGGGAATACGAAGACGCTCAGCTTTTTCTTGCACACCACCATGCTCATGATTACTTACGACACCGACAATTTCAGCATCGAGTCGTCCGTCGCATGACGCGAGCACCAGATTTTCAAACCCAGAGCCTCCGCTGTCTTTAGTGCCTGAGGCAAAGATGAGCAAACGAGCACTCATGTTTTTTGAGACTCAGACAGAAGCTATAGTGAACGCTAGTATCACTCCTGGTCGTCAATTTCCTGAATAGCGTACTCGAGCGGCATAAGGTACGCCTGTCGCATGACGTCTCGCGGGATATCGAGTTCATCTCCCCATGCCACTGCCATTCCTGGCGTCTCTGTTGCTGCTGCAAAGAAGCTTGTCATCAACTGCTTTGCAATCTCAGTGTCCTTGCTGAGTTCGCGGAGCTCACTGAGCGTATCAGCAGATAGACTCTCTTCTAGTAAGCCGTTGTTTTCGAGTGCCTTTGCAAGCGGTTCCTCTAACCGATACAGAGCATCATGAGCTGATGAAGCCGATGTACGTTCGCTCTGATTGTGACTTCCACCCTCAATCCCTCTGTTCTTACCCCACATATGTGTCTGATTAGGTTTGCTATGTGCGAATCATATCAGAAGGCTCAGGCAAGCAGACAAGAGCGAAAGTTATGCACCTCGGGTACTCGTAAGTTTGTGTACCGGTGCTACCTTAGCGTCCATAGGAGGATAGTGTCATGCTTCTCCGCCTCGTGCGTGTTCTGGGAATCGTGATTGCCGTTATTGGTGTAATCGGCATAATGCTGAACACTTCAGCGGCTGCGCAGCTCGCATTTGTGCCACTAGTGCACTTGTTCGCGATTGCGTTCTGGCTTCTGGTTCTGGCGCTCGGCCTCGCTCTTCGGGAGCTCAGCCTGCGACTAGCGCTCTAGCCAACCAAAGACGGGCCCGCCAGAAGGCGGGCCCGTTTTGCGGTTATTTCTTAAGGAAACTTTCCTCAATATCAGCGAACGTACCGCCTACTTTTTTCCCTGGATTGAGAATGTTCAACGGGTCAAAGATACGTTTCGTTTCTTCAAAGAGATGCGTCATTTGAGGACCAAACTGCTGAGTGAGGTACGGCGTACGGATGATGCCGTCGTTGTGTTCACCGGTAGTAGTACCGCCATATTTAAGGACGAGGTCATAGACCTTTGGTGCGAGCTCCATAACGATACGTTTGGTATCAGGCGACGACAGGTCCATAAGCGGAATGATATGGAAGTTACCGTTTCCAATGTGGCCTGCAATGGTGTAGACGAGGGTGTACTGCGCGAGAAGTGTGTTTAGTTCAGGCAAAAACTGCGGATAAGAATCGGGTGGTACCACGAAGTCATCGATGAAGGGTGCTGCGTAGAGACCAGAGAGATTCTTGCGCAGAAGCGCAAAACTCTCGCGACGTACAATCCAGTATTTCTCTGCTGCCTTCTCATCTTTGGCGATACGGACGGGAAGGTTGAGTGCTGTGAGGGCTTCCTTTGCAGCTGCTGCTTTTGCGCACGCTGCCGCTGCGGTGTCTTCAGCGAACTCTGCCATAAGGATAAGTTTTGGTACGCCACCACGAAGCACGAGACCAACCTCTGGAAGGAAGGAAAACCCAAGACGAATAGCGCGTAGCAAGCCCATTTGCATCAGCATCTGCGGCAAGAACTTTACGGCTAATGAGAGCGTGTGGTCGTCATAGGATTCAAATGACTCAGGACCAAACGGAAGAACAGTCCGCACAATCTCGGGGAGGGCTTCGAGCTTTGCCTGACCGTGGTCAGATGGCAGGAAGACAATGAGCATCGCGCGGTGCTTCTTTGGTGTTACCAACCGCAGCGTCATTTTCGTCACTAACGCGAGCGTACCTTGCGCCCCGCAAATCAGTCTCGCGAGGTTAATACGGTTATTGGCATCGAATACATTCCAGAGCGCATAGCCGGCAGAGTTTTTTGAAACGGTAGGACGATGGGCTGCGATAAGGTCTTGATTCTTAGTCACAAGGTCCGCTATACCGCGATAAATCTCACCTTCAAGAGTTTGCTGCGCTTTCTTCTCATTCAGTTGCTCCTCGGTGAGTGCCGAGAACGTTGCTTTGGAACCGTCTGAAAGCACTACGTCTACCGACTCAACATAATCCTCAGTCTTGCCGTACTGGAGTGTGCGCTCGCCACCGGAATTGTTATTGAGAATGCCCCCCATAGCGGCAATTGAGCGTGAGGCGGGGTAGGAGGGAAGAATGAGGTTTTTCTTGAGCGTCTCCTTCTCGAAATCGCGATAGTACGCACCTGGTTCTACGGACGCAAAGCCACGCTCAATAGCCCCAATACGATTCATATATTTAGTGAACACCGCGACCACCGAGCGGGTGAGCGGACCACCGCTCATGTCAGTACCTGCAGAGCGCGCGGTAATGGATACGTCTTCTCCGGCTGACTTTGCGTCATGGACCGCTTTGACCGCAGCCGCTACGTCATCGGCATTTTTCGGGAAGATAACAACCGAAGGGGTGCGTTCAAAGAGAGACGTATCGCGGGCATATTTTGCACGCTCACTGAGCGCATCAGTGACGTCGCCTTTGAGCGTGTTCTTTAGTGTCTCAGGTAGGCTCATGAAAAAAGGTCTATCTTCGTAACGTCGAGTATACCTTCGAATGCGGTAGCGATATCGCGCTCGACGGCCTCCGCGGTTTGTTCAAGCTCTTCCTTAGAATGCGCGCTAAGGTCGCCACGCATCATGGTGTAGTACTTCATTTTCGGCTCGTTACCAGATGGGCGTACATGTACCGCATTACGCTCGTCATTGGAGAGGAAAAGGGAAATCATATCGCCCTTGTCCCATGCGCGCGTTTCAAGCAGGGCACCGGTCTGTCCGTCCCATACTTCGCCGGTCAGACGGTCCATTACTTTGCGCACCGGTATGCCCGCAAGCTCTTTGGGAAGACGTGCTCGAAGCTCATGCATTGCCGCATTCATGCGGTCGAAGGCTCCAGTACCCTCGATAAGACGATAGTAGAGACGCTCAGCGTAGTATCCGTGCTTTTTGTAGGCGTCTTCTAAGAGCCCAAGTGGCGTAGTGCCGTTTTGCTTACACCACGCTGTCATTTCGGCTGCGACGACGGCCGGCGTTTCTGCTCCTTTGTCGCGGTAGTCGCGGCTGAAGTTGTATCCCATGCTCTCTTCACACGCGAACGCGAAGGTTTTTTCTGCTGGAAGACGCTCCTGCCAATCGCCGATGAACTTGAATCCGACTAACAGGTCACCGATAACTTCTGCGCCATGCGCTTCTGCGATGTCGCGTAGCAGTTCCGTCGTCACCGATGTCTTGATGACGACAGGATGCGCAGGAAGGCGCTGTTGCTCTGTAAGACGTGCAAAGAAGAACGCGGCAAGCATTGCTGCTGCTTGGTTTCCGGTGAGGACTCGCCACGCATCGCCATCAGGAACGGCGATACCGAGTCGGTCAGCGTCAGGGTCGGAGACGAGTGCAATATTCGCATCGGTCTCTTTCGCAAGGGCGAGCACTTGCTGGTAGATGATAGGGAACTCAGGGTTCGGGAAGCGGTCTGGTACGGTTGGAAAATCACCGTCGAGCGAGGTCTGCTCCTCTACGACTGCAATCTGTGAGAAGCCGAGTGCGGTAAGTACAGGCAGCACGGACTGACTACCGACGCCATGGAGAGGAGAAAAGGCGATACGCACATCGCGTCCGTCAAAGACGGAAACGGCACGTGCGGATTCGGCGAACGCCTCGTCGACCTCGGCTCCTATCTTGGTGACCAGGCCGCTGGTAATCGCGTCCTCAAACGTCACCTTCCGTATTTCTGTTACGGCGAAGAACTCTGCTTCGATACGATGGCCGGCTTCGGGGAGAAGTTGAATACCTTTTGCGTCGTACACCTTGTATCCGTTGTAGACGGGCGGATTATGGCTTGCCGTAATGACGATGCCGCCAGCGAGCGAGAGATGACGGACGGCGAACGAGAGCTCAGGCGTCGCTCGGTAGTAAGGAAAGATGTGTACGGGAATGCCATTAGCAGCAAGTACTCGCGCAGTTTCGCGCATGTATTCCTCTGAGTGGTGTCGACTGTCATACGCGATAGCGATACCACGGTCGACCAAGCCTGGTTCATGCTTCTTGAGGTATTGCGCGTATGCCTGTGACGCCCAACGTATCGTGGCGTTGTTGATACGGTTGGTGCCGATATCCATGAGGCCGCGTATGCCTCCCGTACCAAAAATAACCGTCTTATAGAACGCATCCATAAGAAAATCCCATTCCTTTTGGTCAATGCGTGCGGCCAGTTCATCGCGATATTCTGCGTACTCATCCTCGGAGAGCCAGCGGACGATAGCGTCATGGGCGGCACGATTTACACGCTTCTCGTCGAGTGCGTCCTTTAAGGCGGCGAGGGTATCGTTCATGCTAGCGGAGTGCCGATAGTATACGTGAGAGAGAGCCGGTTGCGACGCCAACCACCGTGTCGGCCCCGCCGTAGTAGAGGTAGATAGTGTCCCCGCGAATAACTGCACCGCATGGGAATACGACGTTTGGAATTTCACCCATAAGCTCATACTCGGCGACCGGCTCAAACACGGGGTCTGCTGTCCGTGCAACCACCTGCATACCGCTTTCATCAAGCAGTGCAGCGCCAACACGATAGCGTTTACGATGCGATACGCCGTGATAGAGCATGAGATAGCCACCGTCGACTTTCAGTGGTGGGCCCGCAATACCTACCTTTGCAGCGTCCCACATGCCTTCACGAGGTCCCATGATTTCAATACAGCGAGAGACGGGTTCTCCTGGCGTGAAGCCGTCCATAAGGTCAGCGCAGATGCGTCCTGAGATGCGGTGATAGAGGAGGAACTTCCCATCCACTTTGTCAGGAAGAAGCGCGAGGTCTTTATCGTCGACCCCAGACGGCGTCACAATCACCGGCTCACTCCAGTTATCAAAGCGCTTAGCAATAAAGTCATCGAGCGGAATCGACGTTACGGCGCCTTGGGGCGGCGTCACGCTGTCATACGCGGTGTAGGTCATGTAGACCGTGTTGTCGATAACAGACGTACGTGGGTCCTCACAGCCGGAGTTGTCGGTTGGTCCGGCACGCTTCATTTCAAAGTCTGCGCGTGGGCCATAGATAGGGACGGGAAGTCGTTCGTCTACCGTGAGACCGTCCTCTGAGCGTGCATACCCCATAGTCGAGGTGTTGTCGGCACCCATAGCTCGATACACGATATGCACGGACCCTTCAGCATCGATAGCGGCAGGGTTAAAGACGAGACGTGATTCAAACTCATTCTCTGGAATCGGCTTAAGGATGGGGTTATGAATGTCACGCACGAACACTGGCTCTGCAGAAATATCGAGAGCGGCAAGCAAATCTTTCGTACGAACGCTTGCTTTTGCGGCGGTTGTGTCTGCGGCGCCGTAATAGATGTCGAGCATCTCACCGTTCTCGACAATTGAAGTAGGGAAGACGATGTTCTCTATAACGCCATAGCGTTCATAGATTTCTTCAGGAACAAGAAACGGATAGGTGCGCCCAATAACTTTACGAGGGTCATGTAAATCAAGGAGTGCTGCTTCAACACCAAAGAGACGACGCTTCTCGTCGTAGTAGTGCTGGATGTAGGAATAGACGAGCAGCCAGCCGTGTTCGGTCTTAATAGGCGGCGCACCCACCTCTATATGGTCTTCGTCAGCGCGCAATGGAATACCCAGTGCATGTTCTTGAAGGCGTTCATGCCACGCGTTCCAGAACTCAGGGTCCCAAAAGGATTCAATGCTTGATGCGCGTGCAATGCCAATGGTTGGGCGTGGATGCTCTGGGGTGAAATCAGTGTGCGCGGTTACAAGCGCCGCATACTCACCGTCCACTTTGTCCGGGAAAATGGCGAGTGCTTTTGCGTTAAACGGCGTTGCAAGATGTCGCTCATCAAAATGTTCACCGTCTTCTGATACGGCAATCGCTGCCTTTATATTGTCGGGACCATACGGACGACCACCAAGGGCGGTGTAGGTGAGGTACGTCTTTCCCTCTATGACCGTTGCGCGCGGGTCTTCGCACCCAAAGGCTTCCCAGTCTTCGGTGGGGGTAAGTATCTGGCGCGTGTTTTCGAAGTGGACGCCGTCTTCAGAGGTGGCGAGTCCTATCGTTGATTCAGGAGAGAAGGGCGCGATTATCGCCGATGGTTTTGCGAGAGCCCGGTAATACATGCGCACTTCCTTATCCGTTTTTACCACTGACGGATTAAACGTGGATAGTGCCTGCCATGGCTCACCTTGCTTAGGCGCAAGAAGAGGATTTTCAGGATGACGACGTACGACAAACATACCTATATAAACGTAGGACGGAGCGCAACCGGAACGAGCTTAGGCGTCTTCTTGTCTTTCAGGTTCTTCAAGAAGCCTGAAAGCGACGTCTTTGCAGCACAGACGACGGAGTCAGCACCACCGTAGTACACAAAGAGCGTATCGCCGCGTACGACCGCACCGCAGGCGTACACCACGCCTGATTTGAATCCTTCGTTCTCATACCAGGCATCCGGTTCAAGGACTGGGTACGGTGAACGGGCGATGACCTTTGATGGGTCGGTGAGGTCGAGCAATAGCGCACCAAGCTTGTAGCGATGCGGTTCTTTTGCGTCGGTCGCGTGATAGAGAAGCAGCCATCCATCTTTGGTTTTAATCGGTGGCGGCCCCGCACCACGAAGCGTTGAATCCCATACGCTTGGGTCTTTAACGGGATTGTACGGACTCTGAATTTCCGCCTCTTCCAGATTCTCAACATAATCAACCAGCACACGGTCGCGGCTTCCTGAGTGGAGCGAGTGCAGCACAGCGTATGTACCGTTTATTTTCTCAGGGAAGATAACCCAGTTTTTATGTACCTCTCCAACCGGAGAGAGGTAGGCAGGAGGCGTCCACTTCCAGCGCTTCGCGAGCAAGTCACTCGTTTTAATAGAAGAGACGCCAATGCGCAGAGACTCCCAGCTTGCAAATGCCGAGAAGGAGAGCAGCACCTCATCACCAATCACTACCGCGCGTGGATCTTCCACCCCTGCAAAGCTACCGCCCGACTTGGAAAGACCAGTGCGCTCGGCGAACGCGCTCGATGCATTTCCTTCTATGGCAAAGACGGGATAGGGAAGACGCTCATCAAATGTGGCACCATCTTTTGATGATGCATAGCCAATACGCGAGACACCGTCAGACCCAACGGCACGATAAAAGAGATGGACACGTCCGCCTGCTTCAACCGCTGCAGGATTCATCACGCCGCCTTGCTCCCATCCATGTCCTGCACGAAGTACGGGATTACCATGTTCACGGGTGAGCCCCAGTGAGCGCGCAAATTCTGCGAGTCGTTCACGTATAGCTTGTGAGCGTATGAGATGCCACGCGCCATATAAAAAGAGCGCGGTTACCCCGAGTGCAGCTCCGTAGATTACGAGGAGAAGGATGAGCTCCATAGATTATGGTGCGCGCCCAAAATCATCTTCAAGACGCACAATGTCATTTTCATCAAACTCGCCAAACGCAATCTCAAGTACCTCAATACCTTCTGCACCTCCTTCAAGGCGGTGCTTGGCACCTACTACAATCAGCATTTCATCGCCGGTGCGTACGTCCTTTGTTTCGTCACCAACCGTTGCTTTGCCGTACCCTTTAATGACACGCCAAAACTCCTCACGCTTTGCATGCGTCTGGAGTGAGAATCGTTTACCTGCCTCGACACGCAGAATCTTCACCGAGCATGGCTCGTTATGAATGAAGCGCTCGAATGAGCCCCATGGTCGCTCCTCCTTTATATAGTCGTGCAGCGGATGACTCATGCTTGGCTCATTGTAGCGCGTCGCGCAGCGAGAAATGCTATAGTTTTCTGTGAATGTCAGTCCCAGCCATAGAAGTCAAAAGCGTCAAAAAGACGTACAAGAAGTCGAGTCGCAGCACGACGGAGACCCACGCCCTGAAGGGCGTTTCCCTCACCGTACCTGCCGGTGAATTCTTTGCCCTCCTTGGTCCAAACGGTGCAGGTAAGACCACACTCATCTCTATCCTTGCGGGACTGGTCCAAAAGACAGAAGGTGAGGTGCACATCAATGGGGTCTCTATCGATCAGGACCCAGATAAAGCGAAGACCTATATAGGTATCGTGCCGCAGGAGATGAACTTCTCTATCTTTGAGAAGGTAGAAGACATCATCCTCGACCAGGCGGGGTACTACGGTATTCCACGTGCTGAGGCTCGTCCGTACTGTCACCAGCTCCTTAAAGACCTTGGCCTCTGGGAAAAGCGTCAGGAGAAGAGTCAGAACCTTTCAGGCGGTATGAAGCGTCGTCTCATGATTGCGCGAGCGCTTATTCATAAGCCAAAGATTCTGCTTCTCGATGAGCCAACCGCAGGTGTTGATGTGGAGCTTCGTCGTGGTATGTGGGAATTTCTGAAGAAACTCTCTGCAGAAGGAACCACTATCGTGCTTACCACTCATTATCTTGAGGAGGCAGAACAGCTTTCAAATCATGTCGCGATTGTTCGTCATGGAGAAGTGGTGGAGGATTCACCGACGAAGGCACTCATTGAAAAGCATGGAAATAAGAAGCTGGAGGATATTTTCCTCGAGCTTGTCGCTGCATAACGTATGAAATCTCCTGCTGTCATCGGGTTCTACACCATGGTCCGCAAGGACATCATCCGTATTTTCCGCATCTGGTCTCAGACGCTGCTTCCGCCAATCATCACAACCGCGCTCTACTTCGCTATCTTCGGCGGCTTTATTGGGAGCCAAGTGCAGGATATCGACGGCTACTCGTACATGCAGTACATCATGCCAGGTCTCGTCATGATGACGCTCATTACGAGCGCATACATGAACACGGTCTCCACCTTCTACTTTGCAAAGTTCATTAAGAACATTGAGGAACTTCTCGTATCCCCGATGCCTGCGTGGGTCATCATTGCAGGATTTGTTGCTGGTGGCGTCGTGCGTGCCTTCCTTGTGGGAACACTCGTCGTACTCACCTCACTCTTCTTTACGCATATTGAGATTGCGAACATCTTTATCGTGTTTGCCGCAGCTTTCCTTACGGCATTCTTGTTTGCGCTCGCCGGTATCGTGAATGGATTCTACGCAAAATCATTCGATGCCATTTCTATCATTCCGACGTTCGTTCTTACTCCGCTTACGTATCTTGGTGGCGTTTTCTACTCTATTGAACTCCTACCTGAACCGTGGCGAACGCTGTCGCTCTTCAATCCTATCCTGTATATGGTGAATGCATTCCGTTATGGCTTCCTCGGTGTTGCTGATACGGGGCTTTTCCTGTCGTTTGGTGTTCTCATTGGTCTGACGGTCGTCTTCTTCGCCATTACGCTCTATCTGTTCACTAAAGGAGCAGGGTTCAAAAACTAAAAGGGCACTTCTTGGCCTCCTAAGTCTTCACCAAAGTGCCATTTCCATGGCGCTATTATTGGCTCGTTTCAGGGGGTCATTGCGCACTTAAAAAACACGTGCCGCAGTCCATTATCCACATGGCAAGGATGACCCACCCGAGGGGTACAATGACCCTCCAACGTTAGCCCGAACGGCTGCGGCGCCCACCCCTCACGGCGCTCTCCGGTCGAATTATCACGGTTCATAAATCCTTCACTGCTATGCGCCAGATAAAGAAGAGGAACGGTCAGGTCGTCGATTTCGCGGAAGAAAAAATCACGAGCGCGATGCGGAATGCATTCCGCGCTATGAATGTGCCAGTCTCGGAAGACAAACTCTCCGCCATGTCGCGCGGGGTTATCGATGAATTGTGGACGTCATTCCCAGAAATGACGCCGTCGGTCGAACACGTGCAGGACCGCGTCGAGCTCGCCCTTATGAAGGAAGGGTATCTTGAGGTCGCCAAGCACTACATCGTCTATCGCTACGAGCATACGAAGATTCGTGAGGAGAAGAAGCAGGAAATGCTCGAGAAGATTGAGGAGAGTGGGCTCAAAATCACGACGGGTGACGGCAAACTCGAGGCGTACTCCGAAAATGCGATGCGCAAGACGCTCGATAAGTTTATTGAGGAGGGAAGTGCCGTCGATGTCGACGCCATCTTGGCACAATTGAAGTACGAACTCTACGAAGGCATCAATGTCGCCGACATTCAGCGCGCACTCATCATGGTCGTACGCGCAATGATTGAGCGCGACCCTGCATACTCAAAGCTTGCATCTAAGCTTCTCCTTAATCGTATGTATGGCGAAGTGTTTGGAAAAGACTTTGACGTAAAGAATCCTGCGGAAGCACAGGCAAAAGTGTTCGCACGTAACATCAAGGCGGCGGTAGAGAAGGGCGACCTTGATGCACGCATGGCGGAGTTCGACCTCGATAAGATGGGACGCTCGCTCATCATCAAGAATGACGAGCTCTTCGAATACATGGGTCTTGAAATTATGTCGTCTCGTTACTGCATGGAGGACCCGGTAACAAAGAAGCAGCTTGAAACGCCACAGATGCTCTGGATGCGCACTGCGATGGGTCTTTCGCTTAACGAGAAGAAAGAAGACCGCGAGCGCGTCGCACTCGAGTTCTACGAAGTACTCTCTAATTTCTATTACACCCCGGGTGGCCGCACGATATTCCAGGCAGGCGCTACGAAAGCACAGCTCTCTAACTGCTTCCTTAACGTCGTTCCAGATTCCCTCGACGGTATCTTCAAGTCGTTCTCTGACAACGCCCAGTACCTTAAGTGGTCAGGTGGTACGGGTACGTCTTGGACTAAGGTTCGCGCTACGGGTGCTTTCGTGAAGGGAACGGGCGTCGGTTCTCAGGGTATTGTGCCGTTTCTCAAGATTGCGAACGACGTGAACATCGCCATCAACCGCTCAGGTAAGCGGCGTGGCGCCGGCTGTGTGTATCTTGAGAGCTGGCATCTTGATGTCGAGGACTTCCTCGAGCTCCGTAAGAACACGGGTGACGAGCGTCGTCGTACGCACGACATCAATACCGCAAACTGGATTCCAGACCTCTTTATGAAGCGCGTGCGCGACGGCGGAGACTGGACGCTCTTTAGTCCTTCCGACACGCCGGACCTCCCAGAAATCTACGGCGCTGCGTTCGAGAAGCGCTATGAGGAGTACGAAGCCATGGCTGACCGCGGCGAGATTAAGCTCTGGAAGCGCATGCCAGCAAGTGACCTCTGGAAGAAGATGATTGGCATGCTCTTTGAAACGGGTCACCCGTGGATTACGTGGAAGGACCCTTCCAACGTTCGCTCGCCGCAGGACCACGTAGGTGTCGTGCATAACTCAAATCTCTGCACCGAAATTACGCTCAACACGAACGACGAGGAAACAGCCGTTTGTACGATTGGTTCTCTCAACTTCGCGAAGTTCGTTGTAAATGGTGCGTTCGACCATGCCCTTGTAGAGCGCGTGACGCGTACGTCGATTCGCATGCTCGATAACGTTATCGACCTCAACTTCTACCCAACCCCTGACGCAGAGCGCGGTAACATGCGCCATCGTCCGGTAGGTCTTGGTGTTCGTGGTTACCACGACGCACTCTACGCACTTGGTATTAACTTCGATACCGAAGCAGCCGTGGAGTTTGCATCCGACTCTATGGAAATTGTGGCGTACTACACGATTCTCGCGTCGTCCGAACTTGCGAAGGAACGTGGTACGTATCAAACCTACAAGGGTTCTAAGTGGGACCGCGGCATCTTCCCGCAGGACACCATTGCACTCTTGGCGAAGGAGCGCGGTGAGGAGATTAACCTCGAGTACGGCGAGAAGCTTGATTGGACGCGTGTACGCGAGAGCGTCGCGAAGTACGGCATGCGTAACTCGAACACGATGGCGATTGCACCAACCGCATCGACCGCAAACCTCGTTGGCTGTATTCCATGCGTAGAACCTATCTACAAGAACATCTACGTAAAGAGCAACAAGGAAGGTGAGTTCGTCGTCGTGAACAAATACCTCATCGAAGATTTGAAGAAGCTGAATCTCTGGAACATGGGCATGCTTAATCGCATCAAGTACGCCGATGGCTCGGTCCAGGACATCCAGGAGATTCCGCTCCACCTTCGCGAGAAGTACAAGGAAGTCTTCGAGATTGACGGTCGCTGGCTCGTCAAAGCAGCTGCCGAGCGCGGTAAGTGGATTGACCAGTCTCAGTCCCTAAACATCTTCTATAACGGTACGTCAGGTCGCGACCTCTCTGACATCTACTTCCTCGCCTGGAAGATGGGTCTCAAGACCACCTACTACCTCCGTACGCTTGGTATGTCGGGTGTTGAGAAGGCAACGGTTTCAACCTCTGAATTCGGTTCGACCCATACGCGTAAGGACGGTGGTATCTTCTCCGCTACGATGGCATCGATTGAGACGCCAACGGCAGAGACGGTAGTAGCAGAAGTGGTTGCTGAGGTTCCGACGCTCGCGATTCCGTCTGGTTTTAGTCCTGAAGAATGGAAAGCAAAGATGGCAAGAGTTGCTGCAGGAGAGGAAGCGGGTGTGTGCGAGAGCTGTGAGTCTTAGAGAACGTGCCCATTTAAACTCAGAGGCCGCCCACCGGGGCGGCCTCTTGGTTTTACGATGTCGCTAATCGCAGCCCTGCTTGGTTAAGGAGCGCGGTGGCATCTTGAAGCGTTGCAAGAACCGTGCTCGGTGAGCTGACTTTCAGTTGAATACGCTGAAAGATGTGACAGGGTCGCACATCAAGCACGATGACATGTTGGTTGAGGGAAAACGCGAGACGATGCTCGCATGCATTGATGTACCGAGGTGGCCCCAATGAAATTTTCTCCACCTCATCCATGCGCTCGATGAGCTCAAGAACCATGTTCGTGGTCTCTGTGGCCCTTCTCTCATTCCCGATGTACTTCCGCCCGTCTTTGGTAACGAATCGTGTCGCTTGCGGCATGACTGCCTCCTTGGGTAGATGATGTGAAGATACGAATTACTGTCATACATGTCAACGTGGAGGAATATGTATTTTAGGTTCTTTGAACACCTTGGCGACGAACAAGGAGGAGTGCGACCAGAAGACCATTTATGATGAGCGTCGCTGCAGAATACGTCATGGTGAGTACGTTGTATTCAAGGAGAGAAAAGAGCGTGAGTGCGGGTGCTGCGGTGTAGAGAATCCACGAAGACAATGCTTCACTCCATGGTTCGATAAACGATTTCCTGAACGTTGGCCAATAGCCAACAATATCGATGCTGGTTGCAAGGAGAAGGGCGAGTACTGGATTGTCGAGACCAATCCAAACACCAATAGCAACGAGTGCGACGATGAGCGCTATCATGTCACTTCGTGTGATATTTCGTGTGCCGTACTTAATAGAAAGGAGCATCGTAATGAAGCTCAGTACGACACTTACTGCAATCCCTATTGAAAGAACGAGTCCACCTCCGCCAGTCCAAATACTGAGATTTGCAATACCAAGAGTGAGCGTCCAAATGAGCCACGTAAAGACATGAGGTTTAGTGGTTCCTTTATAGATGCCATAGAAGTACGGAATGAATCCAATGATACCGAGTGCAGGTGAGACGACGGCTGCGACGAGTTTCCAATCTATCGTTTCCAACATACCGATGAGTATACCGCTGTATACACGAAGGCCGCCCGGGTGGGCGGCCTTAGCGCAGATGCGCCTATGCTCATGATTCGCACATGAGCCTCAGACCAAGGTTCCGCAAGCGAAACGCACCCTGCTCGAGCTGTGTGGCGATGGCGCTTGAGTTAGCACTGAGAAGGTGAATCCCTTGCCAGCGGCCACGCCCGCGTACGTCGAGTTCGAGCACGTCGTCCTCGCGAATCCGGTAACCGAGGAAACCTCCGGTGCTTTGGTATTGGCAGGTCGGAGGCAGAAGCAGGATGTCCCGGACGACCTCCCAGTGCTCGATTATCTCGAGCACCTGGCGGGCTTCAGGAATGACTTCTTGGTCTGTGCCAATGTACTTACCACCATGTCGTTGCACAAACGCCACTGCTGTAAGAGCCATGACGGTCTCTCCCTATTTGTGGTATGCGGCGAAGCCTACGCCTGTTGCAGACAGTGTCAACGCGAGTGCAGGGTATACTGATGCCCATGTTAGAAACCGCTATAGAGACCGCCAAGGCCGCCGGTGCCGTACTCGCGAACTATTTTGAGATGACGGGCCTTGAGCGCGAACTTAAGGACGATAAGTCTTTCGTTACCAAAGCAGACAAGGAAGCTGAAGCAATTATCGTCGGCAGCATCACACGCCACTATCCTGACCATGGGATTCTCGGGGAAGAAGGTGCAGACGTGAATCCTGAAGCTGAGTATCAGTGGGTCATCGACCCGCTAGACGGCACCTCGAACTTTGTAAACGGAATTCCGATTTTCGCCGTCTCCATAGGCATCTTGCATCAAGGGAAGCCATTCATAGGGGTCGTCTATAACCCCATCACCGAGTCGTTGTATGCGGCAGAAAAAGGTAAGGGTGCGACGTACAACGGAAAGTCGATAGCTGTATCGGCTCAAGCAGCAGGAGACGGCATAGTGACCTTTGGGCCAGGAAGGAAGGAAAGCGCTCGCTTCCTAAAGCTGTTTGTTACTGCGAAAGAAACGCATTTCAAATCAGTACGATTTCTTGGTTCAACAGCGCTCGAGCTTGCGTATGTAGCCCGCGGCGGCACGGAAGCGTTCGTGTGTATCGGTCTGTCTCTATGGGATTTCGCAGCAGGAAAACTTCTAGTAACCGAAGCAGGAGGTATGGTGACGGACTACGACGGCAATGAAGCGGACGTAAAAGAAAACTATTTCATAGCCTCAAATGGAGCGGCACATCAGAACGCGCTCAACCTCGTAAAATCGGTTCCGTCATAACGCAAAGTCGCCGCGCTTTTCAGCGCAGCGACAAAGAGAAGAGCTGGCGGCTAGGCCGGCTGTAGCACGAGCTGGTCATGCCAGCGTGTGAACAACACAAAGGTGCTTGCCGAGCCGAGACTCAGCATCACCAAAGCCGACCAGAACTCCCACGGATACACCGTGGAGTTCTGCACCGCGCTCGTCCAGAGCGCAATGGCGACGAGAAGCCCGCTGCCCGCTGGCGCCGTGAGGGGCGTCATGAGCAGAAGGATGTCTTCTTGCGCGACGGATTTTGGTGGTTGCTTAAGAACCCGCCTGAGCCGCGTGAGCAACCCGAGACAAAGCCATGCAGCCCACATGAGGAGTAGCGTGAGCATCGCTGAGCTCGGCGCTCTCTGAATCGATGTCAGGACGTCCGGGAAGGGCGCACGACACACAATACTGAGCGTGACGAGAAACGACACAAACGCGAAGAACCCATTTATGAGAGTGTTAATCGTCATCCTTATTACCCCTGTCCTGTGTCTTTCGACACATCAGAAGTATTATAACAAAATAATATATATAGTCAAATTCATAAGGCTGAAATAGCTTGTAAATACAAGCTCTAAAACCGACTGATGCGATGTGTTGAAATGCACTCTCCCCAGTTTGCGTGTATCGCGCAGGGAGGGGACAATACTAGTCCCAAACCGAGACGTTACGACTCTCAATTATTGAATAACCCTTCCCGCGTATGCCTATCAACCAAGGAGCTCCGACCGTCGATATCAATAAGCGTCGCATTATTAATGGCGGTGATGCTGACGTGATGCAGCTCTACCCAATGCGTCACACCTTTGCATGGGATGCGTACATGGCTGGTAACGCAAATCACTGGCTGCCTACCGAAATCTCGATGCAACGTGACATCGAACAGTGGAAGAGCAAAGAAGTTCTTTCTGCTGATGAGCGCAGGGCGTTTGAAACCGTGCTCGGATTCTTCACGACCGCAGACTCCATAGCGGCAAATAATGTGGTGCTTGCGCTCTACCGTCATATCACGAGCCCTGAGTGTCGTATGTACCTCCTTCGCCAGGGCTACGAAGAGGCAATTCACACCCATGCGTACCAGTACATTGTGGAGTCGCTCCAGATGGATGAGTCGAAAATCTTCAACATGTACCGTGAGATTGACGCCATCTACCAGAAGGACAACATGGTCCTCTCACTAAACGAAGGAATCTTTGACCCGGCATACAAGACGGGCACGCTTGAGAATGACCAGAAGTTTGTAGAGAACCTCTGTGTGTTCTCGCTCATCATGGAAGGCATCTTCTTCTACTCATCATTCGCCGTCGTCTTTGGTTTCCAGCGCCAGAATAAGCTCACGGGTTCTGCTGAACAGATTCAGTACATCATGCGCGATGAGTCGCAGCACCTTAACTTCGGCGTGAACATGATTAACGCTATTAAGGAGGAGCAGCCAGAAGTATGGACGAAGGCATTCCAGGACCACATCGTTGACCTGGTGCGTCGCGCGGTAAACCTTGAATACACCTTCGCTACGACCGTGTTCCCGAAAGGTATCTTCGGTATGAATGCTGATGGCTTTAAGCAGTACATCGAGCACATTGCTGACCGTCGTCTCGAGCGCGTAGGTCTTCCAGCGCAGTATCACGTTCAGAACCCATTTACCTGGATGAGCGAAGCCGTGGACCTTAACAAGGAGAAGAACTTCTTCGAAACCCGCGTTACCGAGTACAAAACCGGTGGTCAGTTGAGCTGGTAGCTTTTGAAAAGGGAAGGGTTTACGGATAGAAAAACAATGGTATAGTGCTCCCGGATGTGACACCCGCAGTGGGTGTCAGATTCGGTTTTTTGACGGAGCTAGCAAATGCATTACGCACCGCTCGTTGTTGCAGCGGCACTGCTCGGTTGGGCTGGTTGGGCGCTTTGGGACGCGCATAAGCGTGTCCCGGTCTTGAATGAGATTAAGCACCACCGCGACTGGGAGCCGCTCCAGCGGAAGGTTGAGTTGCTCCAGCGGAGCGCATACTTCTGCGTGCCGTTGGGCCTCGCTGCCGCCGGCTACGGCATCTACCACCTCAACGTCTAGGAGGTTCTGCTCGACAAAAAAACCGAAAGCGCTCGCCGAACCCTTAGGGGTGGTGCGGGCGTTTTCTCGTTTACCCGAACGGAATGGCACGTTTGAGGTCAGAAAGACCTACAGGCTTAGTGAGATAGTCATCAAAGCCTGCGTCCCGTACCTTTTGATGATTGTCTTCGATACCGTAACCGGTAAGGGCAATGAGCGTGCCTGCATACCCGTCTTCACGAATGGCTCGCGCTACTTTGTAGCCATCGAGGTCAGGAAGACCAATATCAAGGAGAATAACGTCGGGATTCGTTTCTTTTGCACGGTCTATAGCCTGCGAACCCTCGTACGCAAAGCTTACGGTGCAGCCAGAAAGCTCAAGGAGTTTACCAACTCCCCATGCGGCAGCGTCATTGTCGTCAACGATTAGTACTGAGGTACTTCGTTTTTTTGTTGCGGGCTTCTTTGGTGCTTCCGTGTGTACGTCAGGTGCAGATGTAGTGCTACCCCGAACAAGCGGAAGACGTACGGAAAATTCACTACCCTTACCGCGACCTTCGCTCGTAACACTCACTGAACCGTCATGCATTTCGACAAGGCTTTTCACGAGTGCAAGGCCGATACCAATACCTTTGCGCGTGCGTGCGCCTTCCTCTACCTGCTGGAACGGTTCAAAAATACGGTCAATCATTAGTGGGTCGATACCAATACCTTGGTCCTTAACGGTTATTTCCGCGCCTGCACCTCCGCGCACTGAGACCGTTATGGTATGTCCTTCATCGGAGAATTTTGATGCGTTCGTGATGAGGTTTGCTACTACCTGTTCAAGACGGACCGGGTCTGCTTCTACTTCTATGGCGTCTGTAGAAAGATTGAGAGACAGCTTCTGCTTGCGTTCAGCAAGACGGGGAACGGCAGCACTTGCGGCACGACGTACGAGCTCATTCACATCGAGGCGTTCTTTTTGTATAGAGAGCTTGTTCTTTGCAACGCGTGACATGTCGAGCATGTCGTCCAAAAGACGCTTAACGACATCCATACGTCCGCGCATCATATCGAGCATTTCCCTGTGTTTCGGGTCGGTATGTACGCTCCGGAGGAGGTCTATAGAGCTTTCGATAGGGGCAATAGGGTTACGGAGCTCATGGGCAATGACGGCGATAAAGTCACTTTTAGCGCGGGTTTCGTTCGCGAGCTCATCGCGTGCGGCACGCAGTGTTTCTACCTGGGTGCCAACGAGCTTCAACGCAATGCGACGCTGTTCCTCAAGTACTACCTGAATGAGAAATACGGTCGCCATAATAATAAGGAATACCTCGGTCTGGAATACCTGGAGGCCAAGCGCTTCGCCGGTGAGGTGTTGGGGACCAAAGAAGGTACCAAACAACGCTATACCGGACATAAGAACGAGTCCGAGCGTCATAAAGCGCGGGGTTAACCGCAGCGCTGTCCAAAAGAGAGGTACAAGGAGAAAGTAGACGAGAGAGATACCAAAGACCTCTGTGACGTCAGTCCAAAACAGGAGATAGGAAAGTGCGGAAAGAAACCCGAGCGTTAACAATATTTCTGCCCATTGCGTCGGCGTGCGGGTAAAGCGTGACTTTGCAAACCAACGAATGACAAAGGGCGTTACCACAATAAGGCTCATGAGAATTGCGACGTACCATGAGACCCAGGTCACTGACGAAAGGGGAATGTCGTAGATGGAGGCATTCAAATGTCGGACGATATTGCCCAGGGTAGGTACAATCGTGGCAGCAACCACAGACACCGCGAGAAAACCGAAGATATCTGATGGCTTACGGAACAGCGGGTCCAGGTTCATTTTGCGCAGGCAGTACGCTGCAAAGAGTGCCTGAAGGAGATGTACGAACGGCATCAGAATGATGTAGACGAGGGACGAGCCGTTCAGAACGTACCCAGCAGCGGCCGCGGCTAGGATGAAGGGCCAGAGGACGTATCCCTCAAGGAACAGAGCGCCGGCCGCGATGCCGGCAGCGGGAAAGATGAGGCCTGGAGCAGCCGTGAAGGCGGCAGTGATGCGCATCGCAGCAACATATGCCACGAAGAGAAGGACGCCTGCGCGCCACTGCTTTTTTGTAAGAGGGAGCCAGCTCCGAGTCATATACGCCATGCCTGTATGCTAAGTAGTAGCACATTATCCTCATGAGCACTCCATTAAGGGCCCTTCATCTAGACATGAATGGCCCCGCGTCTGCGGGGCCATTCATGTTACCGCTTATAGGAGGGGTTAGGAGTTTTTACTGCCGGAATCGGTGCGAGCGGTGTCACTACCCATATCGTTAGTTTTCTGATTGTTCGAGGAGCTGTCCTTTGAGGTATTCGTGCCCTGATTGCCTGAATGGTTGTCCTGGTTCTTCATATATATCGCGAATTAGGCGGTTAACGTGCCCAGGGGACCGGTCCCTGTAGGGGTAGTTAACCAAAAAGGGAGGGAAGATTGGATGAACCAGCGCAACGGGGCCAAAAGCCACCTCGACTCCATGAGGTCTTCATACAGTAGGGTCTAAAATATGGGTTATATAAGCCATATTAACTATTGACATAAAGACGATACGTGTCATAGGCCTTGACAATTTGGACCCCAAAATGGTAGGATAGCCCCTGTAAGGCGGTCCGCCGCGTTACGTTTATGGCAATACTCAATATAGCCCTTATGGGGCTTTTCGCTTTTTCGGGGACCGCACAGGCTCCCGTTGAAGCGCCAACCATCGCAATCGAGAGCGAGTTGGAGGCTTCTAACGCCTCTATCGCTCTCAAGGATGCGACGGTCATGACCCGTCCTCAGGGTCAGACCGAACCCCTTACGGTACTTCTTACGTCGTACAACGCCGTACCGGAGCAGACCGACGGTAACCCGACGGTCACTGCGTCTGGCGCTTGGACGAACCCTGAGGTCGTTGCGGCTCGTTCCGTGGACCTTAAGGGAACCCTACCGTTTGGTACCGTTGTTGCCATTGAGCGTACGGTTGCGGACTCTGAAAACTGTCACTACGGTGCAGTTGAACACCTCATCGGCTACCGTGTTATTGCCGACTCCATGCACTCCCGTAAGCGCATGCAGGTGGACGTCCTCCTCGACCAGAACGATACGGTTGCTATCCGTGGTAAGGAAATCAACCCATCCCTTGCCCTTGGTATGTGTTCAAACGTAACGGTTCGTGTCATCGGATACATCGACATCGACGAGATGCCGGCAACCCAGGAGGAGCTTCGCCAGATTGTGGAAGGCGGCTCCCTCGCCCTCCGTTAAAAAGACAAAACGCCCCGGCCTTGCGCCGGGGCGTTTTGCACATGGCCTCGTTGCATGTAGGGCTGATTCCGATAGTATCGGAAACTGTGCAAGCACTTCGCTTTGCACTCGAAGCTTCCTACAAGGGAGGACGCATGTCTGGAATAAGTCATAACGGTGGTCATCGCGCGTCGAAGACCGGTAAGAAGAATCGGCTCCCGCTCTCCTCGGCTAATCCAGAGATGAAGCCGCCGACTCGGCGCGAAAAAAGCGCGGCCGCATGGGCGCGTCGCGACACCGAAGACGAGCTGAGGAGGCCGCGTAAGCCGCTCCCGCTCCCGGCATACTAACCAGACAGAGAGGGTGCCGCGCTTGTCGCGGCGCCCTCGATGTTTGCATGCTAGAATCCCGTCATCATATGGCTCACCGCGTCTCCGTCCTTTCGAGAAGCGATGAAGCGCGTGGGGCTACTATTCTCGCGCAGCACAAAACAATTGGCCTGCGACAGGTGACGGTTTCAGCCTCCTATGCAACTGACGCAGTACTCTCGGCGGCACAGGTAAAAAAGGCTGCAGCGGTACTCGCAAATCCCGTCATTGATACCGTATCGACGACGCGGGTGTTAGGCCCAGTGTCATTTTCATACGCGATAGAAATAGGGTTTCGTCCAGGTGTCACCGATAACGTAGGTAACACTGCCCGCCAGATGATTGAGGACGCTATAGGTAAGAAACTCAAGGAAGGAACGGCAGTGTACTCTGCATCGTTTGTCTTTCTTGGGGGACGTATCTCTCGTGAAGACGCAGTAGTGGTCGCTGAAGGACTCCATAATTCGCTGATTCAATACGCACGTATCTACACGTTCAAAGAATGGAAAGGAGGGAAGATTGTTATCACGATTCCTAAAGTGCGCCTCCCTAAACCATTGAAGGCAGGACCGGTGAATCTTGAGGTATCGGACGAGGAACTGACGAAAATAGGGAAGCAAGGCATCCTTGACGCCGACGGTACTCGCCGCGGTCCACTCGCACTCTCTCTTGCTGAGCTCCACGCCATACGTGACTATTTCAGAAAAGAGAAACGACTACCGACTGACATTGAACTAGAGAGTTTGGCACAAACATGGTCAGAGCACTGCAAGCACACTATTTTCAGTGACCCAATGGATGAGATAGCGGACGGTATCTATCGTCGCTATATAAAAGGAGCAACGAATCGTATCCGTGCAACGAAGGGTAAGAAGGATTTCTGCGTGTCGGTGTTTAAGGATAACTCTGGCGCGATTGCGTTTAATGACGAGTATCTCGTCACGCATAAAATGGAGACGCACAACACGCCATCTACCCTCGACCCGTATGGAGGTGCTATCACCGGTATCGTTGGTGTGAATCGTGATGCACTGGGGTTTGGTCTTGGCGCAAAACCAATTGCGAACCTCTATGGTTTTTGTGTAGGCGAGCCGTCCGATACGCGTACGCTCTATCGCGACAAAGAACGAACGCGCCCACTTCTTTCACCAAAGCGTATTCTCGAAGGCGTCGTAAAAGGTATTGAAGCGGGAGGTAATCAAAGCGGTATCCCAACACCCCTTGGGTTTGTGTACGCCGATGATAGTTACCGCGGTAAGCCACTCGTGTTTGCGGGAACTATTGGCCTCATTCCACGAAAGATAGGGAAGAAGCTCTCGCACAAAAAAGCTGCACAAGCCGGTGACCTCATTGTGATGATTGGGGGAAGGGTAGGTGCTGACGGTATTCACGGCGCAACCTTCTCTTCAGAAGCGCTTGCGGCAAACAGTCCGGCAACGGCGGTGCAAATTGGAGACGCAATCACGCAAAAGAAACTCTCTGACGCTATTGTGCGTGAATTGAGAGATAAGAATCTCTACTCCTCGATAACCGACAACGGTGCTGGCGGTATCTCGTGTTCAGTAGCTGAAACGGCACAAGAGTGTGGTGGGTGTGAGGTTGATTTGTCGGCAGTGCCCCTTAAATATCCGGGTCTTGCACCATGGCAAATATGGATTTCTGAATCACAAGAGCGCATGACACTCTCCGTACCAAAAAAGCACTGGAAGGAAATGAAGCGCATTCTCGACAAACATGGTACGGAAGCGACTGTGATTGGCCGCTTCACCGCCTCTGGTCGCTGTGTCGTGAACTACGGTGGAAAGAAGATTATGGATATTGCGCTCGCATTCCTACACGACGGTCGTCCGACCAAGCTACTTACGACCAAGAAACCGAAGGTGTCGGTAGCAACGCTTCCTGCGAAGCGTCCTGCTGTTGATGAGTTGCTGCTTACGCTTATGAAGCGGCCAAATATTGGAAGCTACTCCTTTATTACCGACCAGTATGACCATGAGGTGCAAGGTCGCTCTGTTACTAAACCGCTCCAAGGTGCGGGAAGAGTAAACGCTGATGCGGGTGTTATTCGTCCGGTACGCGGCGAGAAAAAAGCAGTCGTGCTTGCTCATGGCTATACGCCCTCTATGAGTGCGCTCGATGCGTACCGCATGGCGGGAGCAGCGATTGATACGGCGATACGAAACGCCGTCTGTGCCGGTGCGCCGCTCAATCACCTCGCGATTCTCGATAACTTCTGTTGGTCTACCTCTGACACACCTGAACGTTTGTATCAGCTGAAGGAAGCTGCTCGTGCCTGCTATGACTACGCCGTTGCCTACGGAACGCCGTACATTTCCGGTAAGGACAGTATGTACAACGACTTTCGTGGATTTGATGCGAAAGGGAACGCTGTGCATGTTGCGGCGATGCCAACATTGCTTGTCTCAGCCATTGGTGTCATGTCAGATGGTAAGAATGCGATGACGCTCGATGCAAAACATGCAGGTGACGCGGTGTATCTGCTTGGAGACACTAAAGAAGAATTTGGTGGTAGTGAGTATGCAAAGGTAGTCGCTAACACCTATGACGCAGGTATCGCGCCAGTCACCGACGCAAAGAAGAACCTGGCACTCTATAAAGCGCTGGAGCGTGCGATAGGGAAGCGGCTCGTGTCAGCAGCGCTTGGTGTCTCACGTGGTGGCGTTGGGGTTGCTGCGGCAAAGATGGCACTCGCCGGCAATCTTGGTATGAGCCTCACCATTTCCGGCGACGCACACACGACACTCTTTTCTGAGAGTCAGGGACGAGTGCTCGTTACGGTTCCAAAAGAAAAAGAGAACGCATTTAAGGCAGCAATGAACGGCGTCTCGTGCAAGCGTCTTGGCGAAGTGACCGAAACAAAAACGCTTGTTCTCAATACTCCTGCCACGATGACCATTCCGCTCACTGCACTAGCGAAAGCGTACCGTACGCCATTTAACGCCTTTTCCGTATGACCCCTCGCGCACTTATTTTCTCCGGCTACGGTCTCAACTGCGAGGAAGAGACGAAGATAGCGCTTGAGCATGCCGGCGCCACAGCGGACATTCTGCATATCGAAGACATTGCGCAGAAACCGAAGCTTCTTAAGAAGTACCAGATAGTAGTGTTCCCTGGCGGCTTCTCATACGGCGACGATACGGGTGCCGGAAAAGCATATGGCGCGCGCGTTCGTCATCATCTTGGCGATGAACTCGAAGCATTCCTTGAACGCGACACGCTCATGGCTGGTATTTGTAACGGCTTCCAGATTGTGACGGCTGCCGGCATTCTTCCAGGTGCACTCATTGCTAATGATTCTGCACGCTTCACGTGTCGCTGGGTCGACCTTGAAGTGAAGGGAACAAGTCCATGGCTTATGGGTATAGACCGACTCTCACTGCCGATTGCACACGGTGAAGGGAAATACGTTGATAGCGAAAAGAATCTTGATGCGCTTCAGAAAGCGGGAGGTCTTGCACTGGTCTACGTAAAAGGTGAGATGACGGACTATCAGAATCTTCCCTATAACCCAAATGGTGCCATGCGTGACATTGCGGGTATCACTAATCGAGACGGTCGTGTCTTCGGTCTTATGCCGCATCCCGAGCGCGGCAGTTTCTTTGAACAGCGTCCTGATTGGACCGTGCAGCGTGAAGCGTATGAACGTGCTGGTAAAAAACCACCGGTGTACGCCGACGGAATAAAGATTTTCAAGAACGCTGTCAAGTATTTCGCATAAGAAGCGCACCTGCTACCCTAAAAGCTTTGAGTTTGCTGGAAACAGGAGGAACTCTTGAACAGGGCACTCGAAGTGCGGGTTCGTACCGCACAACTGCTGGCGTTTGATTTCGACAAAACGCTTGCGTTGACCCATCTGCCGAGTCCGCGAGGACTCACTGTAGAAACCGCGTACGCTCGTGCGCTGGACCGCATCTGTAATACCACCAACCTTCTCCAGAAGCTTGGCGGTCTGCAAAATCGCGCGCCCGGCGAAATCGCGTCGGCTGCACTCGCGTTCAATCCGTCGTTCTACGACGACGTGCGTGCGTACTACGCGGGTGAACATGCCACTCTCGAAGAGGTGGTGCCGCGAGGAAAAGGCGTCTGCCTCACACAAGAAGGCGTGTCGCCGGTTGATTTCTTTAGCGAGGTGCTCACGCGCGTTAAGCTCGTGCAGCTCATGGAAGAGGTGGGTGTAAGCCCACTGTGGCCGACTCCGGCTGAAGGGGTGTTGGAGCTGCTTCATGCATGGGGGGACCGACCATGGGGAATCATTTCCTCAGGGCACGACTCCTTCATCCTGAAGGTGCTGCAGCTATGGCAGGTAGAGCGGTCGCCGCTTCTCTTGACCGACGACGACATGCGCGCAAGCGTACTTCCGGTGGAAGACAAAACAAAACCCAGCCCTACCATCATGCGCAGCTTCATTGCACGCGCGGGTCGGCAGAAGATTCGGGTGCTGCCGCGGTCGGTGTTGTTTATCGGTGACGATTTACGTACCGACGGTGGGCTCGCCGCAAACGCTCACACCGGCTTTATCTGGTACAACCCAGGTCAAGCCCAAGGCGAGCTTCCGCCACGCGCTGCCCAAATCCAGCACTTCAACGAACTCACTGCATGCCTGTAGAGGTGTGCGGAATGGGGGCGGCTCTTAGGAGCCTGCCCCCATTCTTGTTACTATGCCCGCAATGAACCCTCGTCCCTGGTATGTCATTACAGGTGGACCGTGCGCAGGCAAAACATCTCTTATTGAAGAGCTTCGACGACGAGGATATGAGGTAGTGCCAGAAGCAGCGCGTGCCTATATCGAGGCTAATCTTGCTGCGGGTAAGACTATCAATGACATTCGTGGTGATGCGGCAGCATTTCAGCGCGCCCTTATCCCTGTTAAAGAACATGCGGAAGCAAAGCTTTCGCCAGAATCCACTATATTCTTTGACCGTGGTATGCACGACAGCATCGTATATCTTGAGCGTGCGGGAGTAACAGACGACCCGACTCTCGCTGCGGCGTTAGCGAAAACGTCATATGCCAAAGCATTTCTTCTAGACTTGCTGCCGTTTGAAACTGACCAAGCACGGACTGAAACTGCTGAAGAGGTGCAGCAGATTCATGAGGCTCTCGGTAAAGCATATGAATCTGCAGGTATACGAGTAGAGCGAGTCCCTGCTCTTTCCGTTACAGAACGTGCAGATTTTATCCTTTCTCATCTATGACCCTTGGCATCGTTGGTGGCGGACAACTTGGGAAAATGCTTGCGGAAGCAGCGGTGAAGATTGGCGTTGGTACTGTCGTACTCGAAACGTCTACAGACTGTCCTGCTGCCGCAGTCACGCGCCATATTGAGGGTGCATTCTCTGACCACGATGCCGTGAAGGCGTTTGCTAAGGAAGCTGATGTGCTGACGTTTGAAATTGAGAGTGCAAACGCAGATGCATTGCAGGAGCTCGTGGCAGAGGGATATCCAGTGCACCCAACACCAGAAACGCTCTCGATAATCAAAGATAAGCTGCGTCAGAAAACGCTTTTCAAAGAACGCGGTATTCCGCTCGGACCGTTTATGGATGTTCCGGATGAGGAAGCAGCAAAAGCGGCAGGCACGGCGTTTGGCTATCCCTTTGTACTTAAGGCGCGCAGTGGCGGATATGACGGTCGAGGGAACGCAACGGTAAAGAGCGAAGCAGATATCGCTGCAGCGTTTGAAAAACTTGGCAGCGCACGCCTCTACGCCGAAGCGTTCGTTCCGTTTGAAAAAGAACTAGCAGTGGTAGCTGTACGTACGACTAGTGGTGAGATTCGCACGTACCCTGTTGTTGAGACTATCCACGAGAATCACATTTGTATGACTGTCATGGCGCCCGCACCGGTTGAGATATCGGTACGTGAGAAAGCAGAAGCCGTTGCGATAAAAGTACTCGAATCGTTTGAAGGTGCCGGCGTCTTTGGCATAGAGCTATTTTTGGTAGGGAACAATGTGCTCGTAAACGAAGTCGCACCACGCGTGCACAACAGTGGCCATTTCACGATTGAGGGCAGTGTCACTTCACAGTTTGAAAACCATGTTCGTGCCGTCACTGATATGCCGCTAGGAGATACCGCGATGAAACATCCGGTCGCCGTGATGATAAATATTCTTGGTGACCGAACGGGACCCACTGACCCGCAAGGTATCGCAGCAGCAGAAGCGCTCGGCGCTGCGGTCCATATCTACGGTAAGAAGGAGACCAAGCCAGCGCGCAAAATGGGACATCTCACGTGTGTCGGGGATACGCTCGAAGAGGTGCTGGAGCGGGCGAAAAAAGCCCGGGCAAGTGTTAGTATCTAGCCCATGAGCGCAAAGGTCGGCATCATCATGGGCTCTGATTCAGACTTGCCGGTCATGCAGGAGGCAGCGAAATTCCTGGACGATATCGGTATCGAGACAGAGGTGACGGTTGTCTCCGCGCACCGTACGCCAGAGCGTCTGGTGGAGTATGCAACAACGGCTGAGCAGTGCGGCATAAGGGTAATTATCGCCGGCGCTGGTGGCGCAGCGCATCTCCCTGGTATGACAGCCTCCATGACACCACTTCCCGTCATTGGGGTACCGGTGACGACCAAATCAATGAAAGGTATCGATTCACTCCTTTCAATTGCACAAATGCCTCCAGGTATTCCGGTAGCGACGGTTGCGATAAATGGCGCAAAGAATGCAGGCATTCTTGCAGCGTCTATTCTTGGCGCGGGGGATGCGGAGACGCGGGACGCAGTACGTCGGTATAAAGAGCAGATGAAAGCTGAAGTGACAGCGAAAGCTGAGAAGCTCGAAGACCTCTCCTACGAACAGTATCTTTCACAAATGTAGGTATGGCGGGACAAAGCGAGTACGCAAAGGCAGGAGTGGACTATACGGTACTCGAACCGTTCAAGCAGGCGATGATTGCTGCCGGTAAGCGCACCGTTACCTTTCCAAACAAGCGCGATGTCTACATCAACACCGACGTACTTCACTCACATGGTGGGGTGTATGAATATCGCGGTACCGAAAAGCACATTTGGTGCAACACGCAGGAGGGACTTGGTAACAAGAACTGGATTGCAGAGTGGATGTATCAGTTTGAAGGGAAGGGGAAGACGTATTACGACCAAATAGCGGTCGATACTGTGCTCATGGCTGCAAACGACGTTATTGCGCAAGGCGCGATGCCAGTCGTGTTTACGGACGAAGTCGCCGTTGGCGATGCGGCGTGGTTTGGCGATGAGAAGCGTGCGAACGATTTAGGAGAAGGGTTCTATCAGATATGTAAGGAGATAGGAGCGGCACTTCCTGCCGGTGAGTCACCAGCCCTTAAATATCTGTTGAAGTCAGAACCGCCGGTCACGAGCGCACCATCACTTTCAGGATGTGTGACCGGTATCATTGCGCCGTCTTCGCGACTTATTACGGGGAGTGATATGGCGGTGGGCGACCACATCATTGGGGTCACCTCGAGCGGTCTCCATGCAAACGGTATCTCGCTTGTTATTAAGAAAGCCATGGAGCTTCCAGACGCGTTTCTTACGAAGCTTCCTAACGGCAATACGCTTGGTGCAGAAGCACTTATTCCAACGCGTTCGTATGTTGCGCTTATCGAAACACTTCTTGAAAACGGCGTGATGCCACACGCACTCTTGCCGGGTACCGGCGACGGCGTTGGTAAGCTCGCATTTGATAAGCGTCCACGCACCTATCGCGTGCACACCTGGGTTGAAGTACCGCCGCTCTTTATGTATTTCCGTGAGCAACTCGGCCTTCCCCTCATGGATTGTTTGAAGACGTTTAACTGGGGCATTGGTTACTACCTCTTTGTTGGTAAAGACGATGTTGAGGAAGTACTTCGTCTTGGTACAGCAGCTGGCTATGAGCTCGTCGACGTTGGTGTCGTGGAGGAAGGAGAGCGTCAGACCGTCTTTGAACCAGAGGATATCGTTCTTCCGCCACCCGGGGCATAATGAGAGGTATGACCGAGCCCGTACTCACGAAGACCAATTTGCCGTACCTTGGCACTAAGTACGAGGGCAAAGTGCGCGACGTATATGACCCGAACAATGGGACACTCATCATGATTGCGACGGACCGTCATTCTTCCTTTGACCGCCACATTGCGGACATTCCGCGTAAGGGTGAAATCCTGAATCGCATTAGTGCGTTTTGGTTTGAGAAAACAAAGCACATCGTTCCTAACCATGTTATTGCGGTACCTGACCCGAATGTGTTGGTAGCTAAGAAAACGGTGCCGCTCAAAGTAGAAGCCGTCATGCGTGGCTATCTCACTGGTGTCACCGGCACGTCCATTTGGACGCACTATCAAGCAGGGAAGCGTGACTTTGGTAACTTCACTTTGCCTGACGGGATGAAAAAGAATCAAATTCTCCCGGCACCCGTCTTCACGCCATCGACCAAAGAAGAGGGACACGACCGCACGCTCTCACCTGATGACATTGTTGCGGAAGGATTCATTGATAAAGACATGCTCGACAAGGTGGAGGCGTACTCACGCGCCTTGTTCGCGTTTGGTCAGGAGTACGCGCGCAGTCGTGGTCTTATATTGGTCGACACTAAGTATGAGTTTGGTCTCGACGGTGACACCATTACGCTTATTGATGAGGTGCATACCCCTGACTCCTCACGCTGGTGGTATGCGACGTCCTACGAAGACCGTATGGAAGTCGGACTTGAGCCACAGTTTTTTGATAAAGAATTCCTACGACTCTGGTTCAAAGAACACTCAGACCCCTATGGTGATGCGGAGCTTCCCGAAGCACCTGCAGAACTCATTGCAGAGATGACTGAACGATACGAGACGATTTACCAAGAAATTACCGGCGACGCACTGCCCCCGCTCACGGATGAATCCATTGAAGAACGCATAGCAACTGCTCTCAAACCATATGCAGCCTGAACTCTCTGCGATTAGTCCGCTAGACGGACGCTACCGAGAAGCCGCAAAGCGGCTTGCGCCATGCATGAGCGAGTACGGACTCATTCGTAATCGTGTGGCGGTTGAAGTTGCGTACTTCCTTGCGCTTGCCGATGAGAAAGATATTCCCCTGACGCTCACTAAACCGGAGGAAGATATCGTGGCGCGTATCGCTGCGCTCTCAGAAAGTGATGCGGCATTGGTAAAACAGATTGAGACCGAAGGTGCGCTCGGACGTCCTGCAACGCGTCACGATGTTAAAGCCGTTGAGTACTTCATCAAAGAACGCTTCAAAGGTACGACGCTTGAAGATAAAGGGGAGTGGGTGCACTTTGGCTTAACGTCTGAAGACGTTAACAACATCGCGTACGCCCTCATGCTTCGCGAAGGAACGGAGGCGCTGCTAGCAACGCTCGATACGCTGGTCGTGCGTCTTGAGAGTCTTGCAAACGATTACGCTTCAACTGCCATGCTTGCTCGTACGCACGGACAGCCAGCGTCCCCAACGACCTTTGGAAAAGAGATGCGTGTTTTTGCCGCACGCTTGAAGCGTGAATGCGATACCCTCGCATCCTCTCGCATTCTTGCAAAACTAAACGGCGCAACTGGTAACTACCATGCCCTTGCGTATGCCTATCCGTCGATAGACTGGCCAAAGTTTTCCGAACGATTTATTGCTTCTTTGAATGTAGAGAAGCAGGGCATCATGCTCGTTGCTAATCCGTACACCACCCAGATTGAGTCACATGACAGCTATGTCTCGCTCTTCCAGACACTGCATCGCGTGAATTCAATACTCACAGGCTTCAACCAGGATATGTGGCGCTACATCTCCGACGGGTGGGTGAAGCAGAAACCGAAGGCAGGTGAGGTCGGTTCATCGACAATGCCGCACAAAGTAAACCCGATTGATTTTGAGCAGAGCGAGGGCAATCTTGGTATCGCAAACTCACTGCTCGAACATTTTGCACGGAAGCTTCCTATTTCCCGTATGCAGCGTGACCTTTCTGATTCTACCGTTGAGCGAAACTTTGGCGTCGCATTTGCATACTCACTCATCGCATATGAAGCGACCCTCCGCG
This sequence comes from uncultured Candidatus Saccharibacteria bacterium, assembly GCA_964634305.1. Classification (GTDB taxonomy): domain Bacteria; phylum Patescibacteriota; class Minisyncoccia; order Phycocordibacterales; family Phycocordibacteraceae; genus C7867-001. The sequence goes on from CAZWLE010000005.1 coordinate 44,876, forward strand.
GACTCGCCCGTGTTGAACCAAATCCTGTTGCTATGGCTGATGCGCTTGAGCAACATCCGGAAGTGATTGCCGAAGCAATACAGACCATTCTTCGTCGAGAAGGACAGGCTGATGCGTATGAAAAATTGCGCGACCTGACGCGGGGCGCTGATATGACTATGGAAGGGCTACGAGGGTTTGTGAAAGGACTCATTATTGATGAGCCAACTAAACTTGAACTCCTGGCGCTCACGCCTGCCACGTACTTGGGTCTTGCTGAGCGACTAGCTCGAGGAGAGTAAAAGAAGCCGCCATCCCTCTCTAGAGGGACGGCGGCAAGGTGTGTGACGTGACCTGCAAGAGGACCGAGCGGGTCATGAGGGAATCCTTTCAAGAAAACCCGATACCTCTTAGCTGCAGGAAGCATCAAAAAACACGCCAGGCGTATATTCCGTTATTCCGCTAAAAAAGCAACCTAGTGGCCGAAGAAGCCGCGGCCGATACTGTCAGGGATGAGATAGAGTGCGGCGCTACGCTCTGTCGCAAGGTCAATTGAGAGCTGGTCGTTTTTGGACCCTGATGTAGAAAGAATCGCGGCTACACCCGCATCAAATAACGTTTGCGGTGCATCAGGGAAGGGGAAGAAGGAATCGCTATATGCGGCAGCACCAGAGAGGTCATGACCTGAACGCGTCGCACGCGCGATAGCAAGATTTGCGGCACCCACGCGGTCTTGTTGACCGACGCCGTTGCCGATAAGTGTGCCGTCTTTTACTAGAGCAATCGTATTGGAGTTAGAGGTGCTACCCACGGCCCACGCAAGAAGCATGTCATTCTCTTGCGAAGGCGTAGCGCTCCCATGTTTAGCAAGGTCGTTAGAGCTAAGGTCCATGACGAAGGTGTAGTTTGGCTGTCTAAGGAATCCGCCGCGGACATAGCGGGTACGAGGCGCGCTATCAAGCGATGCACGGGAAAGAGTCGCAAGTGCAGAGTTTGCGATAAAGCGACACTTATCACCCTTGCGACGGAGGCGTTCGCGCGCGCCTTCTTCAAACGACGGAGCAATGATGCCATCGAGCATCTTACCGGCAAGTGCTTCGGCAAGTTCATCGTCGATAGGGAAGTTTGCGAGAATGAGACCACCAAAAATAGAGAGAGGGTCACCGCTCATCATTTTCTCGAGTGCCTCACGTGGATCTTCAGCAACCGCAGCACCACATGGGTTTCCGTGTTTTGCACCTACCGCAATAAACGGCACGCTGCCACGATTTACGTCGTACGCTGCGGCAATGTGCGTAGCGGTCTGTAAAAGGCGGTCGATATCACACCAGTTGTTGTAGGAGGGTGGGGTACCTTCAAGAATCTCAAAGCGAGGAAGCGCGAGCGGGTCAGAGGTGTGGGTGTCATAAAGACCTGCAGGAGCTTGTGGTGCGTTCTCACCGTACTTACATTGCGCAACCCGCTTACCAACCGTGCCCGCATACTCGCCGTTACTGCGTCCTTCTGCAGACGCGAGTGCGTAACCTGCGACAATACCTTCAGCTTTTGCGGCAAGCGCATCAAGAAAGGCTTCCTCATCTGGTTTACCAGCCGCAAGCCAGGCCAATACTCGTTCACGGTCAGTAGGGTCGACCACGACCACGCAGCCCGCTTTTGCAGCGGCACGCACTGCGGTGGGACCACCAATATCAGTCTTCTCAATGACTGATGCTTTCGTGTGGGCAGGGTCAGCAAGTTCTGCCTGAAGTGGGTAGAAATCAACCGCTACAAGATGGAAGCGAGGAATATTAAGGCGTGCAAGCTCCTCTTCATCTTCTGCGACGTCGCGCGCAAGAATTCCGGCAAAGATTTCACGCGAGAGCGACACCACGCGATGACCAAGAATAGGGTCACCTACAATCGTTGCGATATCTGTTGCGACGACCCCGTCTTCAGCGAGTGCGCCAACCGTACCCTTCGAACCGTAGATAGCGTATCCCTCTTTGACGAGTCCGCGGGCAAAGTCCGCGATACCCGTCTTGTCATAGGCCATGATGAGGGCGTTTTTGGTCGTCATGGCTCTATTCTAAACGGCACTAATCAAACAGGCTAATTAAGTAGGTATCGAGGGTACGTTGGTCCAAATCGTAGAAGTGCTGTCCGTCTTCGTGTAGGTCACGGGCGAGCTTTTCGCCGACAAACCGCCAGTGCCAGGGCTCATACATGTAGTACGCGTTGCCTTTAGGGTAAGAGAGTACAAAGCCGTACTTGTGAGCGTTGTCTGCAAGCCACGCGTACGCTTCGGTCGTCTCAAAAGAAGTGGTGAGACCATTACCGTTTTCTGGAGTCGAAAAATCAAGCGTGGTGCCGAGCTGATGTTCGGAATATCCCTGGTCAGCAGAGAAGGCGTTGGCGCCGCTTCCGTAGCGAACGGTGTAGTTTCCTTTAAGGATTTTCTGCGTATCAAATGAGCGGTAGGCGGAGGTGATGCGTAGTTCAACGCCGTCGTCCTTTGCTTCACGCAATAGTGCCGTTAAAAAGGGTAGTGCCTCAGCATGGAAAAACTCATCATCCTCATCACCGACAAGCTCTTGAGGAATCTGTCCAAGCTGTGACGGCACATAGTTTTCGTTTAAGAAATACACTTTTGAATACTTTGCGAGCAGTTCAGGGTCGATACGAGACAACTTATCGAGCTTTCCGACGGTGCCTGAGAGTCCTTCAATCTGTTCGGCAAACACATCATTACGACTTTTCTCTGTTTGGTATGCGTCTTCAAGAACGTCGTACTCAGCTTGTGCTGTAGCAAGCTCCTCATCGCGTGTGGCGAGCGTTGAGGTTGCGGTGGAGAGGTCGGCACGGGTTTTCTGGAGGGCAGCGTTAGTTGCATACCACCCGTAGCCGATACCCGCTAGCACGAGGATGCCGAGCGCGAGAAACGGCAACATCGATACCTTCTTCATGGTGCGAGCATCCTACCACGGTGGACCGTCTAGGTCCTTGGGTCGCTTTTAGGCCACTCTGTTGCCTTAAATGCCGTTCGTTCAAAGCGGGTGGCAGGGCGGAGCGTACGTAGTGCCGCAGGGGTAAGCAAGGGAGTGTGAGGTGCGTCAGCGAGCGCGTCCGCTACCGTCCAGACGTTGTCTTCTGCGGTAATCCATGCGGTACCAAATCGCTTTACGTTTACGGGCGCTGAGTACGCACGGAGTGTTTTCTTACCATCTTCGAGCATGTAGTACTCGTGGAAGTACGACATGGCGAGCTCGCGAACAGTACGATATGCAGGGTCACGGTAGCGGAGCATGGCGTGGTTCGTTTTCGAGAGTGCTCCCCAAAGACCGTTACGACGGAAGAGCGTCACGGCATGGTCTTCATCGTCTTTCGTGGTTTTGAAATTCATAACGAGCGGTTTTTCGCCGTGTATCCATAGGGCAACTGCCGCAAGAAGCGCGCCTTCAAGACAGTGTGCTTTTCTCTCCCTTAGTACCCTGCGAGGGCTAAGACACGTTTCTCCTTGCTTTTCATGATTGATAGGGAGGGTATCAAGGAAATCTTGAATCTTCTGTGGAGTGTTGAGCGCTCTAAGGGTGCGATATTCCTTGTCAGAAAGTCCGAGCATGGTGTCAGGATAGCATTCGTCATTACCGCCCCACTTGGTCGTCTAGTACTATATGGAAATGAAAACGACACTTGCTGCCGCACTATTGGCGGTTGTGGCGTTCTCGCCACTGTCGGCGAGCGCTGCAGAGGTATCAGGATGGATACCGTATTGGACCGTCTCTAAAGGAACCAAAGACGCACAGAAGCACCTCGACGTCATTGATACACTGCACCCCTTTAGCTTCTCTGTCTCAACCGATGGCAGTCTCAAAGATCTCGCGGGCATGGAGAAGAGTGCCTACAAGAAGCTGCTGCGCGAAGCAGAGAAGGAAGGCGTGGAAGTTATTCCCACGATTATGTGGAGTGCTACCCAGGATATTCACCGCATCCTCTCAAATAGTCGTCTTCGCGACAATCATATTGAAGAAATAGTGGAGATGGTAGAGGACGGCGGCTATGACGGTGTCGATATCGACTATGAAGGTAAGCTTGCGACGACCAAGCCCTTCTTCTCCACGTTTCTTAAAGAACTGAAGGCAGAACTTCCACGTGGGGCCGTGCTTTCCTGCACCATAGAGGCACGCACGCCACCAGATTCGCTCTACACCACCGTGCCAGCCACGATTGAGTACGCGAACGATTTCAAGGAAATCAACCGTTACTGTGACCGGGTGAACATCATGACCTACGACCAGCAGCGTGCAGACCTCAAATTGAACGCAACGCGCAAAGGCATGCCGTACTATCCGGTTGCTGACATTGATTGGGTCAAGAAAGTAGTCGCGCTCACCACGAAGGATATTGATAAACGAAAGATTTCTCTTGGTGTTGCAACCTATGGACGTGAGGTGCAGGTACAAGTAGCACCAGAGTGGTTTAAGACCTATACACAGCTCTGGTCGGTGTCTGACGACTACGCACGGGATACTGCGAAAAAGTACAAAGTCACTCCATGGCGCAACGGGGGTGGTGAACTGTCGTACTCATACATTGAGGACAAGAAGGTAGCTCGTGAGGTAGCGAAGATGGAGATTTCAAAGGCAGACGAGCGCAAAGACAAAATAGCTGCACAGGCACTCGCGTACGCTAACAAGACCGGGAAGACGATAACTATCAATATGGTCTCCTGGAGTGACGCAAAAGCAATCGCAGATAAGGTTGCGCTTGCCGATGCGCTTGGACTGAAGGGTATCGCTATCTTCAAGATTGACGGTGGTGAGGACATGGATCTTTGGGATGATCTCTAATCCCCGTGCATAGTGGGTAAGGGTACGGTAGACTCTTCACAACGTTGGTATGAAAAAAACGAAAGGGAAATACATCCCGGGTGGGTTTGATTTACGTGTAAAAAAATCTACCGCAGGCAAAGGTTTGTTTGCGGGTGAAGATATTCCCAAAGGCGCCTGCATTATCGAGTATGTCGGCCGTACGATTTCGAAAGAGGAGGAATATACCTCAAACAGTCTCTATCTCTTCGAGGTAACTAAACAGAAGACTATCGATGGTAAGCCAAAGTGGAATAAAGCCGGCTACATCAATCACTCATGCCGTGAGAATGCCGAAGCAAAGACCTACAAGGGACGTGTCTACATCGTCGCCGTCAAAAACATCAAGGCAGGAGAAGAAATTACCTATGACTATGGAAAGGAGTATTGGGAAGAACACATACAACCGAAAGGATGTCGTTGTCCCAAGTGTGCAGCTCGTTAACAGGTAACGCTACTGTGTTTTTTCGTTCTGTGCTTCGAGCGCTTGCACTATCTCCGCGAGCTTTGCTTCCATACGCGCACGTTCAGCGTTGTTGAGTATGGTCGATTCATCCTCGATGACCTCGTCGACGGGCTCTTCAGGTCCTCCGGTGAAATTTTCATTATGGTCCGTCGACTGTGCTTCCGATACGTTCTGCTCATGCACTACGGGAGCTGCAGCTGTTTCTACGGGTGCGTAACGCGCGGTTCCCGCCTCTGGCGCTGATGCAGGTGCGCGACCTGCTGTGCCGTCTGATGGTGTAGGAATACGGTCAAGACGAGTGGTGGCCATTGCTTGCATGACTTCGCTTTCTGTTGCTCCAGGTATCGGTTCAAACTCTGGAATGACGCTGCCACTAATAGGCGCACGCTGCATCAGCGGAGTGTGTGCCGCGTTGTCGTGGGGCATTGCAGGTGAAAAGAACGCAGCAAATGCTGCCGCAGTCATAGCACGTAAACCACCTACACCTTTCTTTTGTTTTGGTCGTTTGCTAATAGGTACTGTTTCATCCGGCACTCTTTCTCGTACCATTTTCGTTCCTGATTCATCAATTTTCACCCGAAAGCCAAGGCGCGCGATGTCGTCATGCATGCCCAATTCGTGCAATTTCTGCAGCACTGGTTCTATAGAGGTCTCATAAAAACCACTGCGAATAAGGCACGCGCCTGGGTCGCGATTATGTTCTTCACAACGAGTCAGGAAATTATTAACTGCTTCTGTCCATTTTTCTTTTCCTTTCGTATGAAGCTTAGGAGTATCAGCGGTTTGGAGGTGCTTTAGAAACTCGGCACTTGCCAGCTCAACGCGCGACCGTGCAGCCCGCATTTGTAAATTATTTGTATGCACTTCTAGTTCTCTAGGGTCTACAGGTGGAGGAGTGCCAAATCCTTCGAAGGCGTCTGGCGGAAGAGGGGTCTGCTCACGTTCCATTGGACGTGCATACGGAAGCATAGTCTCCCGCGAGGTATGTGATGGTGGACGTGGGCCTTCAGGAGAACTCATATCAGTAGTATCTCAGAGGATGAACAGTGCGAAAAGAGCCGCAATAAGAATTCGATAGATACCAAAGCCGATGAATGAATGTTTCTTCACGTATGAGAGCGCAAACCGGATGACGACGAGCGCTACGAGAAACGCCGTGACAAACCCGACGGCGAGCAAACTAAGATTTGTTCCCATAAGGGCCTCCGGTGTCTTGTAGAGGTCGTACACCGTTGCCATAAGCATCGTTGGCACTGCTAGAAGGAAAGAAAAGGTGAGTATTGCGGTGCGCGGAATATTCATAAGGAGACCGCCCATGACCGTTGCACCTGAACGTGAGACACCGGGAATAACCGCTAAGGATTGTGCGAGACCTACCAAAAATGACTGAAGATAGGTCATATCAGTTACGGCGCCTTCTGCGCGTGCCGTATCTCGCTTCCACCATTCAATGGCGATGATAGCGACACCGCCAAGGGCGAGTGCCCACACGACGATAGTGCTATTGCCAATGAGGTAACCCTTGATGAATGAATAGAGAAGAAAGCCAATGACTCCCGTTGGTATGAACGCCACAACAAGACGCTTTAATACCGCTATGTCGAGGAAGGAGCGCCAGAACAGCACTACAACCGCAAGGATAGAGCCAAGTTGAATCGCAATCTCAAACGATTTGAACGCTTCCGTCTGGGGGATGCCCAACAGCGTACTTACGAGAATCAGGTGTCCGGTAGAGGAGACGGGGAGGAACTCGGTAAGGCCCTCAACGACACCGAGGATGATGCTGTCGAGGTAGGTCATGGCGAAAGTATACCGTAGTAGCGAGTGTTTAAAGTGAGAGGCCCGCCCGCGGTTCTGCGGGAAGGCCTCTTACGTTCAGCGTCGAAATAGCTCTGGGTTTCTGTATTCGCAGAGTCCAGAGTCACGAGCGGCAATTACCGCCGCGTTTACCGTGTCACCGCGCAGTGCTGCTCTGCGGTCGTGTTCCTCCCCCGACGAAGCATCGGCGGGGAGGGGCAGATGTTGAGCAGCGTTGTCGATGCTAAATGCCGCTGCTGGTGTACAGCGTACAATGGCAATCATTGCGGGAATGACGACGCGTTCTTCAGTTGTTGCAGGTGGAGTCATGCGCAAGGACACCGTTCTCACCTCTTGGGCGAATGACGGTGTGCCTGCCAACAACACTCCAACAAGAACCAGGCTCTTCATGGGGATTACCCTCCGTGGCCGATAAATGAGTTATACCACATATATCGTTTTTTACAAATATGACGGTAGCTTCATCTTCGCTCCACCACCTGGACGGTATATCCTGAAGCAATGCCCCCTCCATCATCCATGGCGCTCGGCGCAATTGTGAATGTTGCTAGTGGAAGTGCTGATGCGTCTACGGCAGAAAAATTACGTGCACTCCTTACTGACCTTGGCGTGCATGAGCCTCGTATATGGGAAGTCGATGCTGACGGACTAGTTGCTGCACTCGAGGAAGCAAACAATGCAGGCCTCGATGCACTCATTGTCTATGGCGGTGACGGGACGATACGTACGGCTGCAGAATCGTGTAGAGAAGACGGTCCTGCACTCATTCCGCTTCCGGGCGGGACGATGAACCTCTTACCAAAAGCACTCTACGGTGACCAATCGTGGGAAGACATCCTTCGCGCAACACTCGCGAACCCAGTCGTAAAAGACGTATCTGGTGGACGCGTAGGGGAGGAACGATTTTTTATTGCGGCGATTCTTGGTGCCCCAACCGTGTTTGTAAAAGCACGTGAGGCGTTGCGACAAGGAGCAGTCGGTGCGGCAGTTGAGCATGGAAGAGAAGCACTCGCGACAATGCAGAATGCAAAGGTAAACTACGAGTTTAATGAAATGCATACGGGAACGGCTGACGCGCTCGTTCTGACCTGCCCACTCGTTTCTGAGTCGCTTGACGATGACCGACGTGCGCTTGAGGCAGCGGTGATTGATGTAGAGAGCGCGGAGGCGGCCGTGCAGCTTGCTACCGCTGCAGCATTTGGAAATTGGCGTGACGCTCGTAATGTCGCTATTGTCGCAACTAAACAAGTGAAGGCAGATGTAGAAGGTGGTGTCCCTATGCTTCTCGACGGTGAGCCGGTAGAAGGGGACTCAGCACTCGTGATTGAATTTGTGCCTCATGCGTTTCGTGCGCTGGTTCCCGCATGAGGTATTTCCTAGACTTCGACCGCACTATTTTTGACACACCCGCATTTAAGCGGAGTGTGCAGCGTCACCCTCCGCTTCTTGAGGTGTTAACTCAGGCGAAAGACGTACTGATTGCGCTTATCTCACCGAGAGTGAATTCAGAACCACGTCTTCGTGCGTTTCGTAGAGCACTTGGCACCTATGCAAGTCACGGTCGGTTTCTCTTCACCCCTCATGACCTGAAGTCATTTTTGTATCCTGAAGTCCCTGCGTTTCTTGATACGCATGAGTGCGTCATCGTTACTTACGGCGTTGAAATGTTCATACGCGCCAAGGTAGCGAGTGCCCTTACTGACCTCAAAGTGCTCGACGTGGTGTACACGAGCCGCAAGAAAGGGAGAACGATTCGTCGCCTTACCGAAGACCAATCAGTAGGACCCTTTGTGTTTATTGATGACGCACACTTTCAATTAGAGTCCGTCGCACGGTGGTGTCCGGAGGTGAAAGTAATAGAAATACGACGCGACAGTATTCCAAGTGATGGACGCTGGCCCGTGATTCGTTCGCTCGACGAGCTTACGGATACCACTCGAGGAGTGTCACCTGTATAGCAGGGTCGCCTGCAGCTACGAGGTCTTTGAAGCGCTGCACATCAGCGAGACCGTCTTGGCCGCGATAGTGATAGGGGATGACCGCTGCTGGCTTCATCTCAATGACGCCCGTAGCCGCTTCATCGACACTCATGGTGAAGGGAAGATTCATAGGTACGAGCGCAAGGTCTACATCATTCATAGAACGGAACTCAGGCGTTGCGGCAGTATCACCAGCAACATAGAGGCGGTAGCCATCTCGTTCAATCACGTATCCGTTACCACGTCCCTTCGTATGACGGTCATGATTCTCTGCGTCCGGAAGGTTGTACATCGGTACGGCGGTAATGGTGAAGTCGAGCGCTGTCGTTGATTCACCATTAGCGAGCACGGTTGCGCGTGAGCGCTGTGCTTCTGGCAGAAGGTCGGCGACGGCTTGCGGAACGATAAGCGTTGCGTTGCCAAGTACTGCCTCGAGCGTTGATGTGCTGAGGTGGTCACCATGCATGTCAGTAATCAAAATGATGTCGGCAGATGGTTGACCGGCGAATGCTTCGGTACCGCCAATGGGGTCAAGGTAGATACTTGCTTCATCAAAGCGGACCACGGCAGTCGCGTGTTCAATCGGAATAATCTCTACTGAGGGGGTACCGGTGCGCATACTATTGTCTCCTTGCTTTTCAGAATAAATATATGAGTTTAGTGCCGTAAACAGAATAAGTAGCACGAAGAGAATGCCAAGTATGGCAAGGGCGGGTTTCATCCCTGCACGATACCACTCTACGGGATGAGGGGAGTATGAACAGGAAACGGGGCCCGAGGCCCCGTTTCTCTATCGCTTCTTTGCGCGCTTCTTGCCCGTGCTCTTTGCAGCAAGCATGGTTGCTTTTGCTGCAAGGCGCTTCGCCGTCTTTTTACGAGGCTTGTGCCGTTTTGGCGTGACGCCGTGAGTTCGTTTCTGCCACATGGTGGTATGTATTCGTTAGTGCCTAGAGAGGATACTACGAGAGGGCCAAAGGCAGAAGAGGGGTCATTCGCGTATAGTATCGAGACCTATGAGCACCTGGAAAGACCGTGCAATGGAGCTTTGGCACTTTGGTATCGCAAACGCACGCGCCAGCTACTTCGGGGCGTTTCTCCTTGCGACCTTTCTCCTTACGGAGCTTGTTACGATTCCGTTTTTGAGTCGCTACGACTTCATTTTCCTTGCGGCTATTTTGTTTCAGCTCTGTGCACTTCTCTTTAAATGGGAGAGTCTACGAGAGTTCTTCGTTATCTTCCTCTTCCATATGGTTGCCACCGTCATGGAGCTCTTTAAGACAAACCCAGAAATTGGCTCGTGGTTTTATCCGGGCCTTTCCGGCACCATCTTCGCCCTCGCAACCGTTCCACTCTTTACGGGCTTCTTGTATTCGGCGGTAGGGAGCTACATCTCGCGTGCCTTCGTGTTTTTGAATCTCTCGTTCGAGCGATTTCCGGCGTACTACCACCTCTGGATTCTCGCTGTTCTTATCTACGTGAACTTCTTCACGCACCACTACGTATTCGATATTCGCTACCTGCTATTCGCTTATATCATCGTCATCTTCGGTAGAACGATGATACGATTCCGCGTTCACAAGAAAGAGCGCTCGATGCCGTTCCTGTTAGCCGCACTGCTCACTGCAGGGTTTGTATGGCTTGCAGAAAATATTGGTACCTTCACACGTATCTGGCTCTATCCAAGTCAGATACAGGAATGGCATTTGGTATCAGTAGAGAAACTAGGTTCCTGGTTCCTCCTCCTTGTTCTTAGCTTTGCGTTGGTTTCAATTATCTATAGAGATAGGTTACAGCGCACCAATTAAGACGGCTTTGTCAACGTTCGTATTGTTCTGGGTGCGTGATAGGCTGCGGCCCATACCGTCACGCAACCCTGCATGACGGTAGACATAAGGGGTGATACCCATGCTCATCGACAATACTGCCGATAAACAGCTTCGTCAGGCACTCCCGCCCGGCGAGGTACGGGCGCTCGACAGGGCGCTCGAAGCCATTGGCTGTGGACAACACGATGTCGTGCTTACGCCACTCAAAACGCAACCGGCTCCGCGCGATGATGAAAATCGGGCTGCCATACGGTTCACACAGTATGGCGATAATCAGTTGTTGTTCTCGATGAAAAATCGAGGCTCGCTGACGGAATTCTATTGCCGTCTCGACTTCAAGAAAATGCCCGTCCCAGGTCTGCAAATGCGCGAGGTCCAAAGGCTTCTCAGCAATGCACTCAAGGAATCGGGTTACGGCACTCCGTCGGCTGAAGAACGTCAGCAGACACCAGCAGCGCCGGCTACAGCATCACGTGTTTCGCCGCAAAGCGACGTGCGTGAAGTGCGCGAGGTGCCAAAGGTTATCACGCCTGCACCACCTCTCGCACAACAAGACGAGGACGATGAAGTCGAATCGCCGGCTCAAACGCTTGCGAGGAAGGGCTTCGTTAATCGGGACTATGAAGTTCGGGCGTTTCTGGTGAATCTCGCCAAAACGCACGGTACAGACCCCTACGAACGCAAAGTCGTGCGCACCGCGCTTTCCGAATGCTTCGGCACGAAGGTTGGCGCCGGTATCGTCGTGACCCATCTCATCAGGAAGGGTTACTTCGTTCAGGTGGACAAGAAGCTCAGGGCAATCAAACCTGATGAGCCCCCTGTTCCATACAGCGGGGAAATAGGTACGCCGACAACGCCAACACTGCCGGATGATGACCCAATCGTTGTCCGACAGCGTCAGGTTGCGGCTATGTTCGATCGTGAAGTCGCCAAGAAAGCCGGCTTGGCCGGAAAAAAGGCAGAGCTCAGCGAGCTGCTTCGGCAGCAAGAAGAGCTTGCGACACGTATCGCACAAAAGCGCGAAGAGGTCGAAACTGATGAAGCAACCGTCCTCTCTGAGGATACGCTTGCTGAATTCGACAAATTGCTTCTTCGTCTCGGTAATTCGCACCCGCAGCTTGTTCGGGAGCTCAAGGCTTCCTAAACGTGCATGCAGTTGCGTCCTCCTAAGAGGCCCGCCAGAATCGCGGGCCTCTTATAGTTTTATGCTTTTTTAACTGAATACCGGTATATTCCGATGTTCTGTTATATGCTCCGCGACCAGGACTCGAACCTGGAACCAACTCCTTAACAGGGAGCTGCTCTACCATTGAGCTATCGCGGAATGTAGGGGCATTCTAGCTGAAAACCGCGAATCGGCAATATTCACTTGTCCCTCATCGAGGGTGTAGGTATTCTGTAGGGAGCATGGATATTTCCTGGAAACACACACGTTGCGAACCTGAGCCAAAGCTTATTCAGGAGACCGCAGGGAAACTCAGAAAGCTTGAGCGCTTCTTACCAAATCATGAAGCGGCACTCGCATCGATTGAGCTTGAACGGGCGGTGGGAGGTCAGCAGAAAGGTGATATTTGGCGTGCAGAAATAACTGTTCGCCATCATGGTGAGCAATATCGTGCTGAATCAACCAAAGCAAAGCTCGACCACGCGGTAACAACAGTGCTCCGTGATATTGCTGGTGAGATGCGTCGTGCCGGCAAGAAGCGAAAGGATGAACCAAAAGAAGCCGGCGCAGGATTCAAAGCACTACTTCGTGGTTTTAGTAATTAATCGGTATGTACGTTCGTGTTGAAGTGCGTCCTGGGGCGCGGAAGGAAAGCCTGCTCCAAACAGACGAAAAGACCTACACGATTGCGGTCAAAGAACCCGCAGCACAAAACCTCGCGAACGCACGTGTTCGTGAGGTGCTTGCTCATCACTTATCCCTTCCGATAGGGAAGATACAAATGATTTCTGGGCATCGTTCGCCTCGGAAGATTTTTGAAATTGCGCACTAACGAATGAAGTCCGCGTAGTTCATCTCCTTCTTTCCTTCGGGTACCACTCGAACCGGCGTGAAGACACCGTTTTGATACGTTGCGGTGCGAATCTTTACGCGCATTGGCGTGCCATTTTTCTCTACAAAGAAATAGGTCCCCGGACTCTCTGCATACGCGCGATATTTGTTCCAATTCTCTGACGCATCTCCATCAAGCGTTAGCAGTCCGTCGTGCTTAGCAATCTTTTTTGCAAAGGTAGCTTTCGACGCATCTTGTGGCGTGCCCTGTAGTTCGCCGCGCTCAAAGGCAGGAAGGATATCGATAAGCAATTCTGCGCCTTCACGTATGAGTCGAGGGCGTAGTTCACGTGTCGTCTCGAGAGGGTCGATAGGTACGTCGCGCGTCGCGAGGACATCTCCCGCATCGAGTTCCTGCGCCATTTTCTGTATCGATACACCGGTGACTGTCTCTCCGTTAAGCAGTGCTGTTTCAACCGGTGAAGCGCCACGATATTGCGGCAACAGTGAGTAGTGGATGTTGAGGACACCTCCCGGGAAGGCTGCGAGAAACGCATCAGGGAAAATCTTGCCGTATGCCACGACGATGGCATAGGTACAGTCATACGCTTTGAGCGTCGCGAGCGCTACGTCATCAAGCTTCTCAAATCGTTCGAGTGGCAACTGATGTTCGAGGGCAAGTTCACTCGTTTCGCTTGGCGCGAGTTCCATACCACGACCTTTGCGTACGTCAGGAGAGGATACGACGACGCACGGCGTGAATCCGCGCTCAATCAACAGCGCGAGTGTATCGCGTGCGACATACGGCGTCCCAAAATAAGCAAACTTAGCCATTGTCGTGGTGACGGGGTGCGTCAAGGACCTCACGCTCGTAGAGATGTGTTGCGTGGTCAATGAACAGGATGCCGTCGAGGTGGTCGGTCTCGTGCTGAAACGCTTGAGCAAGAATACCGCCCGCACCACGCTCAAACTTCTTCCCGTGTTCATCTTTTGCACGCATAGTCGCGCGCTCATGGCGCAGTGCTTTGCCGTAGGTGCCGCGTACCGAAAGACATCCTTCGTCCATCTCGTCGCGCTTACGGGATGCATTCACAAATTCAGGATTTACATACACGCCAACCGACGGCTCAGGAAGAGGCTCACCTTCCGGTGGTAGAGGAAGCATGCGGTCATAGCGGACGATGAATATACGCTTACTTACGCCAATCTGTGGTGCAGCAAGAGCGACGCCGTCTGCCTCAGCGTCAAGCGACGCTTTCATATCTTCTATGAGGGAGAGGAAGTCAGGCGTACCAAACTCCTCCTCCGCTACGGGTGCGGCTACCGCCCGAAGTACCGGGTCGCCGTCCTGGACTATCTTCATGAGGGGACTATAGCAGAGGAAACAAAAAACGCCGTCTCGCAGAGCGGGACGGACATTTTGGTTCTGCGCATGCAGAAAGGGGTATCCAGGACGGCCCTTGGGGGGTCGATAGCGGGGGTGGGACCGCCCTGGACCCTTTCATCACGGTGAGCTTATGCCGCGATGAGTCATCACTATATACCTGAGGTACAAGGGGTCAACGGCGGGGGAGTGGATAAGGAAAACGCCCCCACAAGGAGGGCGCAGGTAGTCGATGATGCGCAACGGTGTGGAGGAAATCAAACCTTCACCGTGCCATTCCACGAACGAAAGGCAGATGTGTGTGGAAGAGCGAATCGTCAACAATCATTATTGAACTGGGATGGGTGCGAGATGGGTTCTCCTGCGGGGGGACAAATTCCACCTCGCACCCTGCCGCGTGAGCGCACGCGACATGGCCAGTATCTACGACGCGCTTCCTCCGGTCAACTCAGAACGGGTTCTCCGGCTCGTGTTTCTTTGGGTCTATCTCCCACCAGAACTTTTTCGAGAAATGCTTTGCTTTGTCACAAACGGACTTTAGGTAGTAGAGGTCTTTGGTTGGGATACCTTGGAGAATGAGTCCCATGCGCGACATCGTGATAAGCGGCAGACCGTCTTTAGCGCGACCAACATTTAGATGGGTTACGAAATACCGCATCAACTCACCGCGCTCAGTCGCACGCACGCCTTTCTTCTTGTTTCGCTCCTCGCTTGGGATGAGGTCACGAATGTGCTTCATAGCGGAAGCTCAATGTAGAGCGTCTTGGTAGCGAAGGCAGAAATAGCTACCGACGTGTCTGACCAAGAGGTGAGGCCAGTCGCAGGTCCGCGAAAGAGCAGGGAGTACTGCTGTGGTTCGCGAGGGTCGAGTTCGAGCGCATAGACTGCGTCACCGGCCATCGCGACCAACGCATCGTCGCGACCAGGGAACGGGATAATCGCACGCACGGGTGCCTGGTCAGTGCGGACAATCGTGGTCGCGCAGGTGCCCGTAGGGTTTTCTGCTGACTGCGGTGCGCACTCAAGGTATGACGGGAGAACACACTCAGGTGTGGTGGTACCTTCTGCGAGGATGCGATTCCCGAATGCATAGACACGTACACATCCGCCCGCAACCGTGAGCGGGGCAACTTTGGTGGGAAGCGTCATGGTCGAAAGAGCCGTACGCGCACGTTGTGCGTCGTCACCACCAAGTTCACGCGCGTTTATCTCGTTTCTAAACAGAAGCGGCGCT
The DNA here is from genome assembly GCA_964634305.1 of uncultured Candidatus Saccharibacteria bacterium. Lineage (GTDB taxonomy): Bacteria > Patescibacteriota > Minisyncoccia > Phycocordibacterales > Phycocordibacteraceae > C7867-001. The sequence goes on from CAZWLE010000005.1 coordinate 60,402, forward strand.
AGTGAGACCGTTTCGCCAGAGCGTACTTCAAAACGCTCACTCCATGGTTGGTGTCCCTGAGCATCGACGATGATTTCATGGACGCCCGGTGCAAGGGTTGCACTTGCGGCGCCTGCGGTAGCAACGATGCGGCTGGTGCCGTCGAGGTAGAGGGCTGTATCTGGTGGAAGGTCACGAAGCACGACCGTACCGACTTTTGAAAAGCCGTTACCGTCGAGACGATATCCCATGAGGTACGCCACCGAGCCAAGGGCGAATACGGCAACGATGACCCAGAGGACGGTGTGCGAGGTGGCGTGGCGGAAGAACGTCGTCATTGTGGTCTAGCCCTCTGCGCTCTCGATGTCTGCACCTATCGAGCGCAGACGAGGAACGAGGTCCTCATAGCCGCGACGAATGGTGTAGACGTTTTTAAGAGTAGAGCGACCTTTGGCGGCGAGTGCGCCAATGAGAAGAATGGTGGCAGGACGAAGGGCAGGAGGGCAGGTAATCGTTGCGCCGCGAAGGTGGCGAGGACCGGTGATGTTGATGCGATGGGGATCAAGCAACTGAGTCTCTGCACCAAAACGGTCGAGCTCGGTGTAGTAAACGGCACGTTTTTCATACACCCAGTCGTGAATAAGAGTGGTGCCCTCTGCTTGCGTTGCAATTACGGCAAAGAAGGGAAGGTTATCAATGTTAAGGCCTGGATAGGGGCGCGCATGAATCTTTTCAGGGAAGGCAACGAGGGCTGACGGTTCAACGTAGAGGTCAACGAGCTTTGTAATACCGTTTTCAGAAATCTGCTCGTTCCCGGTACGGAAGCGAAGACCCATGCGTTCAAGAACGAGAAGCTCTGGTTCAAGGAACTCTATTGGCGCACGCTCGATGCGAAGTGCGGAATGCGTTGCAGCCGCAGCGGCAATGAAGAACATCGCGTCCGTGGGGTCTTCAGCGACGGTATATTCAATGTCGACGTTAATATCAGCGACACCATCGATAGTGAGCGTCGTCGTACCAAGGCCACCAATCTTTACGCCAAGGGCCTGGAGGAACCCGCAGATTTCCTGCACCTGATAGTTTGCGGATGCGTATTTAAGGACTGACGTACCTGGAATGCGTGACGCTGCAAGCAGTGCGTTAATCGTCGCCGTGTCGCTTGATTCGTAGAAAATAACTTCAGCAGGACGGAGTCCCTTGTGCGAGACCGGGAAGCGGTCGGTCAATGCGCCAATGGTGATACCAAACTTCTCGAGTGCCCAAAGATGTGGACGCACCGAACGAAGACCCAAGGTACAGCCGCCCGACTGAGGAAGATAGAACGTATCAAACATATGCACCAAGGACCCGATGAACATAAGAATGGAACGGGTGCGCTCTGCCGCCGCGCGGTCGAGGTTATCGAGCGTCATGTCCTTTGGAGGGACGAGCGTGAGGTCGTGGTCATCCCACGTTGCCTGCACGCCAATAGAGGTAAGCACCTCAATGAGACGGTTTACCTCCTCAATCTTCGGCACCTTACGCAACGTCGTCGTTCCTTTATTAAGGAGTGAGGCAGCAAGGAGGGCCACCGCGCCGTTTTTGGAGCGGTTGGTGACGATTGAGCCGGAGAGGGTCTTTCCGCCCTCTACGATAAAGCGTGCATCAGCCATTGAGGGGCATTCTAGCAAAAAAGGTGCTATAACCCTACGATTGCATCGTTACTGGGAGCAATGCACATGACAGAGACTGAGGTCCAACCTCCGGCAACAAATACGCCAGAACAACGGGTCGGCAACGCCCTGTTGTTCGTCGCTACGGCCTTTGGGGCCGCCGCGTGCGTCTTTGGCTTTGAGGCTGGTAGCGCCGTAGGCAATGTGACGCAAATGGTCGTCACTGCGAGTGCCGGCGTCGGGCTTCTGCCGATGGCGAGCCTGTCAGGCTTGGTGGCTATGAATCACATCACCGCCTCGTAGGGCGTACCTCCGCCGACACATACGTAGCCGCCGTCGCAGAATGCGATAGGCGGCTATGTTTTTGCGCTCCGCGCACCGCGCGGTATCATGGTGCAAATGGCATTCTTTTCTCCGAGACTGGGTATCGACCTAGGGACGACGAACGTCCTCGTTTTTGTTCCAGGAAAGGGGGTAGTGCTGAATGAACCGTCCGTGGTTGCAGTCTCAACCGAGAATAACAAGGTGCTTGCTATTGGTGTTGAGGCGAAGAAGATGATTGGCCGTACGCCGGACACGATTGTCGCGTATCGTCCTATGAAAGACGGTGTGATTGCGGACTATCGCGTCACTGAAGCGATGCTTCGCTATTTCCTTAAGAAGGCGCTCGGACAGATGAATATATGGAAGCCAACGGTTTTGGTGTCAGTACCTGCAGGCGTTACGTCTACTGAAAAGCGTGCCGTTATTGAAGCAGCAGTGAAAGCGGGTGCGTCCGACGCGTTTGTGGTGAAAGAACCAATTCTTGCGGCGATTGGTGCGGGTATTCCGATTCAGGAACCATCAGGTCGCATGGTGGCTGATATTGGGGGTGGCACGATTGATGTTGCCGTGATTTCCCTTGGCGGCATCGTCGCATCTACCTCAGTAAAAGTGGCAGGTAACGCACTCGACCGCGCAATCATCGATTACGTTAAAAAGCAGCACAACCTTTCTATAGGTGATAAGACCGCAGAGGAAATAAAGATAACGATTGGTTCTGCGGTGCCCATGTCTGAGGAACTGTCTATGGGGGTAAAAGGACGTGACCTTGT
>CAZWLE010000006.1:0-30289 GCA_964634305.1 uncultured Candidatus Saccharibacteria bacterium
TAGAGACTTGAATACCAAGAATGGTGGCGCCGTCGGGAATATCAAAGCCGAGGTTACTGGCGCGAAGATAATTGGTTGCTTGATTCCCGCTCATCGCGCGCGTCGCGAAGCTGTTATTAGAGGACGCGGCGTTTGCAGGCGTGTTCCAGGCGAGCGTGCCGGCCGTTGTGCTGTTTGAAAGCGTACCCGGAGAACGAGGTCCTTGGCTTGCGTTCGTACCGCGTACCGCAACATAGAGGCGCCCGTAGTAGGCATCGAGGTCGGAGATAGGGTAGTTGGTGGTGCTGTCACCGAGAATATTCGCACCTAGCAAGCGATTGGTGACCGACGGACTCGTCCATGAACTCGTGAGAACGGAGTAACAGGTATCGCCACCGACAATCTGCTGGAAGTTCGAGACAATCGTTGAAAGCTCGGTCTTCTGACTCTTCCCAAACATGCCGCCCCACGAGACCCGTGCGGTTACTTTCTTCGTGACGTAGCGGTCACTCTCCAGGTCACCGTACTGTTCAACCTCAATAACTTTCGTGTACACAATGTTGCCAATAGTTTCGGTCGAGGTCGATGGCACCACGAGTTTGAAGTCTTTGCGCGAGAGTGCCTGCTCACGCTCAAGCATTTCTTTAGCAATACCGAGTGATTCATTCCCAAGCTCGGTGTCGACGGATGCGTCCTGAATACCTGGGAGCAGCAGAATGGTTGCGGAGAAACAGAGCACCAGCACCGTCATGGCGATGAGTATTTCAAGCGTGGAGAAGCCGCGGTGCGTGTTCATACTTAGTTAGTCCACCAGATGCGCCCACTCGCTTCGACCGTGAACACAGACGTACGTCCGCGGTCATCGGTAATGGTGAGCGTGCGCGTACCAGAGGGGTTTGTGGTTGCATCTCCCGAAAGACGCTCGAACACGACTTCAGTGAAGCCTGAGGTGTCGGCTGCGGCATTCTCCGCTTCAATCACTTCATCTACGGCCGTATCGCGTGTTGCGTAGGAGTTTCCCTGGAAGATGACGTACTCACCGTCGTTCCCAAAGTACGCACCGTGTGCCTTACCGTCCGTGCACGTCACCCCGGTTGCTTCAAAGCACATATTGTTCATGGCCTGACTGCGCGCCTTCTGTAGCACGGCAACCACGACATCGCGCTCGTTCCGGAAACTAAAGCCACGATAATCATCGAGCGACACAATCATCGCAAAGCCCGCAATGAAGGTGATAAGCGCGATGACGACGATTATCTCGAGGAGGGTAAAACCGCGCGCGTGCATAGGGAGGTTACGGACGCAGGTGCTGCGTGATGCCGTAGATTGGCGTGATGATAGAGATAGCGATGAATCCCACGACAAGACCCATGATGACCATGAGTGCTGGTTCAACCAGTGACGAGAGATTCTTCGTGAACTCATCTACTTCTGCTTCGTAGAGCTCAGAGAGGTAGACGAGTGTCGACGAGAGGCTGCCGGAGCGCTCACCAACTGCGACCATCTGTGTCGTGATGATCGGGAAGAGGTCAGGCTGCTTAAACAGATAGTCCGACATACGCTCACCGCGAATCACTGCTTCCGCAAGGAGACGGTACTGCTCCTTGTAGATAAGGTTGCGGGTGGTGTCTGCGGTAAGCGGAAGCGCTTCTGCGAGCGTCACGCCCGAGCGAAGCAGGAGACCAAGCGTACGGGTAGCGGTTGCAAGGTTGTAGTAGCGAATCATTTCGCCAGCAACCGGAAGACGAAGGAGGAAGGCGTCGAAGTAGTAACGTACGCGCGTAAATTTACGAATGACGATACCAGCGACCACAAACGTTGCGATAACGATACCGAGGAAGATAAGGCCGTACTCCTGCAAGAAGAGTGACGTCGCCATAACAATCTTCGTAGAGAGTGGGAGCTCCATATTGAGCGAACTGAAGACCGGCATAATCTTCGGGAAGAGGTAGAGCATCAAGAATGCCGTGATGCCAAGCGTTGCTGCGGTGATGACGGCCGGATACACGAGCGCACCAATCATTTTCTTGCGAAGGGTGTCGTGCTTCTTTAATTCATCCGCGAGGTACTCGAGGTTTTGTGAGAGCGTACCGGAGGATTCACCAATGCGAATAATATTGACGCCAAAGTCACCAAAGATGTGGGGGAAGCGAGCGAGGGCGCGTGAGAGGGAATAGCCATTCGTCACATCCGCAATCACACTTTTCATCACGCGACCGTAGCGGCGTGACTTCGACTGCTCGCCAACCATGTGGAGGGACTCGAGAATTGGCACGCTCGCGTTTACGAGAAACGCAAGACGCTTTACGAAAATCATCTGCTCTTTAACGGAAAGACGTGGGGTCGACTTCTCATCAAGACGTGCCGAGAAGTCAGAGAGTTTTCCGTAGAGCACGCCGACGACGCGATATATCGGAAGTGCACCACGGCCAACCGAGAGGACCGCTGCGTAAGAAACTGACGCCGCACGCTGCATTCGTTCTTTCATATAGTTATTCGTGAATAACGCGGAGCACCTCTTCTACCGTGGTGCGACCCATACGCGCCTTAGTAATGCCGTCCTCGAGCATGGTGGTCATGCCTTCTCCGGTCGCAATCGTCCGCAGCTCATCTGCTGAGGCTTTGCGAAGAATCGCTTCACGGATAGTGGGCGTTGCTACAAGTACCTCGTTTATGGAAAGCCGTCCCTTATAGCCGCTGCCGTTACACGCGTCGCATCCTTTACCGCGCCAGACCTGCTCACCACTTTTAAATGGAGTGCGCAGGCGCAACAGTGCGAGGCTCTCTTCAGCAGCAGTTGAAAGCGTTGCGGACGTTTTGCAGCCTTCACAAATCTTGCGCACGAGACGCTGACCAATCGCGACATTCATGGTTGAAGCGATGAGATACGGGTCGATACCCATGTCGGCAAGACGGGGAAGGGTAGTCGCGGCGTCGTTGGTGTGGAGTGTTGAAAGGAGGAGGTGACCGGTAAGTGCGGTGTTTACGGCAATGTTTGCGGTCTCCGCGTCACGGATTTCACCGACCATGATGATGTCGGGGTCTTGGCGAAGGACAGAGCGAAGGCCGGTTGCGAAGGTAAGTTCTGTGCGCGCGTTTACCTGAATCTGCTCAATATCCTGTACCGCGTACTCGATAGGGTCCTCAATCGTGATGATAGAGACCTCAGGCGAGTTCAACATCTTAATAAGGGTGTAGAGCGTCGTTGTCTTACCTGAACCGGTTGGTCCCGTCGACAAAATCATGCCGCTCGTCTTTTTGATCGCCGCCTCAAGCTTCACCCTATCTTCATCTGAGAAGCCAAGCATAGAGAGGCTGTAGTCTTCACTGTGGTCAGAGAGGAGGCGGAGTACGGCGTTCTCTCCGTGGTAGGTAGGAACGATAGAGACGCGAAGGTCGACGAAGGAACCATCGGCAAAGAGGTGGCGCAGGCGACCGTCTTGAGCGGCGTGGTGCTCATCGGTGCGAAGGCAGGTAAGGACCTTGATGCGAGAGATGACTTCCTGATGTATCGACTTAGGGAACGTCTTAAAATCCTGCAGCACCCCGTCGACACGAAGACGAACCCGGAGCGTGTCGTGGCCCGGGTCGATGTGAATGTCAGAAGCGTTCTGGGAATGCGCTGCCTCGATGAGACATTCGAGGAGATTAACAATGGAGAGGTCGGCACCACGCGCGAGCTCCTCATCAAGAGAGGGACGAGTGGAGAGCATGACGTCATTTGACGCCTCTGCGTGCAGTGCCTTCATCGCGGCTGACAATACTCCTCGCTTTATATTTGTCTACTGGGGCGACAGGTTACGCACAGCTTATCCACACAGGGAATGTGACAGAGGTGACAACGGCGTCTTGCGTGGGATTTCAATAAACGGCGTACCTACGGGATGAATGACGCTTCATTACCAAAAATAAACGGCGCCGTCGCCGTCGTATGTGTATAACCCTGGACTTTTTACACAGATTTGTCCTGATGGTGTTCATTGACACTTCAGGAGCGGAGCGATACTACTACCGACAGATGACGTAGTTCATCGGGCAGTCATTGCGTTTCATTGCGAACGCACAAAGGGGGACCGTAATGACTTCAGATTACAGGTAGGATTACCCGTTTGTTACCAAACACATCCATGAACATTCATACGAGCGCATCCGCGCTACTTAAGACGCTGAAGGCGTTCGGCGCATCCGTGTTGATGCTCGGCGTCGTCGCAACGTCGTTCCCAATCACGGCTATCGCACAGGAGACCCCTGTCGAGCCAGTAGTAGAAAGTGCTCCTGCACCCGCCCCGCTTGAATGCGATGCGGGTTTTCATCTTAATGATGACGGCACTGAGTGCGTCGCTGACGAGCCGGAAGGCGAAGTCCAAGGACTTCAGACCGAGCAGGTAACCGAAGAAGAGACGGGTACTGACTTTGAGACCCAGACCTTCGGTCACAACAAGCCAAAGCTCATCATCAAGAAGGTGATTGCTGAAGGCGGTGACGCAGAGTACACCGATTTCTCGGTGACCATCACCAAGGACCGTCCATACCCACTCTCCGACAAGTCGGTCACCAAGACCTTCGATGAGGACGGTGAGATTGAGATTGCCGTAGACCACACTATCTTCAGCGACTACACCGTTGTCGAGAATGATGCAGAGGGTTACACCGCTACCTACCAGGGTTGTGAGAACCTCACGTTCCCATTCTTCGGCGACAAGACGAAGACCTGTACGGTCACCAACACTCCTGATGAACCAGAGGTGCCAACCGTACCGTCTATCACGATTAGCGCGACGAAGGTTGTCTGTGATAGCGAGGCAGACCTCCCGAACGCTGGCCAGATAGGCGCGGTTGACGCAAACACTGCCCAGAACTGGATTACCCAGAGCAACGGTAAGTGTCGTGCCGCACAGGGTTGGGGCTTTGAGTGGGCACCAGGTACCGGCAGCAACGCAGGCGGTGCAACCGTCGGTAATGCGGGCGCACCATACACGCCATTTGTAGGCGTTACGGGTGCAAACGGTATCGTCACGCAGACCGTTCCGGTCGCAGGCGTACAGAACAATCACATCGATGTTCGCGAAATCCTCAAGGCTGACTACGTGCCATTCTCTGATGGCGGTAACACGCCTGACGTAGGCGCAAAGCTCTACTGTACGGGTGACGCTGGCGGCTATGACAACTGGGAGTACCTCAATGGTCCTGACGCTGGGGAGACCTTCCACTGTGTTGCCTTCAATGCACCTAAGGTTCCTACCCCGCCTGAGACCTGCACCATCTACAGCAACACTGAGACGCTCGAAGGTGCAGATGCTGCGGTGCTTGTACCAACCATCAACAGTCGTTGGACCGCATCCGGCTTCGACGTACTCGCGAAGTGGATTTGGGGTGAGACGCCAATGCTCTTTAACCCAACTGGTCAGGAGGTAGAAACCTTCACCCGCACCTTCAACCTTGATGAGGCGGCGACGGGTGCTGTGTTGAAGATTGCGGCCGACAACGGCTACGAGGTGAAGCTCGACGGTAATGCAGTCTGTACTGACATGACTGATGGTCCTGAAGGTTCTCACAACTACCAGCAGACCGATACCTGTAATCTCGGCCCGATTACTGCTGGTGTGCACACCCTTACCTTCAAGGTGACCAACTACGAGCTCGCTGGCGAGAACTTCAGCAACAACCCTGCTGGTCTTCGCTACGAGTTCACCGTAACTGGTAGCTCGTGTAGTGCTGTTCCTGTTCCTGAGGAGCCTGAGAACTCCTGTGTCGTTGGTGACAACGAAGGTGTTCCGGGTGCAGCGATACCGTTTGGTTCAACGCCAGGAGGGGAGCAGACGCTGCAGCAGATTCTTGATGCTGAGTACGCTACCGAAGCACCTGTTGCGGCAACTGAGCAAGACAACTTCCAGGAATGGGACGGTACTGGTCAGGACGTAACCTTTACGGTTAAGAACATTAGTGCCGCATCAAACTCTGGCTACCGTCACGTGTTTGGCTACTACCTCAACGGTGGCAGCTTCACACCGGTATTCGCAAACGGCTCTGTCGGTGCTCCGCATGCCGGTGAGAACGTGGTTGCGTTTGGCGCGTCTGAAACCTTCACGGTCTCTGGCGTAAACAGCATCGCGTTTGGCATCAAGGCATGGAACGGCTCGGCATATGTTGGCGAGTACTCGACTGACTACGTACCAAGTGAGGCACATGCCGTTGTCTATAACGTGGACGACAACGAATACGCTATTGCGTTCGAGGACCTACCATTCTCAACGGGTGACGAGGACTACAACGACATCGTTGTATCCATGCACGTTGATAGCTGTGCAAACAGCGTTGCGTGTGACCCTCAGAAGGAGCTCATTAAGAACGGTGGCTTCGAGACGCCAGCCATTGCTGCGGCTGACTGGGATATCGTCCCTTCAGGTACGTCAGGTCTTGAGTGGTTGGTGAACTGGATTAATCCAACCGGCGCTCCTGCGACAGCAAACGCTGAGCTTCAGAAGAACGTATCTGGTTGGACCGCTCACAGCGGTGCTCAGTACGCTGAGCTCGACGCTGACTGGACCGGCCACACGAGCCAGACTGGTGAAGCAGGTGCGGTCACCATGTCGCAGACCATTACGACCGTGCCAAACCAGGAGTACACCTTCTCGTTCTGGTTCTCTCCTCGCCCTGACCAGGGTATGAGCGAGAATAAGGCAGAAGCACTCGCTAACGGTGTCGTCATTGGTGCAACCTCAGCAGTCGCTGGTAGCGGTGACGCAACCATGAACTGGCAGAAATACTCGTTCACCTTCACCGCAACGAGCACGGTCACGACGGTTGCGCTTCGCGATGCTGCAGGTAATCCGAACAACTCAGTCGGTACCTTCGTCGACGATGCGAGCCTTGTCTGTAAGCCAAAAGCTCCAGACACGACAGCAACACTCGTCGCAACGAAGATTGTCTGTCCTACGGAAGCGTCGCTTCCAAACTGGGGTGCTGGTAACATCGTGCAGAACATCACGGCGACGACGGATGAGGAGTTCCTCCTTGCACACCCAGAGTGTTCTCTACAGAACTGGGACTTCCAGTGGGCAACGGACGCAGCAGGTGACCCTGAAGACAACGGTACCGTTGCGCTCGGGTCTCCTTGGGCAACGTTTGCGTCCGGAGTCTCAATTGAGATTCCTGAAGGAATTAATCTCCGTATTCGCGAGGTGCTGAAGAGTGGATACATTCCATTCACGGGAGAGAACACGACTCAGAACGTATCCGCAGAAATGTACTGTGGTTCTGATGTACTCCACTACGACAACTGGGAGCACATTAATGGCACTGACGCTGATGACACGTACTACTGTGTCGCGTTCAACGCGCCAGTTGATAACGGTCCAGAGGAAGGGGAAGGCACACTCGTCATCGTCAAAGAGACTGAGGGTGGTAATGACACGTTCACCTTCCAGGTTGATAAGGAGTACCTTGTCGACACTGTGGTTCCTGAGGTGTCGGCGGGCGTGCAGGTAACGACCACCAATGGGTCAGGCTCGGCGACCCTTGAGCTTGACGAGGGTTGGTACGACGTTACGGAGATTGTCCCGGAAGGATGGGACCTCACGAACGTAACCTGCGAGTACGAGTACTCCGAAGGTGCTGAGATTGAGGATGGTTACTCGGTCTATATCGAGGAAGGCGAGACGGTCACCTGTACCTTCGAAAATACGAAGGACGATGGCCAGCCGGGCGAAGACACTTCGGAGACTATCGTAGTCACTGATTCCGACCTTAAGGGCTGGGACCTTGCAAACTACGATGTCTCAAATGACTTCGATGGTCCGGTAACCACGACGTCTGGCACTACTGGCTCCTTCGTCTTCGGTCCGGAAACGGCCCCGCTTGGTGACGGCAGCTTCGAGCAGATTGTTGGTGACGGCAACGACGCGACGCGCTTGAGGACCTCTGCGTTCAACGGCACGCCTCTCGCAGACATCGTTGGTATGTCGTATGAGACGTATGTGACGGCAAACGGCGGCGCGCAGGCAACCTACATCCAGCTTCGTATCGACCGTAATAATGACGGTACTTGGGACGACGCGCTCTTCTTCGAGCCGGTCTACCAGAACGGTACGTACGGCATGCTCTACGGACAGCCAAATGTACCTAATCAGTGTGGCGGTAACCCGAACTGTGTCTCGCTCGGCGAGTGGCAGTCCTGGGATACGGATGCTGGTGGATGGTGGAGCAACCTTGATAGCGCCGGTGGTCCTCCGCTTACGACACTTGCGGCATACGCAGCACAGTATCCAAACGCCGTGCTTGCGAACGACGTCCAGTCAGTTCGCATGCAGGCCGGATTTGGTGCGCCAGTATGGAGCAATTTCCAGGGTAACTTCGACAAGTTCGTCATTACGGTCCAGAACGGCCTGAACACCCATACGACCACGTATGACTTCGAGCCGGAGGATGAGAGCATCGACACCCCTGAAACGACTGACAATAGCGGTGGCACGAGCCGTTCCGGCGGTCGCCGCGGTACGAGCTCGGGTAACGGTGAGGTCTTGGGCGCAGCCACGTGCGCACCGCTCCTCACGCAGTACCTACACATCAACTGGAACAACGACCCAGCTGAAGTGACGAAGCTCCAGGAGTTCCTCAACTCACACATGCTCTCAGGTCTTCCAGTGACCGGATTCTTCGGTCCGATGACCTTCGCAGCAGTGGAGGCATTCCAGACTAAGTACGGTAACGACATTCTCTCGCCATGGGTTGGTATCCCAGCTTCTGGCATCACGAGCGTGTCGACCCCTACTGGCTTCGTCTATCAGACGACTCGTTGGCAGATAAACAACATCTGGTGCCCAGGTTCTGAGGCATACCCAGATACGCTTATCTAAAGCAGAAGGGAAGCTCACAATAGAGCAACAAAACCCGCGCTGAAGGCGCGGGTTTTGTTTTGACCGAATGCTCGTCCTTATGGTTGCACATACTCGCATGTGTGGAGATTGTTGCGATTATTTGATTAGGAAACATTTCGTGTTAGTTTCTGCAAGCCGCTGATTGAGCGGAGCCCCTTAAAAAGGTGCAGAATGAACAAAACAGCCCTTTACGGAACCGATATCTGGGCGTGGATGCATGATATCGTCGATCGCGAGGGAATTACCGAGCTTCCGGACGAACAGCTCATGCCGCGGGTTAACGGCGATGTGGAGTTTTGTCCCGCGTCGCAGGCGACCAAAGACCTGCTGTGCGTAGTCATCGCTATTGGGCACGCGATGCGACGGGCCTATGCTGAGGCGGTCGAAAACGGGTCGGAGACAGCAGAGCAGGACTTCAAGTACCACGAAAGGTGGTTCACGATGCCAATGCTGCAGTCAATCAAACTGCTGATTCCGGCCCAGCTCATGCTTGATCTCAATCAGGCAGGAATCGATCGCACTGGCTTTTTTGCTATCACTGTCGCCGAGGGAGGCGTCATTGTCGGCTATAAAGACCGGGCGACCGTTCTCGAGGCCGGCCGGAAAGCTGCTGGGCGTAAAACTCTGCTCATGTGATGCCCGCACCCTGAACGGAAAATATATGCTGCAGGTCCACACATGGACCTGCGGCATATTTCTTGCCTACGCTCTCCGAAGCAGTGTTTCGTTTTATACTTGTTTCATGACTACGTACGTTGCTCTCTTGCGAGGCATTGGGCCGATGAATCCCAACATGCGACCTGCAAAGCTAAAGGGCGCATTCGAGAATATGGGATTCAAAGACGTGCGTACCGTTATCTCAAGCGGTAACGTCATCTTCAGCTCTCCGTCAAAGAACGCTGCAGCGCTTGAAAAGAAGATTGAAGCGGCGCTTCCGAAGCTTCTACGTTTTTCAAGCACCACGATTGTCCGCAGTCAGAAGGAGATAGAAACACTACTTAAAAAGAATGCAGGCAAAGGCATCACGCATGATGCCAAAAACTATCTCCTGGTGACGTTTCTTCAAAAGCATTCTGGTACGTTGCGGACGTTTCCGAAGAAGGGTCCTGGATTTCGCGTACTCGGGGTGTATAAGCGTGAACTATGTATGGTGGTAGACACCAAGAACGTTCGCACTCCAAACGTTATGGTGACTATGGAAAAGGCATTTGGTAAGCAGATTACGTCGCGCACGTGGAAGACCGTCGAGCGCATCGCAACGAGAATGGATGAAGGATAAGACGATATACTCAGCACATGCCAAAAGCCACACCAGTTGTTCCTGAGGTAGCACTTGAGGTGCGTGTGCAGAAAAAGCAGGCACGCTTCAGGCGTGTTCGTGAATCAAAGGGGCCAGACTCTGGTATTGGTGAGTTCTTCCTTCTTCTTGATGTCACGGCAGAAAACGCTGATGTCTATATTCCACTCTCGATAGCGTCAGGAAAGAAACCAACCGGATTCGTGTATCAGATTGAAGGCACGAAAGAGGGAACGATATCGACCACGAGCATTTCCTGCAGTGGTACCGGTGTGACGCAGATTACGCTCGGCACTATTTTGTATTGCAAAATCCCTGCAGGAAAAACTGCTAGCTTCCGTATTCTTATTGAGATGCGTGGAAAGGCAGGAAGTGAGTACACTGTCGCGATTACGCGCATTCACTACAAGCACGACCCAAGCACAGCGCGCTACGAGAAGTTCGAAAAGACCATTCCGGGACAGCGTCTTCGATTCTCCTAGACTCGCGAAGAGCGAGTTATGTGGTATATTCCCGGTATGTCAAATGAGCCCCAGCTAGGGCAGCAGAAGGCACATCCCGCACGCCACCTCTTTAGTATTGCGGGCCTCTCCGTATTCTCCGTTTTAATTCTCGCAAGCTTCTTCCTCGCTGCGTTCCAGCTCCGTTCGCTTATTGAGAACAATCAGCTCGCCGCAGTCGTCACCGCAACGCTCGTTGAGCTTGCTAACGACGACCGCAACACTGAGAACCTCAAGGCGCTTTCCGTAAATCCGGTACTCGTCGCCGCAGCGCAGGCGAAAGCAGACGATATGGCGGCAAAAGGCTACTTCGCCCATACCTCGCCAGATGGTCGCACTTCCTGGAGTTGGTTTAAAGATGCAGGCTATTCCTTTAGTTACGCGGGGGAGAACCTCGCCGTGAACTTCTCTGACTCGGAGGACGTAGAAGAGGCGTGGATGAATTCACCGACCCACCGCGCCAATATCATGAACGGCAAGTTTACGGAGATAGGTATTGCAACCGCAGTAGGGGAGTACAAAGGGAAGCGTACGACGTTTGTTGTGCAGATGTTTGGTACGCCAAGCGCAAAAGCAGCAACTGTTGCCCCTACGCCGGTCACGTCTCCAAGCGCGCCAGAAGACATTGCGATAGCAACAACCGAGCCACAAGCAATGGTCGTACGTGAGGAACTTCCTGCACCATCAGAAAACGCCCCTGCCGCTGCATCTATTGAAACCACCGCTGAACCACTTCCTGCTGAGGAGGTTACGGCACCCGCAGAGACTTCTGGGAATGTGCTTGGCTTCTTCGCCACCTCTCCAGAGAACCTCCTCCGTCTCATATATATAGTGTGTGCCCTCGTTGTTCTTGGAGCGCTTGCCCTTACGACTGAGCTTGAGTTCAAGAAGCATCATATTCGTCATGTTGCTGCAGCTGTGTTTCTCATTGCGCTCATGGGAGGCCTCTTTTTCATCGCTGACCGCCTGGTCTTTACGGCGCCGCTTATCGGCTAGGTTGCGGGAGCCCCTTCATTCCTATATAGTGCCTTTGTCCCGCATGCGCGGGATGTTTGCTAGGGAAAGTCCCTCGGCAACGCCTTTGGAGAAGGACGCTCACTACCGGTGGGCAGTATCTAAGGCAGCAGTCTTATTACGTTTCCTAAACCATTTTCTAAATGGCTACTATCAATCAGCTCTCGAAGAAGGGCCGCAAGGACAAGCCGAAGAAGTCGAAGGTCCTCGCACTCGGTCGTGGATTCAACCACCTCGAGAACCGTCCTACCTTCTACCCTGCGCCATTCAAGCGCGGTGTATGCACGAAGGTCACTACGAAGACCCCGCGCAAACCTAACTCTGCTATTCGTAAGATTGCCCGTGTTCGCCTCACTAACGGTATGGAGGTTACCGCCTACATTCCGGGTGAAGGTCACAACCTCCAGGAGCACTCCGTCGTGATGCTCCGCGGTGGTCGCGTGAAAGACATCGGCGTGCAGTACACCATTGTTCGTGGTCGCCTCGATACCGCTGGTATCGACAAGCGCCGCCGTGGCCGTTCTCGCTACGGTGCTAAGAAGCCTAAGGCCTAACCTATGCGTCGTCCCGTAAAGAACAAGCATCCGCGCACGCCGGACCTTAAATATCAGTCTGAAGCTATCGCTCGCTTCATCAACACCGTCATGCAGGATGGTAAGAAGGACACTGCGACTCGTGTTGTCTACGACGCGATGGACCTCATCGCGAAGAATGGGGAAGGTGCCGATGCGCTCGAGACCTTTGAGAACGCAATTCGCAACGTCTCTCCACTCATGGAAGTCCGCTCTCGCCGCGTTGGTGGTGCAAACTACCAGGTGCCACGCGAGGTGCCACAGCAGCGCCGTGTCTCTCTTGCGTACCGCTGGCTCATCAATGCTGCACGCAGCAAGAAGGGCAAGCCAATGGCAGAGAAGCTCGCGAACGAAATCCTCATGGCCGCAAAGAATGAGGGTGAAGCAATCAAGAAGAAGGACGATATGCATCGTATGGCTGACGCCAACAAGGCATTCGCTCACTTCGCTTGGTAATACCAGCAGTGTGCTAACGAAAAAGCGACCTGTGAGGTCGCTTTTTCGTTATAGATGCGCATAAAAGGGTAGGGTGGCCCGCGAAGGCCACCCCCTTTAGTACTGCCGCTTGAATGCGGGTTCCCGTCGTTGGAACACTTGCGTGTGGTCGACGAACTTACGGAAGCCGTTCTCCTTTAAGAGTGCCTCAAGTTTCTCAGGGATAACCGCGAGATTGAAGCGCACTACTTTATGGAGCATACCGGCATGGTCGAAGACCACGTAGATGATGTGCGGTCGCTCAGCGCGTACCGCATAGAACGGAGGTCGTGCGTCGCACTCGAAGCGAAGCGGCCCCCATTCATGTTTGCGTCTCATGAACGTCAATTCCTGAACTCTGCGGTTACCGACCGGGCCGGTTTTTGCAGAGACAATGTTTGCAGGGGAAAAGCACTCCGTCTGCAACGTCTGTATCAGATGAGCGAGATTTGCCACCTCACACCTCCTCCAAGAAAGACATCGAGCAGTGATGCTCGGTAGCGCACGATAGCGTACATAGACGCAGATGCAAACAGCGTAGTATCTCTTCTTGCTTTTTGTACCTGAAATCCGTATTCTACGGCTAACGCTTCGGCGGGCTTTTTATTATCTACACTCCTATATGAATCGTGATTATCCCCTAGAGAAAGTGCGCAACTTCGGCATCGTCGCCCACGTGGACGCGGGCAAGACGACCACGTCTGAGCGCGTGCTCTTCTACACTGGTTCCCAGCACAAGATTGGTGAGGTGCACGAAGGTGAGACCACCACCGACTGGATGGAGCAGGAGCGCGAGCGCGGTATCACCATTACGGCTGCGGCGATTACCTGTTTCTGGAGCAAGAGTCAGGAGAAGGATAAGAAGGACATCTCTAAAAAGTACCGCTTCAATATTATTGATACGCCAGGACACATCGACTTCACCGCAGAGGTGAAGCGCTCCATGCGCGTACTCGATGGTGCGATTGTTGTGTTCGACGGCGTTGCGGGTGTTGAGCCACAGTCTGAGACCAACTGGCGCTACGCTGACGAAGCAAACGTGCCACGTGTCTGTTTCATCAACAAGCTCGACCGTACCGGTGCGTCGTTTGAGGATTCGTACAAGTCGATTCTCGACCGCCTCTCTAAGAAGGCCGTGCGTGCACAGATTCCTATGGGTGCGGAAGGTGACTTCGAGGGTGTTGTCGACCTTCTCTCTCGCAAGGCATACACCTTCTCCGGCAACATGGGTGAAGAGGTAAACGAAGGGGAGGTACCTGAGCAGTACAAGGCTGACATGGAGACGTACCGTGCAGAGTTTGTGGAGCGTATCGTGTCTAACGACGAGGCAGCAATGAACGCGTACCTTGAAGGTAACGAGCCATCCCTTGATGAGTTGAAGGCGCTTCTTCGCAAGGCAGTTATCGCAAACGAAATCTTCCCGGTCTACACGGGTTCTGCCCTTAAGAACAAAGGTGTGCAGCTCGTGCTCGACGCGGTCGTCGACTACCTCCCAAGTCCTCTCGACCTTCCAGCCGTTAAGGGTACAAACCCTAAGACGGGTGAGGAGATTGAGCGCAAGGCGTCCGATAGCGAGCCATTCACGGCGCTTGCCTTCAAGCTCCAGACTGACCCATTCGTTGGTGCGCTTACCTTCTTCCGTGTGTACGCAGGTTCGGTAACGGCTGGTTCCTACATCTACAACGCAAACACCGAGACGAAGGAGCGTGTCGGTCGTATCGTCCGCCTGCAGGCAGATAAGCGTGAAGAAGTGGAACAGGTCTTCACCGGAGAAATCGCCGCATTCGTGGGTATGAAGGATACGAAGACCTCACACACGCTTTGTGACGAAGCCAATCCAATCATCCTCGAGCAGATTAAATTCCCTGAGCCGGTAGTATCGCTCCGCATCGAGCCAGCAACGAAGGCTGACCAGGAGAAGATGGGTATGGCAATTCGCAAGCTTGCGGATGAAGACCCAACCTTCAAGGTGTCCTCAGATGAGGAAACCGCCGAGACGATTATCTCTGGTATGGGTGAGCTTCACCTTGAGATTCTCGTTGACCGTATGAAGCGCGAGTTTAACGTCGTGGCAAACGTCGGTAAGCCACAGGTGGCATACCGCGAGACGATTCTTGGTAACGCGGATGTTGAGAACAAATACATCAAACAGACGGGTGGTAAGGGTCAGTACGGTCACGTGAAGATTAAGGTGAAGCACCTTGAGCCGCTTGAGGACCCAGAAGCAAAGCTTCCTAAGAACGTGTCTCGTGAGGACCACTTCGAGTTCATCAACAACATCAAGGGAGGTGTGATTCCAAACGAGTTCATCGGTCCTATCGAGAAGGGTATTAAGGAAGCAATGACGCGCGGTATTCTCGCTGGCTACCCAGTCGTCGACGTATCGGTCGACCTCTACGATGGTTCCTTCCACGATGTGGACTCTTCGGAAATCGCCTTCAAGATTGCGGCATCCCAGGCCTTCCAGGAAGCGGCAAAGCAGGCTAAGCCGGTTATCCTCGAGCCAATCATGTCGGTTGAGGTGGTTGTCCCTGAGCAGTTCATGGGTGACGTCACCGGTTCTATCTCTGGAAAGCGTGGTTCTGTTGAAGGTATGGAGGATCGCGGTATGAACAAGGCAGTGAAAGCGAAGGTGCCGCTCTCTGAAATGTTCGGCTACACCACGACGCTTCGTTCGATGACTGAGGGTCGCGGTTCCATGACCATGGAGTTCGACCACTACGAGGTGGTTCCTACGAACGTCGCAAACGACATCATCGCTTCTCGTAAGTAATACGGGTAGCCAGGTTATCAACGTAGCACCGCCCTTCTGGGGCGGTGCTTTCGTATACTAGTGGCATGGAACGAATACCTACCCCGGGCGCAAACAAAGATAAGAAGTCTATTACGAGTGCTATAGGTGGCGCGCTTGCTGTGTTTGGTCTTGGGACTATGGCACACGAGGCGCCACAGCCAGCGAACTATTCCGTGGAGCGTGTTGCAAAACAACAGTCGGCTGCTGACGCATTGTGGGCACTGTACGAGCACGCAGACGAACGAACTAGAGGAAGAGAGTCGATTGCAGTTCTTGACCGTGCCCGGCAGGCCGCACTCGACCAGTTTTTCCTTGAACATCCGGGTCTTCGCGAAGAAATCGTGAACACCTATGGCGCAGAGCCGGTTGTTGGTGATGGGGATATTCATGTCATCGCCCGTCAAGACGGAGGAGAGCCTTCCGTTAAAGGAATTACTTTTTTTGGTGTGTATGACCAGAGAGACAACCATCAAGTAAGGCTTTTTGAGGTTGGTATTGAGGTTATCGACGGACGGACGCAGCTTGTTGTTATGCGACCTGCTGATTCACTCTCTCACTTCTTTCCAGGTGTGGAGACGCTAAGCGCAGAGCCTACTACAATCAACCATGTCTCAACTACCGGTGTGGTTGAGCAACAGATTAGTGGCGTGAATTCTGAAGGGGTGACGCGTATCACGAGCACGGTGCGGTTTCCGGATGGCAAAACAGGCACCTATTACGAAGACTTCGCACCTACATTTCAGGGAACGCCCACGGGTGACTACGCTATCGGCGACACCATTCCCTTTGTGGAGTATTTGGAGCAGGAGGACGGTACTCGAGTAATAGAGAACCGTACGTACCCAAGAGGATAATATGTGCCAGTGAAAGAAAAACGCCCCGGCCAAGGACCGGGGCGTTTTCGTCATATGGGCCGTTTTGTTAGACGGTGAGAGCCGTCACGGTCACCACGACGACGATGCCGAACGCGAGCCATGCATGGAACCCACCGGTCCGTCGAACGAGGGACGACATCCAGGGATTCCGGCGGTAGGGTTTCCTACGCACGCGTCGCGCTTTAGGGACTTCAGTAAGGACGGTAGGGGCCATCACACTCTCCCATAGCTGAAGCACGTCTTGCTCCAAGCGCACTATACCACCACTCTCTTGACCCTTCGGGGCGAGCGGGGTACCTTAGCACTAACGCGGATTGGCGCTCTTTTTATTCGACTGGACGGCCTTCGGGACGGACCGGGCAGGTAAAAGGCGCTTCGCGGGTATGTGAGTACCAAGCAGAGCGCCTTTTGCCGTTTCGGCTAAGGAGCATTCGCTTATCAACCGTTAGCACTAATCTTACGATTTATGGCAGATGCATTCGATCGCTCGAAGCCGCACATGAACGTGGGAACCATCGGTCACGTTGACCATGGTAAGACCACGCTCACGGCGTCGATTCTCAACGTCCTCAACCTCAACTCCGCTGCAGGCTACAAGGCCCGCGTCGAGAAGGTCGAGAACATCGACAACGCTCCTGAAGAAAAGGCGCGCGGTATTACTATCGCGCTCCACCACTCTGAGTACGAGTCACCTAAGCGTCACTACGCTCACATCGACGCGCCAGGCCACGCCGACTACATCAAGAACATGATTACCGGTGCTGCCCAGATGGACGGCGCGGTACTCGTAGTTGCAGCAACTGACGGCGCAATGCCTCAGACGCGTGAGCACATCCTTCTTGCAAAGCAGGTTGGTGTGCCTAAGCTCATCGTCTTCCTCAACAAGGTAGACATGGTTGATGACAAGGACATGGTGGACCTCGTTGAAGAGGAAATCCGCGAACTTCTCACGAAGCAGGGCTTTGACGCTGCTACCCCTATGATTCGCGGTTCAGGACTCAAGGCTCTTGAGGCTACCGACGCAAACGATGAGTGGGCACTCAAGGTTAAGGAGCTCGTCGACACGATGGACTCCTACTTCCCAGACCCAGTCCGTGACGAATCCAAGCCATTCCTTATGCCAATCGAGGACATCTTCTCGATTGAAGGTCGCGGTACGGTAGTCACGGGCCGCATCGAGCGTGGTGTCGTGAAGGTTGGTGAGGAAGTTGAAATCGTCGGTATCAAGCCAACGACTAAGACGACCATCACGGGTATCGAGATGTTCAACAAGCAGCTCCAGGAGGGTAAGGCCGGCGACAACGCAGGTATTCTTCTCCGCGGTACGAAGAAGGAAGACGTGCACCGTGGTCAGGTCCTTTCAAAGACCGGCGCGGTTACGCCTCACACTGACTTTGAGGCAGAGGTATACATCCTCTCCAAGGACGAAGGTGGTCGTCACACGCCATTCTTCTCTGGTTACAAGCCTCAGTTCTACGTTCGTACGACGGACGTAACGGGTGAGGTTACCCTTCCGGAAGGAAAGGAAATGGTTATGCCAGGCGACACGGTCACCTTCAAGGTGAAGCTTACGGCTCCGGTCGCCATGGAAGACCAGATGCGCTTTGCTATTCGCGAAGGCGGTAAGACGGTCGGTGCAGGTGTCGTGACCAAGATCACGGCGTAAGCCCCGGCTTCTCGCTACTACTCGTATGGCAACTGCCGCAAAAAAGACTTCGAAGAAGGCTGCGGCCGTTCCCGGTGCAGAACCGAAGCTCCGCATCAAGGTTCGCGCGTACGAGCATAAAATACTCGACCTCTCCGTTAAGCAGATTATGGACACCGCTAATCGCTTTGAAGCGAAGACGGTAGGCCCAGTTCCGCTTCCAACGGAGATAAAGCGCTGGACCGTGAACCGCTCAACGTTCGTTCATAAGGACGCACGTGAGCAGTTCGAGATGCGCATCCACAAGCGCGTCATCGATATTCTCTCACCATCACCGAAAGTGATTGAGGCCCTCACGAACCTCACCCTTCCGTCTGGTGTGACGATTGACGTGAAGATGGTCTAACCCAATAGGGAAGACCTAAAGCAAAACCGCTCCAGTGATGGAGCGGTTTTGCTATTTATGTAAACTATGTTTTAGTGCATCCGGATGCCAAGACCCACCCCGGGTCTGTTGTTACGAAAGGGCACCCACCATGACTACTCGGATAGAGTTTCCTTCTCAGAAGATGGTGCGCATCATGGAGGTAGCGGGAATCATCTTTCCCAAAATCTTCGAGAGCGAGTTGTTTCAGGAGGAACTGCAAGCCAAGGACCAAGTCGGCGTCTATTTGTGCGTCTACAGCGCCAGCGCAGCCGCCGTTCTCTGTCATCACGGCTTCGGCACCATGCCGCTCGAGAAGGTGTCGGATCGCCACGAATTCTCGTACGAGAAAGCGCACCGGCTCGCTCGCCATCCCGGGCATCTGCTCAGCCGCGAGAGCGCCGACCCGGATTTGAGACGCTATCCCGGCGCGGTGCGGTCCGTCCAAGGTCTCGAAGGCGACCCTGACGAGCCCGGCGACACTATCTATTCTGTCTCCGGTCTTCCGGGCGACGGCGACGAGTTCGCCGCTGCATGGATTGCGGTGTCGGTCGGCGACATGTCGGTCGATAAGTTCAAGAAGGTGCTCGCGAACAACCGGTTCTACGCGCTCGCTCATTCGCACGCGGACTTTGCGTTCGCTCGCATCTAACTAATGAGGCTGTGGCCTCACGCACCCCTGCGAAAGCAGGGGTGCGCTCACTTTTACTCATGACAAGAGCAAAGGAGTAATGATATAACCTTCCGATGGGTATGAGTGGCGCCCATAATGCCACTCCTTCATTTCAACGGGGAAGAACGTTGACTCAACAAGAAGAAGTGAAAGAAGCGCGGACCAAACTGTCAGATGCGGTCGCAACGCTGAAAGCAGCGAACGATGCACAAGACCGCGAAGGCGCCGGGCGCGCAGCGCAGGAGGTGCGCAAGCGTGCACGTAAGCTCGGGATTCATCCCGAGGACGCGATTGCGATGTATCGTTAACTGTCTCGGCACATCAACGTACATCAAAAGGGGCCGTCGGTACCACCGGCGGCCCTATTTGCATATTCCTAGGAGCTCACGTATAGTCCCTAACGACGCTATGTACGAGCTTTGGCTCGGACCAATGGCCGGGAGGAAGCCCAAACGGGCAGAGAACCGCGCTGTTGAGGCGCGCTTTATTTTTACCTATGAAATTCATCCTGGCCCGCAAGGAGCGCATGACTCAAATCTTCGATGAGAAGGGAGTCGTGCATGCTGGAACCGTCCTCAAGACGGGTCCTATGACCGTTACCCAGGTGAAGACTGCTGACGGCAAGGACGGCTACGGTGCTATCCAGGTTGGCTACGAGGCTAAGAAGGCTGAGAAGGTAAACAAGGCGCAGCGCGAAACGAAGGCATTCCGCGTACTTAAGGAGTACAAGGTTGCAAACCCTGCTGAGTACTCAGTTGGTACGGAGGTTGCCTCTGAGTTCGCTTCCGGTGATGAGGTAACGGTGGTTGGTACCTCAAAGGGTAAGGGCTTTGCGGGCGTTGTTAAGCGCTACAACTTTAAGGGAGGTCGCCGCACGCACG
The DNA here is from genome assembly GCA_964634305.1 of uncultured Candidatus Saccharibacteria bacterium. GTDB lineage: Bacteria > Patescibacteriota > Minisyncoccia > Phycocordibacterales > Phycocordibacteraceae > C7867-001. The sequence goes on from CAZWLE010000006.1 coordinate 20,005, forward strand.
GTCAGAAGCACTCTGAGCGTGAACGTGGTTCGTCAGGTGGTGGTCCTGGTCGTGCCGGTGGTCGTGTGGCTCCTGGTATGCGCATGGCCGGTCGCATGGGTTCTGACCGCGTTACGGTAAAGAACCTCAAGGTGCTCCATGTCGACGCCAAGGCAGGCGAGATTATCATCTCAGGTGCCGTTCCAGGCGCACGCGGCTCACTAGTAGAAGTCATCGCTGCATAATTTTCATACTTATGGCTACTACTAAGAAAGCTCCAGCAAAGAAGACAACCGCTAAGAAGGCGGCAGCTCCTCGCGCAAAGAAGGAGAAGGTCATCGCATCTGATAAGGCAGAAGCCGTCATCTACGGCATGACCGGCAGCAAGGCAGGTAGCATTGCGCTCCCAGCTGAACTCTTTGGTGCAAAGTGGAACGCTGACCTCGTGCATCAGGTCGTTACCGGTATGCAGGCAAACGCGCGCCCAACCGTCGCTCACACGAAGTTCCGTGGTGAAGTACGCGGCGGTGGTATTAAGCCGTGGAAGCAGAAGGGAACGGGTCGCGCACGCCATGGGTCACGCCGCTCTCCAATTTGGGTTGGTGGTGGTACGACGCATGGTCCTCGCGCAGAGCGCAACTACACCGTGAAGCTCAACCGCAAGCAGAAGGCAGCCGCACTTGTTGCAGTTCTTTCTCGCAAGATGAAAGACGGTGAGCTCATCCTCGTTGATAAGTTTGCGTTTGGTGGCCCTAAGACCAAGGACGCAAAGGCTATGCTCGTTGCAGTAGCAAAGGCTTCCGGTAACGACATGCTCGCTACTAAGCGTGCAAACGCTGCGGTCATCGCACTCTCTGCAAAGGATGCAAACGCAGAGAAGTCCTTCCGCAACATTGGTTCCGTTGAGACGATTGATGTACGCAACCTTAACCCGGTCGACCTCATGACGAAGAAGTACCTCGTCATTGAGAATCCGGCTGCGTCATTTGCGACTCTCGCCGCACGTATCACCAAATAAGTATGGCTATCTTCGGAAACAAAAAGGCCCCTAAGGGCGCAAAGAAAGACAAGAAGGAGACGCGCGTCGCAGCGTCCTCTGAGAAGATGCTTGCTAACTCAAAGCTTGAGAACGTCATCAAGGCACCGTGGCTTTCTGAGAAGGCACTCATCGCAACCGAGAAGGGCGTCTACGTCTTTGCGGTTCCTGCGGATGCTACGAAGCCACAGATTAAGGCAGCCGTTGAGCGCATCTACAAGGTAGTGCCTCGTAAGGTCACCATCGTTAACCTTCCAGGTAAGCAGAAGAGCCTTCGCCACAAGCGCGGTCAGGGTCAGCGCCCAGCGCGTCACAAGGCCTACGTCCACCTCAAGAAGGGCGAGACCATCACCTTCGCGTAACCTTCCTGATTATGAAAACCTACAAGCCATACACGAAGAGCCGCCGCAACATGACGACCCTCCCATATCGGGAGCTTCTCTCCGGCGACAAGCCATACAAGGCCCTCATGAAGGGTAAGAAGAAGTTTGCTGGTCGCAACGCGTTTGGTCGCGTTACCACTCGTCACCAGGGAGGTGGTCACAAGAAGAGCTACCGCGATGTCGACTTCCGTTTCGACAAGAAGGACATTCCTGCAAAGATTGAGACGGTTGAGTACGATCCATACCGCACCGGCTTTATTGCCCGTGTCTGCTACGCCGACGGTGAGCGCCGTTACATCCTCGCGCCTAAGACCGTTAAGGTAGGTGAGACGTTCCTCGTTTCTGAGAACGCACCGATTAAGCCAGGTAACCGCGTCCCACTTGGTAAGCTTCCAACCGGTACCTTTGTCTTCAATATCGAGTTGAAGCCAGGCGCAGGCGCTAAGCTCGTCCGCTCTGCAGGTAACTACGCAGAAGTCGTCGCTCACGACGCAGGCTTTGCACAGATTAAGCTTCCGTCGACCGAGATTCGTAAGGTCTCTGACAACGCATGGGCATCGATTGGTGAGGTTGGTAACGAGAACTCACGTCTTGTGAAGATTGGTAAGGCAGGTCGCTCACGTTGGATGGGTATTCGCCCAACCGTTCGTGGTACCGCAATGAACCCAGTCGATCACCCACACGGTGGTGGTGAAGGACGCCAGGGTCGTGGTCTCCGTCGCGCAAAGAGCGCATGGGGTAAGCCAACCGGCAAGGGTCAGAAGACTCGTACGCCGAAGAAGTACTCGAACGTCTTCATTGTCTCTCGCCGCAAGGTCGGCAAGAAGGGCAAAGGCATCTAAAGAAAAACCCCGCGAAAGCGGGGTTTTTCTTTTATTCGAGGTGTCGTATAGTCCGAAACGGACCTGCATTCCTGCGGTTCTTCCCAAGAAAGGGAACGCCATGGCCCACAAAGCCACACGATTGCTCCGGAAGGTCCGTAAGCTAAAGCGTTCCTATCGGGAACTCTCAGTACTACTCTCACATGACGGCACCACTAACCGTCGTCATGGAGAGCTGCTCAAGCAGCTGCGGATGCTGAAGGAAAAAATAAATGCTGGTATCGCAGCGTACGTGCGCCTTGCGCGACGCCCTCCCGAGGGCATCGCGTGGGAGCCTGACCTGCGTTCTAGGCAATGGGGTCTCGCGTGAGCGAGGCCCCGATGCTTTTTTATACTAGCGATAGCGTGCGCTAAGTGCGTTCCCAAGCGAGGCACGCGGTATGCGTACTTCTTGAGTACCAAGCGCCCATGGCCCTACCTGATACGGAGGGAAGACGATGACGAGGTCAGCGCCTTCAAGATAGAAGTTGCCGAAGTTGTCGACAAATGGAGTAGTGCCCGCATCAAGCATTTCCGTATCGAGCTCGCTTTGTGGCACTTGCATCGCTTGTGCTATCTGCACCCGAAGACGTGTACGCGTTTCGTTTGAAAGGACGTCGAGATAATCCTCTGAGGTAAAGAGATCATCAATCAGAAGTCCTTCGCCTGAGTTTTTATCGAACGTGAACGTGCGGTAGTAGGCATTTGGGTGTGCGCCAAGAGTGTCAGCGTACATGTGATAGACGTAGGAGACGGTCACTGGACTTTGGTATAGGTCGTAGTCGGCTTCGAGCGTGTACTTGCGACCATTCTCCCCAAGCCCAAACATCGCGATGTCCTGTGCCGAGAGTTCTGAGATGTTTGCATCTTCAAAGCGTGCCGCTTCTTGCTCGGCAAAGGTACGCATAAGCGCGACCGCCGTTCCGTCTGCCCGTGCACCTGCGGTGGTTTTAAGAGGAGTCGAAGCAGGGTAGTAGGTTTTAATGTCGTGGTACTGGCCCTGGTCAGAGACGACCTGCTTATCATCGGTAACCGTACCGGTTGGGGTAGAGGTGGCGCCTGCCGGCTGACCGTCTGGCCCTGGGCGGGTGAGGATGTACCAGAGCGCGCCTCCGGCGAGAAGGAGGACAAGGACCGCTATAAGAATAGGGAGCGGTTTAATGGCTTCTTTTTCAGGCTCAGGAGCTGGGGCGGGAGGGGGTGCAATGTCGTCCATATAGACTTCATGATATCCCATGGCCGTCCTGAAGAAGGGGTGAAGAGGTGCCTTGTTTGACACCCTCTGTCGCATAGGATAGATTCTACCTATCCGCCTTGCGCGGGTTTTTGCTGAAAAAGCAAAAGGGGGCTGGTTCGAACGGGCGCTACCCGGGTACCAGGGACGTATATCGTCCGGTACACGGGGCTCTTTCTTACCATTCCTTTGCCCACCTCTAACCACTTCAATGTCTCGATCACTCAAAAAAGGGCCTTACGTTGACGTAAAGCTTCTGAAGAAAGTTAAGGACAAGAAGCCAGCTGCTGCTGGGGTTATTAAGACGTGGGCTCGCGCATCAACTATCGCTCCTGAGTTTGTCGGATTTACCTTCGGCGTTCATAACGGCAAGGCCTTTGTCGATGTCCTCGTTACCGAGGATATGGTTGGTCACAAGCTCGGTGAGTTTTCACCTACCAAGAAGTTCGTTCGTCACGGCGGTAAGATGCAGAAGGAACTCGAGCAGAAGAAGAAGGACGCTGAAATTGCTGCTGCTAAGGCTTCTAAGGACGCTCCAGCCGCTAAGAAATAAATATGAAGGCGTCTCTCTCTAGCTACAATCAGACCCCACGCAAAGTCCGCCTTGTGACGGACCTCGTAAAAGGTAAGACCGTGCCTGCGGCTCTTGCTGCGCTGTCATTCCTTCCAAAGCGCGCCGCTGACCCTATTAAGAAGCTCATCGCATCTGCTGCGGCTAACGCTAAGAACATGGGTGAGGACCCAGAGACGCTCAAGGTGAAGAACATTCGCGTTGACTCTGCAGGCATGCTCGTTAAGTACATGCCCCGTGCCCATGGTCGCGCAGCGCCTATCCGCCGCCGCAAGAGCCAGGTAATCGTCGAGCTCGGCGCCTAATACTTTTTATGACTCACACCGTACATCCTTACGCTCACCGCCTCGGCATCATCCGTGATTGGAAGAGCCGTTGGTTTGCTGGCGACAAGAAGAGCTACCGCGAGAACCTCGTCGTAGACAACGCTATTCGTACCTTCCTTGGTAAGAAGCTTCGCTCTGCATATCTCGCTGATATGGAGATTGAGCGCTCTGCTACGGAAGTGCGTGTCGTCGTACACACCGCACGCCCAGGTCTGGTCATCGGTCGCTCAGGTGAGAACGCCGGTAAGCTCCGCAAGGAACTCTCTGATGTTGTCCGCCGCGCAGCGCCAAACCACAACCGCCAGGTAAAGCTCGACATCGTCGAAGTACGCCAGCCAGAAACCAACGCTGCGGTTGTTGGCTTCATGGTCGCTGAAGGACTCGAGAAGCGCATGCCATTCCGTCGCGTACTTAAGATGACGGTGGAGAAGGTTATGGCGGTTCGCGAAGTTATCGGTGTACGCATCGTGATTTCTGGTCGCCTTGGTGGTGCTGACATGAGCCGCACCGAGCAGATTAAGAAGGGTCGTATTCCACTCCAGACCTTCCGTGCAAACATCGACTACTCGCACCAGGAGGCACACCTTCCGTACGGCCAGATTGGTATCAAAGTATGGATTTACCTTGGTGACACCTTCTCTAAAAAGGAGATGGGTCCAGCACCTGCGGCTCCTGAGCGTGCACGTACCGGAGGTCGCTCCCGCTAATATCCTGATTTATGCTGTTTCCTAAGAAAGTAAAACACCGCAAGTGGCAGACCGGACGCAAGTCTCCGGAGAAGCTCGCTCGTCCTGAGACGCGCGGCACAACCGTTGCGTTTGGTAGCCACGGTATGAAGGCAACGACGGCATCTCGTGTTACCTCAAATCAGATTGAGGCTGCTCGTAAGGTGCTCACCCGCGTAACGGGTAAGGGCGGTAAGCTCTGGATTCGTATCTTCCCAGACCGTCCAATCACGCAGAAGGCTGCTGAGGTGGGCATGGGTTCTGGTAAGGGTGATCCAAAGTACTTCGTATTCGAAGTACGCCCAGGTCGCGTCTTGTTTGAGCTTGACGGTGTGGAGGATGCCGTTGCACGCGATGCGATGCGCCGTGCTGGTTCAAAGCTCCCGGTGCGCACGACGGTCGTCACCCGCTAACGTATGAAAAAACTCTCTCTTAAAGACAAGACGGTCGCTGACCTCACCAAGATGCTTGGTGAGAAGCGCGAGGAGCTCCGCAAGCTTCGTTTTGAAGCAGCGGGTGCTCGTCCAAAGGACACCAATGCTCCGGCAAAGGTTCGTAAGGATATCGCACGCATCCTCACGAAGCTCGGCGAGAACAAGAACGCATAACTTTATGACTACTACTACCATCAGCAAGCCACAGACCTTCCGCGGCGTCGTCGTTAAGACGGCGATGAAGGACACGGCTACCGTCGCAGTGTCTCGCTACGTGAAGCACCCGAAGTACAAGAAGTACCAGACGCGTACGAAGAAGTACCTCGTGCATGACCCAGGCAACACCGTCGAGGTAGGGCAGCGCGTCACGATTGTCGCGTGCCGTCCGATTTCGAAGCTGAAGCGCTTTAAGATAGCGGACGCTACCGCATAAGCCTATGATTCAGGACCGCTCTATCGTCACCGTTGCAGATAACTCAGGCGCCAAGGTTGGCCGCGTATTCAAAGTACTCGGTGGTTCAAAGCGTCGTTACGCTCGTCTTGGTGACACTGTCATCATCTCTATCCAGACGGCTGAACCACGTAAGCCTACAAAGAAGAAGGATGTCTGCCGTGCCGTCGTTGTTCGTCAGCGCAAGCCATTCCGCCGTGCAAACGGTTCCTACGTTCGCTTTGATGACAACGCTGTCGTCATCATCGAGAAGCAGGGTAAGGAAATGGGCCCTAAGGGTAACCGCGTGTTTGGTCCGGTCGCTCGTGAGCTCACGGAGCGCGGCTGGCAGAACATTGCGTCTCTCGCACCTGAAATCGTCTAGCGTATGAAATACAACAAAGGAACTTCCCGTAAGAATCGCGAAAAGCACGCTTCCAAGAAAAAGCGCGTCTCTCCGATTGCGCAGGCTATCAAGATGCACGTAAAGAAGGGCGACAAGGTGAAGGTCATCTCTGGTAAGGACAAGGGCAAGACCGGTGAAGTACTCACCGCACTTCCAAAGCTTAATAAGGTCGTCGTTGATGGTGTCGCCATTGCAAAGCGCTCTATCCGTAAGACGGGTCGCGGTCAGTCTGGCCGCATCGTTGAGCGTCCAATGCCAATCCACGCATCTAATGTTGCGCTCGTTGAAGGCACGACGAAGACCAAGAAGAAGGCTAAGGCTGCGAAGGCATAACCTAACTACGTATGATGCTTTCAAAAGAAAAGACCCAGAACGCCTTCGCTGCTCTTAAGGAGTCGCAGGGATACAAGAACCGCTTCGAGGCACCTCGCATCGTTAAGGTAGTCGTCTCGTCTGGAACCGGTAAGGCAAAGGACAAGGCACGCAACACGCTCGTCGAGCAGAAGCTTGCAGTCATCACTGGCCAGAAGCCGTCGGCTCGTCCTGCAAAGCAGTCGATTGCACAGTTCAAGATGCGCGAAGGCGATATCATCGGCTTCCAGGTAACCCTTCGTGGTGAGCGCATGTACCAGTTCATCGACAAGCTCATCCACATTGCGCTTCCTCGTACGCGCGACTTCCGCGGTATCAACGCAACAGCCGTTGATGCGATGGGTAACCTCACGATTGGTATCAAGGAGAACAACATCTTCCCTGAGACCTCCGATGAAGACCTTAAGGATATCTTCGGTCTTGCGGTTACTATCGTGACGACCGCTAAGACGAAGAAGGAAGCAACCGCATTCTTCACGTATCTAGGCGTTCCGTTCAAGAAGTAGGGAACACCCTAAGAAAAGCCCCGCCAGGAGCGGGGCTTTTCTTTTTATATAAATGTGTTAATATCTTTTTGTACCTTCAGGGAGAAGTTGCATGTCGCTTCATGCTGCCGCTGAGTTGCTCATCAGAAATGGTGAGCAGGTCAATGTTGCGGACGAGTCTACGCAAACGCGCAATCACGTGCCTCAAAGTCGCGCGGTCGCCGTGAGCCTTCGTGCTCATGTCGCCGGATGGCTTCTGGTCGGCGGGATTATCGGGGTGAACGCCCTGACAGTCACCATGACTCAGTCGCTCGCTCGCGACCAACTCATGAATCCGTCAACCGAGGGTGCCGCGCGTGCGTTCTGGGAATTCGTCCTCGTCGAGGACTAGTACCGGCACGAGCTCGTTCTGACACAGACCGCCTGACAGCAATGTCAGGCGGTTTTGACATTACTAGGTGCAGGCGTATCGTGGTGCTCATTACTCCAATACAGGGAGGACGTTCTATGAGTGCGAGAGCATTCGTAACTATCTCGGTCTTGTCATTCATCGCCATGCCTGCAGCAGCGCAGTCAGCAGGCTTCATGCCGAACATGACAGATTTCTACTCGCACGGTTCCTTTTCTGAAGAAGTGATCGTGCCTGGCATGCGCTCGTCTGAGCGTGACCGGGAAGACCACGGTCCCTTTGGGACAGGAGCTTCGACCCGCATTTCTCGGGACACGGGGGTTTCCATCCTCATCACCGAGCTTCCTCTGTTTGAGGGGGTGACCATGCGGAGCGAGCAGACCCTGGAGACTATTGGGCCGCACCGCGGAGCTGACTTTGATTCCCGGCTTCGGCCCACCTGGTCTATCGCCAAGTGGTAGGGCATACCGAGAGGATAAGGGGCGGAGCCGGAAACGGCCCCGCCCTTCATTCGTTTGACACTACCCAGGGGAGTTGATAAGGTATCCGAACGCCCCAGCGGCTTTTTTTGTATGGCTAAGAAATCCCAATTGGCACGCCTCGCTAAGCGCGAGCGCCTCGTCGCAAAGTACGCAGAGAAGCGTGCGGCTCTTAAGGCTGCCGGGGATTATGAAGGCCTCCAGAAGCTTCCAAAGAACGCTTCTCCGGTCCGCATCAAGAATCGCTGCGCTATCTCTGGCCGTTCCCGTGGGTACCTCCGCGCGTTCGGCCTTTCTCGTATCCAGTTCCGTGAGCTCGCTCGTGAGGGTAAGGTTCCGGGCGTTAAGAAGTCCTCTTGGTAATTTTCGTATGGTATCTGACCGCGTAGGTGACTTCATCATCCGTCTTAAGAACGCAGGCGCTATTGCAGCTCCAGCGGTCTCTCTCCCGCACTCTGCGCACCTCGAGGCGATTGCTAAGAAGCTTAAGGAGCTTGGCTTTGTTGCTGATGTTGCCGTTTCTAGGAAGGACCACGCAACGCTTGATGTCACACTTGCCTATGATGAGCGCGGCACGCACAAGATTCGCGGTGTAAAGCGCGTGTCTAAGCCTGGTCGTCGTCTCTACGCTCCAGCGCGCGAAGCGCACGGTGTGAAGAATGGTCTTGGCGCCTCTATCCTCTCAACCCCGAAGGGTATCCTCTCTGATAAAGAGGCACGCAAGAACCGCGTTGGTGGTGAGACTCTCTTTGAGATTTGGTAACGTATGAGCCGCCTCGCAAAAAAGCCAATCGTGATTCCTTCTAAGGTCACCGTGACTGCGGCTGACGGCACCCTTACCGTTAAGGGAGCAAAGGAAACTCTCTCTCGCTCCGTACACTCAGCGGTCTCTATTACGGTTGATGCTGAGGGTGTGAAGGTTGCACCAAACAACAACACTCGTCTTGCAAAGGCGCTCACGGGAACCTTCGCAGCGCATGTCCGCGCGATGATTCAGGGTGTTGAGACCCCATTCAAAAAGACCCTCATCCTTAACGGTGTTGGTTACAAGGTGGAGTTGAAAGGTAAGGACCTTGTTCTTTCCGTTGGTTTTTCTCACCAGGTCACGATGCCTGTCCCTGAAGGCATTACGGCAACGGTTGCAAAGAACGTCATCACGATTGAAGGCGCTGACAAGCAGAAGGTTGGTCAGTTTGCCGCTGAAGTGCGTGCCGTTAAGCCACCGGAGCCATACCTTGGTAAGGGTATTAAGTACGATGACGAGGTCATCCTCCGTAAGCAGGGTAAGAAGGCGGTCTAATACTTTTTATGGCTACTCTCACTAAATCCGAGTCTCGCGTCCGTCGCCACAAGCGCGTCCGTGCAAAGGTGTCTGGTACTGCAGAGCGTCCTCGCCTTGCGGTCTACAAGTCAAACACCTTTATTTCCGTACAGCTCATCGACGATGTAGCAGGGAAGACGCTTGCGGCTGCACACGGTCGTGAGTTCAAGGGGTCTCTTGGCGCTCAGGCAGCAGCGGTAGGTAAGGCGATTGCGGAGCGCGCGAAGAAAGCAGGCGTCACGACGGTCGTATTCGACCGCGGTGGCTACTCGTACGCTTCTCAGATTAAGGCTCTTGCTGATGCGGCACGTGAGGGCGGCCTTACTTTCTAATACTTTATGAGCGACACGATGACTATGGACGAGACGAAGAACACGGAGGCGACGGAAGTCGTTGAGACCCCTGCTGCAGAAGCACCGCGCGAAGAGCGTCGTGGTGGTCCGCGTGGTCGTGGTGGTGAGCGCCGTGGTGGCGGTCGCCCACGCGAGCGTGCTCCTCGTGAGCGCAGCGAGTTCGACCAGGTAAACATTGAAGTACGCCGCGTCGCCCGTGTTATGGCGGGTGGCCGTCGCTTCTCATTTAGCGTGTCTGTCGTTATCGGTGACCGTAAGGGTCGCGTTGGTGTCGGTATTGGTAAGGCTGCAGACACGGCGCTTGCTATCGACAAGGCAGTTCGTGATGCAAAGCGTCACCTTGTCACCGTTCCTCTCACCAAGAGCAACTCGATTGCGCACGATGTATCCGCAATGTACGCATCGTCTGTCCTCTCTATGGTCCCTTCTCCAGGTCGCGGTCTCGTCGCCGGTTCTGCGATGCGTACTGTTCTTGAGTATGC
>CAZWLE010000007.1:0-28828 GCA_964634305.1 uncultured Candidatus Saccharibacteria bacterium
AGGTACTATTGTCAATCCCTTCTTCGACTCGGCATCAGCCAGTTCTGCGATTTCTTTCTTTGAAAGCAGCAGACGACGGGTGCGGTCGGGGTCGTGCTTACGTCCCGCGTTCTCACCCTGGTAGGGAGGGATGTGCATGCCGACGATATACGCTTCGCCACCACGCACGACGACGCGTGCACCGTCCATACCACCGTGCTTACCGCGCAGTGATTTCACTTCGTTTCCGGAAAGCTCTATACCTGCCGAATACGCCTCAACCACGGTGAAGCGTACCTTCGCTTTTTTGTTTTCGAGTAGCACTGGGCTTTTCATAGCATCCATACTACAGGAATAGGCAGCATAAGGAGAGTACGGTACTATTCCTTTTATATATGGCTGCAACCCCAAAAATGAACCCGCCGAAAAAGCCGGCGGGAAAGCCGGGCGCGAAAAAGGGCGGTAAAGGCGGACTTCCTGGTCCTGTTCCCGGTGGTGGGTTCTTCTCGAACCTGCTTTCGACCGTCCTTATCTTTGTGGTGCTCATGAGCGCCTACACGCTCGTGTCTGAGAATATGACCAAGAAGGAAGAAGTACCGCTTTCTCAGGTTGCCGGTGATGTGCAGGCAGGGCTTATCTCTGCAATAGAGGTATCAGGTAACGAGCTGACGCTCACCTATGTCGATGGTTCTACGAAGACCTCAATGAAAGATCCGTCAGCAGCACTTACTGAGACGCTTGCTAGTTACGGCACGACGCCTGAGCAGCTTGGAAAGACCACGATTACGATAACAGGGGAGTCTGGCTTTATGTACTGGTTTGCGGCACTGGCTCCTATCATTCTTCCCCTTATCTTCCTTCTCGTGTTGTTCTGGTTCCTTGCGCGTCAGGTAAAAGGAGCAGGCATGCAGGCATTTACCTTCGGACAGTCGAAGGCAAAAATGATTGATCCGAAAGACACTTCTCAGCGTGTGTTGTTTGCTGACGTTGCTGGTGCAAAAGAAGCAAAGGAAGAGCTTGCAGAGATTGTCGACTTCCTCAAAAACCCAAAGAAGTTCCTCGACATTGGTGCACGTATTCCAAAGGGCATCATTCTCATGGGTGCACCGGGAACGGGCAAGACCTTGCTTGCACGCGCAGTAGCGGGTGAAGCTGGCGTTCCATTCTTCTCCATCTCTGGCTCTGAGTTTGTTGAGATGTTTGTGGGCGTCGGTGCGTCTCGCGTACGTGACCTGTTCAATCTCGCTAAGCGTTCTGCGCCAGCGATTATTTTCGTCGACGAAATCGATGCCGTCGGTCGTGTTCGTGGGTCGGGCGTTGGTGGTGGTAACGACGAGCGCGAGCAGACGTTGAACCAGATTCTCGTTGAAATGGATGGCTTTGACCCAACTGAGAAGGTTATCGTTATGGCCGCAACGAACCGTCCCGATGTGCTCGACCCTGCGCTTCTTCGCCCCGGTCGTTTTGACCGTCGCGTAACGATTGACCTCCCAGACCGTAAGGACCGCGAAGAGATACTTAAAGTGCATGCACGTAAGAAGCCATTGCATGCGGATGTTAATCTCGCCGTGATTGCTGAGCGCACCCCAGGTTTCTCTGGTGCTGAGCTCTACTCACTTATGAACGAGGGTGCGATTCTTGCCGCACGCGAGAGCCGTAAAGAGGTGACACAGTACGACCTCATTCGTTCGATTGAGAAAGTAATGCTTGGTCCTGAGCGTAAGTCGCACCTCCTTTCTAAGGAAGAGAAGAAGATAACGGCGTACCACGAAATGGGACACGCACTCGTCTCCTCCATACTTCCGCACGCTGACCCGGTACACAAAGTGTCGATTATCAGCCGTGGTCGCGCTGCCGGCTACACGCTCAAACTTCCGTTTGACGATAAGAAGATGCAGGGCCGTAAGCGCTTCCTTGATGATATTGCCTCGACCTTGGGCGGCTATGTTGCCGAAGAGATGATTTTCGACGACATCACGACCGGTCCACACAATGATCTCTCGGTAGCCTCGGGTCTCGCGCGTGACATGGTCATGCATTACGGCATGTCAGAGCTTGGTCCGGTTGCCTTTGGTAGTGACCGCGTTACCGGGGAAGAGTTCCACTCAGAACAGGTTGCGGCAAAGATTGATGCTGAAGTCGCTCGCATTATCGAAAACGCAAAACAGAAGGCACAGGAAGTACTCTCAACGCATCGCGCGGCACTCGATGCTATGAGCATGCGCTTGGTTGAGGTGGAGACCTTGGAGCGCGAAGAGTTCGAGAAGCTTCTTATCGCAAACGGTATTACGCCAAAGGCACCTAAGGAAGGAGACGAACCGAAGGCAGTCGTTGCCTAGTTGCCCGCAGGTGCGCACGGCCGTAGTATACGGACACGCGCCCTTAGCTCAGTTGGTTAGAGCACCGAGCTTATACCTCGGCGGTCCTTGGTTCGAGTCCAAGAGGGCGCACTTATGAATATCTTGTTCGTCTGTAGTGGAAATGTTGGACGGAGCCAGATGGCTTCCATTCTCTTTGAGGCTGCGGCGCACGGGCGCCACCATGCACGTTCTGCAGGTACGGATGTATTTGAGAAAGAAGGCCAAACACTTGGTTCGTTGGCAGTAGCAAATGAAGTACTCGCCGTGCTTGATGAGATAGGTGTTGATGCGCGTGCTCGCACTCGTACGCAGGTAACCGAGGCTATGGTGAGCGACGCGGATGTGGTTGTGTCCATGGCTCCTCGGGAGGAAATGTCTTTGTACTTACAGAATCGAGAAGGTCTTATCGAGTGGAATGTGGAAGACCCGTTTAAACAATCTCGTGACTTCACGAGAGACGTACGTGTACGTCTCGAAGCGTTAGTGGAAGAGCTCCTCTCCCGCCTCCCTTAGCGTGGGAAGATATCCGTCAGGAGGTCTGACTGATAGAAGTCGTTTGCGAGACCACCAAAGCTATAGGTGTTAACGCCAATCTGTATTGCGGCACCACCCGTCTGTGGGTTTGCTTTAGGAACCGAGCGTTCAAAGCCGATGTTGTACAAGGTGGAGATGACGCCTACATTGCCGTCGATAGGGAAGCCGGCGCGACGCCACTGTTCCTGTACCTGCTTTATATAGAGACCCGCATAGAGATAGCTCCAGTAGTGGTTATGCTGATCGGTCATGCGCGTGAAGCGCGCCGTCTTTGTTTCGGTCGTGGTTGCAGGGAAATTCAGCGCGTTTTCGTATGACGGACCAAGATAATAGGGAGAGGACTCATCAACGAGATGCTGTTCAACGGGAATAGCGGTCTCTTCTTTCATACCCATGACGCCCCATGAGAACTGTGTCTGTGGTCCAAGAATCTTAAGAGGGGAGAACCACTTCTTGTATGCTTCGCGTTCCGTGAAAAAGAGACGAAGCTGCTCCGCAACGAGGTTAGCGACGATAACACGTGCAGGAACACCGGCGTCGTTTGCGGCGCGCTGAATGACGGCTTGGTCACGGCGTATTGCCGTCTCAAGAATCGCCCACTCTTCGCTCGTCTGCCAGTTGGTTACTGACGCGCTACGGTCAGCCTCGAGTGCTGCGCCGAGGAATCCCTCGCGCTGCATGTCAATGATGCCGGGCTCGTTGGTCAGGCCAAAGCGTACCGCTACGTAGCCGGCGACAAGAAAAAAGCCGATGGCGGCAAATATATAGATGAGAACGGTAAAAATCTTTTTGAGCATTGTTAGTCCGAGTATGCCCGTTCGCACATGAAGCTGCAACTAAGACGGCTATTCGCCGTAGAGGGCCTTCTTTATGCGCTCCACCCGGGCAGCGAGAAGGGGATGCTCTGTGAGTGAGACATCCTCATCAATGATGCGTTTTGCGGCTTCGCGTGCGGCTTCCACCATCTTCAGATTCTTTATTGCTTCCATGGCAACATCTGAGACGCCCCACTGTCGTCCGCCATATAACTCGCCTGAGCCACGGAGTTCCAAGTCGCGCTCAGCCAGTTCAAAGCCGTTCTTTGCGGTAACGAGTGCCTTGAGACGTCCTGCTTCCGCTGCTTTTGAGGTGGTTTGTAAGAAACAGTATGCCTGATGCGATGAACGTATAACGCGACCGCGTAACTGATGAAGCTGTGCGAGGCCGAACCGTTCTGCGCCTTCAATGAGGATGACGGTAGCGTTTGGCACGTTTACACCAACTTCAACGACGGAGGTAGCGACAAGAACGTCTGATTCTCCCGCTTTAAACGCACGCATGACTTCTTCTTTTGCGGCCGGTGTCATCTTGCTGTGCAGGAGACTTACTGTGTAGTCAGGGAAGACATCTTTTTGAAGACGAGCACGCTCAGCAATCGCACTCTTTGCCTGCAGTGCAAACTCCTTTTCAGGGTCTGGCTCATCAATACGAGGGCAGATGACATAGCACTGACGTCCTGCAGCTAGTTCAATACGCATCTTCTCGTAGGCTTTCTGACGTGTCGTGTCGTTGACGATTTCAGTGATGACCGGCTTACGGCCTTCTGGCATTTGGTCGAGCACCGTCAGGTCGAGGTCACCATAGATAGTGAGCGCCAGGGTGCGGGGAATAGGGGTCGCGGTCATAGAAAGAAGATGCGCCTCTTTGCTGTCTTTGCGTGCGAGCGTATGGCGCTGCGCCTTACCAAAGCGGTGTTGCTCGTCGATAATCGCGAACGCGAGGTCTTTGAAGACCACCCCTTTTTGAATGAGGGCATGCGTACCAATGACGAGCGCTATCTCACCGCTTGCGACCCATTTCTGAAGCTGCGCCTTTGAAATGCGTGTTGCTTCGCGCTTATTCACCTTGGACGGAAACTTGTAACACTCCTTTCCGGTGATGAGCCCTATCTGCAGTGAGTGCTTACCAAAGAATTCAATAAACGAAGCGAAATGCTGTTTCGCGAGAATTTCAGTGGGACACATATACGCGACTTGTAGGTGACGTGAGCCTGCGCGGTCGCGCGCATGGGCAACGGCATAGCTTGCTGCAGCAGCCACTGCGGTCTTTCCGCTACCGACGTCTCCTTCAAGGAGGCGCATCATAGGATGTCCTCTGCCGAAGTCCGCGATGATACCGTCTATCGCATCTTGCTGTGCTTTGGTTGGTGCAAACGGGAAGTCGCTAATAAAGGCATCTACTTTCTCTTGGTCTATGGAAAGCGCAGGAGCATCAGCACGTTCCGCTTCTTTTCGGGTTTTCTGTACGGCAAGTTGAATCGCGAACACTTCTTCAAATGCAAAGCGTTTCTTCGCAGACTCTGCGTCCGGCTTTTTCTTTGGCGTATGCATCCACACGAGTGCGGTAGAAATCTTCGGAAGGTTGTAGGTGGTGCGAAGATCTTCGGGAATGATGTCGTCTACTAGTTCGTGCACACCCGCTTTCATCACGCGCTCCATGGCATGGCGAAACCAAAGCGATGTTATGCCTTTTGTTTCTGCATACACGGCAAAGAGGGTGGGGTCGCCACCAAAGAGTGAATCCGGTGAGGTATCAGGCACCGCCTCAGCACGCTCGACCGCAGGATTAGTGATGTAGAGCTTTCCGGGAGACCCTGCCACCTTGCCGGTGATTTTCACGAGTCCCATACCCTCGGTCATCTTCGCCATGTACGGCTGACGAAACCACATGATTTTGACGCGCCCCGACCCATCTTCAAGATACGCTTCAGCGCTTGGGGTCCGACTCTTCCAGGTACGTTTTGCTTTTGCACCTTTAAGCGTTCCGTAAAGCGTGACGGTTTCTCCAAGCACAAGGCTGTCAGCGGTACGAATACTTTCGGTTGATTCGTAGCGAAAAGGAAAGTGATAGAGCAAATCACGAACCGTACGGATACCAAGACGGGTAAGCGCCGCTTTCTGCTCGGGTTTTAGATGGGTGAACGTTTCTCCGATGAAATCGCCCGGTTTCATACCTCCACTATACGCTTACACACCATTTTCATCATGAACACGTCATATATACCTTTATGAGGCGTCTGCTATAACTAGAACTATGAAGAAATCTCTCGCCATTGCCTTGATGCTTTCGTTTTTGGTCGCGCTTCCTGCAAGCGCGGCAGAACGTGCATTTCCGATTACCGTCACACAGACTGATGTGCAGGCGAAATACGCCGATGCAGCGGTAGGAGGCGAGAAACTCAAAGTGCTTCTCATGCCAGGACACGAGCCTGCCTTTGGCGGCGCAGAGCTTGGTGCGCTCAAGGAACGCGACATTGCGGTTGATATCGCCAACAAGATTGCTCGCGAGCTTTCGAAAGATACGCGCCTTGAAGTCACGGTCGCGCGCGATACGCTCATCTGGAACACCGAGCTTCAGGAATATTTCCGCGAGGACTGGGAGGATATCGAAGATTTTGTTGAGGGAAAGAAGCGCGTGTTTAATCGCGCGGTGAAGCGCGGTGATGTAGAGGTGCGCGACTTTGAACCGGCGCACAACAGCGCAGCAACGGATGTAGCACTTCGCCTGTATGGCATTTCAAAGTGGGCAAGCGAGGAGGGATATGACGTTGTCGTGCATCTGCACCTCAACGATACCGGTGCACAAAATCACCAGGGCTTTGCGGTATACGTGCCTGACAAGGAGTTTGGGAATGCCGAAGCATCGCGCCCGCTCGGCGAAGCCATTGCGTACGAGCTCAACCGCTTCAATGCATCTTCTACGCTTCCGATTGAGAACTACGGTATCGTCGAGGATCAAAGCCTCATTGCGCTCGGTGCCTACAACACCGCGAACTTCCCGTCGGTCCTTGTGGAGTACGCCTATATCTACGAATCGAAGATAAAAAATCCTGAGGCGCATGATGCAGTGCTCTCTGACATGGCGCATCAAACGTATCGCGGCATCCAGAAATACATTGGTGCACCCGTAACTGGCAGTGATACGACCGTATTTCCGTATGCATGGACTGGCACAATGAAAGCAGGAGAGTCGAGTGCAGAAGCGTACGCTCTTCAGGTCGCACTTAAAAAACTTGGATTCTTCCCGCCACAAGGTCAGCTCTTGATTGGCTGCCCACTCTCAGGAGTCATGGATACCTGTACGGTATCTGCATTGAACGCATTCCAGACGTCTAAGGGTTGGACACCAACGGGCGCGATTGGTCCGATGACTAAAGCGGCGCTTAAGACGGCTGGATTTTAGGTGTCAGTCGCCGTTCGTTATCCCCGCGGGCCCATATGAGGTGCCTTTGGTACTATGGCCGGAATGGACGCGGACAAGATTCTAGATGCCTATACAAAGATAGGAGGGAGGGTAGAGACGAAGGGTAAGGTTGAACTGACCTCAAAAGAAGATTTTGCTCTCTTCTACACCCCAGGTGTAGGGAAAGTGTCGACTCATCTTGCCCAGCATCCTGAGGATGCAAAGACGCTCTCGGTGAAAGCAAACTCGGTTGCCGTTATTTCAGACGGTTCTGCCGTACTGGGTCTTGGAAACATTGGTCCCTATGGTGCGCTCCCGGTCATGGAAGGAAAAGCGCTTATTTTCAAACAGCTCGCAAACGTTGACGCATGGCCTATCGTCCTTTCGACGCAGGATACAGAAAAGATTATCGAAACCATACTTGCGATAGCGCCAGGGTGGGGCGGTATTAACTTGGAAGATATCGCGGCACCACAGTGTTTTGAGATTGAGCGTCGTCTTATAGAAGCACTCGATATTCCCGTCATGCATGATGACCAGCACGGCACGGCTATTGTTGCGCTTGCTGGGCTTATAAATGCGATGAAAGTAGTTGGGAAAGATTTGAACGAGAGCGTCATTGTGGTAAACGGGGTTGGCGCTGCTGGTGCCGCCGTCATGCGTCTTATAAAAAAGTACGCACCGGGTGCAACCCTCTACGCCGTCGATAGTAAAGGTATTGTTTCAAGTGAACGAACTGATCTCACAAGCGAGAAGCAGTCACTCATCGAGGACGGGGTTATTGAAACGGGGAAGAGTGGTGAACTAGGAGAGGCGCTCGACGGTGCACATGTGTTTATTGGCGTCTCTAAAGCAGGAGCGCTCTCAAAAGAACACATCGCACGCATGACTTCGGGTCCGGTCATCTTCGCACTTGCAAACCCAACACCAGAAATTATGCCGGACGAAGCGCATGCGGCGGGTGCTGCCGTCGTTGCAACGGGGCGCTCAGATTTTCCAAACCAGATAAATAACGCCCTGGTGTTCCCAGGTGTGTTCCGTGGTGCGCTCGACGCTGGGGTACGGCGCATCACTGATGATATGAAGCTGTCAGCCGCACAGGCACTCGCGTCGCTCGTCGCTACACCTACCGCAGACTGCATCATTCCTGACGTGCTTGATGAGCGGGTAGTACCAACGGTTGCTGCATCGATACGCTCATGAACGTACTCGTCCTTGGTGGAGGAGGAAGAGAACATGCACTCGCATGGAAGATTAAACAGTCGCCACTCGTTGAAACGGTATATATCGCACCTGGAAATGCTGGCACCGCAGCGATTGGTGAGAATGTTGCACTCGACCTCGGAAATCACGCAGCGATAGCAGCCTTTGCAATGGAGCATGCCATTGAACTTATTGTCGTCGGCCCTGACGACCTGCTCGCTGCTGGTATTGTCGATGACCTTGAAGCCCATGGTCTTACGGTCTTTGGTCCGTCGAAAGCGGCTGCAGAAATCGAGTGGTCAAAAGCGTACGCAAAACACGTAATGGAAGAAGAAGGCATTCCCACCGCACGTCACCGTGTATTCGATTCTGTTGACGGTGCTCTCGAGTATGCGCGCAAACAATCACTGCCACTCGTGATAAAGGCGGATGGTCTCGCACTCGGGAAGGGCGTCGTCATTGCAGAGACCATAGAAGAAGCGGAACGTGCCATTACCGAGCTCATGGTTGATAAGGTGCATGGCGCTGCAGGTACACACGTCGTTATCGAGGAGTATTTACAGGGACTTGAGATATCAACGCACGCGTTGTGTGACGGTGAGCGCGCTATTGTGTTCCCCTCATCGAAAGACCATAAGCGTGTTGGGGAAGGTGACAAAGGACCAAACACGGGCGGCATGGGCACCATTGCGCCAGTACCGCTCGTTCCGGAAGAACAGATGGCGCTCGTACGTACCCGTATTGTCGAGCCACTCCTTGTGGCACTAAGGAAACGTAACCGTCCGTTCAAGGGACTTCTGTTTCCAGGCGTGATGCTCACCAAGTACGGACCAATGGTGATTGAGTTCAATGCACGCTTTGGTGACCCGGAGACCCAAAGCTACATGCGCCTCATGGAAAGCGACATCGTGCCGCTTCTCATCAAAAGTGCCAAAGGTGACCTCGGCACACTCGATATTAAATGGCGACCAGGTGCAGCGGCGTGTGTCGTCATGGCAAGTGGCGGCTACCCAGGAAGCTATGCGAAGGGGAAGGAGATAACAGGTATCGATGCTGCGGAAGCCGACGGTGCGGTGGTCTTTCATGCAGGTACCAAAACGGAGCATGGCGCTACGGTAACGAGCGGTGGGCGTGTCCTCGGGGTCACCGCAACGGGAAGCGACCTCCAGGGCGCCTTGAAGAAAGCGTACGCTGCTGCAGGGGAAATAGCGTTTGAGGGTGCCCAGTATCGCAGGGACCTTGGGGCTACCGTGCTCTAAACTCGTCCACAGTTGCCATCTTCCCGAGCAACGTAGATACTTAGTCATGCTGTGACTAAGCTCGACGTTATCGTAGACCTTCAATACGGGGATTCAGGCAAGGGCAAGGTGGCCCATTTTTTATGCAAAGAAAAAAAGTACACGCACGTATTGCGCTATAACGGAGGCGCAAACGCAGGGCACACGATTTATCACAAGGGACATAAGTTTGTTACGCATCAGGTACCGGTCGGTGTTTTCTTTGGCGTGAAGTCCATTATTGGTTCTGGCTGTGCGGTGGACCCGGTCGTGCTCATGAGTGAGATACGTGAGCTTGAAAAGCATGGCGTGAAAGTAAAAGGACGACTCTTCATTGCTAAGAACGCGCACATCACGTTGCCGCGCCACAAGAAGGAAGATGGTACCGACAAGAAGATTGGTACAACGAAGCGGGGGATTGGACCAACCTATCGCGATAAGTACGCACGCGTGGGTACGCGCGCCAAGGACGTAGCATCTCTCAAGCCCTACCTCATCGATCTCTACGACGAATTCCAGGTAAAGCACAAGGACGCTATGGTCCTTGGTGAAGGCGCGCAAGGATTTGGTCTTGATATTGATTGGGGAGACTATCCGTTTGTAACGTCGTCGCACTGCACCGCAGCAGGTGCACTCCTTAATGGATTCCCGCCAAATGCCATACGAAATGTGTGGGGCGTCGCAAAAGTGTATGAGACGTATGTTGGGCAGAAAAAGTTCGAGCCAAACGAACCTATTTTCCAAAAGCTCCGTGAGGCAGGGGAGGAGTATGGCGCAACTACGGGACGTCCCCGTCAGTGCAACTGGCTCGACCTTGAACTTCTTGCGCGTGCCATTCGTATGAACGGCGTAACGCATTTGGTACTGAATAAAATCGATGTGCTTGATGCGGTGGGTGCATGGAAGATACGCGAAGGCAAAAAAGTGCGCTCATTTAAAAACGGCAGAGACATGCGTGCGTATCTGCGTGCAAAGTTTTCAGCACTTGGCGTGCCGGTTCGAAACGTGTATTTCTCTGACAGGAAGGACGCTATCTAGCGTCATATAGGCGGAGAGGGAGGGATTCGAACCCTCGAGGGATTTCTCCCTGCCACGTTAGCAGTGTGGTGGTTTCGGCCAGCTCACCCACCTCTCCGTAGGCACTACCGTACCACTTCCGCTTTAATGAGCCAATGTAATGCGCACGAAGGCGTTAAGACCTGCATGCTACACTTTTCATCATGGGTTTTCTTGACGGGTTATTTGGCGCAAAGAAAGGAGGAAGCGTCATTGGCGTCGACGTCGGCTCGTCGAGCCTTAAAGTAGTGCAGTTGCGTCGTGAACGAGGGACGGCCGTGCTTGAAACGTACGGTGAGATTGCCCTTGGTCCGTACGCCGGTAATCAAGTAGGACAGGCGACTAATCTTCCCGCAGACACGGTAGGCACCACGCTTAAAGATCTCATTCGCGAGGCAAACGTTACTACCAAAGACGCGGGTATTTCCATTCCATTCTCTCGTTCATTACTTACGCTCGTTGAGTTGCCGCGCCGGGCAGACCCCGAGGAACAAAAGACGGTCATTTCTCTTGAGGCGCGCAAATATATTCCCGTTCCTGTACAAGAAGTGCAGCTCGATTGGTTTGTCGTGCCTGAAGCGCTGCCAGAAAAGCAGGAAGCATCACCGACGGTCCAGGTGTTGCTCGTTGCAGTGCATAACGATGAGCTCACACGGTTACAGGACATTGTTACCAAAGCAGAGGTCGCGGCGAGCTTTTATGAAATTGAAATCTTTAGCACCATACGTTCCGTAGTCGACGAGCCAATAAAGCCAGTGTTGGTACTCGACATAGGCGCATCAGCAACGAAGGTATATGTCGTCGAGCGCGGGGTGGTTGCGCTCTCGCACAATATTCGTGAAGGCGGTCAGGACGTTACCCGCACTATTGCGAGCGCGCACGGTATGGATATCGCTAAAGCAGAAGAAATGAAAAAACAGCACGGCTTCGGAGGTACGGAAGCGCCGTACGACAAGAAAACCATTGAGCTTGTCTTCTCACGCATTTTTGATGAAGCACGCCGCGCACTCACACGCTATGAGACCGAGCACCAGAAAGCGGTATCGTCATTGGTACTCACGGGTGGTGGGGGAGTAACGAAAGAGCTTGCGGCCTACGCGCAGTCGTTCTTCTCTATTGAAGTACATATCGCTGACCCATTTGCGAAAACATCTGCGCCTGCATTTATGCGTCCCGTCCTTCAAGAAATTGGACCAGAGTTCGCAGTGGCGGTTGGTCTTGCGCTCCGCAAACTAGAAGAGCAGGGCTAGGGTGTGCATAGAGCGGTCTCTCGCGCGTATGACCCCTATATACTAGGGAGGTGGCTCCTACTCCTTCCACCATACCTACTTCGTTCGTGCCGAAGCAGCCGGTGCGTGCTGGTGGCCGTTATGAAAAAAGTGGCGGCAACACCTTCCTTGTTGTTTCGCTTGTCATGTTGGGTATCGCCCTTCTTGCTGCCGCAGGCGTCTTTGGCTACAAGACGTATCTTTCAAGTGTAAAAGCAGCAAAAGCGACGCAGGTGCAAGAGGCACAGCAAGATATTGATGCGGAGACGGTGGAATCATTCATTCGTTTGCGCAACCGCTTCGCTATGGCAGAGACGCTGCTTGATAGTCGCGTCGCTACCTCACGCTTCTTTGATGTCCTTGAGCGTCTCACGCTCCAGTCGGTACGCTTCGATTCACTTTCCTATGAACTCGTTGCCGACGGGTCTGCAGAAATCCGCATGAACGGTACGGCACGTACGTTTAATGCACTCGCGGCGCAGTCAGCAGAGTTTGCCTCAGAGAAGCGTATTAAGCGCGCTATCTTCTCTGACATTGGCGTCGGAGAGGGAGCAGGTGCAGCCGTAACGTTCTCGCTCTCCGCTGACCTTGACCCGCGACTCCTCACGCTTGAAGCGGAAGCGATGCCAGCGCCGGTCGAAGAGACGATGCCTGCAGCACCTACTGCTACCACTACCGCACCATGAACCGCATCCTCCCCGTTGTCCTCATACTTATTGCCGTCGGTATCTTCTTTGGCTACGTAAACCCTGAGTACACCGGTCCGGTTGCGGTACTCCGCTCTGAAATTCAGGGATACGACAGTGCGCTTGCTGCCGCGCGCGAGTTTAAAGAGAAGGAGAGTGAACTCATGGCGCAGCGCGCGAGTCTTCCTGAAGATGGTGTCGCACGTGTTGAAGCCTTTCTCCCGGACAGCGTCGATAACGTGCAGCTCATTCTCGACTTGAACGCGCTCGCGCAGCGTTCGGGCATCACGCTCTCGAACTTCGACATCTCGGAGAGTCAGCAGGAGCAGGAAGGTGACCGTATCCTGCTTGAGTCAGAGAGTCCGGTTGAATCGCTTGACCTTTCAGTGAGCGCGACCGGTAACTACGCGTCCTTCAAGACCTTCCTCGCCGGTGCCGAGCTCTCACTTCGTCCCTTGGACCTCGTTGATCTTACGATAGCGGACTCGGCGACGGGCGTGTACTCGTACACCATGACCTTCCGTATCTATTGGCTACGCTGATTCTTATGCATATCTCTAAAACAAACGGCATCCTTCTCGTCCTCGCGATTCTCGTGCTCGCGGCTGCGGGCTATATGCTCTTTGGCACCAACGAAACGCCTGCGGTTTCAACGACGGGTGCACCAACCAGTGCTGCGGAAGTGCAATTCCTCAGTCTCACTCAAAAGATTGATCCGGTAGAGTTTGATACCTCTATACTCTCTGATTTGCGCTTCATGCGTCTCGTCGACATTCGTACCGCTATCATTCCCGAGCAGACCGGACGTCCTGATCCATTTGCGCCACTGCGCTGACGTACTTCGCGCCGCGCGCGTATGCGATACTAACGAGGAAGACGGCGATGAACATACTTGGCATCATCCTCAAGAAAGGGCTCATTGGCACGACTGACGTTGCTTCAATAGAAGGAGAAGCACGGCGTGACCGCGTTCCGGTTGAAACGGTTCTTGCTAAGCGCGGTATCGCAACCGAAACCGTCCTTGCGGCGATTGGCGAACACTACGGATTGCCGACGCGTCAGCTCCCCTCAGGTCCCGTGCCTCACGAGGGTCTCGAACATATTCCGGAAGAATCAGCACGCCACTACCGTCTAGCGCCTATTGGCATAAAGGATGGTGCGCTTGAAGTAGGTGTTACGGACCCTGACAACATCGAAGCGCTCGATGCACTCCAGTTTATTTCCACCAAGGCAGGCATGCCGTACAAACTGTTTGTCATAAGTGAGACTGATTTCCAGCGTGTCTTGGATGAGTACAAGAACCTCAGCGGGGAAGTGGGTGAAGCGCTCTCGGAACTGGAGACCTCGCTTGATGACGTTTTAACGAAGCGCAAGGAAGAAGAGGAAGCTGACCGTGGCATGACCGAGGAGCGTATCAAAGCTGATGCTCCGGTCACGAAGATTGTAGCGACGATGCTTCGCTATGCCGTAGAAGGTGGTGCGTCCGACATTCACGTAGAGCCGTCGCCTGAAAAAACCCGTGTGCGTTTCCGTATGGATGGTGATTTGCACACCTCCCTTGAACTCCCCGCAAAAGTGCACCCTGCCGTAGTCGCCCGTATCAAGATTCTCTGTCAGATGCGTCTTGATGAGAAACGAAAGCCACAGGACGGTCGTTTCTCTGCAACCGTAGACGGTCGTCGCATCGACTTCCGTGTATCGACATTCCCAACAGAGTTTGGGGAGAAGGTGGTGATGCGTATTCTCGACCGTGCAAAATCACTCGCCACCCTTGAAACGATTGGTCTTGGTAAAGACGACCTCGCGACGATACGCGAGATTATCCGCCAGCCGTACGGTATTGTGCTCATTTCCGGTCCTACCGGTTCGGGTAAATCAACGACCTTGTTTGCGATGCTCTCAGAGCTCGACCGCGAGACGCAGAATGTCGTTTCTATTGAAGACCCCGTTGAGTATGAGATTCCGCAGGTAGCGCAGTCACAAGTGCACCCAGAAATTGGGTATACGTTTGCATCCGGTCTGCGCTCGATTCTCCGTCAGGACCCGAACGTCATCATGGTGGGAGAGATTCGCGACAAGGAGACCGCACAGCTTGCGATTCAAGCAGCCCTTACCGGTCACCTTGTGTTCTCAACGATTCACACCAATACCGCCGCGGGTGTTGTGCCGCGTCTTATTGATATGGGTGTGGACCCCTACCTCATTGCGCCAACCCTCATTGCTTCGATAGGGCAGCGTCTAGTGCGCAAACTCTGCCCAGACGCGGGCGACCCGTTCCCAGTCTCTGAAAGCATTAACGTACTTCTTGAGAAACAGTTTGAGGATTTGCCAGCGAGCGCTAAAAAGCGGGTCCCTAAGTTCGATACCTTGTATCGTGCGAAGGCGACACCGGAGTGTCCAAACGGTACCCGTGGCCGTATCGGTGTCTTTGAGATTATGCGGATGACGAAGGAGCTTGAGCATGTGGTGCTCACGACGCCGGTGGAGGAGAAGGTCTACGAAGCCGCTCGCGCAGAGGGCATGTTGACGATGCGTGAAGATGGTATCATCAAGGCGTTAGACGGCCAGATTCCTTTCGAGGAGGTCAACACGCTCGGTGGAGCGATGCTCGCGAAAGAGGAGGAAGAGCCGCTTTCAGCATAACTACTCTATGGCCACTTATCGCATTTTTCTCACCGACGACGATCGCTTTCTCCTCGACATGTATGCGATTAAGTTTAAAAACGCTGGTCACGATGTAACGGCCTTTCAGTCAGGAGATGAGCTCATCGCCGCCCTTAAAAAGGGCCCTGCACCAGACGCGATGCTGCTTGATGTCGTGATGCCTGGTATGACCGGGTTTGAGATACTCGACACGATGCGTCGTGAAAACATTGCCCCAGACACCAAGGTCATCATTCTTTCTAATCAGGGACAGGATACTGACCTCGACCGCGCTAAGGAATTAAACGCGGCAGGGTACATCATTAAAGCGTCTGCCATTCCATCTGAGGTATACGCGCAAACTATTGCAATCATAGAGAAGAAATAACATGGCTGCTGACGCTGCAATCGCAGGACTCCTTGATACGGTCGTAAAGGAAGGAGGTTCCGACCTCCATCTCTCGGTAGGGTCTCCACCCATCATTCGTGTTGCGGGTGCGCTCGTACCACTCCTTCAGAAGGATGTGCTTACCGCTGCGGCAACCGAAGCGATGTTGAAGTCGATGCTTCCCGCTGACCGTTGGGACGTATTTGAAAAGGAACAGTCGGTGGACTTCTCACACCAGCACACTGATCAGAACCGTTTCCGCGTGAACGGCTTTCGTACCGGGGGAAATGTGGCAATCGCGATGCGTCTTATTCCAAAGGAAGTGCGCACGTTCGCAACCCTTAACCTCCCACCTGTGCTTGAGGTATTTAGTCAGCGCCAGCAGGGCTTTTTCCTTGTCGTAGGTCCGGTAGGACAGGGTAAGTCCACAACGCTCGCCGCAATTATTGATCGTATTAACGAAACGCGTGCAGAGCACATAGTGACGATTGAGGACCCTATTGAATACCTGTTCGAGCAAAAGAAATCCCTCATTCATCAGCGCGAAGTGCACATCGACACGCCAGACTTCCATAACGCGTTGACCGCCGCATTTCGTGAAGACGTAGACGTCATCATGGTGGGTGAGATGCGTAACTACGAAACTATTTCCGCTGCGGTAACCGCAGCAGAAACCGGTCACCTCGTGCTCTCCACGCTCCACACCAACAACGCCTCGCAGACCATTGACCGTATCATCGACATGTTCCCGTCGAGTCAGCAAGACCAGGTGCGCGTACAGCTCGCCGGTTCTCTTGCGGGCATCTTCTCTCAGCGCCTGGTGCCGCGCATTGCGGGCGGTCTGGTGCCAGCCTACGAACTCCTCATCAACAACAGCGCTATCGCAAACCTCATTCGCGAAGGCCGCACCCATGAAATTGGTACGGTGATTCAGACCTCATCACAGGACGGCATGATTGATATGGACCGCTCGCTCGCTGAATTGGTGCGTCGCGGAGAGGTAACGGTTGAAGATGCATACGAGCGCGCATCCGACCAGAAGACTTTCGAACGGTATCTTTAGTGTCTGTGAGGGTCCTGCACCATGTCGATACACAAAGGTGAAGACTGGGCGTTTGAAGGTCGTCGAATCTCTCGACGCGCGTATGAGGAGCGCGACAGAGAACAAGCATCAGACGTCTCGCTTCCTCTCGAAGCATCCTCTGAAGAAATGCGTGCGCACAAGTTTAAACGGTACATCAACACCTTTAACTTGACTGACGCAGATCTCGCAGAAGACAAGTCTATATGTGTGATTGGTGCGGGAGACAATGCATTTGCTGGTGGCCTTGCTGCGTCTCGACCAGACGGCAAGCATGCATTTGTCATGGGGGTAGACCCTGCAGAAAAGCGTTACCAACAGCTCAGTCCCGCAATCATTAACCATGATGCACGTGCGCTCGGATTTCCTTCTGATTTTGAAGGATTTGATTCAGTACTGTCGCTCCATGCGGTACCAAAATACTTTCTCCTGTGGCATATGGCTCCACACCACCGAGAGCTATTCATCGACAATGCAAGCGACATATTCGACTACGACATTGCCGACTATGACGGGTCGGTTGAGGAAGTCGCAGACGCAACACTAGAAGCGTTTTCTGAGATGCTTCGTATCACAAAACCGGGCGGCACGATAAAAATGTTTCCGGTAGAAGTAGCTCATGTAGGAAGACGCACGTTCGCTGAGGTATTAGTCGAAGCAGTCGTCGGAAAGCTTAAACAGGAGTATCCAGGGATACAAATGCGTTATTCATCCCGTAATCAGATTAGCAAGGGTGGCATTTTACTACCGCCTTCTACCGAAGAAACAGAGCCCATGGTCCTAGAGCTCACACGACCTCTTGGGCCTGGCACGAGCAATCCACCGGATGAGATGTAGGTAGAAGGGCAGCATGCGATACTAAGGGCACATGCTGTTTAACTACAAAGCGCTCGACAAGGACGGCCATGAGCGCGGGGGTACCGTTGAAGCGCTTTCTATGGATGTTGCGGTCACGACGCTTCAGCGTCGTGGTCTCATCGTGTCCTCCATAGAGCCCGCTGCAGAGAAATCGATTCTTTCGCTTGATATTGGTCTCTTTAAGACGGTATCGAACAAGGAAATTGTTATTCTCTCTCGTCAGGTCGCGACGTTGTTTGAAGCGCAGGTGTCCGCGCTCCGCGTATTCCGTCTTTTGGCGTCGGAAGTCGATAACAAGTACCTCGCAGAGATTCTGACGCAGGTTGCGGATGATTTGCAGGGAGGCAGTCCTATTTCAAAAGCGCTCGCACGTCATCCGAAAGTCTTTAGCGCGTTCTACGTAAATATGGTGCGTTCGGGTGAAGAGGCTGGAAAGCTCTCGGAGACCTTTGGGTATCTTGCTGACTATCTCGACCGTACGTACGAAGTGATGAGCAAGGCGCAGAATGCGCTCATCTACCCAGCATTCGTCGTCGTGACGTTCGTTGTAGTGATGATTCTCATGCTCACGCTCGTTATTCCGAACGTGTCGAAGATTCTCCTTGATTCAGGCCAGGATATTCCGCTGTACACCAAAATCGTTATTGGTCTCTCGGAGCTCATCGTTAATTACGGTGCATTCGTACTGATTCTTGCAGTGGTCGGTGCATTCTTTGTGTATCGCTCACTCCAAAACCCCCAGGGACGGCTCTTCTTCGATAATTTGAAGCTTCAGACGCCCTACATTGGTGACCTCTACGAAAAGCTTTATCTTTCTCGTATTTCAGACAACTTCGCCACAATGCTCGTGTCTGGCGTTCCGGTGGTTGAGGCGGTCGATATCACGGCATCAGTGGTAGGCAGCGCGACCTATGAACGCGTACTCGCAGAAGTGGGGGAGGATGTGAAGGGAGGTGCCTCTATTTCTGACGCGCTTGCAAAGCACAATGAAGTACCAGGCATCATGATTGCCATGATTAAGGTGGGTGAGGAGACAGGAGAGCTCGGTAATATCCTTAATACGCTTGCGAAGTTCTATCGTCGCGAAGTGACGCAGGCTGTCGACACACTCGTCGATCTTATTGAGCCGCTCATGATTGTATTTCTTGGTCTTGGCGTTGGAACGTTGCTCGCTGCGGTGCTTATTCCAATTTACAATCTCGCTGGTTCCATTTCGTAACCGATAGTTGTCATTGGTGGTTATCCACACGCGCACTGCATTCTGTATCCCTGTCTCGTACAATGCATAGAGCGGATATTCCTTACCCGCCTTACCACTTACCATCTTTATGAAATCTGTACTTTCCTCTAGCGTTCGACGCGGCTTCACGCTCATCGAGCTCCTCGTTGTTATCGCCATTATCGGTATTCTCTCTTCTGTCGTTCTCGCGTCCCTTAACACGGCACGCGCAAAGGGAACGGACGCGAAGATTCAGAGCGAAATTCGCTCGGTTCAGGTGAACGCAGAAATCTTCTACGACAACAACGGAAACAGCTACGGCTCTGCCAACACCGGTACGACGTGTGGTGGTTCCGGTACGCTCTGGGTTTCGACGTCAAACCCGAACATCCAGCAGATTGTCACAGATCTTGAGGCGGTATCGGCAACGATTACAACGCTCTGTACCTCAAGCTCAACTGGGTTCGCGATTCAGCACCAGCTGACATCGCCAACCGGCACGGTTCGCTTCTGCGCGGACTCCACTGGTAAGGTCGG
This sequence comes from uncultured Candidatus Saccharibacteria bacterium, assembly GCA_964634305.1. Lineage (GTDB taxonomy): Bacteria > Patescibacteriota > Minisyncoccia > Phycocordibacterales > Phycocordibacteraceae > C7867-001. The sequence continues at coordinate 19,311 of CAZWLE010000007.1, forward strand.
AACCTCCTCGACGGCTCTTACAGCAGGTAACCTTTGTCCGTAAGCGTCTAACGGTTACGACACCGAAAAGCCCCTCGCACGAGGGGCTTTTCGCGTATACTTTCCGCATGGATGTACCCCTGCTGCCGTTTGCGCTTCTTGGCGCTATTACGGGCAGTTTCGTTGGTGTTATTGCTGAACGCTTGAACACTGGACAGTCCTTTGTGACCGGTCGTTCTCGCTGTAATTCGTGTGCACGACCGCTTGGTCCGCGCGACCTGGTGCCAGTGTTCTCTTGGATAATTGCACGAGGTCGGTGTTTTACCTGTGGCGCACGTGTGCCGTGGCAGTATCTCGTGCTTGAACTCCTGCTCGGCAGTGCCTTTGCGTATGCGTACGGTGCCATTGGGCTCACGCTCGCGCTTGTACCGTTTCTTATTGCGCTTGCGACCCTTGCCTTTATTGTGGTGTACGACCTGCGGCATACGATTGTGCCGCCAACCGCCTCAGTGGTGCTTAGTCTCTCTGCACTTGCATATCTTCTTCTGCAGGGACTAGCAGGACCGTTTCTTGGGGAAGCGCTCCTGACGGCAGGATGTATCGCACTGTTCTTCTTTCTTATGCATGTCCTGTCGGGTGGACGCGCTATGGGTCTTGGGGATGCGCCGGTCGCGTTTGCACTCTCATTGCTCGTCTTTCCGTACGCGGTCTCAGGCTTGTTGTTCTCGTTTTGGATAGGCGGGTTGTACGGCGTCATTGTATTGGTAAGCCGGCGGGGAGGACCTAGAATGGGCATAGAGGTGCCGTTTGTGCCGTTTCTTGCCGCCGGCTATCTCCTCGCGTACCTCATCGAATGGAATCCTCTCGCCGCTCTCATCCTGTAATCTCTCGAGGCTTTTCCCTCGTTGAGATGCTTGTCGTCCTCTCTATCATTGCGATAGTGACGGCGATTGCGCTATTTGGACAAGGAACCTTCAATCGTTCAATTCTTCTGACCGATGCTGCCTACACCCTGGCACTCTCCGTGCGTGAAGCGCAGACGTTAGGCTATTCAAGCCGCGTGTTTGGTAGTACGCAAAACGCAGGGTACGGAACCTCCTTTTCTTCAAGTGATGTAACGCGATATGTAATGTTTGCTGATATCTCTCCTGTAGCACCGGGAAGTACCGTAGGGGGCGCTTGCGGAGGACACACTGTTCTTACTGGTCCAGAAGCAAAACCGGGCGATTGTGCGTATACCCCTAGTTCCGATGGACTGGTGCGTACCTACACGTTTGAGCGAGGGTTTCGTATCAGTCAAATCTGCGGGTACGAAGGAACGACTCGTCGGTGTTCGACTGATGGGTCAAATACGCTATCGATTGTGAATATTGTCTTCCTCCGTTCATCACCCGACAGTCTCATCATGGGGTATCGCGGTACCACATGGGTAGCGCTGAACTCTGCTGAAATTTATTTGGTATCCGCTGATGGGGGCGCTACGCGTGGTATCTGTGTATCGCGCGCTGGTCAGGTCTCAGTAACTGCTGGCACTTGCTCATGACGCACGATTCCTCCATGCGCGGATACACACTGCTTGAGATGATTGTCTCAGTCGGTATTTTTAGCATTGTTATGCTCACCGCAACCGGTGCGTACCTTAAACTCATTGACCTCGACCGCCAAGCACGCTCCACCAATGAACTAGTAACCAATCTTTCCTTTGCGGTCGATAGTATGGCGCGCTCAGCCCGTACAGGTACGGACTATCGCTGTAACAAAACGGGCACGAACTGTACGGGCGGTACGTCATTTCGCTACACCGATGCGGATGGTCGTCAGGTTGATTACGAAGTCTCAAACGGCCGTATCATCGAGACTATCGGCGGTACGGTGATTCCCCTTACTGACCCGCGTATCACCATAACGACGCTGAATTTTCATGTGCGCGGGGTTGGGACGAGTGAATCATGCGGTGCACGCGTGCAGCCGCAAGTCATCTTTACGGTGCAAGGCTCTATGATTACGGGGCAGGGCAGGACCGTCACGTTCTCGGTTGAGAGTGCGGCAACAGAGCGTCTGCTTGAGTTGCACGCTACCCCATGTCCATGAATACCACCCGCTACAGAGGGTTCACCCTCGTTGAGACCATGGTCGCTATTGCGATACTCGCTATCGCACTCGTTGGTCCGTTTGTAGCAATACAACACTCACTCACTGCCTCCTACATTGCACGTGATGAACTCATTGCGTCATCACTTGCGCAAGAAGGTATGGAATATATCCGTAGCGTGCGTGACAACAACTATCTAAATGGTCGTACGTGGATGGATGGGCTCTCGTCCTACACCCAGTGTTATGGCGGTACAGGATACTGCATGGTCGATTCATCGCAGGGTGATATTCATACCGATAGTCCAAATAACTCTGCGATGCAGCAGTACGCATCGCTTGATGCGCTGCCATATCTCTATCTCTCTTCAGGCGGACTCTACAACCAGCAAGGGAGTGGTACAGCGACGCGCTTCAAGCGATCGGTACAGATAACTGAGATAAATGCGCACGAAGTGCGAGTCACGGTCGTCGTCAGTTGGATAACGTCACGACAGACGTTATCTATTACTGTGACGGACACCCTTCAAGACTGGATATGATGCACACTACGCACCGCGGATTCACCCTCCTCATTGCTGTCGTCCTCGCGTCGGTGGCGCTCGCGATTGGGCTTGCGCTGCTCGATATTTCCTACAAGCAAGTCATACTCGCCACCGCAACCAAGCAATCACAAATCGCGTTTTATGCGGCAGACGCTGCGCTTGAGTGTGCGCTCTATTATGACCAGCAGCAAAACGCCTTCGACTACACCACCCCAACGGGCGGTATTACATGCGACGCATTATCAGTCGTAAGTTACTCGTCTCCGTCACCAAACGGCGGTAATCCGCGTATAACAACCTTCTCTATTCCGTGTACGAGCGGTAGCCTCACACAAATAAGAAGTAATGTGACGGTCTATAAAGCATCCAACGGTTCTACTCAAATCTATACTCAGGGATACAACACCTGTGATACTACGAGCCCTCGTCGCGTTGAGCGCGGTCTTAAGGTGACCTACTAAGGGTCAGATTTTGTATACTGGAGGCAATGGCAGCCCCTAAAGAAGCGTACGAGCGCGCCGCCAAGCTTCGCGCCGCTATAACCAGCTATAGAGCTGCTCAGCATGAGCGGGATGAGTCGCTTATCTCTCCGGAGGCCCTTGATTCTCTCAAGCATGAACTAGTTCTGCTTGAGCGTGAGTACCCAGAGCTCGTTACGCCCGACTCACCAACGCAAATCGTCGCTGGTGGGGTATTGCCGAGCCTTAAGAAGGTGCGGCATCAGGTACCGCAATGGTCGTTAGATGATGCCTTTGATGAGACGGAGATGCGTGCGTTTGATGAGCGTGTGCGTCGTGGATTAAAGAAAGCGCTTGGTATTGATGCGGCACCTACGTATGTCGCTGAGCTAAAGATTGATGGTGCCCACACGTTGCTTACCTACCAGAAAGGGGTGCTGGTGCAGGCAGCAACACGTGGGGATGGTGTAGTGGGAGAGGATGTCACCCATAGCGTAAGTACGATTGCCTCTATTCCAAAGACGTTACGGGAGCCGCGGGACCTCATCGTGGAAGGAGAAATATATATGTCGAAGAAAGGGTTCACTGCATTAAATGCGGCTCAGGCAAACGCAGGAAAGCCCCTCTTTGCTAACCCGCGCAATATTGTTGCAGGGTCGCTGCGCCAGCTTGATCCTTCGGCTGCTGCATCACGTCCGCTTGGTGCTTTTCTCTATGACCTTGAGGGGTTAGATGTCCCGTTTCCAGAGACTCAACAAAAGGAGCTCTCGTACTTACGTAGCCTCGGGCTTCCCGTTAACGCGCATGAGCGTGCATGCAAGACCATCGATGAGGTTATTGAGTATTGGAACACATGGAATGGCGCACTGCGTGAGCAGGAGGATTACTTGATTGATGGAGTAGTAGTAAAAGTGAATGAACGTGCATACCAGCAGGCGTTGGGGCATACCGGTAAAGGACCACGCTACGCTATCGCGTTTAAGTTTCCCGCAGAACAGGTCACTACAGTCATTGAGGACATTGCCCTACAGGTGGGACGTACCGGTAAACTTACCCCCGTCGCACATCTGCGTCCTGTGGCGGTAGCGGGTACGACCGTCTCGCGTGCCACACTTCATAACGAGGACTTTATTGCAGAGAAAGATATACGTATTGGCGACACCATCATTTTGCAAAAAGCAGGAGACATCATTCCTGAGGTAGTGCAGGTGCTCACCGAATTTCGTACGGGTAAAGAAAAGAAGTGGCGTTTCCCGAAGACCTCATCGCTTTGTGGAGGAGACGGCTCTATTGAGCGCGTGCCCGGTGAAGCAGCGCACCGCTGCAAGAGTGCAGGGTCGTACGTAGTGCAGGAACGTAAGCTCGCCCATTTTGTTGGGAAGAGTGCCCTTGATATTGATGGGTTTGGTAAGCAAACCGTAACTCTTCTTATGAAGCACAATGTGCTCTCGGAGTTTGATGACGTGTTCGACCTCACTAAAGACGAGCTTCTCGGCCTCGAAGGATTTAAAGAAAAATCAGCGCAGAATCTTATCGATGCGATTGCCGCTGCAAAGAAGGTAAGTCTCGACCGTGTGTTGGTAGGCCTCTCCATAAATCATGTAGGAGAAGAGACCGCACTACTTCTTGCGCAAGCATTTCCTACGCTTGGGAAGCTACGCACAGCATCGGAGGCAGAGATAGCAAACATTAAAGGTATCGGTAGCATCGTCGCAAAGGCCGTACATGCGTGGTTTAGAGACCCTGGTAACCAAGCGATGATTGAGCGTCTTGAGAAGCATCTGTCTATACAGAAGGTCGCAGGCCCTGTTACGACCGGACCATTGGTAGGCATGACGGTCGTGGTCACCGGTACGTTAGAAGGATTTTCCCGCGAAGAAGCTGAGGCAGCGGTGCGAAAGGCAGGTGGCAGTGTTGCGGGTTCAGTCTCAAAGAAGACCAGCTACGTTGTGGCCGGAGAGAATGCAGGTTCAAAACTCGCAAAAGCCGAGGAGCTTGGCGTACCAATCCTCTCGGAAGCAGCGTTTAAAGAGAGGCTCGGGCTGTGATAGAGTGCCGTTTATATGGCATCAGAGGACGACGTTAAGAAGCTTGCGGCCCTCGCCCGCATCACGATAGACGAGGCTGAGCTTGAGCGGTTCTCGAAGGAATTCGAGAGTGTGCTTGCGTATGTGGGACAGATAGAACAGCTTGAAGTATCGGCAGAACCGAACCGTCGTCCGGCAATCCGTAACGTATTACGGGAGGATACAGCGCCGCATGAGCCAGGTGTCTATACCAACGCCGTGACTGCGCAGTTCCCAGAGCGCGACGGTGACTTCTTGAAGGTGAAGAAAATCATTTCCCATGACTAAACCGCTCAACGAGCTCTCTATAGTTGAGGCAGCGCGCATGTTGCGTGCTAAGGAATGCACGGTACGTGCATTGTGGGATGCGTGTGCAGCGGCTGCAAAAGAGAAGAATCCTGAGTTGAACGCCTTTCTCGAATTGTTTGATGCAGACGATGCAGCGATAGCTGCTGCTCAGCAGCGTATTGATGCAGGAGATGCGCCAATGCTCTGCGGTATTCCGCTTGCGATGAAGGACAACATTCTTATAGAAGGGAAGGTAGCAAGTGCAGCATCGAAGATGTTGCAGAACTATGTCGCCACCTACGACGCAACCATAACGAGAAAGTTGAAGGATGCTGGCGCGCTATTTATTGGGCGCACTAATATGGACGAGTTTGCTATGGGTAGCTCAACGCAGAACTCTGCGTTTGGCGTAGTGAAGAACCCTCTTGCACTAGACCGTACGCCCGGTGGTTCGTCGGGTGGTTCTGCTGCCGCGGTTGCCGCACATCTTTGTCTTGGTGCGCTTGGTACGGACACGGGTGGGTCTATTCGTCAGCCAGCGGCACACTGTGGTCTTGCAGGCATGAAGCCAACGTATGGTGCTGTATCTCGTTCCGGTCTTATTGCAATGGGTAGCAGTCTTGATCAGGCAGGGCCACTCGCAAAAACCGTAGAAGACGCAGCACTCATCTATGACGCTATACGCGGTATCGACCCGCTCGACGCCACTACTATCGATGACACGACGTATCCACCACACACAGTAGGGAAGCAGCTGCGTATTGGCGTGCCCTACCATCTCCTTGAAGAAGGTATGGATGCCGATGTGCGCGCAGCCTTTGATACAACGCTTGAAGCGCTCAAAGCAAAAGGACACGAGGTAGTGGATGTTTCACTCCCAACAAGTGTCTACGGACTCGCTGCCTATTACATCGTTATGCCAGCGGAGGTTTCAACCAACCTCGCTCGTCTTGATGGCATGCGCTATGGTCACGCGTCGCGTGGAAAGGCACTCTTGGACGACTATCTTTCAAGTCGTACCGAAGGATTTGGTCCAGAAACGAAGCGTCGCATTTTGCTTGGTACCTACGTACTCTCGTCTGGCTACATCGATGCGTTCTACCGAAAGGCTGAAGCGGCGCGCACCATGCTTCGCAATGAATATGCCGCTGCCTTTGAGAAGGTTGATGTCATCGCATTCCCAACAACGCCGTCACCTGCGTTTCGTTTTGGTGAGAAGAGCGACCCGGTCTCTATGTACCTTGAAGACGTGTTTACGGTTACCGCTGACCTTACGGGTATGCCTGCACTCTCTGTTCCTATGGGTACGGTAGAGCGAGAAGGTGTTACGCTTCCAGTTGGTATTCACTTCACCGCACCACTTGGTGCTGACACGCTGGTGTTTAAAGCAGGGGCGGAGGTGACCGGCGAGACGCTATAATCGGGGAATGGAAGGCGAGACCGGCCCCATTCACTTTCTCAACCTCGAGTATTTCTTCCGGCTTCTCTATGAGAGCCGGCTTGGCGTTGCTGCGGAAGGCGCAGAGCCGACTACCTGGTTTGCTAATGTTCTCCTTTGGATTGAACACGTGTGGGGTGTACTTGGGGTCGTGTCGTTTATCTTCTCGCTTGTCGCATTCATTATTCTTGCTTATGCAACGGTGCGCCTTCATCAGTTGAAAGAAGCAGAAGAACATGCGCGCTGGAGCACGCTCGACCCAGTCGTTGCAGAGAAAGCAAAAGACCATGCCCGCTGGGCACATATTCAAGCGCTCATCGAGAGTGCACAGGAAAGTGATTGGCGTCAGGCCATCATTGAAGCAGACATCATGCTTGAAGAGGTGTTGCGACAAGCGGGGTACCCAGGAGACACTGTGGGTGAGCGTCTACGTGTCGCGCGCTTTGATTCCATACAGGACGCATGGGAAGCGCATGAGGTACGAAATCAGATTGCGCACCAAGGCTCGCAATATCGTGTCGACGACAACATTGCATATCGCACCATCAAAAAATACGAGAAAGTCTTCAAAGAGTTCGGAGAAATATAATCTTGATATTAATAAAAACGCAGGTATACTGCGGGCAATAGCGGGGTAGAGGAGAGGTACCTCGGGAGGCTCATAACCTCCAGACGCCGGTTCGATTCCGGCCCCCGCAACAAGCATGAAAAACACCGGCACTGTCCGGTGTTTTTCATTACAGAGCGTCAAGCTTTGTGGTCCTCCCAGACGCGCTTGTGACTTTCTATTTCGCGAATGGAGCGATTGCGATGGATGAGTTCATCGTTACGCACCGTTTCAAAAAACTCATACTCGTTTCGTACCTCTCGACCGTAGAACTCAAGGAAGTCAGACATAATCGATGTGCTGCGTAGTTCCTGTTCATTATCTTTAAGGAAGCGGTCGTACTGGTGATAGGCATGCTTTTCAAAAAGATAGTTCAGTTCAAGCGCAGCACGGTGTGACACGAGGTACAGGAGATAGATGACCCAGAAATAGAAGAGACAAAAGAGAATAGGCACCAGTGTGTGTAGGAAGAACGCGTCTTTGTGACGCTTGCGAACTATCGAAGAAATGACAACGACGTGCATAGTCTCATTGTCTTGTGCAAAGCGACTAAAGGCCGCCATGCGACAGAGGCGTACGGCATGTGTTTCGTTGGTGTAGAAGGCTGTGAGGAGCGTATAGGCAGCAGATTCCCATGACTGGTAGGGAATACGGGCGACCACCTCTATGGCCTTAAATTTTAGATACGTCGGTCGGGTGCCGTAGAAGATATTACCCATGGCAACCAAAAGCCACCCCAGAAATGCGGGAACGAGGCCAGGCTTGTAGTTGTCGAGAGGGCGCGCGTAGTCGTCGCGCAACTTTGGGTCACGAAGCTGACGCACGAGTTCTTCGTGCGCTGCATAGTCGTCATACATCTGGAACGGCGTTTCGTTTACGTTCATCCTAAGAAGGAGTATAGCGTACCCATAGTGCCTCTGGCGTTCCGGCGACGCGGACGCTATAGTCGCCTCATGCAAGCAGTCATACTCGCGGCCGGAGAAGGGAAGCGCATGCGCCCCCTTACTCTTGAGCGCCCAAAGCCGCTTATCGAAGTAGCAGGTCGTCCTATTATTGAGCACATCATGGACGTCCTTCCGGACGCCATAGACGAGATAATCATCGTCACCGGCTACAAGGGCGACATGATACGCGAGCGGTACGGCGACTCGTACGGTGGTCGCCCTATCCGGTATGTGCATCAGTGGATGCCAGCGGGTACGGCACACGCCCTTTCTATTGCACGCCCGTTTCTCAATGGTAAGTTCATGTTCCTCAACGCAGACGACATTCTAGGGAAGGAAGCACTTGAAGAGGCACTCAAACATCCGCTTGCCGTACTTGTCTCAACGCATGACCGTCCGGAGGTTATGGGTGTCGTGGAGCGTCGCGAGGACGGTACGCTCGGCAGCATTGAGGAGAAACCAGAGAAGCCAAAGAGTAACCTCGTGAACACCAACACCATGGTGCTTGATGAGCGTGTTTTCTCCTATGACGCACCTCGACACCCTACCGGGGAGTACTACATCGTTGACCCTGTCTCTGCGCTCGCCAAGGACCACCCTGTTATGGTTATAGAGCAACCGGTCTGGATACCGGTAGGGTACCCGGAGGATATCCCTAAGGCGGAAGCAAAGCTCAAGGAGCTCGGGCGTTGAAGAAAGGGGGTGGAGATAGTAAGGTGCTTCATATTGCTGGTGTAGCTCAGGTAGTTAGAGCATGGGACTCATAAACCCAAGGTCGGAGGTGCAAGTCCTCCTCCCAGCACCAAAAATTATTTCCCCAACTTTCGAAGCAGTTCCTCTGTTTTTGGCACATCTTCAGGAAACGTCACCGTAATCCACGACTTCTGGCGAATGACCTGTATTGGTCTAGTCTTCTGAATAGCCTGAAGAGAATCGACGATATAGTGCTCACCATTTGGGTGAAGTACGAGCGGGACGTCAAAAATTTCTGGAGACAACACCATCGTGCCTGTTGAAACTAAGTTAGTCGCTGGTTCTTTCGGTTTTTCGGTTATCTTTTTTAACGTGCCATCATCGTAAAGCTCAACTACACCGAATCGAG
>CAZWLE010000008.1:0-28693 GCA_964634305.1 uncultured Candidatus Saccharibacteria bacterium
ATCGTACGAGCTAACGGTACCGTTGGGGCAACTAACAGAGCCGTCAGCACCAGCTGGTCGACGACCGATACCACACAACCATACGGCAACGCTTCCGATCTTTGGGGCGAAGAGTGGACGGCACGCGATATTAATGACAGCGACTTTGGGGTCGTTCTTTCTGCGGTTGGTGTTCCGGTGACGGGAGGTAACAACCGCACCGCGCAGGTCGACCACATCACCGTTGCCGTCACCTACGTCCCCCAGTTCTATACGCTTAGCCTCGCTACCCCTACTGCACCCACACGCGTTGGTGAACTTAAGACCGCTACTGGCGTCACGCCTATTTCTTCGGGATTGAATGCAATAACGGTTGCAACCTCGACGTCCTACGGTGACTACGCATTCGCCGCTGCAAACTCGTCAACGCGCCACCTGCAGGTCATCGATATTGCCGGCACTGACCCAACCCTGATTGCAAGCTATGAAATCACCGCTGCGTCCGGTGTCATCGCAAATACCATCGCGTACAAGGACGGCTACGTGTACATAGGTACGGAAAACAACACGGGCGGCGCAGAGTTCTTCGTCATCGACGTACACAACCCTGCCGTTATTCCTGCACCGCTCTCGTCATATGAAGTAGGGTCCGGCATCAACGAGATACGTATCAAAGATGGCTATGCATATCTTGCAACTAACGACGCAAGCCGCGAGCTCGTCGTGCTCGACCTTGGTGACCTCGCGCACCCTTCCCTCCATGGTGTCTATAACGCGCCGGGCGCCGCACCTGGTCAGGGCAAGTCGCTCTACACGGTTGGTGACACGCTTTACCTTGGTCGTTACTACAGCTCAAGCGGTAACGAACTCATCATATTGAACGCCGCAACCGCTAATCCAACCGTGCTTGGCGGCTCTGACATTGGTACGTCAGGCAGCACCATGGGTGTCTATGGTGCACTTGTACGCGACACACTCGCGTTCCTTTTGACTGGCAACACGACCAACAACAATGACGGACGCATTCGCATCATGAATGTCGCGAATCCCGCGAGCCCAACGAACGTCGCGTCTCTTTCTCTTCCAAACTCAGGTGCGCCGTCCGCACTCGACTGTGAAGCCGATACGCTGTACGCCGCATCAGTACCAACGTCCGGCGGCCAGACGAACAAGGGTTCAATAACCATCATCCGACCATGACCCGTACTACCCACAAAGGCTTCACGCTCATCGAAGCTATCGTGTACCTTGCACTCTTCTCCATTCTTATTGGCGGTGGTGTGGTTGCTGCGTACAGTCTCTTTGATGCGGTGACACGTGCAGGAACGCGCACCATGTTGCAGGAAGAGACGAATTTTCTCCTTTCAAAGATTGATTGGACGCTTTCTGGCGCGGAAGCCGTCACCGTCCCTGCCGCAGGCGCGAAAGGTGGCGCACTGACGGTGGTGAAGTGGAGTGCGCCAGGCGGTAACCCGGTCATCATCGCCAAAAATGGCGATAACCTCACCCTCTCCGAGGGTGGTGGCGTGGCGACACCGCTTAACAACACCAATGTGTCAGTAACCGGTATTTCGTTCTCGCACGTTGCAGACCCTGGGGTAGGTACGGTGCCTCAGTACGTTGAAGCGGTACTTCATATAAGCGCCTACACCCCGAGCGGCTCGCTCTTAACCAGAGTCGGTACGACGACCGTCTATCTTCGCCACTAATATGCCCTTCTACCATTCGTCCAAAGAGCACCGCGGGTTCATCGCACTCGTCTCCGCGATTATCATCTCGGTCATTTTGCTTGCCCTTGCCGTTGCGGTGAGCTCTTCAACGTTCTTCGCACGCTTTAACGGTCTCAATCGTGAGTACAAGCGTATCTCGCTTGGTCTTGCAGAATCCTGCGTACAGGCAGCGCTCGGAAAAATTAGTCGTGACTACGCATACGTAGTGCCACCGGGTGGTGAGGAAATCGAGCTCGACCAAATCTACGGTCGCGATGTGTCCTGCACTATTACTGGCCCTACAAGCGCCCCAACGGAAACAGCGGGCAAGAAAGTGTTTGCGATAGCGACGAAAGCAGAATTCCAGGGAGCCTTCTCGTCACTTCTGGTGTCCGCAACCGCGCAAGACCCAGAAGAAGCGCCAGTCGTGCCCCCGCCAAACTGTGTGCTGCAAGCATCCCCTACGTCAGTACCGCTCGGACAATCCGTACAACTCCTATGGAGCACCTCATCGAACGCGGATTCGATGTCCATAAGTCACGGTATCGGTAACGTTGCGGTCTCTGGCCCGCCATGGAAAAGCGTTACGCCAAGTGGTGTCGGTCCCGTCACCTACGTCGGTACCGTCTCAAACGCAGGAGGTTCAAACAATTGTGAAGCGACCATTACCGTCACCGCACCACCTCCTGCGCCTGCCTGTGCAGATACCATCATGATGCTCGACCGTTCCTACAGTATGTTCGGCTACCCGGACTACCCAAGCGGCTACACGCAGTGGGTACCAAACGAGCGTGCGGCGGCAAAGGCACTCATCGACCTCTACGACAGCGTAACGTCAAACCCTCTCGTTGGCTGGGGTCGTATCGGTGACACCTCGTCTGGCCGTAGTGCAGAACTCGTGCGTCAGCTCTCCTTTGATTACAGCAGCCTCAAGTCCTCGATTGATAGCGGTATGCCAGAGCTACCGATTGGGTATACCAACCTCGGACGCGCTATTGAGGTTGCGGCGACCGAGCTTGATAGCGTGCGTCACGACGAAGACAAGGAGAAAGTACTTATCTTTGTGTCTGACGGTATACCAAACGAACCATCATCTGGTATTCCGGGTGACACGGGTTGGAAGAATCCAACGGCTGTCGCTACACCAAACGAATGGTCTTCCCCTACCGCTGCCTATCTCTCCGACAATGTGCGCGCGTCGGCCGATGACGACGATGACGACCAGGGCTATCGCAACTTTGACTTTGGTATTCCAAGTAACGCAACGATTCTTGGTATCGAAGTAAGCCTTGAAGCGTTCTCAACGGTGGGCGGCCCCTCAAACCAACTCTTGTGGAGCGATGGATTCGGCACGGGAAGCGACCTTAACGACATTGTCGATTGGGACGAAGAAGGCACTGACAGCGATTCCTCAACGCTCGCTCGTCAGAACCAGAGTTCAGGAGAAGATACGGCAAGTCCAGATGGCGGTCGCTTCGCACGCATCGGGAACGGTGAGTGGATTTGTAAGACGGTAACCGCGACCGGGCTCACGAACGTGGCGCTTCGCTACCACTGGCGCGGTGACGCTGACGCTGAAGACAACGAGAACGCGGTGGTTGAGTATCGCTCCGGTGGCTCCTGTACCTCTGCAGCAAATACATGGACGACTGCACGCACGCACGAGCTTGATGATGGAAACAACAATGCGCACGAAGCATGGAGCGCACAGCAGTCCGTAACGCTTCCGGATGGGTTTGAAGGGTTCGTGCGTTTCCGTAACGGCTCAAACGATTCAACGGAACACCTCCGCATTGATGGAACGAGTGTGATTGCGGTTGCTACGCCTCTTAACAGCTCATGCCAGGTACAGGCACGCATTGGCGACGCCGGCACCTTCTCGTCGTATCGCTCGGTCACCCTTTCCGGTACGGAAACCGTGTTCGCTCCCCTTGGCAGTCCTAGTGACGATTGGGACACCGTTGGATGGTCGGCAGCAGATTTTGCTAACGGCAACTTCCGCCTCGAGACGCGCTTCAATGACCCGGACAACAACTGTGACGCAAGTGCGACTGCATTCCTCGACCAGACACGTGTACGTGTTTCCTACACCACCCCGGTTGACCCTGCACAGTACGCGCGTGACGCAGCGAGTGCAGCGAAGGGTGATGATGTGAAGATTTTCTCAATCCACTTTGGTGACACCGCCGGTCTTCCGCTTATGGGTGACCTAGCGAGTGCATCAACCGTAGGGAGTGCATCCATTACGAGCGCGGTTCGTTCGGGTGGCACTGCAACGATTACCACGAGTAATCCGCATCTTCTCACACAGAATCAGCGCGTCAGCATTAGCGGCGTATCTACGAGCGCCTTCAATGGTACCTACACCGTCACTGGCGTCTCAAATGCAACGACATTCCGCTACGCGCTCAGTGGCTCAGGCAGTGGCACCGGCGGCAGTGCAAATCCTCTGAACGTGTTTGTGTCACCGTCCTCTGGTGCGATGAACAACATCTTCGAGTCGATTGGTCGACAGGTGTGTCCCGCCGCCGCACCACTCTGTAGCAACGGTCAAGACGACGGTGATGGTGATGGTCTCGCTGACGCCGCAGACCCTGGCTGCCACACCGACGGCAACGAAGCGAACATCGCCTCGTATGATCCGGACGATAACGATGAGTGGAATGCACCTCCTATTACGGCAGCACCCCCTCCTCCCCCACCGCCGCCAAACATCACTATTGGCTCTTGGATTGAGAACTAGGCATATGTAGTACTTCTACTTTCCCCTCCGGAGGGCATACGCCGGTTCTCAATTGGTTCTTTCTTATTCTTCTTACTATCACCATGAAAAAAGCTCAGAACGCATCTCGCGGCTTCACGCTCATCGAGATTCTCATCGTTATCGGTATCATCGCGATTCTCGCGGCTATCGTTATCGTTGCTATTAACCCAGCCAAGCAGTTCGCACAGGCACGCAACACCCAGCGCGAGTCGAACATCAACACGATTCTCAACGCTATCGGCCAGAACATGGCGGATAACAAGGGTATCTTCACCTGTACTGGTATGGGCGGCACTATCGACGAAGACCCCCAGGAAATCGGTGAAGGGGCATCTGCTGATATAGACCTTGGCTGCCTCGCACCAACGTACGTTGCGACTATCCCATTTGATCCAAACGGTGGTGATGAGGACAACACGCTCTACACCATTGAGGTATCAGACGAGGGTCGTTACACCGTCTGTGCTCCAGAAGGCGCAAGCCCGAACGAGCCAGCGCTCGACGATCTCGAGCCAGCAACGCTCTGCGTTACGCGCTAATACCGCTCACGCAACAAGAAAAAGCCCCGCATCTGCGGGGCTTTTTCTTATACACCGTCGTACGCTTTCCGTAGTTTCTGAAACCACAGCTCGTACCCAAACGACGAAGGGTGGAGACCGTCGCGTGAGAGGTAGCGATATGGGTTACGGAGGAATGGATCTTTCCAAAACGGCTCATAGAGATTCACGTACGTAATGCCCGTTGCGTTCGCTACTTTCTGGAACTCTTCATGGAGCTTAAGTGTTGCTGCGGTGTGGAACGGACGAATAAAAGGAGGGAACAGTGTTGACCCACCGACGTTCCCTGCGGACATAAGCATGACGCGCTCGCTTGGCGGCAAGGTCTTCACGAGTTCCTGCAGACGAATCGCCGCTTCCTCAACATCACCAAACGGCAGCACATCGTTGCCTCCTACCTGAATAAGGATGACGTCGTAGCGTGGGAGTGCCGCTGCTTCTATTTGAGGCGGAAGGTCTGCAACAGCCGCACCAATCACTGAGTGATTTTCAACATAGGTTGCGCCAAGATGTGCAGCGAAGAGACCAGGCACCGTGTCTTCTGGTTTATCAGCACCGACGCCAACACCGGTCGAATCCCCCAGCACGAGTAATGTCTTGGTGCGGTCATCAGTAAGCCTCTCGAATGCTTCGGCGTCTGCCATGAGTTCCTGAGAAATGCGTGCCTTGAAATACGTGTTCGCAAACCAGAACGCGAAGATGGCCAAGAGGACGGTCACCCCCGTAATGACGAGTAGTTGCATAGAAATGAGTATAGCGGAGGTTCATGAAGAAGTGGTGCAGCCAGCCGTTTGCACGCACCGCACTTTTTGGTAGCGTGTCAAGATTCCGGTACGCACACCGCGTGCCGGTACTAGAAAAGAGGAACATCTCGAGATGTCAGGTTTCGAGCGCAAGGACTCTACCGTCCGAGATGCCAGGTTGGACGATTGGCTGCGTGTTGAAGTGATAGGGGCGCGGGGACGCCGCGGACTTATCGGATTGCACGACCACTCGCCACAACCGGCAGTCATCAACGTCCCACACAAAACGCGGCTCATTCTGAAAAATGTGCCACGGCATCTCAGTAAATCACCAACATGCTGGGCTACCTTCGACATTGTGCCAGAAGGCACCACGCACGAGCATTTCGTCGAAGGTTTCCGCATCGACGGGCGTGAAGAACGCATCGCCGTGCATGACGCTCCGCACACCATACACATCCTGGTGCACGGGTTGCCGGCCACATAGGTCGTCACCACACTCACCATCAGCATCGGGCGCGCGACATAAGTCGTGCGCCCGCATTGTTTTCTATACTGGCCGCTTCAGGAAGATAAACAGCGTCATCCAGGCCGTGAAGATAAGGAGTGCAGACGCAAAAAACGGCGCAGCAATGCCAAGCAATCCTGACCCGAACCCCGCAAGCAACGGAATGAATCCTTGAGAGAACGCAACCAACGACCCATTGATACCAAGTGCGGCACCTTGCTTTGCCGGAGACACCGCCTTTGATACGAGCGCCGTGAGATTCGCCATGGTGAGTCCTTGAGCAATCGAGAGAATCGGCACGAGCATATAAATATGTGCGAGGTCGAGGAACGGATAGAGAAGCATCGAACCTGCTACAACCGGAATGGTGTAGCGTACGATTCTTCGTTCTGAGTAGTGCTTCGTGACAATCCGAAGAATAAATAACTGCGTCACAACAATACACGCCCCAACTACCGCAAAGAACGTTCCCACTCCTGCCTCTCCAAGGCCAAAGCGCGCTACGAGCAGCACCCCAATGAAAGACGTAAAGAACGCAAACCCACACATGTAGAGAAAGTTAGTGAGGTACACCGGACGCGCATCCTTGTCTTCAAACGCCGCACGAATATTGCGAATGCCTTTAAAGAGCTCGAACGCATGTCTCTTCCCTGTTGGCTTGTGCGTCTCAGGAAGAAAGAGGGAGATAAATACCACGTTCACAATGCCGAGTGCGCCCGCAAACCAAAACGGTGCCGCAGGATTTCCGAATAGACCCGCAAGCCAGCCGCCAAGAAGCGGGCCGAGAATAAAGCCGATACCAAACGCAGCACCAATAAGACCAAAGTTCTTCGCACGGTCTTCAGGTGCCGAAACATCCGCTATCGCTGCCTGCGCTATAGAAAAGTTGGCGCCCGCAAATCCTGCAACCGTACGAGCAACCAGGAGGAGCGCAATTGAAGCAACCTCAATACCAAACCCAAAGAGAAGCTGTGAGAGAGCGAGGACCGCAACACCAATAGTGAGTAGGCGTTTCCGACCATACGTATCAGACAGTTCACCAAGAATCGGGGCCGCAATGAACTGCATGATGCCAAAGAGCGCCGTAATAAGGCCCGCGAAGAAAAGTTGCGCTGAAACGGAGTACCCCTCAAGAAGAAACGATGGTGACGTAGGGTCAGTGAAGATGACGGGGATAATCGGAATAATCATTCCAATCCCCACCATGTCGAGAAGGAGGGTCGCAAAGAGAATGGGAAGAACCTTTTTCTGCATGCCAACTAGCCGACGAGAAACGCAAAGATGCTTCGTACTAATCCAGCGAACGGTGCCGCGAAGACAAAACTGAAGATAGCCAAGAACCCAACAAGGCCTACAAATCCACCCATCGTCGCTTCAAGAGAACGAAGTGATACAGACAGGTTGTATGGCAGAACGCCGCGCAAGACAGTGAACCCATCGAGTGGCGGAAATGGAATGAGGTTAAACAACCCAAGGAAAAGGTTTATGTACGCAACGAGAGCCGTGAACCCTGCGAGTGTTTCTTCCCCTGTTCCTAGAAAGTACCGCGTGAGGAGCGCAAAGATGAGCGCAATGACGATGTTGGTCGCTACACCCGCACTACCAACAATGGCTTCGCCCCACCGCTGGTTACGTAGGTTGTACGGGTTGTAGGGCACGGGCTTTGCCCAGCCAAACATCATGCCGGCACCAGTAAGGACAAGAAGTCCTGGCACCAAAAGCGAGCCAACGGGGTCTATGTGCGGGATAGGGTTAAGGGTCAGTCGACCCTCGTATTTTGCCGTCGGGTCCCCGAGGGCATTGGCTGCATATCCATGGGCTACCTCATGGAAAATAATCGAAATAATAAGGACCGCGAGGCTTATAAGGGTCAGAAAAAGCTCAGGTTGCATAGCCTTAAAGTCGTGTTAGTATAGCAAAACTATGGCTCGTGAATGCGAAATCACCGGAAAGTCGACGCAGATTGGCGGTCGGTACTCTAACCGTACCCGCGCAACGCAGTTCAACCCAACCGGCAAAGTCCGCCGCAAGGCAAACCTCCAGAAGCGCCGCGTCTTCGTACCGGAGCTCCAAAAGTCGGTACTCGTCGATATCTCTGTCGCTGGCCTCCGTACCATTAAGAAGAACGGAGCCTTCAAGACCCTCCGAAAAGCGGGCATTATTTAGTCGTCGAAAACCGCCCGAAAGGGTGGTTTTCGCTTTTTGGTACACTCACTACTGGGTGTTCATTACACGGGCACCTCAGACCTGGAGGATACGATGCCGGACCTCATGGACGAGCTAATCATCTCTCCGCAGATGGTGACCCTCGGCGACTGCGATTTCCCGTTCATCGAAGGGGACGTCGACGGCTACAAAACGCTCCGGCTCCCTCATCGGATACGGAGACACTTCGAGGAAGGGGCGCATGTCGTGCGCATAAACTCGATTGAACTCGCGGACGCAATCCCTGATTTTGAGGGGCGAACGAGTGGCAAGCACTCACTCTTGCCGCATCGGGACCATTTCGGGAACACGAAAGACCGGCGACGGTATCTCATGCTCTCGAAAGCCACTCACGGCGCGCGCGGCGCAACGACGCTTGTCATGCTGCCGAACGTTGCTCCCGAGATGCTTCGTATCGAAGAGGCATTCTTCACCACAGACTATCGTGATGCGGCGGGTGCCGAACGTTCGTACGACGAACGCTTCAGTATCTCGAAACGACAGTACGACCAATGCTTCGATGAGGAACGTGGGTACGAGGAAGTAGTGGCACAAATGCTACGACCAGGCGCAAGCATGGAAGAACGCATTTCACTACGTCTCAACATCCTCGACTACCTGATTCGTGGTCCCCTCGCCGACATGGTGTTGCGGGAGATGCGAAAACAGCTCACACACTTCTTTCTTGAAGAGCACTGGGAGCGCGGTGGCGTGCTTATCATCGACAACGCGTGCACGTTCCATGCACGAGCGGGCGGTAACGACCCTCCGCTTCAGCGCAACTTCTGCGAATAGCAGCGAGGGCGGGCCAGTGGCCCGCCCTTTTGCGTTACCGCTCAGTGAACGCAGTACCGTTACTCTCTAACCGTACGGTTCCTTCTTCTGCTGTTGAAAGGATGTGTGCACCATACCGATGTATCCGCTCAACTACTTCTTCGTGCGGATGTCCGTATGAGTTATCTTCTCCCACAGACACAACCACGATGTCTGGGCGCACTGCCGTAAGAAACGCATCACCAGTTGAGGTGCGCGAGCCGTGATGTCCCGCTTTCAGTACCTCGCACGACATATCGATACCTTTGGCGACCAGATAGTTCTCTACCTCATCTGAGGCATCACCAGAGAGCATGACGCAGGTGTCTCCATAGGTAACGCGCATGATGATTGACCCTTCGTTCGTCTCCCCTTTCGATACATCGTGGTCCGGATAGAGGATGTCGGCATACGCTCCACCCCCAAGTGCAATGCGCTGACCGGCACGTGCCAGTACATTCTCGACATTCTTCTCCGCCTGCACCGCCGTAACGAGTGCGTACCGAGCACTCGTGTCGCGCGGAATACCCGGCTCGATAAACAATCCCACGCGATATCGAGTAAAGACTGACGCGAGTCCCCCAATGTGGTCACTGTCAGGATGCGTTTCAACAACGACATCTAAGGAGCGGTCGAACGGACCCATAACCTTTGGTAACTGACGGAGTACTGAGCGGTCAGGACCGCCGTCGATAAGCATTTGATGCCCACTCGGGCTTTCAATAAAAATGGCATCCCCTTGCCCGACATCTAGAAACGCGACCGTAAGCACCGTGCGCGTATCGGCAGCAAGATAGAGCCCGACAATGACGTTCAGCACAATAAGAATGAGGAGAGACAGGAGCAATGCCGAACGTTTTTGCATTGCTGCATGATAGCTCGTCCATGCTGCCATTTGAGTTTAGTCCCAGAAGTGGTATCGTGCGGCTCCACCAGTACACGGAGAGAACCATGGCTAAACGAGCCATCTCCAACGGAACCCGCAAGCGAAAGGTAGCGAACGAGGCGTATCAACGAGAAATCGACAAAATCCTCGCCATCTACCACCCGAAGGCAGACACGATGGTGTATCTGAATACCATTCGTCCGCTCCGTCGGCGCTTGGCAGTTCTGAAAATGGCGTGCGGGTACGGCCTTAAGAAATTAAGCGCCGAACTTGAACGCTCAAAGAAAGACGTACAGTGAGAAGGCGCCCGTGTACCCCACGAGCGCCTTCTATCATTTACGGCACGAATGACTAATCGTATTTGTTGAGATTGTCGACATCCTGATTGATAGCACCTGCTGCTTCTGGGCCGGTCACAATGGTACCGTCGACGCGCGCCTTGCCCGAGAGTGAAGGGGTCTTCCCTACTGCCATACGCTCTTCCAAGACACCCTTCATATCGTCTTTGCTAGCTGAAGGACCAAATTCCATAAGAATGACTTTTGCCGCAATGCCATAGTCCTGCTCAGTCACCCCAGGGTGTTCACTTGCGGGGTACATGCGCTTCAATTCAGCGACGATGCCCTGCACTTCAACAGGGTCTACCTTGCTCTCTGCATTCCTTTTTCCTTCCATTGGATTAGCCATACGTATCAAGTTATGTGGCCGCATTGTCCTACCATTACCCCGGCTCTGCAAGCGTACCTACTCATGATTTGTTCATGCCCTAAAGAGGTATACTGCCCGTACCTAATCCCCTCGACTCATGGCTTATACCGTCCGTTCGTTCACTATCCCAACCCTTCGCGGCCTCTCTGAGAAGCAGCTCGACGTGCATTTGAAACTCTACGAAGGCTACGTAAAGCACCTCAACCTTATTCTCGACACTATTAAAGAGCTGCGTGAGAAGGATGCCGAGAAGAACGCCTTTGTCATAAACGAGCTACGTCGTCGCATGGGCTTTGAGTTCGACGGCATGCGCATGCACGAGTACTACTTCGAGCAGCTCGAGGAGGGTGCAACAAAGCCAGACGAATCCTCACCCCTTAAGGACGCCGTCACGGAAAAATATGGTGACTGGGATACATTCATCGCGCACCTCAAGGAGGTTGCGGGTACTCGTGGCATTGGTTGGACGATTGTCTACTACGACGTCGCTGCACGCGAAGTACATACCGCCTGGGTGAATGACCATGAGCTTGGTCAGTTTGCAGGACTCCCCGTCATACTTGCCCTCGATATGTGGGAGCACGCCTACATGATTGATTACGTCCCTGCTGACAAGAAGAACTATGTCGACGCGTTTCTCGATAACGTGAATTGGTCAGTCGTGGAGAAACGATTTCTTGAGCAGGTCGTATAGATGAGCGCGACATACGTCGCAATTACTACCCAAAACGGGAACGCAGGAATATAGAACGCCGCGAGCGGCAGGTTTGACGTGAACGTCACAACGCTCGTGATGTAGATCAGCAGCAGATACGCTGGGAACCCAAGTGCAGGCGCAGCAACCGGTACGAGTAATCCTGCGACACCTGCGAGTGCTGAGAAGAGCATTGCTAGCGGTACCAGAGGTAACACGAGGATATTTGCTGGGAGTGCGACGACTGAGAACAATCCGTTTTGGTAGAGAAGGAGTGGCAGTACGGCTATCTGCGCTGCAAGCGTCGATGCCACAATCTCTTTCAAGAATCCGCTCCGGATAAACGCGAGATATCGTTCAACAATAGGTGCGCCAAAGATAAGACCGAGGGTGGCAATAAAGGAGAGTTGGAACCCAGGGTCGTGGACGAGCGTAAGCGGGTTCCAGAGCAGCATGAGTGCGCCCGCAAGAAGGAGCGCGCGAAACGCATCGTACGTGCGTCCGGTCGCACGACCATAGAGCGCAATACACGCCATGATGCCCGCACGAATGGAGGCAGGGCCGGCACCCGCAGCGAGTACAAACAATACAATTGAAATTCCCGCCGCAGGGGCGGCTATACGCTCAGCAAACAGCGAGAAGATGCGCATGATGAAATCAGCGACAATCATCACGTTGTATCCCGAGAGCACCACGATATGTACGAGACCGGACCGTATGAAATCGTTAAGTAGGTCTTCGCCAAGTCCCTGTTTGCCACCAAGAATGAGTCCACCCGCAAGCGAACCATGCGGCTCGGGAAGCGCAACTGAGAATGCGTTAAGACCCGCGACTTTTATATCTGAGAGTGCGCCACGCATATGTCCCACCCCTTCTCGCTCCCCTACTACTTCAATCGTGGCCCGCGACATGATTGCGAAGATGCCATCCTTAGAAAGAAATTGGTCGTATCGGAATGTACGTCCTCCGTCCGTTTCAAATGGCTCAGGCGCTTCAATACTGCCAAACGCGGTAATACGTTCGCCATACCGCACCTCTGGCACGAGAGGCGCAACGACGAGTATCCTCGTGGTTTCCTCTCCCTCAGTAATCTCTACGGTCAATCGCTGCGTTTGTTCTCGTAGATCAGGGTCTGCAACCACTACCCCTTCAATCTCTGTTTCTGTGCCTACGAGTGATGCAAAGGATGACGCTATGGTCGTTGGCACAAACGCTGTACGACCAATACCGACCGCAGCACCTAAGAGACACACACTGACGAGAAGAAATACCGACGCACGCTTAGAAAAATAGAGTGTCGCAAGAAGCGCAGAAAGAAACACCGCATACCAAACAAACACCCAGGAACCACCGTAGAGCGTTGCAACGAGGATACCGAGCGAAAATCCTATAACCCCTGCGAACGCGAACCGATCCATACCTTACTTCCCTCTATCCATCGCCTCGTTAGCGAGTTCGTCTGCGTCCTTATTCTTCTCTCGTGGCACGTGTTCAAAGGATACCTTCGTAAAGTATCGAGCGATGATGTTACGGGCTTCGAGGTTTCGCGGCACAAGGTTTGGATGCTTCACCTTGTAGTTGCCATTCATCTGTTCAATACAGAGCTTTGAATCCATGCGCACCAATACTTCATGCGTTTTGAAATGGTCGTCGGGAAATGCATCATGGAGTGCCTTGAGCCCGCGAATCACCGCTTCATATTCCGCGATGTTATTGGTCGCAACGCCGAGATAGTCCGCAACCTCTGCAACACGTTTACCAGATGCATCGAATGCGACGGCACCCGCGCCTGCCGGACCCGGGTTGCCACGTGCACCGCCGTCAGCGTAGAGGGTGTAAAGCATTCGGCGAGTATAACAGCAAAGAAAACCGGCAACTCTACGCTACAGCAACGAGTCGGAGGCGTACTGGCTGACCCTTCGTAAACTGATCGCGCTCTAAGGACGCAAGGAGCGAGACGTTCTTCCCTGCCTCAAGATTCTTTATGTGAGGACCGAGCTCACGCTTTGCGTAGAAGGCGACAGCTTCAACGGTATCGAATCCATCTTCGGTGACGACCAGCTTTAGATGCTCCTCTGCTTTACCAAACCATGAGACCCGACTGAGAGAGAGATTATGAAACGCGAACACGGGCTTTTCGTTTCCGATACCAAATGGCGCCATCTGCGAGAGGTTCTTCAACAGACCGTGCGTTGCTTGGGAGAGCAACAGTGAGCTGTCTGCTTTCGCATCTTCAGCAACCGCACTTTCAGGAAGTGTTGCGAGCGCGGCGCAAAGTTTCTCTTCGAGCGTAAAGATTTCTTCGTCTTTCACCGTGAAGCCACCCGACGCTTTGTGGCCGCCAAACCCTGCAAACGCATCAGACGCTCCCTGCATAAGGTCGACAAGAGAAACGCCTGGACGTCCCGCACGGCACGACCCCTTCAAGCTCGTCCCTCCCTCACGTCCCCACAAAAATACCGGACGCTCATATTCTTCCGCGAGTGTGTTGGCCACAAGACCCAAGAGACCCGGACGCCAATCGGGGTCGCCGAGCACAATGACCGAAGGAAGCTCTCCCTTTGCCTGTCGTTCCCGTACGCGGTCGTGCGCTGCTTTGGTTATCGCACCCGCAACCGCACGGCGTGAACGATTAATGCGCTCCAGTTCTTTCGCGAGTTCATCTGCGCGTGCTTCGTCGGTGGTGGTAAAGAGTTCGAACGCGTCGCGCGGATTCCCCATACGGCTCGCCGCATTCACCCGCGGCGCTATCGTGAACCCAACATCGTCTTCCGTAATAAAGCGCTGCATTACGCGCGCGTTCTTCAGTAGTTTTTGTAAGCCTATGCGTGGTGATTTGCGCATCACGACTAGACCATAGGACGCAATAACACGATTCTCCCCGGTGAGCGGCACCATGTCAGCAATGGTTGAGAGTGCTGCCATATCGAGTAACCACTTCTCCCACCCTACGGGAATCGCTTCTGCCCATGCCATACCTTCCGTACGCCCAATCAAAAGCGTCGCGCACGAAAGTTTCCACGCTAGACCACCACCACAGAAGTCTCGATACGGATACGTCTCTCCTTCTTGCTTCGGGTCGATGACCGCAAAGGCGTTTGGTACGCCACCCTCTGCTTCGTTTTGCGGAAGGTGATGGTCAGTCAAAATGACATCGATACCAAGGTCCTGTGCACGTCCAATTGATGCAACATCAGTGATGCCACAATCAACGGTCACCATGAGCGAGGTGCCTGCCTCTTTGAGTTTTTCGACACCATGCACGGATACGCCATACCCTTCGAGGTGACGATGCGGAATGTAGTTATCAAAATTCGCTCCTGCTTTCTTTAGAAAGTCATGGAGGAGCGTGCCACCTGGGATTCCGTCACAGTCGTAGTCGCTCCAAACGGTAATACGCTCGCCGCTCGCGATAGCATCAGCGAGACGCTTAGCTGCCTTTGGCATATTGAGCATCTGAAGTGGGTCGCCAATATGCTCCTCGTAGCTTGGAGAGAGAAACGCATCAGCTTCCTCTTTGGTAGTGACCCCACGACGTACCAACAGTGACGCCACTAAATCGTCATATTCAGCGAGTTCCTCGCGAAGCGTGGCGTCTATCGGTTCATGGAGTGCGACCATCGTGTGGCGATTGTACCAAAGTGCACATGAAGAGTATCCTGGCTCTATGGAAGAGACCGTATTCACGAAGATTTTAAAGCGCGAGATACCAGCAGAAATCCTTTATGAGGATGACCTCATAGCGGTATTCCTAGACCGCTTCCCCCTCGTTGAAGGTCAGACCCTTGTTATCCCAAAAGAACCCGTCCCCTATCTCTTTGACGTAGCCGATGCGACCTATGCACGCATGCACGAGGTCGCCAAAACCTTTGCGAAAGCACTCGATGCCATCTTTGGCCCTCGTACCTGCACGGTCGTTGAAGGATTTGCCGTCCCTCACGCACATATCCGCCTCTATCCTGGCCTCCAGCACGCTATGGATTTCTCTGGTATGGGCCCTATGAAAAGCGACGAGGAACTCGCCGCAACCGCTACAAAGATTCGCGCGAACCTCTCTATTTAAGCGCCTTGATGCCTGGCAATGTGCCGTAGGCAAGGAAATCGAGCATCGCACCACCGCCAGTTGAGACAAACGAGAACTCTTTCTCAAGACCGAGTTCTTCAACTGCGGCAATCGTATCGCCACCGCCAAGTATTGAATGTGTCTCCACGTTTGCGATAGCGCGTGCGAGCGTACGCGTCCCATCCATAAATCCATCTTCAAAGAGACCAAGCGGTCCGTTCCAGAGCACGGTCTTTGATTTGTTCACGAGCTCAACGAGTGCTGCTGCCGTGTGTGGACCGACATCAAGTATGGCTTCACCCGCCTGTACTTCATTAGCCATGCAGGTACGACCCGCATCACGTTTTGCTTTTGGCGGCGCTACGATGACATCTACTGGCACCACGAGTCGTTTGTCTTTCAGAAGCTCTTTGATGTGGTCCTGTCCTTCTGAAGAGACGAGTGACGCGCCAACCGCATACCCTTTTGCCATAAGGAAGTCGTTTGCGAGTGCACCTGCAACAACGACATGGTCATAGGACTTAAGGAGCGCATTGAGGACCGGTTCCTTCGTAGAAAACTTTGCGCCACCAATAATCGCGACCGCAGGGTGTGCTGGCTTTAATGCTTTTGAGAGTGCAGCTACCTCTGCTTCGACTGTGAGGCCTGCGTAGGACGGAAGCAGTGCCGGTACCCCAACAACTGAGGCATGTTCACGATGACAGACATCAAACGAGTCTTGTACGAACACATCTGCGAGCGATGCGAGTTCTTTTGCAAAGTCATGGTCATTCTTCTCTTCGCCCGCGTTCCTGCGCAGGTTCTCAAGCATGAGGACGCCGCCAGGACGAAGGGCGCGTACGGCAGCGCGCGCTTCCTCACCTACCGATACCGGACAAAACGCGATGTCAGGAATCCATTCCTTCATCGCGTCATGCATCGGCTGTAGCGTTTCCGTTCCCTTCCCTGAGATATGACTTGTGAGAATCACGCGCGCGTAGCGCTCACGTAGATAATTAATGGTAGGGAGCGCTGACTTGAGACGAAAGGCATTCGTTACTGTTCCGTTTTCAACGGGAACGTTTAGCGAAGTACGCAGTAAGACCGGGATGTTTTCGAGTACCTCGATGTCCCGGACACTGCGCATAGTGTTAGGCAATCGCTTTTACAAGCGCTGCAAAGGAGGTTGGTTCTGCGCTCGCGTGTCCTACAAGAAATCCATCCACGCCAGAGCCGGTAGCAAGTTCCCGAATGTTTGCTGGCTCTACCGAACCGCCATAGAGAATGCGTGTCTTTGCGGCTGCTTTGTCGGGAAGATATTCGCTGAGAATTTTGCGTATGTAGAGCACCATCTCTGCAACGTCATGCGCAGGGAGTGCATCACTTGCCTGCTTCCCTATCGCCCATACCGGCTCGTACGCAATGACAATCTCAAGACGCTCGCGTGCTTCGAGTCCTTTGTATACCGATGCAATTTGTTCGCGAATACCGGAAAGGTAGCGGGCGTCTTGGTCGCGCTCCGTCTCACCCACACAGAGAATAGGAGTGAGGCGATTAATCAACGCACGCTTTGCCTTCTCTGCCACGATGGCATCGGTTTCGCCCATAGCGCGACGCTCTGAGTGACCCACAATCGCGTATTTAGCACCAATGCCTCGAAGCGCATCAGCGCTCGTTTCCCCCGTTGCCGCACCCACCGAACTAGTCGAAACATCCTGCCCTGCAAAGGCGACTTTGGAGCGGTTACCAACCGCGAGCATGGCGAGAAACGGAGCGGAGGGGGCCAGAACGATGCGGGCCTTCTTCACACTGAGAGAGAGCCGTTTTGCAGTCGCTAGAAGCTTCTTGGCATCCTGCGGCCTATCTACGTACGATTTCCAGTTAGCAACGATGAGCATCGCCTCATGATACCAGGTTCCCTTAGATGAAGGGTCCCTCATCTTCCCTTCACCCTGCCACTGCTTATATACTCTGACCCATATGCGTATTCCACTTTTCCCTCGTAAGACCGGGGACCGTATCGTCCTCGGCCTCGCTATTATCCTCACCCTGGTCGCGGTCGTGTTCGGCTCCGCGTCAGGTATCGTCGCCCATACCCCTGAGCGCTCTGATCAAGTAGCTGAATTTATCGGTAACTTTGGTGAGACCGTTGATCTCGTTCAACTCTCCGGTACCCCCGAGGAGGCTGCGGCTGCCATGGAGGCACAGTACCCTTCGTTCGTGTCCCGTGACCTCCTTGACCGTTGGAAAGCAGACCCGTCTCTTGCCGTGGGGCGCCGTGGAAACGTTGCTATAGAGGGCATCACCGTCAAATCAGTACGTAACGTCGGTCCACTCTCGTATGTCGTACGTGCGCGCATTATTGAGAAAGTACCCGTAACCATACCCGGACTTGGTACCGGTACGATGAAACAAGAACGTGAAGTGTTCTTTGGCGTCGTCTATCAAGGTGGGTGGTGGAAGATTATTGAGTACTCGGTTGCTCCTGCTGAAGAGGAAGCACCAGCCGTAGTTCCCGTTGCGCAGTAGCGCGACTGGAACCGTTCACAAGAAAAGCCCCGGCATCTACCGGGGCTTTTCTTCAAATATGTCTTAGCTCTACCAGAGACCGAAGCCGTAGCCGGCAAGATACGCACCGACAAGAATCACGAGAGCACCATCTATCGCGTACCACTTACGATTCATGAATACTTTCATAATCTTCTGATGGGACGATTCTGGCGCAAGCATGTAGAAGAGGCCTTTCACGATGCCAAGCCAACCAAGAAGCGAAACGATAGCCGCGGGAAGCGTATCCCAGTAGTTATGGAGGTTCACAATCGTAAGACCAATGACGAGGGCGACGACACCGCCAATCATGCTCGCAAACCGCTCCTCGGTGAGCGCAACGATAGCGAGCATAAGACGCTTCGGGTTCATGAGCACCGCGAGTCCGCCGACAATCATGTAAACGCCGATGACTTTAGCAAAGAAGAGGGTGAGCAACATAGATATGAGGCTTACGGGTATAAATAAAGTCTAACAAGGAGTGACCGTGCCAAGAGCTACCCGGTGCGTAACATAAAACGAGAGGAGGGCCGGCGCGCAAACACCGGCCCTCCGAAGGGCTTACCTATACCCCCAACTTCTCAGGATGGCGCGTTGATGCACCTTCCTTACCGCTAGAGGGAGGGTGTCGACACGATAGACGTACCACCGCATCAGACACCCAAGGCTTACTGGGATGGCGAAAAACGAGGATGCGAACATCCACGCCGCCTGCCGACCGAAAAGCACGAAGGCGCTCGCGATGAACGCAGTTCCCACCGC
The DNA here is from genome assembly GCA_964634305.1 of uncultured Candidatus Saccharibacteria bacterium. Lineage (GTDB taxonomy): Bacteria > Patescibacteriota > Minisyncoccia > Phycocordibacterales > Phycocordibacteraceae > C7867-001. Next base: position 18,918 of record CAZWLE010000008.1, read on the forward strand.
CAGGGTTACCACGGCGAGTGTGATGCGAACGGCGCGCGAAACTTTATGCTCAGCGAACTGCAGGCCGAGAAGCCCAAACCAGCTAACCAAGGTGATGATGGGCCCAGCGATGTTACCCGCCATGAACAGAGAGGCGATATGAGGCTCCACGAGGGTAGCTCCCTTTTCAGCCCATGTAGGAAATGGCCTACACTCCGAGGCTATTATACGTATAATATACAATAAGTCAATAGCACTCAGCCTTCTTACTCCTCGCGCCAATCGACAAATTCGTAATCACTCGAGACAACAGGGGTAAATGGCGGCGGGTCGGTTGCAATACGTCTATCAAAGGAGTCGATACGACTCTGGAACCCACGATTGTACCCACCACATCCCGTTCCGGTCCATTGCGTACCGGTACGCTTATTCGATACCGTCGTGCCGAGAATGGTGAGCGTGCCTGTCTTGGACGCATATGTACACGAGTCGTAGCGGTTCATACCAAACGCCCCGCCCTGCGCGATGAAAATACCGTTTAAGGTCATCGAGTTTGGTGCTGACGGAGAAATAAGCACGTTACGTTCTGCGATAAGGGTGAGGCCATCACTGCCGTCTGTTGCTCCATACTGCACGTTGTTCAATAGATACGCGTTTGGTTCGACGCCTGCATTTACCACATTCGCCGCGACGACAGTGACCTTCGCGGGAATAGTGCCTTCAATCCATACGTTGTCTTCGACAAAAATGAGGCCGCAGGACACAGGGATAGTACGTGTCTCATAGTTGGCTTCGGCACTAATGTGTATCCAGTCATCAGTATCATCTGCCGTATTTACCGGGGTGACTACAAGATTCGTGAGCGTGTTTACGCGACGAACCGTTACCGTGCCGTTTGAGTTAAAGATGAGGTGATACCCACGCCAGTAGTTGTTTTGGTTTTGGTTAGTACCGGATGAGTAACGCGGGTAGTAGAGACCACTGGCTTGCGCGAGTGTCTTTAAGGTACCGAAGTCCGCGGAAATCGCACCAAAGTCTACCTGTGGTACAGGCCACTCCCAAAGATCAGGGTTCGTACCGTCACCGAGCACGCCTGATGCGGTTGAAGAGGCAGGACTACACCCGTAGTTACTGTTGCAGTTCCACGACGCAACCGATGAAGAGACGCCAGAGTTAGCGGTACCGTCCATACGTACGCCACCGTTACTGTGGTACGGACCTAAAATAACGCGGTCATCACCCGCCCATACCGAGTCATTCAATATATAGGAGAAGGTACCGACTGACGGCCGCGCGTAGCGAGCCTCAAGTGTACGGGTCGCACCCGGTGACCCTGCTTCCGCACCCGTTGAGGTGATATCTATGGAGGTCGTCTGTCCGCAGGAAGCATTGCCGTTTATCTCAAGCGTAAATGTACCCACTACCCCACCCTCAGGGTCTGAGTAATTCACGACGTACGGGCCTGGAGCACCAGTACCGTTCTGGAGGTCGTCTGGAAAGTGTGCGAGGTGCCAGCGGTAGTATTCAAGACCGGCTTCGGCGAGCGCGAACGCATTTGCCGAAGAGGCGTTTTGCGACTGAAGACGATTCTCTGAGAGCACGTACATGGAAAGCCCGCCAAACACGGTCATGAACACCGCGCCAAAGATAAGCGAGAGGAGCATCAAGTAGCCTCGGTGCGGAGTGTGCGTCATTGTTCGAGGAGATTACGGAGCGTTGCACTGCCCTCAAGCGTAAATATCTGCGGCGCGCGGTTCGGGTTGAGGTCTATCTGCATGTACGCGTACACAATCGCGATACTTGAGATATCTGGCGAGGTAGTCGCAAGCTTCACTCCTGCTGAATCATAGTACCTGAACACGGGCGTTGAACTCGCGTTGCGCAGGTTGGTTGCAATCGTTGTCGTTGCACTCGTTTGTCCGGTGTAGGTTGGCGGGTTACCACCTGCGTTAGTCACGACTTTGTAGAGCGTATTCCCGTACCGCCAGATTTTTACACGCTCAACACCACCGTCGGTATCAACGTCTGAATAAAAGGTGACGGACGAGGTCGCTGCGGCACCAATAGGATAGTTACCGTCATCGGCGTAGGAAGCTTCACGAATATTATGGAGCATCGTTGCAAGACCGCGACGCGCCTGAGATACCGCATTGGTCGCTTCGAACACGTACGCATTGTTCACGTAGAAGTAGCGAATCGCCATGAGGAGGGCGCCACCAACCATGGCGGTAATAGCGATAACCACCACTGACTCAGCAAGGGAAATACCTCGGTGTGGGTGTCTCATGGCGTCAAAATCATCGTCCCGGTTGCGGTCGTACCCGGCAACAACTCGTACGGCGCTTCAGGGTCTTCGGACACCACGGTGTATCCAGTGAGCGTAATGTTGTACAAGTCCCACTCAAGCGTAAGAGTGCGGGTGCCGTCACTTCCGGTGGTCGTCGCAACCGTTGTTTTATATATAGGAGCACCAAGCGCGGTGGACCCAATCGTCTTTGCCCCGGTTAACGTAAACGGCACATCAGGTAACGGGAGCGGACCTTCGTCGTACCCAATCGTCCAATCAGTGATGGCAGGCGTCTGTAGAACATCTGTTGAGGTAAGCAGGGCACGAAGTGCGAGCGCCGGGTAAGTGGTGGTCGACACCCCATCAAGATTCACCAGTCCGGTAAATCCTGTGCTGTTTCCTGCTAGCACAGCGTCGGGAAGTACTGTTCCGGAACTATCTGTCACTTGGAAGCGTACCGATGTGCCTACCGGCGTTGAAAGTGAAGCGTCCGCGGTTTTCCATGCCGCAAGGTACGTTGGACGTGTCGTGGTTGCGGTTGATTCACCTGCAGACGGGTAGCTTCCCGGTGCCCCGGAAAGTAAAAGCTGTCCTCCTGATACGGTCGTGTTGCTTGAAGCGGTAATGCCCGCGCTATCCGTGAACGTATCAGAGAAGGCATTGGTCTGTATTGGCGAGAACGTACGTATGACAAGCTGTGCCAAGTCGTCTATTGAGAACGTGCCGGTGGTGGTTGATCCTGCGACCACCGTAAGGTGACCTGGAGAAGGGTTAGGGTTTGCCGCATTACGGTCATACGTCTGTGCTGAGGAGTGTGCGGTCTTTGAGACATCAATTTTGTAGTTGGTTGATGCGGGTGCACCGGGAAGGTTCACCATGCCTGTTGAATCCGAGAATGTGCTCACATCAATGGTTGGCGAGGTCGACGCATTGCGTATGCGCACCGTGGCGCCAGGCACAGCAACGCCGACGGCGTCTACGACGGTAATAAGAATGGTGCCGCCACCCGTGGTACTTTCAATACCTTCCGGCGCCGCGTTTGAGACGAGCGTCACATCCCGCGTAATGCCATTGACCGTATAGGACGCAATCACCTTCAAGTGCTTGTAGTCAGTAGTAATGCCGTTCGTGTCAGCAGCGCCCGCGCCGTCTGCCGGGTCGTCTGCGTACTCTATATACGTACGCACATCAAACCGAAGGCCGCCGTTCGTTGAGCTCGCGTACTGCGGAATAGTGCCTGCCGGAATACCACCTAAGGTTCCCATCTGCTCGTACGGCAGGGAGCGGATGTACTCCATTTGACTCGTCGCAACCGTCGTTGCAATCGCTTTCACCTTCGCAAGACCAGAAATCTGGAGTGATGCACGCAAAATGCCAAAGAGACCAACAAAGACCACGAGAAAAAGCCCGATACCGACAATGACGTCGACGAGAGTCATGCCCCGCGGAGCAAAAGAACGCATGCACGTATTCTAGCGTACGGTGCGTTTAAATTTGGCTTGAGAGCGAGTAGATTGGCGAAATCATGGTCACCGCAAAGACACCAACGAAGCCACCAATGAAGAGCATGAGGAGTGGTTCAATGATAGTGGAGAGGTCTTTGGTGCCTTCCTCAACATCCGTTTCGTAGTATTCAGCAACCTGTGCGAGCATGCCGCTCACCTGACCGGTTTCTTCACCCACCGTAATCATCTCGCTCATAAATATTGGATAGAGCTTGGCGTGGTCGACGAATGCTTTTGAGAACGGCTCACCTTTTTTTACGAGCGTACCTGCCTCTCCAATGACTTTCCCGAACCGGTTATCGCCTACCACCTCCTCGGTAATCGCAATCGCGTTAAGCATTTCTACTCCTGAGGTGAGAAGCGAGGACATCGCGCGTGCTGCGCGTGCGCTGTAGGTTTCGCGTACGAGTTTCCCAATCACTGGGATGTTGAGCGAGACCGCGAGGACAATGTTCCCCCCTACTTTCGAGCGCAGGAACAGCAAAAGGGCGCCCGTACACACCACGAGGATGCCAAACACGAGGAGTACGTTCGATGCCATGAAGTCCGAAATCGCAATCACTGCCTTCGTAGCCTCTGGAAGATCAGCACCCATGTCCTTAAAGGTCTCAGAGAGTGTTGGCACTACGTAAATCATCATGAGGACACCGATGACCACGATTGCAAAGAGAATGATGCTTGGATAAATCATTGCGCCCTTAATTTTCTTCTGGAGGGTGAACGCACGGTCCATCTGCTTCCCTACTACCTTAAGTGCGTCAGCGAGGTTACCGGACTCTTCACCAGCTTTGGTCATCGCAATGAAAAGTTTCGAGAAGATTTGCGGGTGTGCTGCAAGCGATTCATAAAACGCATCGCCTTTCTTCACACGTTCAGCGAGGTCTGCCACGATTTTCTTAACGGCTTTGTTCCCCGACTGACGCTCAATCACCGAGAGCGCGCGAGAGAGCGAGAGGCCTGCAGTAAGCATCGCTGAGAGATTTTTCGCAAATGCAATCCGTTCCTCTGTCTTTACGCCGGATGTAAGGTTGATGTCCAACCACTTCGGCATCAAGAATCCACCGCCTCCTTCTTCAAGCGAGAGTACCGTCGCTCCCTCCTTCTCTATTTCGGTGTATACGGCGAACCGATTCTCCGCATCAACAATGCGTTTCTCTTCACTACCATTCTCTTTCTTAATAGAAACGCGAAATTTCATTTACTGAAATCGTAGCACGCAGGCACTAGTACGTTTTACTCACGAACCGCGCGTAGCACTTCCTCAAGAGAGGTGATACCTCGTGATGCTTTGTAGATACCGTCTTCAAGCATGGTAAGCATGCCTTCTTTACGCGCCTGTACCTCAAGCTGATCTGCGGTGGCACCTTTCATAATGAGTTCGCGAATCGTCGGCGTTATCTGGAACGTCTCGTGAATACCAATACGACTCTTGTACCCATCTTCGTCTCCTGCCTTAGGGCGATAGAACGGTACGGCATCAATTTTTGTACCACTTTTCACAATCTTCTCGTCCGTCAGCGCTTTCATCACGGCATCAAAATGGTCCTCGGGTGCCACTTTCTCACGTTCTGCTTCAGTGAGACGGTACTGTTCCTTACCGTCAGACAAGCGACGCACGAGACGCTGACCTACCACCACGCGAAGCGTCGATACAAGAAGGAATGGCTCAACCCCCATATCAAGAAGACGAGGGACCGCACCGGTTGAGCTGTTGGTGTGAATCGTGGAGAGCACAATGTGACCCGTGAGTGCAGCGTTAATCGCAAGTGATGCGGTCTCACTGTCGCGAATCTCACCCACCATGATGATGTTTGGGTCCTGACGAAGGAGGGCGCGAAGACCTGCCGCAAACGTCATACCAATAGGCGCGTTCACCTGCGTCTGATTCACGCGCTTCATCTGGTATTCGATTGGGTCTTCAATCGTAGAAATGTTTACGTCGGGCGTATTGAGAATATCGAGAATGGTGTAGAGCGTCGTCGTTTTACCCGACCCCGTAGGACCCGACACAAGAATGATGCCCGTCGTTGCTTTGGTTGCGGCATGAATCCGCTCAAGACCTTCACCATGGAAACCGAGTGTTTCGAGGGTGAAGCCTTCACCGGTTTCCCGAAGGAGACGCATCACCACTTTCTCACCGTAGTAGACCGGGAGAAGCGACACACGGAAGGACACTTTGTCTGCTTCTGTTTCCATTTTGAAACGACCATCTTGCGGGAGACGCTTCTCGTCGAGTTTGAGATTTGAGAGCACCTTAATACGCGCCGTGATGCCGGGAGCCGCAGCGCGTGGCAGCGTCATCGCGTCATGGAGGATACCGTCGATGCGGTAGCGGACGACCACTTCAAGCTCCATGGGCTCAATGTGTATATCGGACGCTCCTTGGGTAATCGCGTGACGAAGAAGCGTATCAACAATACGGACAATCGGCAGGTCCTCTGCCATTTTCTTCAATTCATCTCCTGACACCTCTTCCCCACCAATGCCTGCATCTTTTACAAGATTGATACGACCTGCTTCGGTTGCGATAAGGTCACCAAATTCTTCCTTGAGTGACTTCTGATACTGAAGGAGCGCCGTCTTTATGGAGTCTTCGTCAGTGAGGCGTGGCTGAATCTTCAGTCCCGTCTTCTTACGTACCGAATCAATAGCCGGAAGGTCCTCCGTATCAAGCATCGCGACCTCGAGATTTGCCCCCTCCTTACGAAACGCAATGATGCTATGCGTACGAGCGATAGGCTCTGGGATAAGAGAGAGCACCTCAAGCGGCACCTTCTTGTCTTTGAGGTTGATAAAAGGAATGCCCAATACGTACGCCTTCACGCGACGGAGCGAATCCTGGGTCAGCGCACCTTGCGCCAGGAGGATGTCACCAACTGACTGCTTCTTTTTCTTCGCTTCCTCTTCTGCCGCCTCAAGGTCTTTACGCGGCACGAGTCCGGAATCGAGAATGAATTCCTTCAAATCTTTCTCTGCCACCTGCATATATAAAGAGAGTATAGCTTGATGCTGCGGTACAGCGGCACACAATAGTCGGTGTGCGGGGAAAAGAAATCGCCCGCGCGTTGTAACGCGCGGGCGATTCCCCTTGTTTCAGTCTGGCGCTGTAATGAGCGGACCAGGGTCGGGGCACGGATTATCGTAGGTCTGCGCGACCTCGAAGTCCTGGCAGTCGAGCGCTTCCGCACTCCGCACCGTCCATTGATACGAATCACGCCGCCCGGGACACGAGTTGTAGCCCTGGGGTTGGCTGTGCGCATCGACCAGCTGGTGCGCGTACTCCTGCAATCGCTCGCAGGACTCGAGGTTCCGCTGTGCCTGACGACCATGCTCATCGCATGCGGTGAGAGCGAATGCCGCCACTACAAGAAACATCCTCATCTGTGCCTCCCGGCTCTTGAGGTTACTGGGGACCTATAGAATCCTACAAATCTATATATCTGTCAAGTTTTCCCTTGACACTGTGCCTGCTTCTGGTACGATTCCCCTATCTGAAATGCCTGCACCCGCAGGTCTTTCTTTTTAAGGGCCACATACACAATCCATATGCTAGATCTCAAGACCATTCAGTCGGTTCTCGGCGAGTTCGAGGAACGCGGTATCACGAAAGAGACCATGATAGACGCTATCGAGAGCGCGATGGCGACTGCATACAAGAAGGAATACGGTAAGCGCGGCCAGGTCGTGCGTGCCGCTCTTGATATGAACACCGGTACGGTGTCGTTTGAGCAGGTAAAGACCGTCGTTGATGAAACGATGGTGCGCTTCCCTGAAGAGGGTGAGGAGCTTCCTGAGGAAATGCCGTTTCATCGCGAGCACGAGGAACTCCCTGAAGGTGAGCTCCCTCGCTACGACGCGGAGAAGCACATCCTCCTTGAGGACGCGCGTCGCATCCGTCGTGACTCAAACCTTGGGTCGGAGATTGTCTTCCCTCTTGAGCCGCAGGACGACTTCGGTCGTATTGCAGCGCAAACCGCTAAGCAGGTCGTGATTCAGAAGATTCGCGAGGCTGAGAAGCTCTCGATTCTTGATGAGTTCGGTCACAAGAAGGGTGAGATTGTTACGGGTGTCGTCCAGCGTGTTGAGCGCGGCTCCCTGTTTATCGACCTTGGTCGCGCTACCGGTGTCATTCCCTACGAGGAGCAGATTCCGGGTGAGCGCTATCGTCCCGGTGAGCGCATTCGCGCATACCTTGGTGCCGTCGACGAAGGCTTCCGTGGTGTCTACCTCCGCCTCTCTCGTGCAAACCCTAAGTTCATCGTAAAGCTCTTCGAAATGGAAGCACCAGAGCTTGCTGCTGGGTCTATCGAAGTGAAGGGTCTTTCTCGTGAGCCAGGCTCTCGCACGAAGATTGCGATTGGCTCTCTTGACCCACATGTTGACCCGGTTGGTTCGCTCGTTGGTCAGCGCGGTGTACGCGTATCGACCGTCATGAGCGAACTCGGCGGTGAGCGCATCGACATTATTGAGTGGAGTGAAGACCAGAAGGCCTTTATTAAGGAGGCACTCTCCCCTGCTACCGTCCTCGACGTCGAGCTAAACGAAGAGGAGCACCGCGCAACGGTAACCGTGTCTGAAGACCAGCAGTCGCTTGCGATTGGTCGCGGTGGTCAGAACGTGCGCCTTGCGGCAAAGCTCACCGGTTGGAACATCGACATCAACTCTTCCGGTACTTCCGAAGAGCCTGAAGCTGAAGCCACCCCGGATGATGCATCGACACCGTCTGAGGAAGCTGGCATCGCCCCTACCGAAGCACCCGTAGAAATTGCTGAAGCTGATGACAGTGTTGAAGCAGCAGAACTTCCTGCAGAAGAGGCGCTTGCAACGAGTGCTGAAGGTGAAGTACCACTCGTTGATGCGCAGGAAGCGCGCGACAAGGAGGACGCGTAGTAGAATCGAGTCATCTAATCATTCCTTATGGCTGACTACGACGCACTCTATACGCCGGGCGATCTTGAAGCAGGAATTATTACTACGGTTGTCGAGATTCCTAAGGGTTCAATGCTGAAGATTGAGTACAATCGCTCAAAGAAAACCTTCGAACTCGACCGCGTTGAGCCTGAAATCTTCGCGAAGCCCTCGAACTACGGGTTCATCCCGGGCACAACTGACGAGGACAATGATGCACTTGATACGCTCGTGATTACGCCAGAGCCTGTACCAACCGGTGTCGTTCTTACGGCACGTGTGCTTGGTGTTCTCAACTTCGAGGACGACGGTGAGAAGGACCACAAGATTATCTGCGTTCCGGTTGATGATCGTGACGGTGGTAATCGCGTGCAGTCGCTTGATGACCTTGGCGAGCAGTGGAAAGCGAAGATTGAATATCACTTCAACACGTATAAGGACCTCAAGAAGCGCGGAACTACTAAAGTACTCGGCTACGGCGGCCCAGCAGATGCCATAAAAGTAGTGCGTGAATGTATCGACCGGTACGAACAGTCTAAGTAAGTAATAAAAAGAACAGGCGGCTCAAGAGCCGCCTGTTCTTTTTAAATTCGCGCTACGGATACCGGTATACTGTCTCGTATATGGATTCAGCGCCCATCGCTTCCCCAGCCTCACCTACCCCATCGGTCATCCGTCGCCCCTCACCCCTGCGCTCCATCGTTATCGCGATGCTCGTTGGCGCACTTATTGCGGTCACCGGTCTCTATGTCTGGGGGTCACAGATAGCTGCTGAACAAGCGGCGAACGTTGGTAATTAGTCCTGCGTCCTGTTTTTTGCTACGATAGCCGCACTATGGCTACTTCACCCCGCGCTTCCATGCTTGTACCAATGGTTATTGAGAAGTCCCAGTTCGGCGAGCGTGCATACGACATCTACTCCCGCCTGCTGGAGGAGCGCATCGTCTTCCTCGGCACGGGCATCAACGATTCCGTCGCCAATACGATCATCGCCCAGCTCCTCTTCTTGGAGAAGCAGGACCCCAAAAAAGACATCATCCTGTACGTGAACTCACCGGGCGGACAAGTCAGCTCCACGCTGGCCATGTACGACACCA
>CAZWLE010000009.1:0-27597 GCA_964634305.1 uncultured Candidatus Saccharibacteria bacterium
AAGCAACGGGGAATTAACGGCAGCCGCTGCGGCGTTGCGTGCGCGGTCATCACCTTCAGCAATACCGATACCCATGAGCGCAGGACCCGCGCCTTCCATGATGGCCTTGATGTCGTTGAAGTCGGTGTTGATTTCACCGGGCGTCGTGATGATGTCAGAGACACCTTCCACCGCCTGACGAAGTATTTCGTCACAGAGCGCAAATGCGCTCTTTGCAGTCGTGTTTGCTTCAACAATCGAGAGGAGCTTGTCGTTTGGAATAACGAGATAGGCGTCTACTTCCTTTTTGAGTTCTGCGAGACCGCGCTCCGCAATATCCTTGCGCTGTGCACCTTCGAACATAAATGGCTTCGTGACCACTGCAACGGTGAGTGCACCGAGCTCCTTTGCAATCTTTGCGACAATCGCGGATGCGCCGGTACCAGTACCGCCACCCATACCACAGGTGATAAACACCATGTCAGACCCCTGAAGGGCTTCCTGAATTTCCTGACGTGTCTCTTCTGCGGCACGGCGACCAAGTTCAGGATTCATACCAGCACCAAGACCGCGGGTGAGGTTCTTGCCGATGTGAATCTTTCGCTTTGCAAGCGAACGGTGGAGGTCTTGAGCGTCGGTGTTAACCGCAACGAACTCTACGCCCTTCACCTTGGAGTTAATCATGTGGTTCACGGCATTGAGGCCGGAACCACCTACGCCGACCACGCGGATGCGTGCGAACGTCTCAATATCAGGAACGACGCGCTTAGACATGGTCGTTAGAAAATAAGGCCCATAATTTCGTGCCTTTTGGCACGGCCCGCACAGTGCAGTCATGATACTCCTCAGGGACATGAGCGCAAACGTTGCGCAAGGAGAGCTTTTGTGTCCTTACCAACGTTGATTAGAACACACTAAATTAGCTAAGGAAGGAACTGACGAAGGAATTTCACTGCAGACTTCTGAAGTCCCTTTACTGAAATACCGCCACGACGTGGAGAGTCGGTTTCGCCCGTAAGACCCCAAAGCGCAAGGCCATACGCGACAGCCCAGGTTGCATCTTTAATCTTTGCATCAGGCGGCACTTGAAGGTCAGCAATACGAGAAGGAAGAGCAAGAGATCCTTTTGCAATATCGGTAACGGAACCTTGTCCCGAAGCGCCTCCAGAAAGAATAATGCCGGCAGGAAGGTTACCGCGCTTACCGAGCGTCTTGAGATGTTTGTCGACTAACTCAAACATGCCTTTGAAACGGCTCGCGATAATTTCGTCCACGCGCTTTCTCGGATACTCACTACCAGAGAGACGTCCCATCTTGATACGCTCTGCATCTTCAAGCGAGACACGGAACCCAAGCGCGAGTTCATCGGTAATAGAGGAGCCGCCGGTTGGGAATACTTTAAGTGAGACCGGCACATTTTCGTCGTACACCACTATGGAGAGCGTCTCCGCACCAATGTTTGCAAGGACACAGCCCTTCATCTTCTGGTCTTTGGTGAGCGTGACGTAGGAGCCGGCAAGTGGGGATGCCATAACATCGAGTACTTCAATGTCCGCGTTCTCTACGGCACTCACCAATGCATCAGCGTGAGCGGCAAGACAGGTAATAAAAAGGTAGTCACCTTCAAGGCGTGTGCCTTTCATGCCAACCGGGTCACCAAGGGCTTTATTGCCGTCGACGCGGAACTCTACGGGTATCTCGTGGAGTACACGACGATTGAGGAATTGACCCTCGGCAGCCTGGCGTGCGTTTTCAAGCGCACGGTCAAGGTCAAGGTCTGTTACTTCTGCGTCAGCGCGTGAAATCATGCAGGCACCGGTGCCTCGCGCTTCATCAAGAGAAATACCACCAATCGCAAGGAAGGCGTTTCGAATAGGAACGCGTGCGGCGCTCTCTGCCTGGCGACGCGCCATTTTCACCGATGCGGCAACATCCTCTATATCAACCACATAGCCGTGGCGAAGACCGGCAGAGGGCGCAAGGCCGGTACCGATGATGCGGACCTCGTGCGCCTTACCTTCGGATACCTCTTCGACGACGACTACTTTCGTCTGATGAGTCCCTATGTCTATTCCGGCGGCGATTCGTCGAGGCATTGGAGGTGGTAGACGCGGTTATAAACCGGGCAAGCAAGGCCCGCTCGTATCTATCCATTGTAGCCCCGTGGCGTAGCCCCTTCAAATGCATAAGGCCGTGGATAAAGAGGAAACCGGTGAAGTCACGATATGACAAGTCATATGACGGTGCCTGACGTTTTGCTTCAGCAAGACAAATAACTATCTCGCCACTTTTCTTCCCGGTCTCATACGAGAGCACGTTTGGAGTATACGTTTTCTTTCTGAGTGCTCGATTAAGTGCCGCTGCTTTTGCATCGGTTACAAATACCAATGAGATATCCCAACCGGGGAGTCCTTTGGCGAGTGCATCGTTAAAAGGGAAGCGCGGGATGACGCGTGTAGTGAGGTTCTTCGTGTCGAGAGTAGCCATGAGAAAAGTATAAAACGACAACGGGGCCAAGGGCCCCGTTTGTCTTATTTCTTACCGCGCTTGTGGCGAGGGACCGAGAGGTCAATCTTGCCAAGCTTTACGTCCTCCTGGAACTGCTTGATGCGTTCACCGCGGATAAGGGCGCGCTTGTGGTCGACATTCTTCGACTTCTCGCGCTCGTAGTAGCGCTTCTTGCGCATCATACGCACGAGGTTAAGCCCCTGCGCGCGGCGGGAAAAACGGCGAATAAGCGAGGCTGAGCTCTCGTTCTTACCGCGACGGACCTCAACGCGAGTAGCGTTTTGCATGTAGGGAGGACAATAGCATAGAGGCCGTATTCCTGTAAAGGATAGGAAAAGGCGCGGAACGGGTCCGCGCCTTCGTCCTTGGTGTGGACCGGGGTTAGTCGAAGAGGACGGCGAACACGCTCGGCGCATAATTTGCGACCAGGGCGGCAGACACGAGGCACGCTGCCAGGTGCATGCCTGCTGGGAAGCTAATCGGCTGAGTTTTATCAGCGGCCCCAAGTAAGCATGCGGTGCCGGCAAAAAAGAGCGTGAGCCCGAATGCGTTCACGAATCCTGTCAGCTCCGGGACTATCCCGGAGATACCCGTTCCTATGAGCAAAGTACCGGCGACGATGCCTGTTATGGCACCTCGTTCAACGAACTGCTTCTCTGACTGTTCCATGTCAGACTCCCTCCCACGGAGTCACTATCGTTATATGCCGCGTCTATGGGCTATGCAACCGCTTTTAGCTGGTCAACAAGTGAATCAAAGGGAATAAACGTCTCAGAGTGTGTGGCGCGTTCGCGAAGAATCACAGAGCGCTCAAGTGCTTCTTTACGACCCATGATGATAAGGAAGCGAGGATTTAATTCGTCCGCAACGCGCATCTGTTCAGAAAGGGACTCAACACCAATTGCTTGGGTCATAGGGATACGGGCACGGCGAAGGGTGTCGGCCATTTTCATGCTTTCGCGCTTTGCCTCTTCACCAATGTGTACAAACACAAAGCGAGGAGCAGAGCGTTCTTTAACCGGTGCGATAACCTCCTCTTTCTTACCTGCTGGTTTTTCAACGGAGAAGCGAATGACGGCGCCAACTGATGATGGCGCAGACTTCCAGAAGTGTTTAGCCAGCTCCAAGTAGCGGGAGCCCCATGCGGTCATCGTGTCGTTACCAACGAGCTCAAAGCAGGTCTCACTCCACGTACCGCCGCGCGACAGAAGTTCTGGTGCAAGTTCGTACGGGGTATCGGTTGATTCAAGATAATCAAGCACGCCTTCAAAGTGTTTGCGACTTGCTTCAGAGAGATGGTCGGTAGGGGACGGCATGCCTTCACGTTCTTCCATTTTTGCGAGCAGCTCTGCAGCAGCAAATACATCTTTCTTCGCGCACTCGGTGCATTCAGTAGGAAGGACGGCAGCACGCTTACGGAAGAACGAGGTGAGTTCACGCGCAAGACGACCTCGTGTCTCACGATCACCCATAGAGTTAAGACGAATACGTGGTTCATCCTTTAATACATCGGTCGCAAACGAACGTACCGCACGAATGAGCACGGCGTCGGCTATCGCGCGGTCAGCGCCGAGTGCGTGAAATTGCACGACAATCTGTTTAGGTGCGGGACGTCCTGCCGCGGCGTTGGTGTGCCAGAGGAAAAGTGGTTGACCAGCCGTTGGGGTAATACCCGTATCGCGTACGCGCTTCAAAAAACTCGCTACTTCGCGCGCGTGCGGGTCGAGGGTATCGACGGCAAGTGATTCTGGATAGCCCTGACTCTTTGCGGCATTGCCACGCGTTTTCTCCGCAACAGATGAAAGCGGCTTAAAGCCGTAGTACGTACCCACAAGGTGCGCGCGGCGCAGTATTTCAGACGGTTCCATAGCGACAGGGTTCATGGTGCGAGGTCAACGTGGCCGGGCATAAACCCTGCAAGATTAAATGGATAGATACGCAAATACGCGCGACCGATGATGTCTTCTTTAGGAAGCGGACCCCAGACGCGCGAATCAGACGACTTTGGACGATTGTCGCCCATAACAAAGTACTGATCAGGGCCAAGCGTTGAAGAAAGAGTGTACGTTGCGTCGTCAGCAACGACATACGGCTCTTCTATGGCAAGCTTCTCACCGCTTGGTTTCGTGATAGTGACAGTACCGCGGTCTATTTTCACCGTCTCACCTGGAAGACCAATGACACGCTTTACGTAAAAAATAGATGGATTACCAGGGTAGCGGAACACGACGACGTCCCCACGTTCTGGTTCAGAGAAGCGATAGGAAATTTCATCAACGATAAGGTAATCGTGGTCACCAAATGTGGGGAACATGGAGAGTCCTTCAACCACAAACGGTTGCGCGATAAAGACGCGCACAGGAACGACTATGAGCACGGCGAGAATCACGAGTGTGAAAATCTCTTTAAGTGCTCTCATTGCGCGCAATTGTACGCCTCACGTTTTGGCGCGCAAGTGTATGAGAACAAAAAGAGATTGCCGCGGCACAAAGTGCCGCGGCAAAGTCAAGGAGCGTAGCTGAAGTGTAGTTATTTGGGCGGTTTGCGAGTGGGTGGGTGCCGCCGGTGCGGGCCGATAGTGTAGGCGCCGCGGGACGTCAGGTCGGTAATAACCGCACTGTCGAGCGTGACGAGCGGATTAATCCGCTTCTCATCACGCCGTACGCGCGCGCCGTCCGTTTTATCAATCAGCACGAACTCCTGACCTTCGATGCGGACAATGACATCCCGCTCTTCGATAGGTACCCACTGGTCAGCGTCTTCCTGTGTCATGGACACCTCCTCAATGAACTCAATCGTCTTACTACTATCACACCCGCAACGGCGTATCAAACGTGATAACATCAACGCACTATGGCATTTGTCATCATCGGTCTTGGTAATCCGGGGAAGGAATACGAGAAGACGCGACATAACGCAGGACGTATGGCGGTTGAGCTCATCGCAAAGCAAGAGGGTTTTCCAGCGTTTGTAGACCGGAAGACTGCAGGTGCACTCGTCTCTGAAGGTACCATCGATGGAGAGAAGGTCGTTCTCGTTCTTCCCGAGACGTATATGAATAAGTCAGGAAAAGCGGCAGCAGCGTTTGTGAAAAGTGTACGTGCGGCAAAGCAGCTTCTGGTGATTCAAGATGAACTCGACCTGCCCCTTGGCACTATGAAAATGGTATTTGGTCGCAACTCCGGAGGACACAAAGGGGTGGAGAGTATTATGCGCGCCATCAAGACGAAGGACTTTGCGCGTCTTCGGATTGGTGTGTCAGGACAAGGAAAACGTAATCAGGCGAAGAAACCATCAGGAGAAGAGAAGGTGGTAAAGCATGTGTTGGGGAAGTTCAAACCAACGGAAGATGCGGTTGTGAAGAAAGCTATGAAGAAAGCAGCAGAAGTGAGCGCGTTGTTTATTTCAGATGGCATTGAAAAGGCAACGATGATTGCAAACACTAAATAACATGCAAACACTTCCGGTATCACGTACGCGTTTTGGCAAAGACATTGTTGCTGAATTCATGCCGCCTGAACGGCCCTCGAACAAAGTCATCATTTTTGCAACCGGTTGCCCTGGCTATCCAGGAGGAAAGAGCGATGTTATGGCGTATTACGCACGACGCGGCTACTGGACTATCATTCCGCGCTTTCGTGGTACGTGGGAGAGCGACGGCAGCTTCCTTGAATATCCACCGTCAGATGATGTGGCGATAGTCATGGATTCCCTGCATGAATTTGTCGACCTCTGGAGTGGTGCTGAACATGCGATTCCTAACCCTGAGATATATCTCATTGGTGGGTCGTTTGGTGGTCCTGCTGCTCTCCTTGCCTCAAGAGATGCACGCGTGAAAAAAGCCGCAGTCATATCGAGTGTTGTGGATTGGCGCGTGCAAGAACACACTGCAGAACCGCTCGACCTTATGAGTGAGTATGTGCCTGCTGCGTTTGGGATGGCGTATCGTGCTGATGCGTCGGTCTGGCAGAAGCTTGCACGCGGTGGGTTCTATAACCCGGTAGAAGAAAAGGAGACCCTCGACGCGAGCAAGATTCTCTTTATTCATGGTCGTGGTGACCCAATTGTGCATGCGGGTCCTGCCGCAGAATTAGCGAAGGATATTGGTGCACGGTTCGTACTGCTTCCTACCAACGACCATATGGGTGCAGGGAGCTCAGCGCTTCCGCGCATTGCAAAGCACATAGAGAAGCATTTCAAAGGCAAGTAGCGGAGAAGGTCGCTCTCGCGTAGGATTTCTGTGGGGGCGAAGCGTAGCGTTACGAAAGGAACGCAGATGCATCGCCAGGTATGGACGCCGGACGAGGTGAAAGCCTTCGTCGCTGAACACGGCGGCAATACGAGCGGTTATGGCAAAAACGGGATGAAGGGCTTTGAAGATCTCGCACGTGAGCTCAATAAGCCCGAAGTCAGGCTCCGATTCAGGAAACGAGATCGGAAAATACTGCGCGAGGTACGGACCCTACGCATGCTCATTGAGGCTGAGGACCCGGCCACGGGAGAAGCACTTGTCCTCGAGGAGCATATGAAGATGCCGTCCCTTGCAGGGACTGACATTTTCGCGGTAGGAAAGCCAAAGAAACGCAACTTCCCGTTTGGCGCAAGCGCAAGTGAAACGATACCGATTGGCAAAACGGCGAAAGCCACTGCTGCAGATCTCTTTAGGTCGGAACTTGGTATTCGTGATTTTCCGTTATGGGCTATCGTGCCGTGGCTTCCGCCGCTGTACGACGAGCATGAGTCCACCGTCTATCCGGGCATCACCTCTGCCGTGCGATATCAATTCATGTACGCATGGTTTCCGAGGAGGTTCTTCCGGTTCATGTACGTGAACAAGCTCGAAGAAGACGGGACGTTTTCGCTCTTCGCATGGGGCTCTGCTGCCGAAAGGCGCGAACGGCTCATACAGGAAGAACGCGCAAAACACGCTGCCATCGCTCAGAACGTGTCGCCGGCCTAACCGCCGGCGGCATTTCTGTTTATATACGCACCTCGTACGGTTGCATGCATATCAACCAGCGCTACGCTTCGGGTATTCGGTCACACAAGGAGAGTGATCATGCCCTTTTATGAGCCGTTAATGGAAAGCTGCGGCCGCGCGGACATGCGTGGTTTCGGACTACTCCGTATTGCACATGGGCACTATCGCGTACGTATGCGCGAAGCGAAAAAGCACACCATCTTTCTCGATATCGACGGCCCATGTTCAAAGCATCCCTTCAAGGATGTGCAGAAGGCAGTCGTGTGGTGGAGGAGTGTCAAACGCATAAAGTTTGTGTGCGACACTCTCTATCGGGATGAACACATGCTCGGCGACATGGCGTATGCGCACGTGACGCTTGAGTTGCGAAACGGCGTACTTATGACGCCTGACCCTCATCCAAGACGGCCCGAACCTGAGCGTGCGCCTTGTCCTTCGAGGATAGTGCGTCTCTAAAACGGCGAACGCCGACCCTTGCGGGTCGGCGTTCTCTGATGCCGTGTCTTATTTTTTCTTCGGTCCTGCGAAGGAGAGCGTCATGCGCTGATCCTTTGGTTCGAAGACCTTGATAACAAACGGGTACGTCTTACCAAGCTCGAGTGCATCGCGGAGTTCCGTTGGAGACGCGAACTCAGAGATGTGCACGAGACCAGCGACCCCTTCCTCAATTGAAGCGAGCGCACCGTGCTTGTTGTACTTGATAACGACACCCTGGATTTCCATACCCTTCTTGTAGCGCTCAGCGGCAGCCTTCCAAGGATTTTCCTTGAGTGCTTTAACGGAAAGCGATACCTTGCCGTCCTTGATTTCAATAACCTTTACCTGAACCTTGTCGCCAAGCTTGAAGAGGGCACGTGGATCTTCAACCAGACCCCAATCGAGCTCAGAGATGTGCACGAGGCCTTCAAGACCCTGCTCAAGCTTCACAAAGATACCGAAATCAACGGCACCCGTGACTTCACCTTCAACGACATCACCAACCTGGTACTTGTCGATAAGCGAGGTCTTCTCGGTTTCCTCAGCACCGGTGCGCTCAGAGAAGATGAGCTTACCTTCCTTCGCGTCTGCAGTGATGATGCGGACAGGGAGCACCTGACCAACGAGCTTCTCGAGCTCACCAAGAATCTTCTCCTTGTCACCCTCAGGTACGCGTGGGTAGTGTTCCTTCGCAAGCTGGGACGCAGGAAGGAAGCCCTTAATACCCTGCCAGGTAAGGATAAGACCACCCTTGTTTGCTTCATCAACGGTGAGGCTGTAGGTGTTCTCAGAAACAATAGCGGTTTCTGCTTCACCCCAGATAGCAGCCTGACGAGCCTCCTTAAGAGAGAGCTCGATGTACCCCTCCATACCGGATGGGTCAACTACCTTCGCGCTAATCTGATCACCCGGATTTGCTTTACGGAGAACGTCAGCCGCGTTTAGGTACTCACGACCGTAAATGATACCGGTACCAAATGGTGGAATATCAACGTAGAGACGACCACGCACGAGCGCGATAATCGTACCGTCGATAAGGTCCCCAGCCTTTGGTGGGGTGGCAATGCTCTCTTCGAGCTTGGTCATTGGATGCGTCGCATCGACGGTCCACGTGACTACTTCAGGCTTGACCGGCGCTTCCGCTACCGGTGCAGCAGTATCTTCTTGCATATATTCGTAACGAACGCAGTGTTCCAGCGGGTGTCAGATTCCTTATATGGCAACAGCCAGGCATCTGAGGGTTACACCGCCTTCCGAACCGCAAATCGCGTATATGCACCATACCACAGCGAGCATAAAAAGGAAGACGTTGTAGCTCTACGTATAAACGAATAGAGCGCCGCGTTCCCTGGAGGGACGCGGCGCTCAGTACTCATCGGTGAAGCCTAGCTATTTAATAGTGCACCGCTAGGAGGTGCGTCGCCCTGCTAGCGCGCGCCGATAGGCGGCGTGCTGGCGGTGTCGGACGGCGCGGCGCCGGCGATCGAGGCGGTGTGCTGTTTGAAATCAATGGTCTGCTGGCCGTAGGCCGGTTGCTTACCGTAAGTCATCTGTTGACTCCGTTGATGAGCCGCTTGATTGGATTCCCCGAAAGGACTCCTCTCAAGTCGGTAAAGGGTATATACGCTATCTTTGGGATTTTTGTCAAGTATCGTCCGATTTTACATATATAAAAGGTAGAGGGCCGCCGAAGCGACCCTCAGAGACCTTGCAGTCTCGGTCCCGACGTTGTGGGCTGAACACGCGAACGTGTGCAGACCTTACATCGGGTAGCACTCACGGACGAGATAACCGGTTAAGGAAACTCTGGATGTCCGTGCACCCATAAGGGTGGGCCAGTTTTTGCCTCATTCCTCAATACCATTTGAGTCCTCACGAGAGGGTGGTTTCAGATGAAGCGTGGATGCGGTGCCTTGCGACGATGCAACCACTTCGCTCCAGGCGCTTTCGCACCCACGGGCGATATGTGCACCATAACGTGAAGAAAGAGGTCGGGCAATCTATGAAAATAAAAGCGAAACCCCGACCGAAGTCGGGGCCAATCGCTCTGTAGCGATTGTTCATCGCCGCGCCCTAGCTCGAGATCGGAGCTTGGGGGCTGGCGGCGTTGTCGATCACGTCTTGCTTCGCGGCGCCGGTGCGGTCGTGCGTGGTGGCCTGAGCGGCGGCGATAGCGATAGCAATTGGCGGGCCCAGAAGGCCTTTTGACGTATGCATCGAAGTTCTCCGGTAATCCGCGTTTTCGCGCGGAGGAGCTGCCCAGCTCTCTCGGGTCTCGGAATGAAACCGTTGCGCTAGGTAGTGCGAGCATAGCACTACACCATCTAGCAACAAGATGAGGGAGTGGAAAACAATGCAGCCGCGAGGTACGCGGCTGCAATTAGAAACGATAGACTGTTCGTCTAGTCGTTCGTGCCAACGTTTTTGCCGTTGACGCTCGGAAGGTCGAGGACTTCTCCTTCATGAGGTTCTGGCTCGTAGTCTTGGTCGCCATCAACTGGCGTATTTGGCTTAGTGAGCTCTTCAGACATCGTCGTCTCCTTACGTACCTCGCCACGGTATCACTAGGTAAAAAACTGCACCAGGCAGGTAACGACGAAGCGGCCGCACCGAAGTGTTGCCGCTTTGTAGAATTGGGGGGTCACCTCCTTTCTAGAGTTACCGTTAGACGAGGATCACCTCCTTTCTGGAGTTGAATGTACGAGAGCGAGGCTTTGGCGAGAGGGCGAGCCACACCCTCTCGCCGCCGCCCCAACAGCCCTACGCGAGGACCTCCCAGGTGGGTAGGAGGAGGGCTGGAGCTCGCTCACATGAGTATTATGACACCCACGTATAAAAGTCAACTATAGCGCTGGCTTCAATTTGGTAGCGAGTAAGGGTCAGAAATGGTAAAATGAAGACACTTTCATGGTTATCACCCATCACGGCGGGCAGTGTTTTAAGGTCACGCTCGGTGATTTGACGCTTGTGTTCGACCCTATCGCTAAAGGCGGCACCCTTCCGCCAGTGCGTTTTGGTGCAGACATTGCGCTCGTGTCGCGCAACCACGCTGATATGAACGGTATTGCCGAAGTAACGTACGGGGAGAAGGAGCCGTTTGCTATTACGGGTCCTGGTGAATACGAAAAAGACGGCGTGACCGTTCAGGGTTTTCTTACTAAAAGTGAGTACGGATTGAAAAAGGGTGAGAAGCCAGCGGTGAACACGGTATATGCGGTAAAGCTGGAAGGTATGACGCTCGTGCATCTTGGTGCGCTAGCCGAACCCTCACTACCTCCTGAAGCAAAAGAAGCGATTGATGAGATTGATGTTCTATTTGTTCCCGTTGGCGGCGACGGTGTACTCGATGCGGCCGCTGCTGCAAAGCTTGCGACTATGCTTGAGCCCCGCATTGTGGTTCCTATGCACTGGAGCGGTATGGGTAGCGCGAAGGCCCTTGATACCTATCTTAAGGAAGAGGGTGGCGCTAAGGAGAAGACCGACAAACTTACGCTCAAGAAAAAGGATGCGCTTGACAAGGATGGTGATATTATTGTGATAACCGCCTAGCCTATGCATGTCCGCGACTACATAGAGCATTTGAAGCGAAAACCGGAGCACATCCGTCGTCGCATCGCCCTTGGCTCAACGGCAGGTGTTACGGCCCTTGTCTTTGCAGGCTGGCTCACTGCACTTCTTACCTCTGATGCACTCGCGCTCACTCCTCAGAATCCTGCAATGAGTGCAGAAATTGCAGAAGCAAATCGTCAGACGAGTCAGGGTTTTTCTGAACTCCTTGGTGCAGCATCTGCATTTCAGTCGGGCACGACGCAAACCGAAGAAGGGCTCATGATTGTTGATGGTGAACAGTCGTCGACCGTGAGTGCTCCTGCGGAAGATACGCGCACCGTTATTCCGTTCTAGTGCGGTAGGGATATGGCTAAGAAAGAACCAGAAGTAGTAGAGGAGCCGCGTTCAGCAATGAACGTGATAGAACAATCTATTACCGACGAAATGCGTACGTCGTTCATCGACTACGCAATGTCCGTTATTACGGATCGTGCCCTTCCTGACGTGCGCGACGGTATGAAGCCAGTGCACCGCCGCATTCTCTACGCCATGGGTGAGATTGGTCTTGGACCAACTGCAAAGACCAAGAAGTCAGCAACGGTAGTGGGTGAGGTGCTTGGTAAATACCATCCGCACGGCGATGTTGCGGTGTATGACGCGATGGTAAAGCTCGCGCAGGAATTTACGACGCGTTACCCCCTCGTCATTGGTCAGGGTAACTTCGGTTCCGTTGACGGTGACCCTCCGGCAGCGATGCGTTATACCGAAGCTAAGATGTCGCGCGTTGGTGCGTCGATGCTCACCGACCTTGATAAGGAAACCGTTGAGTGGAATCCAAACTACGACGGCACGTTGAAGGAGCCTAAGGTGATGCCCGCAGCAGCACCAAACCTGCTCTTGAACGGTACGCTCGGTATCGCAGTCGGTATGGCAACGAACATTCCGCCCCACAACCTTCGTGAGGTGGTAGATGCTTCGCTTCACCTTATTGATAACGAGGACGCAACGACTGAAGACCTGCTTGAGTTTGTAAAAGGTCCTGACTTCCCCCTTGGTGGCATTGCGTTCAACCAGACCGACATTAAGCACGCGTACACCAGTGGCAAAGGAGGTGTCGTGTGTCGCGGTGTTGCAGAAATTATCGAGGACAAGAAAGGTTCGTCGATTATCATCACGTCGATTCCATTCCGTGCGAACAAGGCTGACCTCATCACGCGCATCGCAGAACTCGTGCGCGACAAGAAGATTGAAGGGATTAAGGATCTTCGTGATGAGTCTGCAGAGGACATCCGTGTGGTCGTTGAACTAAAGGGCACCGCTCATCCGCAAGCAGTCCTTAACAACCTCTTTAAGTACACGGAGCTTGAGACCACCTTCCACTACAACATGCTCGCCTTGGTCGACGGCGTCCCACAGACCCTTTCCCTGAAGGGCATTCTCGAAAACTTTATCGCGCACCGTCAGGAAGTCGTTAAGCGTCGCACGGAGTTCGACCTACGCAAAGCAGAAGAGCGTGAGCACATCCTTCTTGGTCTTTCGAAAGCTCTCGACCACATCGATGAAATCATCGCGATTATCAAAAAGTCGAAAGATGTGCCAGATGCTGATGCGCAGCTTCGTAAAAAGTTTGGCTTTAGCGAGCGACAGACTGCGGCTATTCTTGCAATGCGCCTCTCAACGCTCTCTGGTCTTGAGCGTAAGAAGATTGATGACGAGTTGAAGGAAATTCAGGAGCTCATCGCAAAATTGAAGAAGATTCTCTCGTCTACCAAGACCATTTTCGCCGTCGTTAAGGCGGAGCTTAAGGAGCTTGCAGATAAGTACGGTGATGACCGTCGCACCAAGATTGTGAAAGGTGGGGTAAAGAATATTTCCGTAGAAGACCTCGTGCCAGACGAAGAGTCCGTTCTCGTAATTACGGCGGGTGGCTACGTTAAGCGTACGAATCCGAACGAATACAAAGCACAAAAGCGCGGGGGTGTTGGGGTGATTGATATGTCCACTAAGGAAGAGGATGTGGTGACGCACTTTATGAGCGCATCGGCGCACGCCGACCTCCTCTTCTTCACGGACTACGGCAAGGCGTATCAGACCAAGATGTACGAGATTCCAGAAGGAAAGCGCGCGACGAAGGGTAAGAGCATCATGAACTTCCTTCCGCTTGCGGCTGATGAAAAGGTGACGAGTGTGCTTGCCGTACCTAAGGGTGCGGAGCTTGCCGCAACGTCGGTCTTCTTTGTTACTGAAGAGGGTATCGTAAAGAAGGTTGAAGCTAAGTCCTTCTCTGATGTTCGTCGCTCCGGCATCATCGCTATTTCCTTGAAAGGTAAGGACAAACTTGTATCAGCGCATCATGCGCACGAAGGTGACAGTGTGTCGATTGTGACCTCAAAGGGTCAGTCGATTCGTTTTGATGAGGGAGACGTTCGCGCTATGGGTCGCACCGCGGGTGGTGTACGCGGTATGACCGTTAAGAAGGGTGACAGTATTGTCTCTGCTGAAGTCGTTCCAGCATCTGCAAAGAATGGCGCGCTCTTGGTTGTCATGAGCAAGGGTTACGGAAAGAAGACCGAACTTGATGAATATAAAGTACAGGGTCGTGGTGGCTCGGGTATTAAGACGGCAGAGGTAACCGCAAAGACGGGTGAAATCATTGGTGCCAAGGTACTCGTCGGTAAAGAAGAAGAGGCTGAAGAAATTGTCGTTATTTCAAAGAAGGGCCAGGTCATTCGCTGCTCGGCAGGAGAAATCCCCTCTCTCTCACGCGCAACTCAGGGCGTACGTATCATGAAGATGCGCGAAGGCGACTCTATTGCCTCAATGGTTGCCCTCTAGTTTTCAATCTAGGGCTTACATAAGCCACATTTTAACTGCTTGTTGTGGATATACTTGACAAATAATCTATCTCTGGTATTGTAGCCAAAGCTCACGGTGAGTTGCTGTTAGAGTAAGGACACGGGAGTCTCACGCAATTGGAGCGTGGGAGCCCCAGCAGCAAACCGGAGCCTCAGGCCTGTACCTCGGGGAAAATAGGGACCACCCCCACCTTATGTGGTCTCAGCGGCGTCTTACCTTCGGGTCGGGCGCCGCAAGTTTTTTATATACATATCACCGGTCACACATCGTGCGGTCGTGCTATTTTTTACGTAATGCACTTTGCTGAACCAAAGCACAATGTTCTTCAGATGGGACTCCATGAAGGAATGAAAGTGGGTGATTTTGGGGCGGGCTCTGGCCACTACGCTCTTGCGGCAGCCATTATCGTTGGTCCTACGGGACGCGTGTATGCCGTTGATGTGCAAGAAGATGTATTACTGCGTCTTGCAGGTACTGCTGCGGAAGAAGGCATTCGTACCATTGAAACTATCTGGGGAGACTTTGAACAGGCGGGAGGTACAAAACTAAAGCAGCACTCTCTTGATGCAGTCATCATCTCCAACACGCTCTTTCAGCTTAATCACCGCGAGGGAGCAATCGCAGAAATGAAGCGTGTTTTGAAACCAGGCGGAAAATTGCTGGTTGTCGACTGGGCGGGAGCATATAACGGCATGGGTCCTCCAAAAGAATCGGTTGTTGCTGAGCATGATGCGGAGGAATTATTCATCACCGGTGGTTTCCATAAGGCAAAGAGTTTTCGCGGTGGTCCCCACCACTACTCCATTCTCTTTACGGCACCGTAGTACCATATCGGTATGAAAGGCATCAGCACATTCCAGATAGCAGCGATAGGTATCTGTGCGTTTCTTGCGATTGCAGGCCTCTTATTTTTTGCGAGCTTCCAAGGAAACAGCAATAAAGATGCGGTCGGTACCGTGGTCATCTGGGGTACGCTTCCAAAAGATGCGGTGCAAACGGGTATTGATACGCTCACCTCAAGTCGTGATGAGTACGCGACGGTTTCGTATGTAGAGAAATCACCGACATCATTTAGTAAGCAGCTTGCGGACGCACTCGCCTCAGGCGCAGGTCCCGACCTCATCATTATTTCACAGGAGCAATTGGTAGCTGAACGTTCGAAGCTTTCGCTCATTCCGTACTCCTCGCTGCCACAGCGCACCTACCTTGATACGTACCTTCCGCTCTTCGAACTCTTCCTCTCCGACGGTGGTACCTACGGTGTGCCACTCGTTCTTGACCCGCTCGTCCTCTATTACAACCGAACGACGCTCTCTTCTGCAGGCGTTGTTTCAGCACCAACGAGCTGGGAAGCAGTCGCAGGACTCGCACCGGCTATCTCACAGCGTACTGACGCAGGTGGCGTCACGAAGAGCCTCATTGCGTTTGGTGATTACGCGAATGTACGTAATGCACGCGCTATCATCTCGCTCCTTCTCTTGCAGGCAGGGACGCCCATTACGGAAACCGGTGCCACCGGCGCTACTCGCTCAGTGCTTGCTGATGATGCAGATACGACGTTTGGTACAACCCCTGCGGAATCGGCCGTGAGTTTCTACGCACAGTTTGCGGACCCGGCAAAAAATCTCTATTCGTGGAATCGCTCGATGCCAGAGTCAAGAAGTATGTTCGTGCGCGGCGACCTCGCACTCTATCCAGGTTTTGCATCTGAGCTTCCGTATCTCACTGACGCTAATCCGAACCTAGATTTTGATATGAGTGCGGTGCCAAATCCTGGTACCGGTACGGTACGTACAACCTACGGCGTTGGGTATGCGTTTGCCATTCCCAAAGCAGGCGCGAACCCTACCGGAGCATTCTTTACCGCAACAGCGCTCTCTGAAGGCGAAGCGGTAGAAGCCATGGCATCTGCACTGTCTATGGCACCAGCGCGTCGCACGCTTTTAACACCAAGCGATGATGATCGATACGGTGCGGTATATCTCCCGCAAGCCCTCGTTGCTCGTGGTTGGTTATCCCCCGCACCTGAACAGACTGACGCTGCCTTTGCCGCTATGATAGGGGACATAACGAGCGGCCGGAAAAGTCTCGAACGAGCCCTTTCTGATGCAGCTCAAGCCATAACCGCCGCCCTACGATGAACGATAATAATAACCAGGGAGTGTCGAGTGGGGGACTCACGAATCCGTTGAACGCTGACTCCATTGAAGCGTTACTCAAGCTTATTCTCGACGTCGTCATCCAGCTTGGCTCTATCGTTCTTATCTTTGCGCTCGTGTACGTAGGCTTCCTCTTTGTTATGGCGCAGGGGAATGAAGAAAAAATTCGCAGTGCGCGTCAGGCGCTCGTGTGGACCGTCATTGGTGGTCTCATCTTGCTTGGTGCGGAAGCAGCATCGCTTGTGATTAGCGCGACGGTTCAAGCACTATGACGTTCAAGGACATTGTCTACGGAAGCATCGTCCCAATTGTGGACTTTGCGATTGTTCCGCTCCTTTACGCGTTTGCTTTTCTGTTCTTTCTCATGGGTATCTTCAACCTCTTCTTTACCGACAATGAAGAGAAGAGGCAGAAGGGCCGTCAGTTTGCTATCTGGGGCGTCATTGGGTTTGCGGTCATTTCTAGTGTCTGGGGCCTCGTTCGCTTTATGCTCGCTCTCCTCCAAGGAGGGGTATAATCGCGGGTCTTTCACTGCTACTATCTTCGTATGAATGGAGCTGCACAAGTCATCAACGTCGCTGGGTTTTTCATATATCTCATTAATGCGGTCGTCGTTCCGCTTATCTTCGCGATTGCATTCCTTACCTTTATTTGGGGTGTCTACCAGTTCTTCATTGCTGGTGCTGCAGAGCCAGAGAAGCGTGATAAGGGTCGCACCTTCATCATCTATGGCATCATCGGTTTCTTCATCATGGTCTCGGTATGGGGTCTTGTGAACGTTGTCGTACGTACCTTTGGCTTTGGTGCGGAGAGTCGACCACCTCTTCCTACGTTTGGTGGGCAGCAGGGTAGCTTTGGCTCGCGTCCTGGTACGGTAAACGGGTCAGGGGAGTTTAGTGCAACGGGACCGTGTGGTGCAGGAATGATTAGGGACTTCTGCGGTTTTGGTCATGACTGCATCCCAACAACGGGGCAGTGCTACTCAAACACTGTGGGTAGTGGCGGAGAGCCATGTGTCCAAGGTCAATGTACGCAGGGTCATACCTGTAACCAAACGACAAAAATGTGTGAGGATTAGTTGTCCACACGATTCCTACCAGCGCATTGACCCGTTCCCTTGGTGCCCTATGATTAAGGCAATCAGCTAATTGTATCTATGAAGAAACTCGCTTACCTCGTCGCCGGTGCTTTTCTCCTTCCTGCGTTTGCGTTCGCTCAGGTCCGGAGCCTTTGGGATGCTAGCAACGTTATTACGCAGATAATCAACGGCATCCTTGTTCCGTTGGTATTTGCTATCGCGTTCCTCGTGTTCATTTGGGGTATCTTCTATTACTTCATTCTCGCTGGTGCAAACGACGAGAAGCGTAAGCTTGGTCAGAACCTCATGCTCTACGGCCTCATCGGCTTCTTTGTCATGGTATCTGTCTGGGGTCTTGTGAACATCCTCGTTGGTACGTTTGACCTCAGCAAGGTAGTTCCTCCGCTTCCAAACGCTCCTGGTCCGGGCGTGCAGCGCTAGTACCTCCACGCTCGCATGGAGAGCGTTGGTGGATGGGTAGGGTACGCGGTCTTCGGACTCGCGATACCGCTCGTGTTCACCCTCTCCTTCATTGTGTTCATCTGGGGTGTCTTCCAGTACTTTGTGGGCGGCACCTACGATGAAGAAGCGCGTGAGAAGGGAAAGTCACTCATGTTCTACGGCTTTCTGGTGCTCTGTGTTATGGGCGTTGTGAGCGTGATACTTCGATTCATTGCTAACGCATTCTGATATGGACCCACTTCAGAAGTTCATCGAGGCAATAGAGCGAGAAATCCTCGCCCCTATCATCACGCTTATCGCTCTTGCGGCGTTCGTGATGTTCATCTGGGGTGTGGTGGACTTCATTCGTGGCGCAGATGACGCGGAGAAGCGAAAAACCGGTCAGCAGCACATGATTTGGGGCATCGTTGGTCTTACGATTATCTTCGGCGCAAATGCCATCCTCGCGATAATCAAAGCAATGGTTGGCGTGTAGAGAAAAAGGAGTTTTTTAAAACAAAACATCCTGACGAATGTCAGGATGTTTTGTTTTTGGTGCGCCCGCCAGGGCTCGAACCTGGGACCCACTGATTAAGAGTCAGTTGCTCTACCAACTGAGCTACGGGCGCAATGCATAACGACCTTACGGCCGTTACTTTGCAGAGTAGCGCGGAGGGTATACTCTTGCAAGCGAGCTGGAGTGGCGGAATTGGTATACGCGCTAGTCTTAGGAACTAGTCCCGCAAGGGTTGGAGGTTCGAGTCCTCTCTCCAGCACAAAAACAGAATATAGGGTGCCGAGGGTGGGAATCGAACCCACAAGAGCGTTAGCTCACCCCGTTTTAAGCGCGGCGTGTTTACCAATTTCACCACCTCGGCATTGATGAACGACGAACCGGAGGCCCGAGCGGGAATTGAACCCGCGCATGGGAGTTTTGCAGACTCCTGCGTTACCACTTCGCCATCGGGCCTTATGAGCAGGATACTACCGCGTTTAGAGGTCGCGGGAAAGCTCGTCTAGGTGCTGACGATGCTTCTCGCCAGCGTCGTGTTCAAAGCGTACGCGTGGGAGACGTGATAAGCGAGATTCTTTTTTCATGTACTCACGGAAATCTTTTGAGTGACGCGCAAGGAATTCAAGCGCGTGCTCGGTATCAGTGTCAGGAAAGACGGATACGAACACTGTTGCATTCTTACCGTCGCGAGATACTTCTGCACGCGTTGGCGTGATGAGGGTACCGCGCCCTGCTTCGCGAGCGATGTACTCACCTGCAAGATGCATGAGGCGAGAAACAACACGGTCGTCGTGGACGCTCATAGCTAGTTTTCTACAACCCTAAAGGCAACCAACGTATCGCCGCCAGCAACCTCTGCCTTACTCTCAAGCTGGAGACCAAACTCGCCCTCAGTGTGGATTTCTTTTACATCGGCACGTGCCTGCTGAAGGTTAAGGAACTTTCCACGACCAAGCTCAATATCGCGACGCATGATTTTAACTTGATCACCTAGAGAGACGGTACCTGACATATGCTTTGCACCCATCACCTGCTTCACACCAGATTGAGAGAAGACCTTAAGCACTTTTGCTTCACCAAGCGTCTCCTCAACTTTCATGCGCGGTGCACGCTCTTTCATAAGCGCTTCAACACGCTCCTGGAGTTCGTAGATAATTGTAAAGGATTCAATCGTGACGCCGGTGCGGTCAGCAAGGTCACGTGCAGATGATTCGGTTGCTGCGTGGAAGGCGATGATGATGCCGCCTGCGGCCTGTGCTTGCTTTACGTCGCCTTCAGAGACTGCACCAATACCGGAGGAAAGTATCTTGAGAGATACGCGTTCATGTTCAATCTTTCCAACAAGACCAACGATTGCTTCAATACTGCCGGTAACGTCTGCCTTAAGTACGATAGGAAGGACGGTTTTTCCTGAGGCGTCCTGAGCCGCAGGAACATTAGCTATCACTTTCTGTGGTGCGGCGACCATTTTCTCTGCTTCTTTTTTGGATGCGGCTGTTGAGAATGGCTGACCAGCCGTTGGAAGCATATTCCACCCGGAGATAGAGACAGGAAGAGACGGACCTGCCTCAGGAATACGCTTAGCCTGGAAGTCTTCGATAAAGCGCACAGGAGTCATGGCACTTCCGGCGATAGCGAAGGCACCGGTAGCAAGCGTGCCGTCTTTGACGATAAGCGTCGCGACAATACCGCGCTTTGGGTCTTGGGATGATTCGAGGACAAAGCCGGTTGCAGGCAGGCTTGGGTCTGCGGTGAGTTCGGCAAGGTCAGCGGTCAAGAGTACAAGGTCAAGAAGTTCCGGTACACCGTCTCCGGTTTTTGAGGAAACACCCGCAAAAGAAATAGAACCGCCGAGGCCTTCAAGATAGATACCGTGCTCAAGTGCTGACACTTTTGCACGCTCCATATCGGCGCCGTTCTTGTCCATTTTCGTAAACGCAACAACAAAGGGAATACCGGTAGCCGTGATTTCCTCAAATGCTTCCTTGGTCTGTGGTTTTACACCTTCGTCAGCAGCAATCACCAGAATCGCAACGTCTGCAGCAGCAGCGCCGCGCGCGCGAAGTGCCTTAAAGGCTTCGTGGCCTGGGGTGTCGAGGAAGGTAATACGACGCATAGTGCCTTCGTGTTCATGCTCAGCAACGTAGGCGGACACGTGCTGGGTGATACCACCCGCTTCCGTAGCGGTCACATTAGCCTTCCGGATGTAGTCCAGAAGAGAAGATTTGCCGTGGTCGATATGACCCATTACGGCCACAATGGGGTGGCGGGAGGTGCGTGCCATATATATAGGGAGTACACCACGCAGGATAGAGATTTGCAACGAATAGGCCGCCTCTTGCGAGGCGGCCCTGTCTTGTCTGCTCGTTGGTCAGTAAGGTGGCTTATGCCACATCACGCATGCCATGATCCAGCTAATGAACCCGAACCCGGCGTAGGGCCACGCATATCTCCGAGCAGTGTCGAGAAATGCCGCCCCCCAACCGATTTCTTCGTGGGGTGACAGTGCCAACCAGTGCGCTCCGATGATGAATGCGAAGACCGCGCCGGTAATTGCGATGTATCGGTGAAATCGCACGAACTCGGGCTTCTTGTTTGCAACGAGCATAATGCTCGACGCAATCGGATAGAACGCTATACCGAGCAGGTTCCGGAGGAACAGCCCGATATACGTGAGGAACGTTTTCATTACACATGCTCCGCGGTTGCCTCTGGCGCGACACTAGCACACTTAGGCACGATAGGATAGAACGAAGCTATGAAGCGGACGTATCTCGACTGGGCTGCGGCAGCCCCTGTTTCTCGCAATGCAGCAAAGGCGTTTAGTGACGCTCTAACGTACTTTGGTAACCCTGCTTCGGCTCACGAAGAGGGACGTGCCGCCCGTGCTGTTCTCGAAGACGCACGTACTCGTATTGCGCGGCTGGTTAGTGCTCGTCCTGAGCATGTGGTGTTTACCGCCGGCGCAACAGAAGCAAACGCTCTTGCTGTCGAGGGGTATGTTCGAGGGTTGGGACGCGCCCTCACCGAACTGCATGTGATGTATCTTCCGAGTGCTCACGCGTCAGTCGTAGAGACGATGAAAAAACTGGCAGCGGAAGGCGTAATGGTTGAAACGCTTCCGCTAAAAAATGGTGATGTAGATATCGACGTGCTTAAGACGCTTGTGCGTCCGGAAACGGTACTTATCTCTTTGGATAGTGTGTCGCCAGAAACGGGACTTCGGCACGATACACGTGCAGTGCGTACGGTGCTTCCTGCTACGGTACGTCTCCATATAGATGCGAGTCAATCACCGCTATGGGAGTCATGTGAGCGCACGCGATTTCAAGCAGATCTTCTGACGCTTGATGCGCAGAAGGTTGGTGGCGTGCGTGGCATAGGAGCACTCGTTCGCTCTGGAGGCATCACTCTTGCACCACGTATGGAAGGCGGTGGTCAGGAGTGGGGAGTTCGTCCAGGTACCCCGTCTCCTGCGCTTGCGAGCGCCTTTGCTACTGGACTTGAGATATGTGTAAAAGAACGCGAAGCATTTTCAGCGCGTGCAGTAGAGATGCGCGCTCGTCTTCGTGCACGAATTACCGAGGACCTTCCAACGGCCGTGATAAACGAAGGAACAGAAAACGCACCACACATCGTTAACGTTTCTTTACCAGGTCTTGATACCGATTATCTCCAAGCGCTCCTTGATGAAGCAGGATTTGCGGTTGCGACCAAGAGTGCGTGTGAGACTGATGCGCCGGACGGTTCACGAGCGGTGTTCGCGCTTTCAGGAGATGCGGTACGGGCAGCGTCCACCCTCCGCATCTCGTGGGGTCCGTCTACAACCATGCGCGATGTTGAGCGCCTTGGTGACGCACTGGTGCGCAGTGTGACCTTCCTCGACCGGAATTCGCTCTAGTCGTATACTGTCCCTATGGATATTGAGGACCTTTCGAAAAGCCAGCTCCTCCTCCTGACGGTCCTCGTCAACTTTGTCGTATCTATTGCGACGGGCGTCCTCACCGTGTCGCTCTTGGACCAGGCACCAACGACCGTTACCCAGACCGTAAACCGTATTGTCGACCACACGATTGAAACGGTCACGACCGAAGTGCCGGTTATCGGTTCAAATCCAGACAATGGTCCAACGACGGAAGAACTCCTTACGGCTGCTATAGCAGCAAATGTCGCACGTACCGTTACTGTTTCGTCGGGTGGCAATCGTGAGATTGGTGTCTATCTTCCATCGTCCCGTGCCGTGTATGTCGTTTCTTCGTCGCTTCCAGGACACGTATCGGTAACGTTCGCGAACGATTCAGTACTCGAAGCAGACCGCTCCGCTAATGACGGCAATCTCAAGCGTTACACCTTTGCTGCAGATGCTGCATTACCACAGGCGCCATCAGCGCCGCTCGCTAAATTGGCTGACGTAAAGCAAGGCCAGACGTTGATTGGTCTTACGGCTGACGGAAAAGCAGTGACTGGTATCGTTGCTAAGGCGAGCGCAGAAGGTATTGAAGCGAATCTTCCCGGCGTACCGGCAGGTGCGGCGGCAGTGAACCTCTCAGGCGCCATCGTTGGTATCAGTCTTGGGAATGGGATATTCCTCTCAAGCGAAAGCCTCGCGGCACTTGCTGCTCAGTAATCACATTACTAGTCTCATCGTCTTCACTCTCATGCCTCCATTCAAGAACTTCACCACCAAAGCAAAGGAAGCAATACGCAAAGCACATGAGCTAGCGATTGAACGCGGTCAGAACCACGTATCGCCGCTCCACCTCCTTACCGCCCTCATTCACCAGGAAGAGAGCCTGGTCTTTTCAGTACTCGACCGTATGGACGTTGACACCATGCTTCTTGCGGACTCCTTGCTTGAGAGTCTTGAGACGCCAGAGACGTCTGCCACTCTTTCACCGTCCTACCAGCTCTATCTCACTCCTGACCTTGCACAGGCGCTTGAGGCGTCCGGAAAGGTAGCGGCACGCATGAACGATGCGTTTGTAGGGACGGAGCACCTCTTTGTTGCAACCTTGGAACATCCAGGACCTGCAGGTGATATCGTTGCACGCTTCAAGATTGACCCAGAGACGGTCATGCTCGTGCTTAAAGAACTTAAGAACGCGAAGGACGGACAGGTGGTTGAACCTAAGAAGTTCCGCGCACTCGCTAAGTACACGCGTAACCTCACGAAGCTTGCCTCAGAGAACGCACTCGACCCGGTGATTGGTCGCGACCAGGAAATTCATCGCGTCATCCAAATTCTTTCACGTCGCACGAAAAACAATCCGGTACTCATAGGAGAAGCGGGTGTGGGTAAGACGGCAATTGCGGAGGGACTTGCGTCACGAATTGCACAAGGTGATGTGCCTGAGTCTCTAAAGAACAAAGAACTCCTCTCGCTGGACCTTGGTCTTATGATTGCCGGCACCAAGTATCGCGGTGAATTCGAGGAGCGCATGAAGACGGTCATGAAGGAAGTCGAGCGTGCAGAAGGGAAGGTCATTCTCTTTGTTGATGAGCTCCATACGTTGGTAGGCGCCGGTGCCGCGGAAGGCGCTATGGATGCATCGAACATGCTTAAGCCAGCGCTCGCGCGTGGCGAGATTCGCATTATTGGTGCAACGACGCTTAAGGAGTATCAGCAGCATATCGAGAAGGACACGGCACTCACGCGTCGTTTCCAGCCAGTCTATGTTCAGGAACCGTCTGTGGAAGATGCGGTCGCAATTCTCCGTGGTCTACGCGATAAGTACGAGCTCTTCCATGGCGTACGTATCACTGACGGCGCTATCGTCTCTGCCGTTGAGCTCTCCTCACGGTATATCTCTGACCGCTTCCTCCCTGACAAAGCAATTGACCTTATCGACGAGGCAGCGTCTGGTCTGCGTATTGCACTTGAGAATAAACCAGCGGCTCTTGAAGATACAGACCGTAAGATTCGCCGCCTCACCATTGAGCGCGAAGCATTGGCAAAAGATGAGAAGAGTGAGAGCGCTGCGTCCGAACGTGGTAAGGAAATTCGTGAACGCATAAAAGCGATTGATGCTGAAGTCGCTGACTTGAAAGAGACGGTATCTGAACTCGAACTTAAGTGGAAGAATGAAAAAGAGGTGCTGCAGTCGATACGTGCACTCAAGTCTGAATTGGATAAGTTCCGCGTACAGGCGGAGAACGCTGAAGCGATTGCTGACCTTGGTACGGTTGCAGAAATTCGCTACGGCAAGATTCCGGTTCTCCAGAAAGAGCTTGAGACGAAGACGAAGCGTTTGAAGACGTTGCAGAAATCACGTCGCGTCTTGCATGAGGAAGTAACGGAATCAGAGATTGCGGGGGTCGTGAGCCGTTGGACGGGTATTCCGGTCTCACGCATGCTTGAGGAAGAGGCAGCAAAGCTTGCGCGTATGGAAGAGGCACTTCGTGATGCGGTCATTGGGCAGGATGCTGCGGTGAAAAGTATTTCAGACGCCGTAAAGCGCTCACGCGTTGGTATTGCTGACCCGAACCGTCCTATTGGCTCGTTCCTCTTCCTTGGTCCTACCGGTGTTGGTAAGACGGAACTCTCACGTCGTCTTGCAGAGTTTATGTTTAACGATGCTGACGCGCTCGTGCGTGTCGATATGTCGGAATTCATGGAGAAGCACTCGGTTGCAAAACTGATTGGTGCACCTCCTGGCTATGTTGGCTACGAAGAAGCAGGCAGTTTGACGGAGCGTATTCGTCACCGACCATACGCAGTCGTGCTCTTCGACGAAGTCGAGAAAGCACACCCAGAAGTCTTTAACATTTTGCTCCAGGTACTCGACTCTGGTCACCTGACGGACGGTAAAGGTCGCAAGGTGAACTTCAAAAACACCATTGTTGTCCTTACCTCAAACGTTGGCTCTGAGTTCCTGGACCGCATGAATGGCATTGGCTTTGGTCGCTCAGGTGCTGAGGACGCGGTCCAGTACGAGCAGATGAAGGACAAGGTCATGGGTGCATTGAAGGACCACTTCCGTCCAGAGTTCCTCAACCGTCTTGATGACATCGTTATGTTTGAGGTACTTGGTAAAGAGACCCTCTCTCGCATTGTCGATAACCAGGTCGCGGAGGTGCTTGCCCGTCTTGGCGGTAAGCGCATCACGCTCGATATCGCGCCTGAAGTGAAAGCATGGCTTGCGGAAGTTGGCTATAACCCGCAGTACGGTGCACGACCATTGAAGCGCGCTATTCAGGACAAGATTCTGACCCCCATTGCTACGCTTATGGTCGGTCAGGGCGTTATGGAGGGTGGTCATATCACGGTCACGATGAAGGCTGGAGCGCCTCATTTTGACGTC
Organism: uncultured Candidatus Saccharibacteria bacterium; assembly: GCA_964634305.1. Classification (GTDB taxonomy): domain Bacteria; phylum Patescibacteriota; class Minisyncoccia; order Phycocordibacterales; family Phycocordibacteraceae; genus C7867-001. Next base: position 25,844 of record CAZWLE010000009.1, read on the forward strand.
AAAAAGACCGTCTCCCGGACCCGTAAGCCAAAGGCTGAGGCCGCGTAGGCTCTTGGCGGGGAACGGAAGCCGTGGTAGGGTAGCCCCTATATGTCGCAGGACCATCTCATCAAGCTGAAGTCGACCAAGTCGGACACGGTCTACTACACCCGTAAGAACAAGAAGAAAGTTCCGCGTAAGATTGAGCTCAAAAAATACGACCCGAAGACGCGCAAACGCGAACTCTTTAAGGAAGCAAAGAAATAAGAACAACCGCCCGAGAGGGCGGTTTTCTTGTAAGAAAAGATGTAAGAGTACACAATTGTAGGGTGAAAGGAGGGTAGTATGTCCCAAGATCTTTCCAGGCTGCCTGTCATCGACTCGATTACCGAGGCGAAAATCCGCGCATTGAAACCAGGCGAACGTACGGTCTATTTCACCGGACCGCATCTTGGTTGGTGTCCAACCAACATCAAGGACCTAACTCAAGAGTTGTACGCTACCAATCGTGCATCTCTCGTGCAAAAGCGCTTGGAACGTCGTGAAGTCGTGTTAAGCGATTACGACTACATCATCGAGATGCGACGCTAACCGTTGGAGGCAGCTACAAAAGGGACGTGGCCTTCGGGCCACGTTCTTTTGTTATGGCGGGCCCGCTGGGACGTTATTCGAACGGAGCTCTTAACGATTAAGGCCCATTAGTTTTTCATAATCAACTTCAAATTCACCCTTCCCGGGGATTTCTACAATGCCGACTTGCTTACCATCTTTCTCTTCTATACGAAGTAATTCTCCACTCAAGCCACCGAGTTCGTCGCTAGCTTCGTGTGTGTTAACGCCAACAACAGCACCAACCTCGGGACGCTTTTTCGGGAACTGACTTAAGAAATCGGAAAGTTTTTCTCCAGACATATATCGAATGTTATTAATGCAATTCTAGCACTTTCTATGAACTATCAAGCGGGCCCACTGGGACGCTATTCGAACGGAATTGACCGAATTAGCCGAAGGCGTATAGTCGAACGTGAAGTAGTGAGGAGTTTCGTCATGACTTCAAAAACTGACAGGCCAAAGAGTCTGACAGACGGGCACGTTACCAAGATACTTGCTCGAAATGTCGGACCTAGTGAACAGGCAAAGTTCGCAGGCCAATATACGCTTGAACGGTTTCTCGATGACCTTGAGTCGGGGAAAGGAACACCTCGTCTCTTGATAAAAGAGCGACAGAATCCTCGACGCAATCGGGTGATTCAGATTGTTCCGGGAAAATCCCGTAAGAGGAAGTAAGGATACGACTGTTTCAACGCGTCTGAATGCTCGTCAAGTCCTTGGACCTCTGGCGAGTTTTTCTTTTGTTCGAAGGCGGGCCCACGAGGAATCGAACCTCGACCGACGGTTTTGGAGACCGACGTTCTACCATTAAACTATGGACCCTTCGGGTAGAGACTAGCAGAAACGAGGCTGTGGGCAAAGCAGGATAAGTTCCTGTAGGACCGTATACTGTAGCCATGCAATCCATGAAGGTGCTTCTCCCGGTCGTCGTCTTTGCGACGTTCTTGCTTGTGCCACACGCCACGTTTGCTGCAGAGACCGGCTTTTTCGGTCCTATTTATCCAGAACAGTGTGTGTGTCCTGTCTCCGCTCCTGAATTTGGGTGTGTACTTGAGACTATCCGCAATCTCATCAACTTTGTGCTCTCAATGGGCGTCGTTATCTTCGTGCTCATTCTTTCGTACGCAGGTTTCTTGTTCATGACCAGCTCTGTGAATGCAGAA
>CAZWLE010000010.1:0-18450 GCA_964634305.1 uncultured Candidatus Saccharibacteria bacterium
GGTCTCGGACGCGTACTGTACGCCCTGAGGCTCCCGAGTGTAAAGGAGGATGACGAAGTCAGGTGAGTAGGCCGGGAAGTAGCCAAAGAAGGAGTGAAAATACGCACCTTCCAGATACTTCCCTCCTGGACCGGCCATCTGTGCCGTTCCTGTCTTGGCCGCAACGCTCATCTCTGGAATGCGCAGATGACCATCTGCAAGTTTTGTGTCGACTACCTTCACAAGCATTGTGGTTACTTGCTCCACACTCTCTGGTGAATATACCCGCTCTGGCTCACCCCACGAAAGCTTTTTCTCGATACCTGACTCAAGACGCACCGCACGGGCAAGGTGTGGTGTGACGACCATGCCACGGTTAGCGAGTGCACCGAGCGCACGAATCATTTCGACGGGCGTCGTCGCGACACCCTGACCATACGACGCCGTTGCGTACTCAATGTCACGAGGACTCTTGCGAATGTTTTCAATATCGCCAGAGATTTCACTTGGCAAATCGATACCCGTCTCTGTACCAAGTCCAAGCTCAATCATGTAGTTGCGGAACCTATCGTGCCCAAGACGGCCCGCAACGTATGCAGCGCCCATGTTGAGCGACTGTGACAATACTTCTTGCATAGGAACGGTGCCACGTGCCTTAAGGTCGTAGTTACAAAACGTCTTGGAGTTCAAGGTCATACACCCGGTATCGTTGTAGGTCGTATCGGGCGTCACAACACCCGCATCAAGACCCGACGTCATCGTGATGGCTTTCATAATCGACCCGAACTCGTACCGACGCTCAACAAGGGGATTACCAAACAGCTCAAGGTCAGACCCACTAAAGTTGTTGGGGTCAAACGTTGGATACGTACCAAGCGCAATAATCTCTCCCGTCTTTGGGTCCATGATAATACCGCTCGTCTCTTTACTACCGTACTGCGCATTCACTTCGGCAAGCAGCTGCATAAGTTCCTCTTCTACCACTGGTTCAATACTCGTCACGATGTCACCGGCGCGTCCGGAACGGCCATCAGCAATGGCGTCATCAACATCAGCAAAGAGTTCTGCGAAGAAGTTACCAAACAACCCTTCATTGCCACGCCGCAACACGTCGTCGTAGTACCGCTCAAGCCCGTAGCGCCCTGCCAGGGTGTTGTCGTTATCAAAGCCCACAAATCCAATCGTCTGTGCGGCGTTCGTGCCTGCAGGATAAGAGCGCCAGCGCTCACGTTCAACGATAATACCGTCGATATCCGCATCACTGATGGCCTTCCCTGCTGCTTCTGGCACTTGCGTTAGCAGTACCTCGTACGGGTCATCCTTTTTCGCTGCAGCTGCATCAAACGCAGCCTGTTCAAGCGGCGCATAATTATTAATGGTTGCGTACACCAGACCTTCGTCTTTTATGTGCTTTGGCGCTATCGCGATACGAAAACCGGTCCCGAGCGCCGCAGCAGAAAGGAGCGTGCCATCTTTGCGAGTGAAATAGATAGTGCCGCGGTCGTAGAGCGCTTCACCGCCGCTTTCGTACTGACGCTCTGCCTTGAGCGCAAACTCATGACCATCAACTATCTGCACCGTGTAGAGACGGACAATAACAATGAAGGCGAATATGATGACCGCTGCCGTAAAAAGACGTAGCTTCAGTCGGAACGCGCCTCGCATATCCTCTTAGGATACCGCAGAAGAAGATACCGGGATGAGCATCGACTCATCGGGGACTTCCTCATGTGCTTTCTCGAGGGGAATGGTGAAGCCACCAAGTGGTTTCTTTGGTTTAGTGCGACAATTCCCGCAGCAGCGGAAACAGCGTTCGGTTTCTGAAAGACAATGAGGTAACTCGTGGTGGCTCATGGATTTGCGACGTTTGCACGAGTAACGGCTGGCGTACCATTTGCCGCAACGTATTCCACCTTCGTTGGCTCATGAAGACCGACGTGAGAAAGGTCCGTAGCCTGAAGCGCATCAATGGCCGCAAAGTATTCGGTTTCAAGTGCTGCAATACGTGCCTCGCTGTCACGTGCAGCTGCAGAAAGACCGCTCTGCCACGTTGCGAAAAACACCGTCGCAACAATGAGCGCAAGGTATGCTGCGAATACAGCGCCGCACGACAGAGACAGAATGGCAATTGATTTAGGAGGCATAGGCGTAGGTAGGAATATCTGATACGGCAGGCACGGCACACTTCTCAAACACACGGAGCTTCGCACTGCGTGCTCGTGGGTTCTCACGCAGCTCAAACGCGGACGGCACAATTGGTTTTTTGGTGAGCACGTTCCCCTCGCCTGCATGTGCGGCATCACGAAGCATCGTCTTTACGATGCGGTCCTCGATGCTATGGAAGGTAATAACGGCGATACGACCACCTGGCGAGAGACGTGCAATCGCCGCAGAGAGACCGTCACGAATCGCACCGAGCTCATCGTTAACGGCGATACGAAGTGCCTGGAAGGTCTTAGTAGCTGGATGAATACGACGATGCTGGTACCAGCCTGGCGTCGAAGAAAGAATGACGGAGACAAGGTCATTCGTCGTTACAATTGGGGACTCGGCACGGCGCGCAACAATGCCGCGCGCAATCTGACGAGCAAAGCGCTCTTCACCAAGTGAGAACAAGAGGTCAGCGAGTGCTTCCTCACTTGCGGTGTTCACCATATCTGCCGCAGTCTTCCCTGCTACTGGCTCGCCATACGTCATGTGAAGTGGCTCATCCACCTTGAAAGAGAAACCGCGACCAGAAGAGAGGTGATATGCACTCCACCCAAGGTCAAAGAGCGCCTTAGATATAGTCGAGACACCAACCTTATCGAGAATGGTATTGAGGTCACGAAAGTTCCCCTCAACAAGATGTACCGCAGAGCGAGCCCCGGCTGCAGCCGCGTTGCCACGCTCTATAGCACCATGGTCAGCATCAATACCAACGAGAACGCCATTCCCATCGAGCTCTTCCATAATGGCCTTAAAATGTCCCGCGCCACCCACCGTAGCGTCTACTACCACATCTCCAGGAGCTATCGCGAGCTCCATTAGTGCTTCATGTAACAAAACGCTCTGGTGTAGGTTCTCGCTCATACCTTATTCAGCAAACTGCTCAGCGAGTGAGTCAGCGTCCTTTTCTATAGACGCGGTGTACGTCGTCCATGCGTCCTCATCCCAAAGCTCGATACGATCAGAAACACCAGCAATGACGGCTTTGTCAGAAAGACCGGCAAACGACTTAAGGTAATCCGGCACGAGTATGCGACCGGCCGTGTCTACCTCTGCTTCAGAGGCACCGGCAAGCATAAGACGAGCAAGGCCGCGGCCTTTGGAGCTTGCGACCGAGTGCTTTGCTATTTTCTCTGCTTCCTGTTTCCAGGCGGCCTTGGCGTACACAAAAAGACAACGGTCGAATCCGCGGGTCACTACGACGGAAGCCCCGAGGTCCTTCCTGAATTTTGCAGGGAGGGACACTCGGTTCTTTGCGTCGAAAGTGTGTCGGTATTCGCCGATGAACATACAAGAGGGGGCGTTTCGTGAAGAAGAAGGGTGGCATGAAGGGAGAAGACCATATCCCACTTCATCCCACTAGTAGGTAAGTATATGACACTCTGCCCCACTACCCTCCACAAAGGTGTGTGGATAGCGGGGAAAACTCATTGACACACCACCCGGGTCCGGCGTAAGGTAACTCTTGTACATGACTCAGGCGATTCGCACCCTCACGCTAATTAAGCGCCTCCTTACGGAGGTCGGGGTCTCGCTTGAGCTTTCTCCAGTCAGAGCATAAGGAAAAAGCAGAGAGTTCAAGCGAGACCCCGACCGAAAGGTTGGGGTTTTCGCTTCGCGTATGCACGCGTCGTAGCACATTTCAGCAGCCTATGGGCTACAAGGGAGAAGAGCATGCCACTCGTCTATGTCAGTCGTTCGGAGACTGTTGACCCACTCGCCTATCGAGTGGTGATGCATCTTCGAAATAAAAAACTGATAGAAGAGGCGTTGTTTCTGGGACTGGAAGCAGAGGCACCTGCGCGTTCCGTCGCGGTAATCAGCGTACCGAAAAGCACCTTCGACATGTACGTCAGGGTGCTCGACATTCGGCGGCCGAACGAACACCTCATCTGCGAACCTCACCCCTGGCTCCGGCCAGCGGGTATTGTGGTGGGTGTTCGCTATCACGAGTCCGAAGTGCGTTTTCAAAAAGCGCTCAAAAGCGTCCCGAAATTCGTAGACAAAATCTACGAACAGCGGTACGGCGCTATCCCTGACTGAGATTCATCATCTCTGTCTGATTTAACGCGGGCGGTCTTCGGACCGCCCGTTTGTTATTTCACTGCTTCCTTCAACCGCGCGAGGGCAATCTCTGAAGGCAGCACCGACAAGAACCACCCTGCTTTTGGTCCCGACGTACGTCCCAAGAAAATACGGTAGAGCGCACTAAAGAGCTCCTTTGGCTCAATAGGAACCTCCGTCTTCATCTCATGAAGCTTCAAGTGCAACTCCTCTCCCGTTCGCGGCGCTTCTGCCATGAAATCATGCAGTACAGTCAGTGCTTTCTTCTGCGTCTCTGAGAGTTCGACGGCCGGCATCGTTTCCTGCAATACATATTTGAACTCATCTGGAGCGTAGGTTGAGAGCCAGAACTTTGCATACTCCGCGCGCTCAGCAAGCAGCCTATCCTCGTCTGCCGTCAATGCACTTCCCTTTACGGCTTCCGCTTCTACCCGAAGGTTGAGATGGGGCATCTGAGCAATGAAGGCCACCTCACGAAAACGCATCATCCATGGTGCAGGAATTTCTGCTTGTCGCTCAGGGCGCTGACAGAGTGCATAGAGACGGGTCTGGTCATCAGCAACGCCCTGACGTACTTTCTCAGCGAGTTCGTCATACCAGTCATACATGCGCGGTACAGAGTCTCCTTCAGGGTCGACATCTATCTGCTGCATCGGTTCCTTGCCCAAGAGAATGAGACGGAACACTTCTGGCGGAAAGAGGTCTGCCATATCTTTCGCGGTTGAGCCTCGTCCTTTTGAACTCGACATCTTCTTGCCGCCAATGAGGAAGAACTCGTACGGAATATCAAACGGTTCATCGGCACCAAATACTTCTTTTGCAATGTGCTTAGACACGTCGCGCGACCCACCTTTCGTTGAGTGGTCTTTACCTGCGCCCTCAATATCAACGCCTACCACTTTCCACTTGGCTGCCCACTCGGCTTTCCAGAACAATTTTGCAGCACCCTTCCAAGGTGCAAGACGTCCTGTGTGGCCACACGGTACACACTCATCTGGCGACTTGTCACACGAGTACCCAACGGTCTCACCGTCGAAGTCATAGGCACGCGTCGTCATCATCTTGCCGCAGTTTTCACACACGACTGATACCGGAAGCCACTCCTCCGGTTTCTGCGAGCCCGACACCTCCTTCATGATGCGTCGAATATCCGCAGCGTGAGTGAGTGCAAGACGCATACACTCATCCATCTTTCCTGTTTGGTAGAGGTCGCTGTAGAGACGGTAGTACTCAGGATAAAAACCTGCTTTTTCATGCGCGGCTACGAACTCTGCACCCACAAATTCTGCAAAGTTTGCATACCCTTCTACAGGAGACGGAACCGTATAAAGCGGCTTCCCAAGATGCTCTCGGTAACGGTCAGCATCAAGAAATGGCGGAATGCTATCAAAGGGGTCGAAGTCGTTGTGTTCCCAGAGGAAACGATTCTCCACACCCTGCTCCTTCAAGACTTCAGCCACGAGGCCGTGAATAGCAAGGCCGCGCATGGAGCCAATGTGCACCCGGCCCGACAGAGTCTTCTCGTCACGTATGACAAGTGGCCCGCTCTTCTTGGCGCGCTCGCGTATTTCAACGGCTATACGGTCTGCCCAAAACATGAGGGCATCCTAACATGAACGAGCGTATCCTTGCGTTTTCCTGGTCCCAAGGTATAGCTAGAGTACCCGTCGTCGTTACAGACACGGCATCCGGAGAACAGCATGCTGCGCCTTGCTCTTTTTTTCATGCTGCTCGCAGTCGCGTTAGCAGCCGTCGCACATCTCGCCACGCTTAGCCCCACCGGCGGGCTCATCCTGCTCGGGGTCTTCGGCCTCAGCTGTGTGGGGTTCGTCTGGACGTTCCTTTGGGGCCTTGCTACTGGCTCCATATGATGTAGCTCCCCTAAACGCAAACGGGCCCGCACATGCGGGCCCGTTTTGTTTTTCTGTGGATGTTAGCTAACCTTCTGAACCGTATACGTCTGCTTTCCGTTTGGCGTCTCGAAGGTAAAGGTATCTCCCTTCTTCTTGCCCATAAGTGCCGCACCAAGGGGCGACACGTGTGAGAGCTTACGCTCGCGCATGTCTGCTTCTTCGCTACCAACAATCGTGTATTCGTGCGCATCAGCACCTTCCTTTGCAATCGTGACCTTAGAACCAAAGCCAACGACATCCTTCTTCTTGTTGTCGGTTGCAATGTGGGCGCGCTTCACGAGCTCTTCGAGCTTGCGGATGCGCTCTTCGGTAGCAGCCTGCAATTCGCGTGCCTCCTGATACTCGGCATTCTCCGAGAGGTCACCAAGCGAACGAGCGTACTCAAGGTTCTTCGCAATCTCAGAGCGGCGCACCGTCTTAAGGTGCTCAAGCTCCTTAGCGAGTTCATCAAACTTTTCCTGCGAAAGAACCGTTTCCTGGTCGGTCATTGAAAGAGACGTAATAGTAAAGCTTCCCTATTGTACGGGTGGGCGCCTCTGCGTCAATCGGGGAGAATCCCGAAGTATTCCGGCGCCGTTTGACGCATCTTTGAGAAGGTCTGGCTCATCACATAAATACCGCCGATTGCCGTTCCTGCCGGTGCACGCTCCATAACAACGGCGTAGGCATACTTTGGATTGTCGTACGGCCAGAACCCCACCGCCCAGGTGTTGTACCACTCGTTATTTACACCAAGCTGTGCCGTACCCGTTTTACCCGAGGCCTTCACATAGGAGAGCGCATTAAGACCCACCGACGTACCTTCCGTCACGCCCATGCGCATACCTTCGCGCGCAATGCGTAGTGATTCCTGTGAAATATCGATACTGCGTCCTTCAGGAACGTCGTCATGAATAAGCGTAGGACGCAGGAGCGTACCACCGTTTGCAATCGCCGCGGTCGCGCGCACTGCCTCAAGTGGCGTTACCTGCACGGCATACTGACCGATAGAGGTGTTGTAGGTATCACCAACGCGCCACGGGTCTTCGTACGTCTCTTCCTTCCATAGGGGCGTTGGAATAAAGCCCGAGTTTTCATTCTCTATTTCAATACCCGTGATATCAGTAAAGCCAAACGCTTCATACCAGTGCTTCAACCGTTCAATACCCATACCCTTCTGGTCACCAAACCCGCCACCAATGGAATAGAAGTAGACGTCGGAGGAGTAGGCAATTGCACTTCGCATATTCATTGGACCAAGTGCCTTCCAGTCCTTAAAGATAGAGGGGCGTGATGGGTCGTACGGATTTGGAATGGAAATAGAACCAGTTGAAACAATTATCTTATCCGGACTGATGAGTCCGTCGTTAAACGCACCCGCGGCAAGCATCGGCTTTACGATAGAACCTGGCGTATAGAGACCCGATACGGCGCGGTCGAGATATGGCTCACGTGGATTAGTAGCGTATCCGCTAATGACGTCAGCAGGAAACCCTGCCGCAAGGACGTTCGGGTCATATTCAGGATAAGAGACGAGTGCAATAAGTTCGCCTGACTCAACATCCATGATGATGCCCGAGCCGCCTTTGTAGGGAATACGGTCAGCCACCTCCTTTATGGATTCATAGAACGCCTGCTGCACGCGATAGTCCAAGGAAAGCGGGAGCGTCTCTCCGTTTACGGTTGGCACAATAGAGCCCTGCGATTCAATATTCCCCTTTGCGTCTTCCTCAATAAGGAGCGTGCCGTTGGTACCTGCAAGGCTGCTATTAAAGGCACGTTCGATACCCGCGACACCTTCTATTTCCGTTTCGTAATAGTTTCCGGACGAATCCTTTTCTGGATACGACACGTACCCGAGCACATGCCCAAACCCAGGATGCATGTACACGCGCTTTGGAAAACCTTCATCTCCCGCTTCATTCCACGCGAGCGGTTCCCCATTGCGGTCTGTTATCGCGCCACGCTCCGCAAAGATAATTTCAGGTCGCAGGCGGTTTCGTTCGCTTTGTTCGGCATACGCAGATCCCTTCACGAGTTCAAGGTTTGCAGCCTGCGCGAACAAGCCAATAAAGAGAAACGCGGTGACCAGTGAAAGCCCTAGAAAAGCCGTGCGCCCAATAGGACGCTCAAGGCGTCCCTCAAGGCGCGATGCATCAAAGCCAGGTAGGTTCGAGGAATCGAGGAAGATATCCTCGGGATTCATTTCGCGGTGCTTTCTCTTGCCAAACCTCATCTAGTTCATAATACGCGCTTTCAAGAATCGTTGCATGAAGAAGGCCCCTACGGAGATGAAGATTCCTAGCACGGTCGCGAGCGGTACAGGAAAGGCACTTGGAGTGTAGTAGAGAAAGTCGGTCAGAACGCCTACTAGGAATCCAAGGGGTGGGAAATAGAGCGACGCCACAAATGAGAGCAGCATGGTAAACGGATACGGGAACATGAACGGTGAGAGGAGCGCAGCCGCGCCAAACACAACACGCATCATGGTGCAGGGCTTGCAGAGAGCGACACTGAAACGAGCGAGAAGACATTCACGGTTGGGCGTACAAACACCACCGCTCGCGGCGCAGACGGGTGCGTCTCAACGCGAATAACATACCCCACTGGCATGAGCCCCTCACCCGGAAGATAAATCGCATCACCCGCAGCAATAGCAGCTTCACGCGGCAGGTCAGCGCGGTATGCGCCTGCACCAGCGCCATGGAGCGTGACTGGTACGCGTTCAACCCCTACCCATCCTTCGGTCGCTTTGCCCGGCGCCGAAAAGAGTGCCACCTTCGCGCTCGTACGATTCGCGCTCTCAATGACGCCTATTGGTACGCCATGAGCGTACACGCGCATACCGTCATACGCTCCCGTATCAGTTCCCTTATCAATAACGAGCACGTCATAGGGAGCGAGCGGCGGTCGTGCGATGACATTCGCCACGACCCCCGGCTCTTGCGCGAGGGTTGCGTTTGCTTTGCTTGCAGCAAGCTCTGCTTTGAGTGCCTCATTCTCGTTCTCTAGTTCTGCAAGACGTGCGCCGGACGCACCACCGCTGCCAAATTGCGTACCAAACTGCCACAGTGGCGCTGACAAAGCCGTAAACGTAGCAGGAGCAAAGAATCGAATGATGAGAACGATAAGAAGGATGACGCCCGCAACAAGGAGGGCGAGACCCGTCGTTGGCGAGAGTGGACGCCTAGCTCTGCGGAAGGATTGCATCTTCGTTTATGAATACGGCACTCCAAATTGATGGGTCTTCGGTGATAATACCGGTACCGCGCACGACTGCCGTAAGAGGGTCAGTGGCTACATACACTGGTACCCCAAGCATCTTTGAGAGAAGTTCAGGAAGACCACGAAGCTGTGCGCCACCACCAAACACCGTAACGCCGCGCTCAAGTACATCAGACAGGAGCTCAGGCGGTGTTGCCTCAATAACTTCTTTCAATGCTTCAAGCAGTTTATCCATAGACGGCTGGAGTGCTTCGCGTACATGCGCATCCGTCATGATGATTTCGCGCGGAAGACCGGTCGCAAGGTCACGACCACGTACTGGACGCTCAAGCTTCGTTTCAAGAGGAAGCACGGCACCAATATCAATCTTCACGTCTTCTGCTGTCTTCTCACCGATTGCGAGTGCAAATTCACTGCGTACGTAGTCGATGATGTTGTCATTGAAATGGTCACCGGCAACGTGTGAACTCTTTGACGCAACGGTGCCGCCAAGTGCATGGACGGCAATGTCGGTCGTACCGCCACCAATATCGAGCACCATGGTACCTACTGGCTCGTTCACTGGAAGCTTGGCACCAATCGCGCCCGCCATTGGTTCTTCGATGATGTAGACCTCTCTTGCTCCCGACGCGAGTGCTGCATCTTTTACCGCGCGACTCTCAACATTCGTGACACCTGTTGGTACGCCAATTACCACACGTGGACCAAACAGACGCGTCTTGTCACCTTGGGCTTTTCGTATGAGATACGCGAGCAGTTCCTCAGTCACTTCAAAATCTGAGATAACGCCGCGAGACAACGGACGCACCGCGCGCACGTGCGGCGGCGTTTTGCCGAGCATAATCTTTGCTTCGCGTCCTATCGCGACTACCTGCCCCGTCTTGTCATTAATAGTGACGACCGACGGTTCGTTCAAAACGACACCGCGACCGCGTACATACACTAGGGTGTTTGCCGTACCCAAATCGATGCCGATGTCGGTTGAGAAAAGTGAGTTCTTAGAAATCTTTTTTCCTTTCTTTGCCATCGTCTTACATCGCTAGAAGCTCCTCACGAGACACGACCTTCGTCTCACCCGTCGCACGATTGATAAGTTCAACGTTGCCATTTACAGCATCGCGTCCGACGTTCACGCGCCACGGCATACCCATAAGGTCAGCGTCGGCAAACTTCTCACCCGCACGCACCTCGCGGTCGTCATAGAGGACCGTCATACCCTTCTTCTGCATATCTTCATACAACGTATCGGCAAATGCCGTCGTTGCTTCATCTGCAACCAGACTAAGCAGGTGGAAACGGAATGGCGCAATGGATTCTGGCCAGACAATACCCTTCTCATCAGACAGGACTTCAACAATGACACCCATAAGCCGTGTTGGCCCAATGCCATAGGAACCCATCACTACAGGGGTGCGCTCTCCCTTTTCATCGGTGTACGTAAGACCAAGTGGCTCTGAGAACCGCGTACCGAGACTAAAGATGTTGCCAACCTCAATGGCCTTGCGCTCAACAAGAGTCTCTTTTGAAAGACCGAGGGTCTTAAGCGTCTCATCGTTGTATACCTCTTTATTAACCGCGATACGCTTCTCTTCATCTATATAAATAATGTCCTCACCAGCGTCAGAGAGTGTTTGGAACTCTTCAGAAAATGGACTGAAAATGCCGCCAGACGCAAACGTAACGTATGTTTCCTTTCCAAGACCAACGCGTTCAAATACGTTTACATACGCTTCGCGCATACGTGCATAGAGCGCGTCGTGTTCCTTCGTATCTTTTGCAAACGTATAGAGGTCCTTCATGAGGAACTCCTTACCACGCATGATGCCAGACTTTGCACGCAGCTCGTTACGGAATTTGTTCTGGAACTGATACGCACTCTTTGGCAAGTCACGGTATGAAGAGATATGGTCCGTCATGATGCGCGTTAACGGCTCTTCATGCGTAATCGCAAGACCAGTTTCGCCACCAGACTTAAACGACGTCTTGAACCAGTTATCAACTTTCTCGTCATCCCACCGGTCCGTGCGTGACCATAGCTCCTTGTCCTGGAGCGCAGTCATAATCATTTCCTGCGCGCCGGTTGCATCCATTTCCTCGCGAATAACCTGCACGATGTTTTGGAGTGTTTTGTACCCAAGTGGCAAATACGAGTACACGCCTGCCATTTCTTTATGAACGTAGCCGGCACGAATAAGGAGCTGCGCATTCTTCGCAGTCTCATCAGACGGCGCCTCGCGCCGTGTCTTCGTGAAAAGCGCCCGTTGCCTCATTGCTGTATTAGTATAGCCCTGGCAGGAGGCCAGGGCAAAAGGGTGGGTATATAACGCAGTGCCGGCGCCCCTTTCGGAAGCGCCGGCAAGCTCGGGGTCTGGTCGCTCATTTGAGCGGGTGGGCCTCGACGAACTCCTGCGGGTCGAGCACGCAGAAATCCATCATCGCGCGTTCCGTGTCGGCGTCTTCGAGCGACTGCTGTTCAAGCGGGGGCGTCAGGTCAGCGAGGCGCTGAACGTAGGCACCGCAGAACGCAATCTTAACCGTCAGGTCCGCGTCCGCTGCCGGCGGCTGTGCCTCCTGCGCGAACGCAGGTGACGCCAGCAACACCAGAGCGACCAAAATCGTACGAGCTTTCATAGGTGTTACCCCATGCTCATCAGGGCATCGTTACCCTGAAGTTCTGCTGTTAAGCCGCAGAATCGCTTGTGTATATTATACTACCAAATATGGGTATTTGTCAAGTATAGAAAGGGATAGATGTGGAAAAGCGCCCCTCATGGGGGCGCCTCCTCGAGTGCTGACAATAACGGCTCTACGTACGTGTCGAAGAAGACCGGCAAGTTGGCACGGCAAGCAGCGACATAAATCACCACCTCCCGATCAATTTCCTCGCTGGTCATCTTCTCGTACAACCCTCGGTTCAGGAGATTCATTTCAGCGACGTTGCGTCCCGTTCTGGGACAGCTACTGTCGATGAATTCCCTCCAGAGCGGCTCCGTTTGGTCGGAACCGTATTCACCCTGCAAACCGGGCGACGCGTAGGCGACGGGTGCACTTGCGAGCGCAAGCACGAGACACAGTGAACGAACGAGCATGGAAAACTCCAACGTTGTTTCCTGATAGACGCTAGTATCGCGCCATCCCTCTTAAGCTGCAACTAGAACTACTGCACAAGTTTCCAGATGTCGGATGCCGTGACGACCACCATAAGAAGGATAAGGAAAGCAAAGCCTGCGGCATTCAGGGCACCAGAAAACTTCTCCGGTATAGGCTTACGAGTGATGGCTTCAATGAGCACAAAGAGGAGACGTCCACCATCAAGTGCAGGAATAGGCAGAAGATTGATAAGCGCGAGGTTAATAGAAATCACCGCCATAAGCGTAAGGAGTGAAGACAGACCGGTGGAGGACGCCTCCCCTACTGCCCCTGCAATACCAACCGGTCCTGAGACATCAGAGAGGTCTGCGGAAAACGTAAACACCCCTGCAAAGAATTGCACGAGACCTACGGCTATCTGCACGGTTGCAGCGTAGGTTAGAACCGCACCTTCAATCGGTGCTTGTAGTATTGGTACCGGTACCGTGCCTGCTGCACCTACTCCTACGCCAAGCGCATACCGATTCGCATCATCTGGCACGATGCCCTGCTCTGGCGTAACCGTGAGAGAAAGAACGTCAGTCCCCCGCTCCACTTCAAGCGAAATAGGGGTGCCATTCGTACTTGCAACAAAATTTGTGAACGCTTCCGGGGATGCACTGGTGAAGGATTGGTCACCTGCTGTACCGGCCACAATCACGTCACCTTGTCTAAGTCCTACATCTCCCGCTGGTGTTCCTTCAACCACGCGCGAGACAATGAGCTCCGCATCAGCAGCAAGCGGTATCTCGTGCTCATCCAAGGCACGCGGCATACCAATCGCGAGTGTGAATGAAAGCAACACCCACGCAAGCAGGATGTTCATGGCAATACCCGCAAAGAGCACCAACGCCTGCAAGTGTTTTGGTTTACCTGCAAACGAATCAGCAGGCGCAGCAGCGCCTTCGTGCCCGTCCTCACCGTATATCTTTACAAACCCTCCAAACGGCAACCAGTTGAGGGTGTAATCAGTACCTTTATGACGCGCGATGGTAGCCGCGCGCGGCGGGTAGCCAAGACCAAACTCATCAACACGCATACCGCTCCACTTAGCGGCAAAGAAGTGGCCAAGCTCATGGACCACAATGAGCGCGACCAGTACGAGTATAAATACGATGACGCTCATTAATTCGAGATTTCTTCCTGCTTCTTTTTAAGTGAAGCTTCAAGCGACGTATTGCCCGCATCAATCATTTTCTGCACCTCTTCTTTAAGACGCTTCACTTCGTCTGCACCCATACCACCCTCCTTTTCAGCAGCATCAATATCTTTTATCGCTTCTCCGCGATGACCGCGAAGCGTCACCTTTGCTTCTTCGCATTTACCGCTCGCAAGCTTCTGCAGCATCGTGCGACGCTCAGCGGTAAGTTCAGGGAAGATGACACGAAGTCCCTGGTCATCGACCGTGACGGACACCCCAAGATCAGCTTCCGTGATTGCCTTCTCTACCGCTTTTGATGCGGTTTTGTCCCACGGCACGATACGAATAGTGCGTGCATCCTCAACCGATACAGACCCTACCTGCTGAAGGGGCGTTCGAGCGCCATATACTTCTGGCTTCACACCCTCAAGAAGAGCGGTTGATGCACGTCCGGTACGAATGCCCGAAAACTCTCTAGAGAGCCATTCTTCTGTTTCTTTAATCCCTGCTGTGAGCTTTTTGAAATCGTATGCCATGCCGGGAAGTATAGCGCGAGAGCGCAGTGAGCGCCTCCCTCCTACGGCGTGTCACCGAGTGGTTCTTCGACCGCGTCGTACTCATCAATATCGGTTTCGTCGTCCTTAAGGCGGCGCATGAGTGCCTCAGTACCGGTAGCGCCAGCTACAGCGTCAAGAAGTGCCTTACGAGCCGCATAGAAGCGCGTACGTCGCTCATCTAATTTCGCGTCCTCCTCACTGTCTCTATTACGTGACATAGCGTATGTCTCATACGCCTGACGCGTCGTCAGAAACGCCGTTAGCGTTTCGTTTGGTACCCCAAGTGGGGCCGTGAGAGAAGCGTACGATTCAGCATCCTTCTCATACTCTGACGGGTTCTTGGACGCCACGTCTACTCTGCCTGACCGTACAAGAAACTCCTTTCCACTCGTCTTTGCACGAATGCGCAGGGGTGAGACGAATTCGAACAAGAGAATAGCACCAGGCTCGTACACCCGAAGGGGTGTCGCAATATGAATGGTACTTTCTTCATCTCGCTCGTTACGCACGAGATAGTAGCCAGGTTCTTCAAGCACTTTTTGAATCTTGAGACGTGCCGGTGCTGCCAGTAGTTCTGATTCCTCTCGTGGTGATTCGTGGATGCCTTCGCTCATATCATTAGGTTAGTGACTGTATCGCCTTCGCGAGCGTGTCCTGCTCTATTTCGAGAAAACGGTCTATGGCCTCTCCCCCGCGCGCAAGCGCTTTGTCGAGTAACGGAAGCTTTTCTTCTGGTAGCTCTTCCAAAAATGCTGCCGCAAGAAGTGCTGATGCTGCAGCATAGGCTTTCGCACGATGAGAGACAGAGTTCATGCATTATTCGTGAAAGCGCTCAATGGGTTCAGCACGCTCCGTATCAAGCAGCACCCGTGGCTCACCTCCTCTTGGCGTAAACACGAGTTTGCGACCACCGTTCTCCAAATGGAAACTACCTTCAGGTACGCCTGGGTCGGGAGCGTGACGTATAAGCGCAAGGTCCTCACTTGTGAGGAGGTCACCCGCTTCACTACGGCGACTTGCGTCTTCGCGCAAACTCGACATGAAGCCGAGGTCACGCGCCATCACAAATGCCTGCTGCTCTATAGGACCATCCTTAATATGAAGTGCTTCCATGAGGCGTGCGCGAGTGTCGGCATCGGTAATCGACAAAAGTGCTTCAAAGCTTTTAGCTGCACCGTGGCGATGTACTTCAGTTGAGTAGCTCGTCTGTCGCTCTGCCGAAGATGCAGCAGGTTCTTTTGTTCCTGGCTGCGCCTGCTCATACGTCCACTGTGGCTGAGCGGGCTCCGTAAGGTCTCCTGCTACCTGTACCCCAAAGAGCGCGATAGTGGCCCCAATAGCGTTACGTACATGTTTACCCGTACCACTTACTGCCGTCATGAGTGCTGCAAATGGTGCGTGACGCGTGCGCTTTTCTTTTGAAAGACGCTGTACCCGAAGTCCAGCCTCTACTACCACGTCCTCTGCTTTTGCATTCTCAATGAGGGTATCGATGTCGCGGCTGTCTTGTTCTTTTACGAGCTCATCAATTTCATTAAAAATAGCGGCCTTTTCTTTGGTATATACCTTACGAGCGGTAGCAAGGCGTTCGTTAAGCCCTTTAGACGTCCCACCTGCAGCACGCTCAGACTCTGCCGCAAAGCGCGCAAGTCGTGCTTCTTGTAATGCACGTACACGCTCCGTACCACCCTTACCAAGACCTACCTCGACGATTCCAAATTCTGGTTTAAGTAGAGCCTGATAAAACGACTGTTCATCAGGCTCCGCGTTACGCAGCAGTTGTTCACTGAACGTACTCAAAAGAAGC
Source organism: uncultured Candidatus Saccharibacteria bacterium (assembly GCA_964634305.1). GTDB lineage: Bacteria > Patescibacteriota > Minisyncoccia > Phycocordibacterales > Phycocordibacteraceae > C7867-001. Next base: position 16,003 of record CAZWLE010000010.1, read on the forward strand.
GCATCTTCAGTGAGTGAACGCTTCAAGTTAAGACTCTCGTTATCAGAAATAGGCATTGTTGTTCGCAATACCTGTTCTTCCTCGTCAATGAAATTCTGATAGAGCGACTCTGTGGCACGACCATTTTTTATCTCTCCTCTCCCTATCGTACGGTCAATCTGATAGGAACGAATAACAGCAAAGAGAAGCGTGTTACGTGCCTCAATGTATGCACGTTCTTTTTCCTTACGAGCTGCGCCATTCGTACCGCTTTCAAGGAGTGCAAGAAATTCGTCTCGCTTCGTATCAAACGCAGTAATTAGCTCTGCGACACCTTCTCGTGCACTTTCTGGAATAGAGAGCGACGGCGACCGAAGTCGTGCGCTTTCCATAATTGCTGTGCGTTCCACTGGCGAGAGTTTGTAGGGAGCTGGAGTTGAACCTTCAAAGACCGCATTCATACTTGCTGACTCTTCTTCAGAGACTACTGACTCTCCTGAAAACTCGTAATCTCCAGCCGATTCAAGAGAGCTGTTCTGTTCATCATGAGAAGTATCTATGTTGGCTGGAACTTCTACCTCTGCACTACCAAACACATCGTTCAATATTTCTCTCTGTTCATCTGATATATCATCAAAAAATGAAGCATCAGGCTCTGGCTGCTTGCTTGCAGCGTCCTTGTTCGAGAACGACTCTGGAGACTTGTTATTCATAGATGCGTGCGTCTTTACACACTATATACTCCGTATCCACTGCAGAAATAGTTAGGTGAGGATAGATGTAGAAACGGGGGAACCTTTCGGTCCCCCCGCGGACTTGCGTCCTACCGTCACAGCGGTGCTGAAAGTCGACTTAGACTTTGGTAACAGACGGAGGCGGTGAGGCCCCAGTTGCCGCTTTCGCAGCATCACCGGCTTGCGCCGCGGCCGCCCCTGGTTGCTGGGGTTTTTGCTTCCGAGGAAGCGCATTGAAGTTCAGGGTCGGCATAGTCAATTTTGGCTTGCCCCCAGCGGCTCGTTCGGCATTCAGCTTGGCCCATTCGTGGGTCATCAGCATCGTGACGCCTTTGCACGCACCCTGATCCTCGTCCTTGTTGAAGGGGAAGTTGAGAGCCCCCATCTGGTTCGCCGCCGCTTGGTTAACGGTGACGGTAAGCCAGAATTGCAGGTCGCCGTTCGCGTCGAGGGACAGGACTTCCTCGGCGGTATTGAGCTGCTTCGGTGCCTCCCCTTTTTGGAAGGCGCTCATGATCACCTGCATGATCGTGTGCTTGAAGCGTTCAGCGAGCTCACGCTCGTTGTAGTTGCGGATATTGTAGTCGCGGCCTCGGGCATTAGGGGGAAGCTTCCGACCGATTTGAGCCTCAAACTCCGCGCGGGAGATTGGGGCGAGCTTGGTCGGGTCCACTAAACCGTTCATGTTCCGTACTCCAGTCCAACAGCTGGCACAACTTACGCCAGCGAACCAATACTACAACTTATATAGAATTTGTCAAATTCTTCGGTACCACTATCGTAAGGTGCTCGAGAATGGGTTTAAGCGGCGCAGAACGGTCAAACATAACTGGCATAAGGGCATTAAGGTCCACCAGGAGTGCGGCAAGTTCGGGGCGTGGTGTCTCACGATTGGTCTCGTACGTTGCACGCATTACTCCTTCAATAAGTTCACGCGCATCCTGACGAGCACCCTGCTTCTCTTCTGGCTTATCTGATTTTGCACGCGCAAGAATAAGTTCAATGACTTTCGCACGACGCGTTGGCTTGTCGATAAACTCCTGCGCAAGTTCAGAGAGTACTCGCTCCTGCTTTCCAGGAAGTGCAAGAAGTCGCGAGCGGAGCGTTGGTAAGATAATGCCTTCACTTGGTACGACCAATACGAGTGTGGTGCCTTCGGTGGGTTCTTCAAATACTTTTAGAAGTGCATTCTGTGATTCATGGAAGAGTCGTTCTGCGGCAATGACGATGAGCTTGCCGTTGTTGCCAAGCGGCGCACGACTCACTAACTCTCCAATACGACGTGCCTCTTCTACCGAGAACAACGAGTACCGCAGGACGAGCATGTCCCTATCACCTTTTTGAAAACCTAGTGTCTTCTCGCCAAAACGAAGCGCTGCTTCTATTCCCTCCTCCGCCCTTCCTATGACGAAGTACGCATGTGCCATACCTTACTTCTTCGAAAGAATCGATTTCTTATAGGTGTCGAGATGTTTGAGCGCTACCCCCGTACCGCGCGCCACACAGAAATACGCATTGTCGGCGAGCTTGGCTTCAACGCCCGTGCGACGGAAGACAAGTTCTGGCATATTGCGCAGCTGTGACGAACCACCCGTGAGAATAATGCCGTTGTCGATGATGTCGCTTGCAAGCTCCGGTGGCGTTTCCTGCAACACCTTACGTATCGCATTCATCATGTCGCGCAGTTCCCGGTGAATAGCCGTCACAATTTCATTGGTCTTGAGCTCAACCGTGC
>CAZWLE010000011.1:0-16649 GCA_964634305.1 uncultured Candidatus Saccharibacteria bacterium
GGGCCTGTTAAGAGCACCGAGTCGATACGTTGCCTGTACCGTCGATGCGCGCTTAGTGACCGCATTGAGACGGTCAATAATTTTGTTATGTGCTGCTTGTAGCGCTGCATACTCTGTACTCTTTTCACCCATGATGTTTCGGACCTTGCCCTCTATCTCAACAATGTCATCAATGCGCTCATGTTCAGCATTATGGTCCTTCTCGTCAAAATCCTGATACGGCGTGAGATCATTGCTACCAACCGTATACTCACGTTTATGTTGTGCTAGTTTTGCAAACAGCGACGTCACTTTGTCTAAATTCTCTATATCCGCTTCGGTTAATGGATGATTTGGTTCGATATGGTCAGGCATCGGGAGAAGTCCTGCAAATAGGTCTATCGTGTCCATAACCTGTTCTGCATTTTTGACCGCCTTCTCACGCGTCTCCCACATCGTTGTGTATACCTCCAGCATCGCTTCCTGTTCTGCCGTTCGAACGAACTCCGTCGCAGCCTCTGCAGAGGTTTTCTTTGGTGCCTTATTCCTTCCCCACTCAAGCCACTTCGACATACGATTAGAGACCTTTACAGTTAGCAGCCGGCGTAAATCCAGCGGCTTCCGCTTCTTCTTTTGTCGTAAACCAAATCTTGTTTTCCGGACTCATGGTCTTTGCGCCCGAGCACGTTGGGAGGTGATATTTGGTTCCTTTCTTTGATGCAACGTAGACACCATTCGCTTCAGTTGCCGTTCCTACCGGTTCTGCCTTCTTTGCTTTTGGTGCTTTCGCTGGCGTCTCTTTGGCGGTGAGAGGTGCGGCTACCGCAGCAGCCGGCAGTGCCTCAACAACCCCCTGCTCAATACGAACCGACTCCTCCTCCCCCTCTCTTCCGGTTATGTAGCCCAATCCGAAGCTCGCGGAGGACGCGAGCGCAACGACGGCGAGGGTCAAAAATCCCTCTGGAACCCCCTTTCTTGGGGCATTCTGCACCCCAGAGACGCCTTCCTCTTCGGTCTTGCCGTGGTCGGTCCCGTGGGGTATAATCGCCATACGTTAGAAATATACCACCATGGCATCAACGAAAGCAGGCGGAACCGCGAAAAACCTAAATACCTCAAACCCGAAGTACCTCGGGGTTAAACTTGCTGACGGCCAGGCAGCTCGTGCAGGTATGGTCATTGTCCGCCAGCGCGGCACCAAGATTGAGGCTGGGAAGAACGTTCGTGTCGGCCACGACCACACCCTCTACGCAGTCACCGCAGGCAAGGTCTCCTTTGCTACCAAGCGCAAGACTCGCTTCGACGGCTCCGTTACTCAGAAGAAAGTAGTCAGCGTCGTCGCCTAAGCGACACAAAAGAAAAAGCCCCGCACATGCGGGGCTTTTTCTTTTGTCGCCTTACTCAGCGACGATTTCAATCGTTATGCGGCCGAACGCGTCGCCAACGGCAACAGGAACCTCATGGGTACCTACCTCCTTGAAGGGACGCTCGATAGCGATAGCATCAACAGGAAGTGCCGCCTTCTCAGCGATTTCCTTTGCGTCAACCGCGTCGTACAGGTGACCCTGCTCATTCGCTTTCTTAACAAACTGAATCTTGCCGTCTGTAAGTGCCGCAAGGCGCTCCTCGATAAGCTTTGCATCGAGCTCGCGCTTTGCATCTACCTGCTTTGCACGAAGCTCAGCCTGTGCAAGTGCGGCCTTAGTAGCAGGCACCGCCATACCCCTCGGGATGAGGAGATTCAACGCGTGACCGTCCTTAACTTCGACCTCGGTGTGAGCGCGGCCGGTTCCCTTGATGTCCTTAAGCAGTACGACTTTCATAGTGGGGCTATCCTACCCTGTAACGACCCTCTCCGCAACACGGTCTTCCCATACGAGCAACCTTGGCGTACGCTCTCGTAATCCCTGCCGTCCCCCCGGACGCGCAGGGCATCAAGACAAGGAGCAACGCATCATGACGATGCCCTCGCCTTCAAACGAGTCTCTCATGGCTGCCGTTCGCGCGGCAGTCGCAGGACTCAACATGAAAAAGCTGCCCACCCGGGTGGTTACCGTGCGTCGTGGCGCTGACAGCCTCTATGAGGCTCAGCTTATCGACACAGCAGGCTGCAAAGACGCCGCTACCCCTGCTGACCGGCAGATTAGCGTCATTCCGGCGCTGGACAGGGAGTCCGAACTCAGTCCTCTCGAGGTGCGCGAGCGCATCGAGAACTGGTTTCCGACGACGACACCGGAACATATTCTCGTCTTCGAGAATCTTCCGGGTGATGGCAATCAGCAACGCTGGCTGCTCGTCGAGCCGTTTCGGCTGGGTGTGCCACGGGTCATGAACGGTGCAACCGTGGAGAACGCATACCGCGAACTCATCACGTCCGTCGCCAGCTAGACGTCGCCGTGAACATCGGCAACAAACTGAAAGCGCGCCCTTCGGGGCGCGCTTCCTCTTTTACTGTCCTGTGGTCAAGAACTGTATGGCTCGTTCTTTCTGCGGGTCACGTCCCGCATCAAAGTCCTCTTGAGTACGTTCAACTGCAATGTCTGGAGTGAGACCACCATCAGAAATAGAGCGACCAGACGGCGTGAGCCAACGCGCGACCGTAATCTTAAGGGATGCGCCGCCAACATCAACGAGTTCCTGTACTGACCCCTTTCCAAACGAACGAGTACCTATAAGCGTCGCAGCCTTGTTGTCCTGAAGGGCACCTGCAAGAATCTCAGACGCGGAGGCCGAACCCTGGTCGATGAGAATCACTACCTTAGTACCCGCTGGCACACCGCCACCACCTCTAGTGCGATGCTCAATGTTTTCTTGGTTACCCTCATAGTCTTCAGTCACAACGAGCGTGCCTTCGGGAAGGAAGTTTGAGCCAATCTTTACGGCAGCCTCAAGATACCCACCTGGGTTGCCACGAAGGTCGACGAGGAGAAGATGAGAGCCTGATGCACGGAACTCAGAGAGTGCACGATTAAAGAGTGATGCCGAGTTAGCGGTGAAGCTATAAAGCGCAATGGTGTAGACACCGGTCGATTGGTCGAGACTATTGTTTATCGTCGGCACATTAATTGTGTCGCGTACTACCGAAATCTCTACGGGCTCACTCGCGCGGAGGATGCGGAACGTAACAGTCGTGCCCTTGTCACCACGAATAAGCTTGACCGCCTCATCGGTCGACATGCCTTCCGTCGATTTGTCGTCGATAAAGAGAATCTGGTCGCCACTTTTTATACCTGCACGGTCTGCTGGCGTGTCTTTGATTGGGGCGATAACGGTGAGAATACCTTCCTTGCCGATACCGACTTCCATACCAACGCCTGAGAAGTTACCGGAGATATCTTCCGTGAAAATCTTTGCGTCTGACGGGCGCATGAATACGGTGTATGGGTCACCAAATGATTTCGTGAGTCCCTCAATCGCACCCCAGAGCTTTTCTTTTGATTCTGGTATCGAAGACGAGCCATGCGTCTGTACAAAGCGTGTGTTGAGCGTATTCCATACTTTCCAGAAATCAGAGAGGTCAGCAGACGCGTCTGGTGTTGCATCTAGACCGTCAGAGAGAAACGGTACGGCTGATGCAAGGTCGAGGTTCTTGTTCGCGACAATAAACCCGCCAGCAAAGGAGAGGACAGCGACAATCGCAAAGCCCGCGGCAATTTTTGTCATGTTTTGCATCCGCTTCCGATCCTCCGGAGCTTCGTCCCGCTCGTAATCCATTTCGTAAATCGTAGCATGCATACCCATGAGGAAAGCGTGGAAATACCCACTTTTCATGAAGACAACCGGGTATACTGAACTGTAATGATTACCCGTCACGAACGCGGCGGCCTTGTCTGGGTTGACCTTGAATCGCCAAGCCGCGAGGAACTTCGTGCGGTTGTTGATGAATTTCATATCGACCCACAGATAGAGGAAGAAATCATCGCACCTACCCCATACCCACTCTTCGTGGCGGCGACTGACTATGCCTACCTCATCCTTCACTTCCCTACTGCTGAACTAGCCGGTGGCGCGCGTAATCAGGAAATCGATATTATCGTCGGCAAAAACTTCCTTATCACCGTTCGCTACGAAGTCGTTGGCTCTATCATTTCGCTCCATAAAGCGTTTGAAGCAGAGGAGTTGCTTGGTATTCCTGCCGAAGGAGGCGCTGCGGTCCTTGTCGAACGTCTTCTTCGTCGCCTCTATTCGGCTATGGGTGAAGAAACGGAACGCATTGCTCGCACCCTCGACCGTATTGAAAACGATATTTTCTCTGGCAAAGAGAAACGAACGGTTCGTGCGATTTCTGAAGCTGGCCGTATCCTTCTTCGCTTTGAAACCACGCTCATCCGCCACACCGAGCCACTGACGTCTTTCCTTGAGAGCATTTCAGTCACTGGCTTCTTCGGAAAGAAGTTTGCCCATGGTGCTGCGCGCATTGAAGCAGAACGAGCACATGCTGCTGCGCTTGTCGCATCGTTTAGAGCCGTTGCTCGTGAGCTTCGCACCACCAACGACTCACTTCTTTCTGCATCCCAGAACGAGGTTATGAAAATCTTCACGGTACTCACGGTTGCCTTCCTTCCTCTTACGTTCATCGCGAGCCTGTTTGGCATGCATACCGACTACGAGCCAATCACGGGTCACCCCCACGACTTCTGGTTGATTCTCATCATCATGCTCATCGTAGAGCTGCTCCTTCTCCTCTTTATGCGTCTGCGTAAGTGGATATAGCCATGTTCTTCTCAAAAAAAGTGCTGCCGGTCTGTCTCTCGAACACGCTCTCGGGAAAGAAAGAACCGTTTGTCTCACAAAAGAAAGGGCGCGTGACGCTCTATTCATGCGGTCCTACCGTCTACGGTCCACAGCACATCGGGAATCTTCGCGCGGCGGTGTTTTCTGATACGCTCGCACGTACACTCGCTCTCGCGGGTTATGAAGTACAGAAAGTCGTAAATATTACTGATGTAGGACATCTTGTTGGCGATGGAGATGAGGGCGAAGACAAAATGGCGGTTGGTGCGAGCCGTGAGCAGGTGTCGCCAAAAGAAATAGCAAAGAAATACGCTAACCAGTACCTTGCCGACATTCGTGCGCTTGGTATCGAGACGCGTCATATCCGCTTCCCGCGCGCTACCGACTACATTCAGGAACAAATTGAGATGACGGCGACCTTGCTAAAGCGGGGGCACGCGTATGTACTTCCTGACGGCGTCTACTTTGATACCTCTACCTTCCCCACCTACGGCATCCTCGGCAACCAGAAAAACGTTGCGATAGAAGCAGGGGCACGCGTTGAGATGGTCGAAGGTAAAAAGCATCCTCGTGATTTCGTACTCTGGCGCACCGCCAAACCAAACGATTTACAGAAATGGCCTTCACCATGGGGAGAAGGTAATCCGGGATGGAGCATCGAATGTTCTGCCATGGCAACAAAACTCCTTGGCCCTACTATCGATATTCATACCGGTGGTGAGGACCACATCGCCATTCATCACAACAACGAAATCGCACAGTCGGAAGCAGCGACAGGGAAAGCACCGTTTGCACGTTTCTGGATGCACAATGCGTTTCTCACGATTGAAGGCGAGAAAATCTCAAAGTCGCTTGGCAACACGTACGTGCTTGATGACGTTAAAGCAAAAGGCATCCATCCCCTCGCCCTTCGCTATCTTTTTATGCAGGCCCATTATTCATCTCCACTCTCCTTCTCATGGGAATCACTGAAAGCGGCAGACACCGCGCTACACCGTCTTTGGAAAGAGGCGGCGACGGTGCGCGAGGCTTCAGGAGGAAAGGGTGACACCGCGCGTGGCGATATTATTCGTGCCGCCGTACTCGACGACCTTGCAACACCAACTGCACTCAAAGCACTGTTCACTGACCTTGCTGACCATTCTCTTACTCCTGCTCAAAAATGGGGAGTAATAGAAGCAGCCGATGAGGCCCTTGGTCTCTCGCTTACGCAGCCACCTCAAAAAGAAACTATTCCGGAAGCCGTTCTCGCACTTGGTAAGGAACGAGATGTCGCACGAAATGCAAAAGAATATGAAAAGAGTGATGCGCTTCGACGACAGATAGAAGGTATGGGATACGTGGTGAACGATACCGAGCACGGTACGAACATAGAGAAAAAATAAAACAAAACGGGGTCGAATTCTTGCGAATTCGACCCACGCTGTTTGCTGGCCTCTCAGAAGGCGATATGCTCCTGCCTGCCGGCGAGACGCATACTAAGGGCGAAGTTGGATGGGTATAGGCGGCGCAAAGCCACTGGGCGAACGAGCTGAGTACTCATCCCCCTAACTAATCCTTCCAAATGTCACAGCGACCAAGCTGTGAGCTCCACACTGACAGAAAACTGGTCTGTGTAAGAGTAGCATGTGTGTATATATTTGTCAATACCCCTTTTTATCCACAGACAATGCACATTTGGTCCACTATTCCCCTTCCGTGCGCCCTCGTGCATAGAACCGTATACTGACCATTATGAGTTCTGGAGCTACGCGCATCCCTCCCCAAAGCCTCGACTCGGAGCGAGCGCTCCTTGGCGCGCTTCTCCTTAAACCGGATGTTCTCCACGACGTCTCTGACACTATTCGTAGTGATTCGTTTTATGCAGATAAGCATAAGACCATTTTTGAAGCGATGCGTGAGCTCTCCGACCGCGGAGAGCCTATCGACCTTCTCTCTCTTTCTGAAAAACTTCAGGCACGTGGCGAACTGGAACGTGTTGGTGGTCGCGCGTATATCGCTGAACTCATTGAAGCGGCGCCAACACCGGGCAATTACGCCCACTACGCAGACCTTGTGGCGCGTAAGTATGTGATGCGCGCGCTTATTGATACGGCACACGGCATCACCGAAGCGGCGTACGACGAAGGACGTGATACCCATGAGGTACTAGATGAGGCTGAGAAAAGTATTTACGCCATTGGTAACGGGGTTGCCGCACACAAGTTCGTAAACATTGGTGACAAGCTTGAAGATGCATGGGAGCGCATCGAAGCACTCTCTAAAAAAGAGGATGGTATTCGTGGTGTCCCTACCGGTCTTTCAGGACTCGATAACCTTCTCTCTGGGTTGCATCCATCTGACCTCATCATCCTCGCTGCGCGTCCGTCGGTAGGTAAAACATCCCTCGCGCTCGATATCGCTCGAAACGCTGCTGTGCGTCACGGCGTGTCCGTTGGTATCTTCTCGCTCGAAATGAGTTCCGAGCAACTCGTCGACCGTATGCTTGCGGCAGAAAGCTATGTCGATTCGTGGAAGATTCGTACCGGTGCCGTACGCACTGAAGATGACTTTGGACGTATCCGTGACGCGCTCGAGACGCTTTCGAAAGCACCTATCTATATCGACGATAAACCAGGCAATAACATCCTCGCGATGCGCGCGGTCGCACGCCGCCTGAAGCGTGAGCGCGGTATTGGTCTTATCGTCGTCGACTATCTCCAGCTCATGACCCCGGTCGGTGCAAAAGCTTCCGACTCTCTCGTGCAGCAGGTCACTGAAATCTCCCGCTCCTTGAAAGGCCTTGCTCGTGAGCTCAACGTTCCCGTCCTTGCCCTTTCGCAGCTTTCTCGTGCCGTTGAGCAGCGCGGTGGTAAGCCACGTCTCTCTGACCTTCGCGACTCCGGTTCCATTGAGCAGGACGCCGACGTGGTTATGTTCATCCATCGCGAGGACCGTACGAACCCGGACAGTGATCGCCAGAATATTGCTGAGATTCTCGTAGAGAAGCATCGTAACGGCCCAACCGGTCGTGTAGAGCTCTTCTTCGACGATAAACGCACCTCCTTCCAGTCACTTGATACAAAGGGCTATGGCGATTTGGCGGATGAGTTTCAAACCTAATGGACCGCATTGAAGACCTCGCTCGTGCCTTTGAACGCTTTCCCGGCATCGGTCCCCGGCAGGCACGCCGCTTCGTCTATCACTTGTTGAATCTCCCACAGGGCGAACGCACACGTGTTGCTGACCTTGTCTCTCGTCTTGCTGAAAATGTCCGTCAGTGTCCAGACTGCATGCGCTATGCCAACGGCAGCGGACCACTCTGTAACTATTGTTCGGATGCGACTCGTGATGATTCGCTTCTGCTGGTTGTTGAAAAAGACCAGGACCTTATCGCGCTTGAGCGTGCAGGCTCCTATAGAGGCCGCTACTTTGTGCTTGGCGGCGTCCTCACCCTTTCTGGTAAAGGCATGATACGCGAACGCGAACTTATGCGTCTTGTTGATAAACGAGCCAAGGCAGGACTAAAGGAACTCATCCTCGCGCTTTCGGCGACAAGCGAAGGTGAGAATACTACTGACCACCTCCGTCAGCTCCTGCTCCCCTATCGTGGCAACGTAAAGATTACTGCCCTTGGTCGCGGTCTTGCGACAGGGTCTGAACTTGAGTATTCAGACGCTGAAACGCTATCGGGGGCCTTACAGAATCGTAAGGAGACGTAAATGAGTCGCGGCCGCCCAGTGTTCCGGGCGGCCGCTACGCTCATTTCTCTTGTTTGATGAGAGTCCATCCCTCCTTCTCCGCACGGTCTAGGTAATACCAAACCTGGCTGGAGCTAGCGAGACGGAAGATGAGCACCTTCGTCCGATTAGGCCACCGATAGTGCCGGACAGCTACGACGACGAGAAATGCATGTGGTGATTGGTCGTCTGCGACCTGCATCTCCTCGCCCGTGCTTGGTAGCCGACCATCCGTACTCTCGTCCCATTCAATCTGACGAAAGAGCCCGGTGCAGCGATGTTCAGGTATGGCTTGCACTGGTAGTCTGAGCTTCAATTGTATCTGCACAGGAACTTCCGTATCTAGCAGCGACGCGCACTTCGCGCCAACCCGCATCCTATACGTTGCATCCAATAACGCAAAACCCGCCGTACGGCGGGTTGTTGCTTAGGAAACTTTGTCTATCTTCACTTTCACAAACGGCTGACGATGACCACGGCGCTTGAGGTAGCGGCTCTTAGCCTTGTACTTCACGACTTCAACCTTCTTTTCGCGACCGACCATAAGGACGGTGCCGGTGACCTTAGCGCCAGAGACAGCCGGAGTACCGACGGTCGTAGTAGAGCCGTTGTCGGTCATAAGCACCTCATCGAAGGTGACGGTGTCACCCTTTTTAAGGTCCTGGGTCTTTGAACGAGCGCCGAGCTTCTCGACGTTTACGATAGTGCCCGGGGACACGACATACTGCTTGCCGCCGGTCTTGATTACTGCGAGTTCCATAGTCCCGGCAGAATACCCCATATTCCCTACCTAGGCAAGACAAGGACCCGGGCCGCGCTACGCGCAACCCGGGCCTGTTGGCGCCCTCAGAAGGGGCTACCGTCGTAAGAGATGTGCGACAACGGGTGCACACAGGCAGGCACATGCGAACAGGAGGCCAGTCGCCACCAGGGCGATACCCGTAGTGTCCGTTTGTATCTGCTCATACGCTTCCGTGAACGCCTTTGCCCATAGCACTGGGTCTCGGTCCATCACTAGTACTCCCGTAAGGTACGAAAGTACTATGCAGTATTTTAAAAATATTTCAAGAGTATGGACGATTCTCTTACTCAGCGTCGCTCTGTGGCTTATCAAGTGCCGTTGCTTCAATACCCACTTTCTCTCCGGCAATGCGGTACACATCCTTATCAATCTTGGCGAGCTCCTTATGGCCTGAGTTCCAGTGGGAGACCGCGGTCCCAAGTGCCGTACCGAGCTTCTGGTAGTAGGTTTCGTAGCTGCCAATGTGCTTACCGAGCTCACCCACTCGCTTTTGAATCTCTACGGCCTTCTGCTCTATCTGAAGTGCTTTAAGACCCTGAAGGACGGTCTGAAGATACGCGAGGAAGGAGGTAGGCGAGACAATGATGACTTTGTTTTTACTTGCCGCGCGCTGGATAAGGTTTTCGTCCTCTCCGCCGCCAACTTGATTAGTGAGCAGGTCGTAGTAAATACCTTCGGACGGAATAAACATGAACGCAAAATCCATGGTGTCTTCTTCTGGACGGATATATTTAGCAGTCTCCGTAATACGAAGCTTCAAGTCATTCACAAATGCTTTTTCTGCAGCAGCACGTTCAGGGCTTCCTACCGGGGTTCCCACAAACCGGTTGTAGTTATCAAGCGAGAATTTTGAGTCGACAGGAACGAGCTTTTTATTAATACGAATAACAGCGTCGACTATCTCGCCGTTTTTGAACGGATACTGAATCGCGTAATCCTCGGGACTCATCACATTTTTAAGCACCGTCTCAAGGTAGTACTCGCCGAGGATACCGCGCTGTTTTGGATTTTTTAGAAGGTCCTGTAACGACTGGAGTTGTTCGGCGTATGTCTGCGTCTGACGACCAATTTCCTTTACTGAGGTTAGCTCACTCGTGATTTCCTTAATGAGTCGTGAGGATTCGCCAAGCTGGGTGCGCATCGTCTCATGCATCTGCTGGCTTGATTCATGCATACGGGAATCAAGTGCACGTTCAAGGTTCTCCATTTGCTTTTGGAGGAGCATGAGCCCCTCGCCGCCTTCCTTAGGCGCCTGTCGACGGCTCATGAGGACATAGAGGCCAATGCCTTGCAAAAAGACGAGGCCAAGCACAATGAGCGCTATGGTGAAGAGGTCCATTTGTCTAAGTATACCGTTTTGCTATCCCCTGCTCTACGCCACCTTGGTCTGTGCTTTCTGTGCAGGCCAGATAAAGAAGAGATGCTTTGCAAGTTCAATAAGCACGAGATTCACAAGTCCGGCCAACGCAATCATCGCTAGGTCAAACGCGGTAACTGGTACCGTGTGCAAGATACCTTGCGCAAGCGGCAGGAAGAGGGCAACGAAAAGCATGGTCACTGAGGTCAATAATGAGAAGAACAATACTTTGTTTGAGAGGATAGGAATCTGCCAGAGCGGCGTACCAAACGATTTGAGCGAGAAGGCGCCTGCAATCGAAGAGGCAGAAATCGCGCCGAACATAATGGTGCGCATCTCATCTTCAGGAATACCGCTTGTAACTAGGAAGACATGGAGTGCTACGAGCATAAGGCCCGTAAAGATGCCGACACAGAGAATGAGGCGAATGAGGTCACGCGAAAGAACGTTGGCGATGTCTGGATGCTTTGGTGAGCGCTTCATCGCAGACGGATAGAGCGGCTCGAATGCGAGTGCCACATTCATGGCACCACCCTCAATAATGTTTGCCCAGAGAATCTGGGTAGGCAGAATCGGCATAGGCATGCCAGTTGCAAGCGAGGCACCAATAACAAAAATCTCACTAAAGTTAGTAGAGAGCATGTAGCCAAACATCTTCTTTACGTTGTCGCGGAGTCGTCGACCTTCGGCAATAGCTTTAGTGATTACCGAGAAACTATCATTTAGAAGAACGAGGTCAGACGCTTCTTTTGCTACATCCGTTCCTGACCCAAGCGCTACACCAATCGCTGCTGCTTCAAGCGCTGGCGCGTCATTCACGCCATCACCCGTCATTGCGACCACTTCACCTGCTCCCTGCAAAACACGAGCAACGCGTAGCTTATCGGTTGGTGCTACGCGCGCGAACACGTTCTGTTCACGAAGCAGCGCAAGGAGCTGCTCGTCAGAGAGTCCTGCAAGCTCTGCGCCCGTGTAGGCACGCTCGCCGTCTCCAGCAATACCTACTTGCTGGGCAAACCAGAGTGCCGTCTCAGGGTTATCTCCCGTAAGCATCACGACGCGCGCGCCGGCTTCATGCATTTGTTGAACAGACGCACGTGCATCCGCACGAATCACATCGGAGAACACGACAAACCCAAGGAGTTCAAGACCGTCAAGAAAACCAAGAAGCTCTTCTTCTTTTGGAAACGCTTTCGCGTCTGTATCCAGTCGACCAACCCCAATTACTCGCTTACCTTCGCGGGCCGCACGTGAGAGCGCTTCGGCAAAATACGTTTTTTCTTCATTACCAAAATGTTTACCGCCACCTCGTACGCCAAGCGCTTCGTCAGCGTGTTCAAGGAACAACTCTGGTGCACCCGTCACATACAACATCCGCTTCCCTCCCTCTTCCACAAGCATGCCGCCAAAGCGGCGTGATGACGCAAAATGCAATTCATCAACACGCGGGAACTCTGCGCGAAGTTTTCCTTCCGGAAGTCCTGCTTCAAGGCCCGCGAGAAGAATGGCCTGCTCCATCGGACGCCCACGCGCGACAATACGGTCTGCCTCAGTGCCAGGATTATCAATTTCTTCGAGGTACCCGTCGGACGCAAGCACTGCAGCACGCAGCATCGTTTTTGCAGAATCACCATCTGCGGTTTCAGTGGTACCCGCAAGCGTCACAAAGCCCACCGCTTTCATGCGTCCTTCCGTAAGCGTACCGGTTTTGTCAGTAAGGATGATAGACGTCGCACCCAACGTTTCTGCCGCAAGAAGATTACGTACCAATCCTCCGCTTTTGAGAATGCGTTGCATACCAATCGCCAACACCACCGTAACCGCAGCAGGAAGACCTTCGGGAATAGACGCAACGGCAATAGAGATAGCAATGAGAAGCGTCTCTCCTACCGTCATGCCGCGCCAGAGCGCGAGTGCACCAATAATCACTATGGTAATGGCAACCAAAATAAGAAGGAGGCGCGCAATACGACGAATGTCGCGCTGTAGCGGCGTCTCTGCTTTTGCGGTCGACATGAGTGCCTTCGCAATGCTCCCAAGCTCCGTTCCGGTACCGGTCGCAACGACCACACCCTTACCAGCACCCGCCGCAACCAACGTACCGGCATATGCCATACCTTTACGTTCAACGAGCGGCGCCTCTTCAGCGACCGGCTCAGTCTTTTTCCCTACCGGCAGCCATTCACCAGAGAGCGCCGCTTCGTTTACCTCAAGACCATGCGCTTCAAGGAGACGCACATCAGCAGGCACCTTTGAACCGGCTGCGAGAAGGACAATGTCACCTGGTACCAGGTTCTCTGCTTTAATTTCGGCTTTCGCACCATCACGAATCACGACCGCGTGCGGTGCCTCTTCTTTGGCAAGTGCTGCAAATGCATTTCCTGCCTTCCCTTCTTGTACGATACCAATAACCACGTTTACAAAGAGGGCGAGCGCAATCACGACCGCATCGGTGTAGTGCGAGATAAAGATGGTAGCGAGTGCTGCAAGGAGAAGGACAATGGCGATAGGGCTCGCAAGCTGTCGTATGACGCGCGTCAGGATACCGTCGGGACGACGAGTAGGAAGTGCATTCTTACCTTCTTTAAGACGACGCTTTGCTTCGTCGGCCGTTAAGCCGCGCTCTATATCACTTATCGTGGTCTCTATTGCTTCTGCAGCGCTACGCGCGTGCCAGGGAAGAACTATCATTCTTCTGATTATAGCCGAGTTTGCATGCTCCACACACTATCAAGCCTCTGGGGAATACCTTTTCGCGTCATGCACGAAGCAAAGCGACGTGCTACCCTTTTCCTCATGAGCATCCACGAAGACATAAAGAAAGGCATCCCTGAAGCGATGAAGGCAAAAGACGAAGTCACCCTTCGTACCTATCGCTCCCTCGTTACGGCCATGACTAACGAAGTGGTCGCTAAAAAGCGTAAGCCTGATGAGTTTCTCAGCGATGATGAAGCACTCGCTGTCCTCAAGCGCGCTGCAAACCAGCGTAAGGATTCTATCGAGCAGTTTGATAAGGCAGGCCGTACTGAACTCTCCGAGCCGGAGAAGCTTGAGCTCGCAGTAATTGAAAAGCTCCTTCCAGCTCAGATGTCACGCGAACAGGTAGAAGCCGTCGTCAAAGCAAAGAAAGCAGAGATGCCTGACGCTAATGCCGGCATGCTTATGGGCGCTATTATGAAAGAACTAAAAGGTCAGGCAGACGGCGCGATAGTGAAAGAAGTGATGGAAAGTCTTGGCTAGCTATGGCGGATATAGAAAAACTTGTTCTCGCAACCGAAAGAATGAAGGCAAAGTCCGACAAAAGCGTTGGATGGCCTCTTGCCGCCATAAAAGCGATTGAAGCAAGTGGAATAAAAAATAAACAGGACACTGAGCGACTAAAGGAAGCAGTACTTCAGCGTTTGAAACAACGAAGCAACAAGGCACGATAGGCTAAAGACTTGACAGCGGGTGTATCATTAATGCACCGCCCTCTATAGGGAGGGCGGACAGCATACGGGGATTTTTTCATGACCAAGTGGTCTGAACCTCCAGAACCTGACCTACCCTTCATTCCTGCGCTCCGCGAGGAAACGAAAGAAGACTGCGAACTTCGGACGAAGAGGCGTGAAGACGCTGAAGCCACCAATCGTCGCTTACGTGAAGAACGTCGCGACACGCGAATCGACAACATCTTCGCCGCAGGCTCCTGTTCACGGTTCCAGTGAACACAGGTTCGAAAATGCTCGAGCGGCTGCAGGAGGCCGCTCGAGATTTTTCATACCTACTGGAATACATGCACAACACCGCCCTTTCGGGCGGTGTTGTGTCTTGTGACTCCACGGGGAATCGAACCCCGATTTCCAGCGTGAGAGGCTAGCGTCCTAACCGTTAGACGATGGAGCCATGTACGCACGAGAACCCCATGACGATAACAAAAATACGGAAAAACGAAAGGGCGCGCCGTGAAGCGCGCCCTCGCTTTGACTCGAAGTCTGCCCCGTTTAGGAGGCATAAACCGACACTTTGTCGGCATCTTCAAACCACGAGAGCCAGTGAGGCCCGTGAAGGACACAGCTCGAAGCGACGGTCTCAGGCGTGCTGAGATCTTCCGCTTGAATCGTCACCCTGCCCTTTTCATACCCTTTGATAGCGTGCGCGCGGCCGCGATACCGCACTTGTTCGACAATCACGTCGCCAATCAAAAGCTGCATGACTTTGTTCCCTTCCTCCTATCGCCACACGCGAAGGAGGCTACCGCCGAGCGTACCGCGCATAGATACGATTTACAACCCACGGTCGTGTATAAAAACATGAGGCGCGCCAAGCCTCCGCTGGCGCGCCTTTATGAGATTTATGGAACACGAACGCCGATTAGGAGATGCGGTCCGGATGCACGGACATGACATCGGACGGATGGCCGAGACGGTGACCGAGATAGACCCCGTTTGCGAGATCCATACCGGTCGCCTTCAGGCGCAGGCCGTCTTTCGTCTTGATGGTGCCGCCCGGAATCGTAATGTTCTTCAAATCGGCGTAGCTTTCGAGCCGAGCCTTTGTTGCCAGTTTCGCCGGCGACAGGTTCTCGTATGCGCTCATGTTCTGGTTCCCTTCATCATTCGCGTCCCAACACGAAACGCGATTTGGGCATCCTACGCCGTAACGATTATCTTTTCAACCAGTTATCCTCCTGTCGTACCAATAGCCTTGCATCCTCCGGCTTCTCCAAAAGCGCCTTCACAATACGCTCCATACGTATGCCTTGCGAGCCTTTTATAAGTATCAAATCACCTCGCTTTATAAGCTTCGGGAGCGCTTCTGCTGCAGACGTGGCATCAGGGTAGTCATACACATCACCACTGCTTTCTGCTTCAGCTGCTGTAGCAAGCGCCATCGCACGCGGTCCTACGGCAACGACCACCTGTGCGCATTCAGCTGCACGTTTGCCTACCCGCGCATGCTCTTCCGCTGAGTAGCGACCAAGTTCGAGCATATCGCCAAGCACAGCAACTTTACGTGGTGCGTCTGCTTTCCCGAGCGCGTGGAGAATCTCTTCTGCTGCAGCTGGAGACGCGTTATACGAATCATCAATGATGGTAGATGAAGCGATACCAGGAAGGAGACGGCCGCGACCAGAGGGCGGTACATATCGTTCAAGTCCCTTGAGCGCCTCTTCTGGGGTAAGACCAAGTGCAAGTGCAGAGGCAAACGCTGCAGCTAATGCGTACATTTGTGGGCGTCCGAGTGCGCCGCGTGCGTGAAGATGATAGGTCTTTCCATTTACTTGTACGGCAGAGCGCATACCAGCAATTCTCCCTTCTTCTGAAAACTGCTCCGCATCAAGAAGGCGTACATCAGCGCCTTCTGAAAAACCAAACGTAGAGACGCGTGCAGACAGACGTGCAGACAATTTCTGGGCATTACCGTCATCTGCATTAATGATGAGCGGTGCACCATGCGCGAGTGCGTACGCTGGGGTGAATTCTTCCTCGTGTACCGCCTGTGCAGAAGCATATGCCTCCACATGCACGGGTACGTCGGGCAGATACGTCACCACGACCGCATCCGGTGTCGCAATATCAAGAATGCGGCGAAGGTCACCGGGACGGTCGGCCCCTACTTCAAGAACGAGAAACTTTGGGTAGTGGTTTGGAAGGAAAATGAGTGCAAGCGCATCGAGTACTACCTTTACCCACGCCACCGGACTCTCCCAGGGATTGGCCGCACCAATAATGGTGAATGGGACCCCAAACTCGCTGTTGTAGCTTTTTTCACTTGCGCGCAGATGGAAACGTTCAGAGAGCGCAGCTGCCACGGCATCTTTAGTGGAGGTCTTCCCTACACTCCCGGTCACCATGACGATAGTGGGACGGTATTTGGCAAGTACCCCTCGTGCGAGCATTGCGAGAAGTCCTGCAGCTAGCGCGCGAAGGAGGGCTTTCATAGGGTCTCAGCGTAGGCAGCCCGGTCAGGCGGGGTGCCGTAGTAGTTGATGAGGAAGCGGGTGAGTTCCATAAAGGGTCGGGAGAGGGTCTCGGACGCGTACTGTACGCCCTGAGGCTCCCGAGTGTAAAGGAGG
>CAZWLE010000012.1:0-15797 GCA_964634305.1 uncultured Candidatus Saccharibacteria bacterium
AACGGTAGCAGCGCTTAAGAAGCTTCGCGCAAACTAATATGCAGTCCAACACTCTTAAAGCTCGCACCCCTCGCACTCGCTCGGCTCGCGTTGGTCGTGGTGGTAAGCGTGGTAAGACCTCTGGTCGTGGTACTAAGGGTCAAAAGGCACGTGCTGGTCGCAAGATGCGTCCAGAGATGCGCGACCTTATCAAGAAGCTCCCTAAGCTTCGTGGTCATGGTAAGAACCGCGCACGCACCGTACGCCTGCGCGCTTCGTACAAGCCGGTGAACCTTGCAACGCTCGAGAAGGCGTTTGATGCAGGTGCAACCGTTACTGCTAAGGCTCTCTTTGATAAGAAGATTATCCGCGCACGCGCCGGTAAGCTTCCGCTCGTTAAGGTGCTTGGTACCGGTGAACTCACCAAGAAGCTTGAGCTTTCTGGTCTTGCGTACTCAGCAAGCGCCAAGGCAGCGATAGAGAAGGCGGGCGGTTCGGTCCTCTAACGCTATGGCGAACGCCGTACTCCACAAGGCGAAACTCATCTTCGGTGACCCGGTGCTCCGGATGCGTATCCTGTTTATCTTTGCAGGCTTTTTCGCGTTCCGCGTTCTTGCGGCTATTCCGATTCCTGGCGTCGACATCGCTCGTCTTCAGGCATTCTTTTTGAATAACCAGTTCTTCGGTCTTCTCTCGATTTTCTCGGGCGGTGGCTTTTCAACGCTCTCCTTGGTGATGCTCGGTGTTGGTCCGTACATCACGGCGTCCATCATCATGCAGCTTGCTACGGTGCTTTTCCCACAGGTGAAGCGCATGTACACCGAGGAAGGGGAGGCAGGTCGCACGAAGTTCATCTCGATTGCACGTACCCTCACGATTCCACTCGCTATCCTTCAGGCGGTAGCGTTCCTCTCGCTTCTTGAGAGCCAGGGCATCATTTCGACCCTCTCACCGTTCTCATTTGCGGTTAACGTCTTCCTCGTTGCCGCTGGTTCCATGCTTCTCATGTGGATTGGTGAGCTCATCACGGAGTACGGTATCGGTAACGGTACGTCGCTCATCATCTTCGCGGGTATCATCTCGTCCGTTCCTGCTGGTCTCTCGCAGATTCTCTTCACCGCAACGGCGGCACAGATTCCAGCGATTGTTGGCTTCTCAGTACTTGCCATCGCCTCTATCTACGCAGTGGTCACCGTCTCTGAAGCAGAGCGCTCCATTCCGATTGCCTACGCTCGTCAGGTACGTGGTGCAGCCGTTTCAACCGGTGCCGCAACCTACCTTCCCATCCGCCTTCTTCAGGCCGGCGTGATTCCAATCATCTTCGCGCTTTCGCTCCTTCTTCTTCCGCAGATGATTATCACGGGTCTTGGTGCGGTTGGTGTAGGTGGTCTTGAGGGTGTCCTTGCGGCATACACCGCCTTCTCCGCAAATCCTTGGGCACACGGCGCGGTCTACTTCGTCCTCGTGGTCATGTTCACGTACTTCTACACCTCCATTACCTTCGAACCACATCGCGTTGCAGAGAACCTTCAGAAGACGGGTGCCTTCGTTCCTGGTGTACGCCCAGGTCGCGAGACGGAGACCTATGTTGGTAACGTCGTGAATCGCATCACACTTCCAGGCGCTCTCTTCCTTGGTGCTATCGCGGTCGTGCCGTTCATCGTCCAGGGTCTCACGGGTGTTACGGCGATACTGATTGGTGGTACTGCACTCCTCATTGCCGTCACCGTACTCCTCGACCTTATCCGCAAGATTGACGCACAGACGTCGCTCTCAGAGTATTAATCGTCACGCGCTTTGCGCGTGGTAGAGTAGCCTCGATATGGAAGTGAATACGATATTACTGATAGGAAAGCCCGGAAGCGGCAAAGGAACGCAGGCTAAGCTTCTTTCAGAGAAAACCCACTGGCCTGTTCTCGTCTCAGGCGACATGTTCCGTGCACTCGCCAAGGAAGATTCGTTTGAAGGCAAAAAGACAAAAGCAGAAAATGATGCCGGGCTTCTTGCGCCTGACTGGTGGGCGACGTACTTCTTTCAGAAATCAATCCTCAATCACCCACACGAGCAAGGGGTTATCTTTGATGGGTTTGGTAGGAAGGTTCCTGAAGCCAAGGTAGTTATCGATGTGCTCACGTGGCTTGAACGTCCCTTCAGTGCCGTGCATATCAAGGTTTCTGACGAGGAAATTCGCACTCGCCTTGCACTCCGTGGCACTACCTCCGGTCGTGCTGATGATGCTGCTATCGAGAAGCGTCTCGAAGAGTACCGAACGTTTACTGACCCTTCCATTGAGGTATTCCGTGCTGCCGGTAAGCTTGTCGAAGTGGAAGGAGAAGGATCTGTTGAAGACATACATGCGCGTATTACCGACGCGCTCGGCATCAAATGATAGTAAAAACCGCAGAGCAGCGCGCAGGCATCATCGAGTCGGGGAAACGCCTCGGAGAGATACTTGAGAAGGTAGCTGCTGCAGCAGTCGTGGGAGCTTCGACGAAGACGCTTGATGATCTTGCGCGCAAACTCATCACCGAAGGCGGAGACACGACCGTCTTTGAAGGGTATTCTCCTGACCGTGGTGTACGTCCGTACCCAGCCGCACTCTGTGTGTCAGTGAATGACGAAGTGGTGCACGGCATTCCAAACGAGGAGCCCCGCATCCTTAAGGAAGGCGATATTGTCGCGCTGGATATTGGTCTCTCGCATAAAGGGTTTATAAGCGACACGGCGCTCACTAAAGCGATAGGGAAGACCGACAAGGCTTCCTACGCGCTCATGGATGTTACGGCTGCGGCACTTGAAGCGGGTATTGCCGCTGCTCGTCCCGGCAATCGCATCGGTGATATTTCTCATGCGATTGAAGAGGCATACAAAGGCTCAGGGTTTTCAATCGTGAAAGTGCTTGGTGGTCACGGAGTAGGCGATTCCGTGCACGAAGAGCCATGGATAGCGAATGTAGGACATCCAGGTACGGGTCCTGAGATTGTGCCGGGTATGGTACTCGCACTCGAACCCATCGCAAACGCAGGTAAAGCCGCTATCGTGCTCGCGCCAGACGGCTGGACCTATCGCACCAAGGACGGCTCACGCTCCGCGCACTTCGAGCACTCCATTTTGATTGAAGAGGAAGGAACCATCGTCCTTACGCGTCGCCCTAGCGAGAAGTAGCGTCCTGCGCTATAGTGCCCGCATTAGCAACGCCCTTGGCGTTTTTTAGTATCAAGATTATGCCTACCCCGCACCCTAAGCACGAGAAGACGTTTGTCATCATTAAGCCAGACGGCGTCCAGCGTGGCCTTGTCGGTAACATCGTTCGCCGCTTTGAGAACACTGGCCTGAAGCTCGTGCACCTCTCCCTTCAGATGCTCGATGAGAAGAAGCTCTGGGAGCACTATGGTAAGGACGATGCGTGGTTTGAGCGTAAGGGTAAGGGTATTGCTGACGACCGTGCGGCAGCAGGTCTTCCAGTTGAGAAGGAACCTCTTGAGTACGGCAAGGACATCATCCGCGCCCTCGTGAAGTTCATGACCTCCGGTCCGGTGGTAGTTATGGTCCTTGAAGGTAATCAGGCAGTCGGTGTCGTAAAAAAGCTCGTTGGTGGCACTGAGCCTTCGACGTCTGATGTTGGTACGATTCGCGGTGACCTCACCGTCGACTCCTACGCGATTGCGGCTATCGACGACCGTGCGGTACGTAACCTCATCCACTGCTCTGACGCTCCTGAGGAAGCTGAGCGCGAAATCGCACTCTGGCTCGGGAAGGATGCGGTCCTTAATTACCGCCTCGTAGGCGAACAAATTCTCTACGACGTGAACCTCGACGGCATCATGGAATAAGAAAAAGGCCCCGCTTGGGGCCTTTTTCTTAAAACGCTATACTAGCTCTGGAGCCGCTCTTCTGTAATGCAACTTGCGTCAACTCAGGGAGTCCTATATCCGCTTTCGTATACTCGGGAGCATGCGGACACCCACCTATATACATGAGTTGCCGCCGAGGACGGTTCCGCAAAAAGACCCTGCGTTTGCAGGGTCTTTTTGCGTTACAATAGTCGGACTATGCGTCTCCACTGGCTCCTCGCTGCGGCGATTGTTGCTACCGCTGTGGCATATCTGCAGGTAGAGGCAAACATCCATTTCCTGTACTGGCGCTTTGAGTGGTTCGACATTCTCATGCACTTCCTTGGAGGTCTTGCGATAGCAACCTTCCTCATTGGCTTCTTTGTTACTAAGCAACGAGCGCTCCTCATTGCGCTATTTTTTGCCATTGCGATTGGTTGGGAAATATTTGAGGTGCTCGTTGGGAGTCCGCGCGAAGCAAACTATGCGCTCGATACCGTTATGGACCTCATTATGGATACGATTGGCGGCGCGTTGGCATACATTGCTGCCAAGAAAACCATATGGCGATGAAGCTCACGGTTCATGGCGGCGCAGAGACCGTAACCGGTTCGTCGTTTCTTATTGAGACCGACAAGGCAAAGGTACTCGTCGACTGCGGTATTGAGCAGGGAAAAGACTATAGCGAAGCAAAAGCGCACGAACCGTTTCCGTTTGATGCTTCCACGCTTGATGCGGTCGTTATCACGCATGCACACCTCGACCACGTAGGGCGCGCACCAAAACTCTCGAAAGCAGGATTCCGGGGGACGACGTACATGACGCCACCAACCCGTGACCTTGCGGAAGAAATCCTGCGCGACAGCGTCGACATTCTCGGTCGTGAGGCACGACATCATGGCCTTGCGCCTATCTACGAAGACCGAGATGTCGAAGCGTTTCTCTCGTCGATTGAAACGCTTGAGTATCGTAAAGAGCGCGAAATCGCACCAGGCATTTCTCTCATGCTTCGCGACACCGGACACATTCTTGGCTCAGCGTCCGTTCGCCTTACTGACGATACCGGAGCGTCGATTGCGATTACGTCGGACATCGGTAACTCTCCGGCACTTCTTCTTCCTGACGCTGAAGCGATTCCCGACGCCGACGTCGTGCTTATCGAGAGCGTGTATGGCGACCGGGCAAACCCAGAGAAAGAGCATCGTCTTGAGAAGCTCGCGGCGATTCTCAAAAAGGCGACCGCGCGCGGCGGCACGATATTACTCCCTGCATTTTCTATCGAGCGCACCCAGCTCATGCTCTATGAAATAGGTAACCTCATGGAGAACGGAACGATTCCAAAGATACCCGTGTTTCTTGATTCGCCGCTTGCGATAGCGGTCACCGCTATCTACAAGAAATGGGGCGGTACCTATTTCAATACCGAAGCACGGGAAGAAATCTCGCATGAGCACGACATCTTTGATTTTCCATTCCTCACTATGACGCGCTCGCGCGAGGAGTCGGACACGATAGCGAACGTGAATGGTCCGAAGATAATCATCGCGGGTGCCGGTATGAGCCACGGCGGTCGAATAGGGAAGTGGGAGCAGAAGTACCTTCCTGACCCCTCGACGACGCTCATCATGGTCGGCTACCAGGCGCCGGGTTCTCCAGGACGCATGATGCAGGACGGTGCAAAGCGCGTGCGTATCGACCGCAAGGAAGTAGAGCTTCGCGCCAAAGTGGAGATACTCCACGGCTGGTCGGGACATGCTGACCGTGACGGCCTACTCCGCTTTGCAGAGTCCTGCCTCCCGCGCACGAAGACCTTTATCGTTGGTATTGGCGAACCCTCGTCAGCACGCTTTCTCGCGCAGCGCATTCATGGCTTCCTTGGCGTCAAAGCCATAGTGCCGGTTGAAGACCAGTCGTTTGAAATCACTACAACAGGTGCTCGGGCTCTCTAAGGGGAGCTATACTTCCGGCATGAGTCTTCGTCGCATTATCCAGCGCGCGTTCCATGACGAGCGCAGCTCACTCTTTTTTGGAACTAATACGCTCATATCGCTCGTCATTGCGGCATCGGTCGTAACAGTGGTGTTGCAGACGGTGCCGGAGCTTGCGGTGCAGCATGCGAGTTTGTTCTACACGCTTGAAGCAGGGTTTCTACTGTTCTTCGTCGCTGAGTATCTTCTACGTATCGTCACGGCACCAAACCGTCTCAAATATATCCTCAGCCCACTCGGTATTCTCGACCTTGTCTGTATTCTTCCGGGACTCATTCTCCTTGGCGCACCGTTCCAAGACCTTGCGGTCCTTTGGGTCTTCCGTCTCCTGCGCGTCCTCAGACTTCTTCGCACCATTCGCCTCGTGCGCTTTATTGCTCCCTCAGAGCGAAGCCGCAGTCGCTTCGGCCGTATCTTGAGTCGTATCCATTGGATAAATATTGAAATTTATCTCTTCGCCTTCATTCTCGTTATCGTCTTCTCGGCAACGCTTATGTATCTCGCAGAAGGGCATTTACCAGGAACCCATTGCCCAACGATTCCGGACAGTATGTGGTGGTCAGTCGTGACGATAACGACGGTGGGGTACGGTGACTTAGTGCCTCAGACCCCGGTTGGGAAGATGATAGCGGGCCTGACGATGCTTTCGGGTATGGCGCTCTTTGCCCTCATGCTCGTGGTCGTAGGACATATCGTCCAAAAGCTCCTCTTTGGTACAGAGGTGCGGAAGTCGTAAGAAAAAGCCCCGCGAGAGCGGGGCTTTTTCTTACTTAACCTTAGCGATGATGCGCTGGAAGACCTCAGGGTGGTCTTTCGCAAACGTTGCGAGGACCTTGCGGTCGAGTGCGACGCCGTTTTTCTTGAGAGACGCAACGAACGTGCTGTAGCTTTTGACACCGTTCTCACGGAGTGCCGCGTTGAGGCGAACAATCCAGAGGGAGCGGAAGTCGTTCTTCTTGTCCTTGCGGTGTGCGAATGCAGACTTACCAGCATGAACGAGGGCTTCGTTTGCACGACGCTCCTTCTTGGAACGCTCGTGACGATACCCCTTCGCGCGCTTAAGAACATTGCGGCGACGCTTTGCACTTATGAGACCACCTTTTACTCGAGGCATACCTGCTACTTAGATACTAAATAATTACTTGCTGAGGAACCGGCGCGTAATGCGCTTTCCGAGCGCGAGAGAAATCGTGCGCTTCTTGTTTCCCTTGGTGCGACCCCGCTCCTTGGCGTTGAAATGGTCCTGACCTGGCTTGCGTGCGACAAGCTTCCCGGTACGGGTGACCTTGATGCGCTTGGTGTATGACTTATTTGTTTTCATGGGTTTCAGTTGCGGGTTTTTTCGCGGCCGCCGGATCGCGCTCGATGATGCCAGCAAAGCCTTTAGGGGACTTCGCGACAGGCTCCGAGACGCGATAGGCGTACGGGATGAGAAGCAGGAACTTCTCGAGCCGGGTCTTCAGAAAGGCCTCCTCCATACCTTTGTATCGGCCTTTGAGGAAGAGCTCCGCGCGAACGCGGTGCCCTTCGGCAAGCCATTCGGCTGCCTTCTTGGCCTTCAAACGCATGTCGTTTTCTCCCGTTCCGACCTTGATCTGGACCTCTTTGGTCTCGGATACCTTAGCCTTAGCCCGGGCAGCACTCTCTTTCTTCTTCGACTCGTACTGGAATTTACCATAATCCATGACTTTAGCAACCGGAGGGACGGCGTTGGGAGAGATTTCGATAAGGTCCAAGCCGGCAGCGTCTGCTGCTTTAAGGGCCTCGTCGAGGGAGATGACGCCGAGGTTTTCGCCCTGCGCTCCTATTACACGGAGCTCGGGAGCGCGTATCTCGCGGTTGATGCGGGTTCGGTCAGGGGTATTCACTGGTGAGAGGACAATAGCACGCGCCCCCCTTGAAAGGAAGCATTCTAGTGCTAGAGTCGACCTACCGGAAACCGGAGTACCAGCCATGGCTGATGTGCCACCCCCGATACCGGCGAATGAGTGGGACCACGACGACTTCGAAGATTATGGTAAGGACATCGACGAGGAAGATCGCGAGAGTTTTTTCATCGCGTTCTGCCGAGCAGTCTTTAGCTGGTTTCGAAGGACTCCCTAGTCCTCGTTCTCGCTCTTAAGGCCGCCCGAGGGCGGCCTTTTGCGTTACTTACCAAGACGCTTTCGCAACGACGCAGGAAGCTTTCCGAAGAAGGGGAGGTAGATGTCGTTCTCGAGTTTAATTGGGAGTTCTTTGCGTGAGACGCGGTCAACGAATTCAACCGGCGCCTTTGTGACGACGGCAATCGGGATGCGCTCTGCCCCTTCACCCATGACGAGCACCGCGGCAGACGCGAGACTATCAGCAACATTGGTTTGCGAGAGCTTCAATGGACGACCGAAGATATCGGGAAGTCCCCGATAATCACGAAGCCCTTTGAACCCAGCGTAGCCAAGCGTGATACCTGCCGCACCTGCGCGTAGCGGAAGAAGGCGACTGTCGGTGATGAGTATGCCAAGACGCTTCACGCGATAGCGCTTCATGAGTTCGGTGCGCAGGGTAGCGGCGGCTTTGTAACTATCCTTAGGAAGCAAGATGAGCTTGCCGTCAGCATTTGATTCATCCACCCCAGCGCTCGCAATCACCATGCCGTCTTTAAGGGTGAGCCAGGTGTACTTCGTGCGCAGGACGAACTCGCTTTCTTTCTCAATCACGTGCTCGCGCTGACGCACATCAGCAACGGTACGTCCTTCAGCAAGGGCGACTATTTTTGACGTAACGACGAGTACCGAATCTTCCGGAAGCCTCGGAACGTGAGCGACGATAAAGTCTGCGAGGTTCTCTTTCTCGCGGAAGATACGCGTCTTAATTGGTTGTACCTGCATTCGTAGGTTCGTCGCGAAGCACCTTAATTCCAAGGAGTGCGAGCGGCGTATAGATGATGCCCATACCTACCTTGAAGAGCCACCACGTGAAGATAACGGAGATGAGCATCTCGGTTGGCATCACACCGTAGAAGGCAATCACCATGAAGAGGACGGTGTCCAGGAACTGACTCCAGATATTCGAGAGCGTCGCGCGTCCCGCAAAACCACCTTCCTTCACATGCTTCTTGAAGAAGAAGAAGGAGAGCACGTCCTGATACTCAGCAATCGCAAAGGCAATGACTGATGCTATGGCGATGCGGATTGAGGTGCCAAAGACCGTCTCGTATGCGCCATACGCAAAGTGCGTGGTATCCGACCATGGCACGGCAAGGGAAATAAAGTTGTAGAGAATCCACAGTACCGTCGAGACAATACCGGCGAAGACAAACCACTTAGCAACCTTCTTTCCGTATACCTCACCTACGACGTCGGTCATAAGGAATACGATAGGGAACATGAATACACCGACCGAGAGGTGCTGGTCGAACAGGAACGGCATGGTCTTCATGCCAAGCGTATTAGCCGCAATAAGAGCGGTAATGTAGATACCAAGCGCTATAAGAAGCTTGCGAACAGAGGATTCAGAGAGAGTGAGTTGCATAACGAGTGGTAAGCCGGCAGTGCCGGAATAGTAAAAGGAAGGAGCGGCCGCGTTAAGACGCGGTGGACCAAGTAGCGAGGGAGCCGTTGAGGAACATGCCGGGAGTATACGGGCGTGTCCCTGTTCCCACAACTAGGTGCTCTTTAGGCAGCGTTCTTCCGCTACTATAGCGATATGCACGCACTCTCCGTACGTACCAAGATTCTTCTTACGGTTGCTATCTCTATCGTCGCCCTTTCTGCTGCGGTGTACTTCATTTCATCGTTGGTCCTCCTTCCAAGTTATGCGGCAATTGAACGGGAAGCTATGGAGCGTGACCTTAATCGTGCGGTAGATGCGATAGGGGAGTTTTCTGATACGCAGATGATTAAACTCGCGGACTGGGCGCAGTGGGACGAGAGCTATCAGTACACCGTCACGCGTGACATGGAATGGATACGCACGAGTATCTTTCCAGACTCCATGGCAAACCTTGATAATAACCTCGCGCTCTTTGCGGATGAGACTGGCACGCCATTCTTTCTTATGGTTACCGATATTGCTGCACGTGAAGAGACGTCGTCGGATACCATACGCGCGTACCTTGCTGCACATCCAGAACTCGTAACGCACACGACGTTTGAAAGTGCGACGGAAGGACTCATCATGCTTCCTGACGGACCACTCATCTTGGTGTCGCTTCCGGTACGCACGAGCGAAGGTGAAGGACCGATTCTCGGCTCGTTGTCATTTGGACGCTATCTTGATGCGGATAAGGTGCGGGAGATTGGTGAGATTACGCACCTCGCCCTTTCGGTGTATCGCTACGATGACCCAGCACTTCCCGACGGACCCCGCCAGGCGCGTGCGGCACTCGAAGCAGGTGCACCATACGTTATCGCACCCGTATCCTCTGACCTCTTTACCGGGTACGCCCTGCTAAGAGATGTGTACGGTGAACCGGCGCTCATTTTGAAAGTAGAAGAGCCACGTCCTATTTACGCGCAAGGTAACGCAACCTTCTCCCTCTATCTCATCATCGGTGCACTCGCGCTCATAGCGTTTGGCATCATCATGGTGTTTTTGCTTGATCGCATCGTCATTGCACGCTTTGTGCGTCTCACTGCAGACGTTGATGCCATTAATGATGAGAAGGATTTGTCGAAGCGCGTGAGTGGCGGGGAAGGGGATGAGATTGGACGACTCGCCGCACAGATAAACCGTCTCCTTGGCTGGCTGTCAGAAGCACGCGAAGGAGAAGCGGCGGCGCGACGTGAGATGGTCAATCTTCTTGATGACCTAAAGAAACAACAGGAGCAGACGGAAGAGATGCGTCGACTGACGGGTAAAGCGGACAGATTGGACGCATAAACCTTTGTAACGTTTTTCGCCCTAGCTGCCTTTATATTGATGAGGGTATCCTTACGAGATGGAAGGCAGCACGCTTGAGAAGCTGGTGCGTGGGAGTGTCGCGGGTGAAACCGTGTCTTTTAAGCACCTCACCGAGTTTCTTGAACACAAGCTTTTTGCGTATATCCACTCACGCTCCCGTACGCGGGACGACGCCCTGGATACTCTCCAAAACACCCTCGTTCTCTTGTGGGAGTCGTTGCGAAGGTTCGAATACCGTTCCGACGAAGCGTTTTATCGATTCGTATTCACGATAGCAAAGCGCGAGATAGGACGGTCCCATCGACGCATCGACAGTATGTCACTTGAAGAGCTGCCTGAATTAGCGGATACGGTATCGGTGACTGACACCTATGACCGCATTGCAGTTACTCAGGCACTTCAACAACTCGATAATCGTTCGCGTGACATTCTGGTCTTGAGGCACTGGTCTGGCTTTAGCTTGAAAGAGATAGCGAAATTACTCTCCATGCAAGAAGAAGCAGTGCGGGTTCGTCATCATCGGGCGCTTGCGAAACTCCGTGCGTTGTTACCTGCGTATGTCTAACACACCATTACCTATTGAAGAGGTGCTTGAAGAGTCAGCGCCACACAGTCTCTCTACCACCGAACGAGAGTCAGTATGGAATGCTGTGTTGCTTCGTGTAGAGCACACACCCACTCCCTCACCATACTTCTTTAACCTTAACCATACATCTATGATTCCTCTCATTGTTGCAATAGCGGTGCTGCTTTCTGCGGGCGGAACGGTCGCAGCTTCAGACGGGGCGCGGCCGGGAGATTTACTTTTTCCTGTTGATCGTGCGGTTGAAGACATGCGTCTGTCGCTTGCCTCTGAAAAAGATAAAGCCGATTTGCGCGTTAAGTTCGCAGACGAGCGTCTCCACGAATTCGACTCTATCCTTGACGATGAGCTCGGTGGAGAAGATCTGTCTGGCACTCTCACCGAGGCAGAAGCTGACATATTTACCGACCTCACTATCGTTAAGCTTGAGGCAGGTGATCGCAAGGCAGTTTTCTCGACTGACGCCAACACGCGTGCCGAAATTATTGCTGAAATTGTGAACCGCTTTGACTTTACTGAGACAGAAGTCGACGCCGTGCTTTCTATTGAAACAGAAAATCGTGCAAGTCGCGCTGAAGATGGCGGAGAAGTATCTGAGGAAGCAAAACTACGCATTGAATATGCACTCTCGATACTTAACGCAGCACTTCTAAGTGCACGAGGTTCTGCAGACGCAGAGTTACAAAATGCCGTCGATGTCATTGAAGACCGCTTACTCGAACGGTCAGGATCACTCCCTGAAGAAATTCGCGTGAAAATCAAAGATGATCGCTCGCGTGTGGAAGTCCGCGGGGAAGATGGAAGCCGTGTACGTATTGAAACGAAAGATGGAGAGACACGTGTAAAGGTTGATGACCGGGATGATGATTCATCTGATACCGGAGCGCTTGAAATAGAAGCGGACGTCTTTACTGATGTAACTATTGTCGTTGTTGAACACAATGATCGTAAAACAACCTTCGAGACGAGCGCTGATACCCGCGCAGAGGTAGTGGCTGAAGTAGTACGTCGCTATCCTGACCTTACGAGTACGGCAGTAGATGCTGCGCTTGACTTCGAAGTCGAAGATCGTGCAAGTCGGACCGACGATCGTAACGATACAGATGATGATAGTGATGATGACTCAGAAGATCATCATTCGGGGAGTGACCACGACGACGATGAGGATCATAGTGGCTCGGGTTCCTCTGGCCACGGTAGAGACGACGATTAGTATCGTTTGTACATACAGAACAACCGCTCGCTAGGGCGGTTGTTCTGTATTCGACTGCACAAGCTGCTCATGTTGGCAGTATGAACTCCACGCCGTCTGTACCTGCGCGGACTATACGATAGTAAGTACCGGAAGATATACTGCAGGTATGACAACGCAACATCATTCAATCCATATCAACGCATCTAAGGAAAAGGTGTGGAACGCTATGCTTGAGCAAGATACGTATCGTGAGTGGACCAGTGTCTTTGGTGAAGGTGGACGGTTTGAGGGTGATTGGAATGAAGGTTCTAAGATGCTCTTTGTTGGGCTAGATCCTGAAACGGGGAAGGACGCAGGTATGGTTTCTCGCATCAAGGAAAATAGACCACACGAGTTCATCTCTATCGAGCACGTCGGTATCATGAAAGATGGCATTGAAGATTTAACGAGCGACGAAGCAAGAAAGTTTTCTCCTGCGCACGAAAACTACACCCTTACTGAAAAGGATGGGGGCACTGAAGTGTCTGTAGACATTGATGTAGCTGAAGAGATGACTGATTTCTTCCAAGAAGCGTGGCCGAAGGGTCTTGAGAAGCTTAAAGAAATCTCCGAAAGAGCCTAGCTGCATCTAAAAAGAAACCAGCCTGCATATGCAGGCTGGTTTCTTTTTAGTGGAGGTTGTTATCCGATATAAGAACCTCGCTCATGCAAAGCAGCTCCTCATATTTCCTACCAGTGGTGGATGACTGGGTATCACCATGAGTACAAGAAAGCCAATCGCTGTATACGCCGTTGAGGCGTAGGGTCAGCGAGATTAGAACCTCCCATCACCGAACCCTTTATCAAAAAGCGATTACCTCATCTCATGTGTACTGATACATGAGCTGTCGCTTTTCGGATTCAATCCTAATTCAGTAGTCCGCTAAAGAAATGGAGGCCGAGTCCTGCAAGGAGGAGGGTAGCTAGTCCCGCAATTACCTTTCCATAGGCACTCTTAAGAACATCCTTCGCGACCTTCCACAGACCTTTCAGTAACCACTCCACAGGCTTGGAGATACAAAGCCAGAGGATGTAGAAGAAGCCGAACACGAAGCCGACTAGCCGTTCCATGAATGTCTGGTCTCTCATGGAGGATATGGTACTCCTGCTCCTGAAACGGGCAATTCGGGGCCTTTGGGGGTGAATTGCGGGGCTTCATAAAGAGGTTCACAATAGGGATTATGAAGAGGGTAGTTTTCTATTCTTGGCAGTCTGACCTGCCAAACGCTACTAACCGCACGCTTATTGAAGCGGCTCTCAAGGATGCTGCAAAGGAAATTGCTGCGGATGATGGCGTGGACATTGAGCCGGTTATTGATAGAGATACGCAGGGTGTTGCTGGCGCACCAGACATAGGGAAGACCATTTTTAAGAAAATAGCCGACGCTGACCTTTTCGTTGCGGACATTTCTTACATTGGGAAGTCAAAACATAAGAAGCGTCAGTTGCCGAACCCGAATGTATTAGTTGAGCTTGGGTACGCTCTCCGTGCAATGGACGAAGAGAGGTTGGTGTTGGTTTTTAATACGGCATACGGCAAGCCTGAAGACTTGCCCTTTGACCTTAAGATGAAGAGGCTACTGACATACTCTTCCGCAGAAGGGGATACAGATCGATCTGCCGCAAAGACAGAACTCACGAAGGATTTCAAAGCGGCGTTGCTTGCAGGTTTCGCTGTACTGAAACCAGCCGCGCCTCGCATTTCGATAACAGAAGTAATAGAACACAACCCAGCGGCCAAGATTGTTCACTTGAGGAAGCACCTCGATGTTGTCTTGGCAGAACTCGATGCGCTCGATCCCTGTCGTCCTGTTGATGGAGGTACCGCAGAAGATGTAATGGAAGCTATTTCTAAGACAGAAAATATCGTTGTTGAATTCGGGAAATTGGTTGAAGTAGTTGCAGTAATGAAAGACATGGAGGCTGCAAGGGAAATATTTCAATGGTTCGGTAAATTACTTCAACGGTATGATCCTCCTACTAACGAACAGGGAAGGGGGACGAATGCCGATGGAGACTTCTACAAGTTCTTAGGGCATGAAATGTTTACCATGTTTCTCACTGCGTTCTTCAAGGAGGAAAACTTCGATGCCTTGCATGAGCTAATGAAAGGAATCTTAAAAGTGGGCCCAACTAGGCATAGAGATGAACCAACGAAACGAAGTTGGACTTACCTTTCAGAAGACCTGCCACTCCTAACGGACGAAAGCAGAAAAAGGAATCGGAAATCCCTTCAAGCTGACTTGCTTCGTAGTAGGCACGAGAGCGGAGCTATATCAGCAGTTTCACCCTTCACAAATTTCATAGAAGTCGATCTTTTTCTGAGTCTCTATGGGTCAGGCGTGAGGGAGCATGGGGGAGACTGGTATCCACGAAGTGCATTGTTTCTGAACCACACACCGGCATTTATATATGACGCCAAAGACTACCCTTATGCGATGCGTCTGTGTCATGTGCTAGATATATCTGATGTTGATGAGTTGAAAAGGCGACTTACACCCTCTTCCAGAAGCTATATCTACGATAGACATGCACCCTTTACCGACATGGAGGTTCAAAAGATAGGAACCGAAGGAGGAGCAATGATAATCCAGTAATTTCTTGAAGTTGAGAGGTGGAGGGAAATGCTCATTTTGAGATAGGTTGCTGCAGAATAATAGAACCTCCAATCCGTTAAGACGCGCCAACATAAAAGGCCTCCGAAGAGGCCTTTTATGAAACTAGGTGGAGGTGGGGAGAATTGAACTCCCGTCCGAATCCGTCTTTGAGAGCGAGTCTACGACGCGTAGCCCTGATTAGGCATTCTCACCGGGCGCGAGGAATCAGGACGAAACCGTTCCGGTGATATCCCTTATCTCGATTCCTGCTCGGGAGGACAGGATATCCATCTCATAGGTGATTCCACCCGTACCGGACACTACGAGAACTGAACCGGCAGGATGTCGCTCGGGCGAAAGCGCAGGGCTTTTACGCGCGAGCGAACGCGAAATCAGACATACCGAAGTATGGAGACTTCACGCTTGCAAGAGTGTTCTTGGCAAGTTTGGGTGATTGCGTTGTCAGGCGGTCAGCAATCTTCCGCCGCGTCGCACGTCTCTCAAAGAGCAGACCGTCAAAGCCGGTCACCCCCAGACAGAAGACGATACACCGTTCCTCTTATGTCTGCGAGCTACCGCTTACGTTTCATTGCACGTTCTATCTCAATATCTGACTCGCGCTTCTTGATGTCTTCGCGTCGGTCAGTTTTTCCTTTACCGCGCACAATCGCGATACGCACTTTTATATAAGTATTATTATAT
>CAZWLE010000013.1:0-14722 GCA_964634305.1 uncultured Candidatus Saccharibacteria bacterium
TTTAGGGCTAGGACTACCGGGGTATCTAATCCCGTTCGCTACCCTAGCTTTCGTGTGTGAGCGTCAGATTTGGGCCAGTGTGCTGCCTTCGCCTTTGGTGTTCCCCACGATATCAACGGATTTCACCCCTACACCGTGAGTTCCATGCACCTCTCCCGACCTCAAGTCGTACCGTTTCTCCCGCGCGCCGTAGGTTGAGCCCACGGATTTTACGGAAGACTAATACGACCGCCTTGACACCCTTTACGCCCAGTGATTCCGGATAATGCTTGGGGCCTCTGTATTACCGCTCCTGCTGGCACAGAGTTAGGAGCCCCTTATTCATGAGGTACCGTCAATAATTTCGTCCCTGATAAAAGAAGTTTACGTGCCGAAGCACTTCGTCCTTCACGCGGTATCGCTCCGTCAGACTTGCGTCCATTGCGGAAGATTCTCGACTGCGGCCTCCCGTAGGAGTATGGGCCGTGTCTCAGTCCCATCGGTGGGGGTCAGCCTCTCAGCTCCCCTAAACGTCGTAGCCTTGGTGAGCCATTACCTCACCAACTAGCTGATATTGCGCACGCCGCTCCCAAAGCGATAAATCTTTCCTCTTGCGAGATATCAAGTATTACCCAACCTTTCGGCTGGCTATTCCTGACTTTGGGGTGCGTTCGTACGTGTTACTACCTCGTCTGCCGGTTACCTTGCGGTCCCCTTGACTTGCATGCCTTATCCACGTCGCCAGCATTCATCCTGAGCTAGGATCAAACTCTCATTAAGAATAGGCGGAACACAAGAATTCACTTGTTTCCTCCTTACCTTTCTATTTTGGTCTCTATTCTATTTTCAAGGGACGAGCGAACTGCCCGCCCCCCTGTAGAGGGGGCGATACAGAGATACTACCCTTCCCCGTAGGGGGCGTCAAGCAGGGGGATAGGGCCTACCTACAGGGTATCTGGGACGTATACTGAACCCATGAAAGTAGTCGCGGTCTCGGGAGGCTTTGACCCGGTCCATATAGGCCACGTCCACCTCTTTCGGGATGCCCGTGCGCTTGGCGATAAGCTCGTCGTTATCCTTAATGACGATGATTGGCTCATGCGTAAGAAGGGCTATGTGTTTATGCCTGCCGTTGAGCGCAAGGAACTCTTGGAGCATATCCGCTGGGTAGATGAGGTGGTTATTCGTGAGCCGCGTGATACCTACGACGTCGCTCACATGCTCGAAACGCTGCCTATCCATATCTTCGCCAATGGCGGTGCTGACCGCTCGCACGAAGGCGAACTCCCCTCTCCTGAAACTATTGTCTGTCAGAACCGCGGCATTGAAATGGTGTTCAATGTTGGTGACACTGGTAAGCCGCAATCATCGTCGTGGTTGGTCAAGCATCTTGCGGAACAGGTGGATGATTTAGATAAACTACGCAAAGACGGTAAGGCCGTATAAGCCCTATGCCTCGCGAAGCTATTCCCGGAAGTGAAGCTCAGCGCGACCTTCAAACACGTGTGGCTGATTTACTGCATATAGCAGAGGCGTTTAATAGTACGAAGAAGATTCGTAGCGAACGCGGTAAAGCAAAACTCCTTTCGGACGCCGCACGCCTTATGGAAGAAGCGGGCGTTGATGCACTCGCACAAAGAGACATTAGAGAAGCAATACATCTCATAGAAACGGCGGATATGTCTGAAATGGACGGTCATGATAAGAAGGCAGCATGAGTAATCGTCAAGTTGCGGTAGCGTGGGGAGCGCGTACAATGCACCTAGCCGTCACGCCTTACCTATGAGGTTAACGCTCCAGAAGCGCGAGTATGTCGTTGTATCCGTCGGGGGTTCTCTTATTGTTCCCGACCAAATAGACACGGGCTTTCTTAAACGCCTGCGTGAACTCGTGCTACGCAAGATAAAAGGCGGTCTCTCCTTCTACATCATCGCCGGCGGCGGTAAACTTGCACGCCGCTACCAGGAAGCCGCACGCGAAGCACGCGGTGAACTCTCTTCAGAAGACGCAGACTGGATGGGTATTCATGCAACCCGTCTTAACGCATGGCTTGTGCGCTCTCTCTTCCTCGACGAAGCACAAGACCGTATCGTCAAAAACCCAGAACGCGCTGTAAACCAAAAGTATTCGGTTGTTATTGGTGGTGGCTTCCGCCCTGGTAACTCAACAGACCTTGCCGCCGTTATGGCTGCGAAGACCGTCGGCGCTAAAAAGGTAGTGAACCTTTCAAACATTGATTATGTCTACACGGCTGACCCGCGCACCAATCCCGACGCCACCAAGATTGAGAAGATTTCATGGAAAGAATTCCGAAAGCTTATCCCGAAAGACTGGGACCCAGGCCTCTCTTCCCCGTTTGACCCTATCGCAGCAAAAGAAGCCGAAGCACTTGGTATCGAAGTAGCAGTCATTAATGGTGCAAAGCTTGAAGAGCTCGACAACTACCTCTCTGGTAAGCCGTTTGTCGGTACGGTGATTTCATAAAAGAAAACCGGCGTCGCTTTCGCAACGCCGGCTATTCCTTGCATTTCACGCTTACTAGAACGTGAAATTGTGGATATGGTCGCAGGTGAGACAGACGTATTCCCCCTTGAGGGTTTCGTCCACCGTCTCTTTCCCGCACGCCGAACAAGGACGGTCGATGGCAATCTGCCACGGATTCAAGTAGCGATGGACTGTATGCCCGTCCACCTCCCGCTCAGCCGAGGCCTCAGACGCCTCGTTGTATTTTCCTCGGACCGACATATCGGCCGCAGGGTTTTTCACGAAGTAGCCACCCATTTCAATACTCCGAAATAACAAAAGCTCTGCCTGTAAAAGCAAAGCCCCCTCCCGAAGGAGGGGGCTGCTTTGATGGAGTGCTTAGCGCATCAAAACAATCCTCTCCTTAGGAGGGGTTGGTAAACCAATAAAACGATGCGCTGGAACGAGTCATGTACCGGCTAGTATCTACCTCAGGAGTAACTACGTCAAGCAGACACCTATCCGTACATTTCTGCCTTCACTGTCTCAAGTTTCTCTATCACTGCTGGGTCTTCAACCTTAGTGAAGCGCTTCATGCGCACTCCGTCCTTTTCTATCTCTTCCGTAAACATAGAAAGTGGTCGTACGTCGAACATCTTTCCGTTGCGGTATACAAACGCATTGTAGAGCGGGCGGTACACCGCCAGGAGCGCATCCTCTGGTCGACAATCATCCTCAGTATGATGACCAACATTTAGAAACTCGTATGCGTAATTGTTTACCTCTCCTGCTGGGTCATGCTTGTAGTGATAATAAAAACCTTTTTGAGGAATTTCACTCGGGAGCATGTCCTCGTATGCCATATCTAGGAATTTCGTAGCTTGGTAAGCGCTACCTCTATCTGAGTATAGAGTTCGTCGAGCGTCCCGTCATTTACTACTGTTGCATCGGCCATACGTATGACTGAGCGTAAATCCATGTATGAAGGGTCGCCAGGTTTTTCGCTATCCATTTCTCGTGCTTCCTGACGCTGAAATTCTTCAAATGAAACCTGGTCAGTTTCAGTGCCGCGACCGGTAATACGTTGGTAACGTATCTCTTCAGGCGCATCTACCACCAGCAAGAATCCACCATGCGCCTTGATGTTCTGCACTTCACTAACAGCCCGCACCGACTCCATGATGAAATCGGTAACTCCTTCTTCTTTTGCTCGTGCAATAAACAAATCTGAATAGTAGTGAGGAACATTGATGCGCCGCAAATCGGTGGCAACTTCATTCATCGTATCTCTGTTCACCGGAAGGCCTCGACGCACGATTTCTTCTGTTATAGCCGCACGCGTAGAGTAGTGAGTGAAGCCATGCTTCTTAACAAGGTAGTCAACGACTACTCCTTTGCCTGCACCATTCGTACCAGTAACGCCAAGTATCATGCGTCTTGCTTAGGGTCTGGTTCAATATTGAGGAGCATATTGAGCACATCTTCCTTCGTCGACTGTTGCGCAGCCTCCATGAACAACCGCTTCAACTCATGGAGTGGGAGGAGGTCACGATTCTGAAATCCATCTCCACCTCGCAACTGCCCTGCTGGAACAGCATGTATAAGTTCTGCTGCATGTTTGAGTTCCTTTTGTAAGTACTCAAGCGTGACATCCTGATTCTGAGCAAGAACCAACATACCCTGAAGGGTCACCGGTCGGTCACCATTCTTTATACCGTTCTCTATCTGACTGATAGCAGATGAATACTGTCCGGTCTCCTGACGAAATATGTGCTTTGGGAGCCGTCCAGCTTCGTGCATACTAGCCTTTCTTATCGAATGCCTTTGCTATCGGAATAAGGAGTGGTGCGGAGCGGCAGATAGAAGAGAAGGTACCAATTACCACACCCACCAACATTACAAGGGCGAAGTTACGCGTGACCTCAGCACCAAAGAGAATGATAGCGAGGAGTGCGAGTGCGACCGTAAGCGAGGTATTAATTGAGCGACCCATGGTCTCATCAATTGATTTACCTACCGTCGTCTCAAAGCGCTCCTGTGGTGCCTTAGGGTCAGCAGCCTTCTTCTCCGCATTCCACTTCAAGTGTTCACGCACGCGGTCGAAGATAACAATGACGTCGTTAACGCAGTACCCAAGCAAGGCAAGAAGTGCGACTACAAACAGCGGGTCAACCGTTGCGCCGGTAAAGTGCGCCCACGCAGCATAGAAGCCGGTTGGCACGATGATGTCGATTGCGAGCATGAGCACCACGACAAGGCCGTAGCCCCAGCTTGGTACGGGCTTGGACACTTTGCGGAACGCAAGCGCAATGTAGATAACAATGGCGAGCATCACGGCACCAATCGCGTAGAGCGCCTTGATAGCAAGCTCAGAACCCATAGATGGACCAATTGAGTTGTATCGAAGCTCAGTGAGAGCTGTTGGGTTACCGCCCGAAAGCACGCCAAGCAGTGCATCGTGCGATTCAGGTGTAAGCGTATGGGTGCGTACCACAATGCCCTTCTCACCGCTTTCGCGTATTGAGGCGTCCGCAAAGCCTGCGGTAGAAAGCATATCTTTAAGCGCTGCGGGCGTTGGTCGCTCAGCAGTGTATGACACCTCAACCAGCGAACCGCCCGTGAAGTCTATAGAAAGTGGGAGACCAAAGTACGCAATCGATGCGATAGCCGCCACGAGAATAAGACCCGTGAGCCAGAAGAAGAATGAGCGGAATTTAACGACGTACATACGTTATTTCGTGTGAAGGCCAGTAGAAAGCAGGAACTTCCAAACACCCGTGCGTTCTTTAGGCAAGATAGCCGCAAGGAGCGTTTGCGTAATAGTGACGGCTGAAAGGAGCGAGACGATAACACCAAAACCAAACACGAGTGCAAAGCCCTGCACAAGCGACGTACCCATCCAGAAGAGAATCGCGGAAGAGATAATCATCGTGAAGTGACCATCGCGAATCGCAGGCCATGCACGCTTGAAGCCTGCTCTTGCTGCTTCCGCAGGTGATTTTCCTGCGCGAAGTTCTTCCTTCATACGCTCAAAGATAAGGACGTTCGCATCGACGGCCATACCAATCGAAAGAATGAATGCGGCGATACCTGACGCGGTGAGGGTGACAGGTATGAGTTTAATGAGTGCCACCGTGATGATGACGTAAATGAGAAGAGCGACGGTTGCAACCGCACCCGGGAGGCGGTACCAAAGAATCATAAAGAGCGCGACGAGTGCAAAACCAATCACCGACGCATGGAGTCCTGCATCATACGCAACACCACCGAGCGTTGGACCAACAGAGTTTGAGGACTGCAATTCGATAGGCACCGGAAGCGCACCGAAGTTTAGGTTCTCAACGAGTGCCTTACCTTCGTTGGGGGTGAACTGACCCGTAATCGTTGCCGTGCCGCCGGCAATCGTCTCCTGAATAACCGGTGATGAAATCACTTCTCCGTCGAGGAAAATAGCGAGCTGACGACCGACGTTCTCAGACGTTATCTGCTCAAAGAGCGCTGCGCCTTCTTCATTAAAATGAAGGACGACGATAGGTTGCCCTGCGACCGCGCCGCCTACCTGCCCTGACCCAAACTGAAGCTCTGCATTCTTAAGGTAGCGTCCCGTAAGCTCGGTGCGCTGATACATATCAACGCCTTCCTGTACTTCACCCGCAACCAGTTTGAACTCAAGAAGCGGCGTCTTACCGAGCGCATCTGCCGCAGCCTTCACATCCGTAACGCCTGGAAGCTCCACGAGCAGACGGTCTTCTGGAACACCTGCAACACCAGACGATTTCTCAAGCTGCACCAATGGCTCAGCAACACCGAAGACGTTCACGCGCTTTTCAATAACTTCACGAAGTGACGAGAGCGCCCCTTCCTTATCAGTCGTCACGTTTGTGGTATCTGCTTTGTAGACAAGCTCCGTACCGCCCGCGAGGTCCAAGCCGAGCTTTATAGCGTGCGGGTTTCCTGGGGTATTTGTCGTAAGGACGAAGTAGCCGACGAGGCCGGCAGCCACGAGGATGAGGAGTGCCTTAAGAAGCTTCATATCGGGAAGAGTGTACGCCCGTCCGGGCGTTATGCCAAACCGTCCCTCCCCTCTAGAAGACGGACCGTATTAAGGAAAAGGCACGAGACGGCCACTGGCCCAACGCCACCAGGAACTGGCGTGAATAGGCTCGCTTTCGCTTCGCATGCTGGGTCAATGTCGCCTGCGACACCCCCTTTTGACCCAGAAGTGCCAGCATCAACGAGTACTACGCCTTCTTTCACCATATCCGGCTTCACAATATGGGCGTCACCGGCACCGGAGACGATAATGTCGGCGTTGCGATACAGTTCCTCCTTATTCTCGGTGGAACGTCGTATCACTGATACGATTCCACCCTTTCGTTCAAGCAACGTCGCGCACGGTTTCCCTACCAGCTGACCGTACCCAACTACCGCTACCTGTTTGCCTCGTACGTCAACACCAGAACGCTCTAGTATTTCCCATACCCCTTGCGCAACCGGCGGCACGAGCGCTCCAGGTTCATCGGCATCAAACCGTGCATACGACGCCGCAGACAATACGTCAGCATCTTTCTCAACGGGAATCGACGAGAGAATAGTATCGAGTGAAAGATGCTCGGGAATAGGAAGCTGCACAATCACCGCGTCTGCACCAGGTGCGACCGCAGCCGCAATCACCGCCTCATCGGTTTCTTCTTCAACGCGCACTACATCAAGATGCATACCGCCCTCTTCTGCACGCTGCATCTTAATCTTGAGATACGACTCTGTCGCAGGTGACGGACGCACCACGACCGCGCGGACAACTGGTGTACGTGCACCTACCTTTGCTTTCACCTCAGAGAGTATTTCTGAGGCCATAGCGCGTCCGTCGACTTTCATATGCCGTACTCCTTTTTAAGCTCTGCAATACCATCCTCAAGACGCACCATTGGCTTCCAGCCCAGAAGCTCGCCCGCTTTGGTGTTATTGCCGTAGGTGTCCTGCGCATCACCTGGACGTGGTGGCAAATACTCGCGCTCACCACCCACAAGGTCAGCAAGGACGTTAACGGAAACGTTACGACCGGCCGCAATATTGAGCATCTCTCCCTTCCCTACCGTGTCGCTCGTAGCAGCAAGAAGACAGGCGCGTGTTACGTCACGCACATGCGTGAAGTCACGCGTTGCCGTACCGTCTCCGGTAATCGGCAATGGTTTTCCTGCTGCGCGTGATGCAAGGAACTTCGGTATCGCAAGTGCATACGCACCATCGGGACGCATGTTCGATCCATACACACTGAAGAACCGGAGCGAAACGGTCTCAAGCCCGTAGAGCGAAGAGAAGAGTTTTGCGAGTTCTTCACCAGCGTATTTCTGAAAGGCATACAAAGAAGCTGGGTTCGCGCGCATATCTTCAGTAAACGGAAGATGGTCCTGAGCGCCGTACGCTGATGACGACGCGCCATACACGACACGACGCACCTTTGCGTCACGAGCAGCAAGGAGTACGGACATTGTGCCGTCGATATTTGCTTGATGTGACTCTGCAGGAAAGTCGTAGGAGTACGTTACGCGTGGAAGTGCTGCGAGATGAAAGACAACGTCCGCATCAGCACATACCTTAGTAAGTCCTGCCGTATCAAGAATATCGAGCTCATGGAAAGTTGCTCCTTCCGGTACATCTTCCTTGCGACCTGAGGCTAGGTTATCAACAACATGTACCTCGTATCCTTCCGCGAGTAACGCGGTAGATAAATGCGACCCAATGAACCCTGCCCCTCCCGTAACAACTGCTTTCATAGCCTCAGTATGCACTAGTCTTTGTGACGGCGAAATTTCTCTGGCACGGCGTCTTCATAGCGACCGTTGGTGTAATAGAACGCATCAAATGATGACGCAGAATAACTGAAGCCAAGAAGACGCGTCGCTTTCGAGCCGTCCACCGCAATCGGGTAGGAATACCCACGCCAACTTCCCTTGGCGGTTGGAATCTTGCCGCGC
The DNA here is from genome assembly GCA_964634305.1 of uncultured Candidatus Saccharibacteria bacterium. GTDB lineage: Bacteria > Patescibacteriota > Minisyncoccia > Phycocordibacterales > Phycocordibacteraceae > C7867-001. The sequence continues at coordinate 8,421 of CAZWLE010000013.1, forward strand.
GAGAGGTGCCACGCAAACCAGAAGCCGACCCGTAGGAAGTGCGGCGAGACGTGCCAAAGGCGCTTCCCTACTGCTTTGGCCATATCAGGACCAAAGACCGCAGCACCAGGAGGCGCCGCATTAAATGCTTCGTACTTGAATGGCACCTCATCAAACGCAAGCTTTTCCGTAAGCGCCACAATATCGTCCTCGTGAATAAACTGGCGGAGCCACTTTGGCGTGACCGGCACCCATGACACAAACAACGAGACGAGATTGTAGAAGAAGGATTTTTCGCTCTTTAGCGTGCCGGAGAGTGCTGCCTGTAGACCAAAGCGAATGCGCATAAAGCGACCACGAGGTCCGGTAATGGCCGCTGGACGAATAATGCCAACGACTGCCGCATTTGTACGGGAGGCAAAGGCTGCTTGAAGGCGTTCTTCTGCAACACGCTTCTCTTCAGCGTAGAGATACTCACTCACGCGAAACGGTTCCGCTTCGGTATAGAAGTGGTCGACTTCGTTTTCAGGGAATGCACCATACGACGCAACCGTTGAATAGTGCACGAGACGCTTTACTTGGCGCTCGCTGAGCGCAAAGCGGAATACCTTTTCAGAACCCTCCACATTCCACTTCCATGTCGTCGGACGATCATTGTAGAGTTCGCGGATTTGCCACGCTGTATGAATCACGACGTCCGGTTCATAGGCACGTACCTTCTCTTCCCAATCGTCCGCAGTATTCATCTGCAGATACTCGAGCTTGTCGATACCCTTAATGAATTCTGGAAGGGGCTCTTTATCAAGACCAATAATCTTCTCGACATCATCGCGTTCAGCGAACTTACGAACGAGCATGCCGCCTACGTAGCCTGCGGCCCCGGTGATGAATACGACGCGTCCCATACTTACCAAGAGCTTACCCGAAAGAGCATCCTCTTAACAGTTTTTAAGGCTATGACGATATCAAGCGCGAGAGAACGGTTCTTCACATAGTAGAAATCGTAGGCAAGCCGTACCTTGGTTTCCTCAATAGATTGCGGGCTGATATTCCCTGGTTCGTAGCGCTGATTAATCTGCGCCCAGCCCGTAATACCCGGTGGCACGATGTAGCGCATGTTGTAGTACGGCACTGCTTCCCCTAACTTTGCGCCAAGACCCTCGATATCATTGCGAGGACCAATGAGTGATATTTCGCCCTTTAACACATTCAAGAATTGCGGGAACTCATCAAGCGACGTACGACGCAATACACTGCCAACTTTGGTCACCGGATTGTCTTGTTTCTCCTCGGTCGTCCACTCCCCAGAGGCGCGCTTGTTCTGACGCATGCTACGGAACTTGTAGGAGCGTACCTTTGCACCGTAGCGACCAATACGGTCCTGAACGATGAATACCGGACCGGGACCTTCAAGACGCATGAGAACTGCAAGGATGGGTGTGAGTAGTATCGTGACGATGCCCATAAGGAGACCACCGACGATATCAATCGCTCGCTTCCCTGCTACATAGAACGCAGACTCAGACCCTGAGAGATTTTTCAGGAACCAATCGTACTCAAGAAGTGACAGCGGTACGCGGTCAAACACTTCTTCGTATACCTCATTGAAATCGAGTACGGGATACCCGGGACGGACGAACGCGAGCTCGTAGAGCTTTGGCAACAGTGGGCGCAGACCGTCACGTTCAGCATCAATAATAAGGAGTGAGACCCCTTCGTCTTTTATCCAACCCGTAAACGAATCGAAGTCCGCTTCAACATCCTGCGGTGCAATCGTGAGTGCAATCTCAAGACGATAGCGTGGATTACTGTTTACTTCCTTAGTAAGCTCGATGATTTCAGGACCGACGCCAATGAGCGCAGCGCGCTCGCGTGCCGCAGGTTTGGTAAGTCGCGGAAAAATCCACAACCGCCACGCAAGGATGAGTGCGAGTGAGACAAAGAGGTAGAGCACCAGATTCGTCTTCGGTGCAATCCCAATATCTGGCGCGAGAAAGAAGAAGAGCGCCGCAAGAATAATGTTCGCAAGTTGCGTACGCAAAATGGCACCAAAGAGCGCGGTCTTTGAAAGGATGACTCGCTTGCTGTAGAGCCCCGCCATGTAAAAGACGAGGAGCCAAAGGCCAAAGAGGAGTGCAAACGGAAAGGCATGGTCAGACAGCAAGTCCGTTCCTGGAACCTCTGCATACCGGATAAGGAGGGTCAGCCACAGCGCAGCAACCAGCGCCGCTATGTCGCCGAGGAAGAGAAATGAGGTCGTGAGCCGTCCGCCAAAAGTCATAGGGAGAGGGCGAGTGAAAGTGTTATATCATAGACCGAACCGTCCGTCCCTCGTCCCTATCTCATGAAAATCCTATACGTCATTACTAAAGCCAATTGGGGAGGCGCGCAAAAGTACGTCTATGATCTTGCCCATGCCGCCAAGACACAAGGACATGACGTGACTGTCGCGTATGGTGTCGAGGGCGTGCTCTCTGAAAAGCTCTTCTCCGCAGGTATTCCCCTTCGTCGTATTGAAAGCTTTGCTCGCGACTTTGCCTGGAAAGCAGAAGTAGCTGCCTTCCATGAGTTGCTCGCCATAATGAAAGAGGAGAAACCGGACCTGGTGCACGTAAACAGCTCAAAGGGTGGTCTCGCGCTTCTTGCGGCTCGCATCGCGCAGGTACCTCGCATCATCTTCACTGCGCACGGCTGGGCTTTTAACGAAGAGCGTCCATGGTGGCAGCGTCCGCTCATGCACCTTATATATGCGGCAACCGTGCTGCTTTCAGAAAAGACTATTTGTGTATCAAAGGCGGTACGTAATGACCTCGCCTGGTTCCCGGATGTCATGGGTCGTTTTGTCACTATCTATAACGGTGTCGATGCACCCACCCTCCTTCCCCGCACTGAAGCACGAGCAGCGCTTGGCGGCAGTGACGGCTTCTGGCTTGGCATGATTGCAGAGCTTCACAAAACGAAGCGCATCGAAGACGCGATACGTGCAGTCGCAGAATTAAAAGGCCTCCACCCTGAACTTTCCCTTACAGTTATTGGTGAGGGTGAACTCCGTGAATGGCTTACTGAATACGCAACCCACTATGGCGTAGCTGACCGTGTTCGCTTCCCTGGATTCCTCGATAACGCAGCGTCGTATCTTTCGGCGTTTGACCTGTTCCTGATGCCGTCTCGAAGCGAAGCGCTCGCGCTCGCGCTCATTGAAGCAGGCTATGCGAACCTTCCGGTCATTGCCTCTCGTGTCGGTGGCATTCCTGAGGTTGTACGCCACAAGAAGACGGGTCTTCTGGTTCCTCGCGAAAATCCGCACGCTCTCGCACGGGCAATACGCACCCTTATCGAAAATCCTGAGGAAGCTAAGGAATACGCCACCGCACTGCACACATCCGTGCAAGAGCGTTTCTCAAAAGCACGTATGGTGGAGGAAACGTTTGCGGTGTACCGACTCGACACCCCTACCCACTAAACTCCTGGCTCGCCATTTCGCGTGGCGCCGAACGTCCGTGACGCGCAAGGGATGCCACGATACCAAGTGCTGCAAATTCCATAACAATATGGGAGCCTCCGTAACTCATAAACGGAATCGTCGTTCCCGTCACCGGCAATAGACCAAGATTAATACCGGCATGGATAAACACATGCGCTAAGAACAACAGCGCGACGCCTACCGTAAAGAACGCATCAAAGTTTGTTGCACTCCGCCGTGCAATCGAGAGTAGGTTTGCGAGCAGTAGACCGTAAAGTAAGAGCGCGAGCGACACACCGACAAAGCCCCACTCTTCTGCATACGCCGCAAAAATAAAGTCGGTTTCGTATTCAGGAAGGAACCGTAGCTTACTCTGCGTCCCGTAGCCGACACCCTTTCCAAACCACTCGCCAGACCCCGCAGCAACCACTGCTTGATATGCGTTGTACCCTGCCCCGCGTATGTCGGCCGCTGGATTAAGGAAGGCAACGATACGGGTACGCTGGTAATCGTGAAGACCAAAGAACCAGAGTCCCGTTGCGGTGACCGCACCCAGCACACACACAATCGCAAGATGTTTTTTTGAAATACCTGACACGAGCATAAGTCCAAACCACACAAAGCCGAGAATCGCTGCGGTACCAAGGTCAGGCTGCACCAAAATGAGACCAATAATGAGTGCGGCATATACACCCGACAGGATGAGATGCTTCAGATGTTTTATCTCTACGTGACGCCGTGAGAGATACTTGGCAAGAAACGCGATGAGCACAATTTTCGCAAAGTCAGCAGGCTGAAACGAGAACGCGCCAAACGAAAACCATGCCTTAGCGCCTTGCACTGGTGACGCAAACAGAAGCAATGCCGCAAGCAATCCGAGTGCGCCGATATAGCCCGCAACGAGTACCGATGTACGTCTGAGCACATGCATATCCGCGATTGCGAGCACCGAATACACAACGAGACCAACACCTATCCAGATAAGCTGACGAGGCGCGAGTGACGCTGCTTCCCCAAAGGGATGCATGGTCAACACACCGAGCAGCGAGAGTGCGAGTGCTATCGCAGGCAGCGGCCAAGACGCTAGGAGCGCTTTCCAAGAACCAGGTCGCACTATCTCACTCATGGCGCAGGGACGGCGAGAATCGGACGCACATCAAGTCGCGCAACCGCTGCCGCAAATGGTTCATTCCAGGTAAAGACGGCTTCAGCAGTAGCACCAGGTGCTAGGTCAGGAAGTACCGTCTGAGATGCGGCCATAGCATTACCTTCTGCATCAAATACCGTCGCAATCACTTTTACTCGACGAAGCGCATCGACACCTTCGTTTGTAAATACCGCCGTCACCCGTGGCGTTTCACCTTCTTCGAGAATGGGAGAATCTGCTACCGGCACTAAGAGCGGCTCACTCAGTGCAAACCATGCTGCGTTGTCTTCAAGCATGAGAAACGCCTGTGCTGGCTGCTCTTCTCCTGTATACACACCCGGAATATAGAGCGGCGTTGGTCCGTATGAGCGCGGCGGTACATCCATAGTGCCACTGCGCTTTGCGAGCACGGTACGACCTTCACCGTAGAGTTCAACGCTGTACGGCACCGAGCGTGCTGCAGCATCGTTGGGGTTTTCGATGTACGCAATGATATCGGTGCGTCCTGCGTGCGTAAGCGCACGCACAAATGAGACTGCAGGCGTGCGCAGCGCGTTCTCACAAAGATAGGTACACGGACCTCCGCAATCAATCCCCTCTTCTCCTTGATTCATGATGCGGTCCTCGCACGTTGGCGCCTTCTGTAGAGAAAAATAGAGGAAGAGACCAAGCACTATGAGGAGTACTCCGGCGATGATACCGATAATGAGTGTGCGACGACCCGAAGCCCAAGACATGCGGAAAGTATAACAAAAACCGCCCTTAGGATAAGGACGGTTTTTGTAACGCAAAACGCGCGCAAAACGCTGGCGACTACCTACTCTCCCCTTTCGAGTACCATCGGTTCTTGGAGGCTTAACTTCCGTGTTCGGAATGGGAACGGGTGTACCCCTCCTGACAAATCACCAGCGTTCTGCGCGCGTTACGCGGCAGAACAATATGCAAAGGCGCAAACAATATGATTGTGGCGCACAGAATTCCGCACAGAAAACTGGACATATTAGTACTCCTTGGCTGAATGCATTACTGCATGTACACCTAGAGCCTATCAACGTAGTAGTCTGCTACGAGTCTCATAACGATTCCTTATCTTGGAGCCTGTTTCCCGCTTATATGCTTTCAGCGGTTATCAGAACCCGACATAGCTACCCTGCAGTGCCGTTGGCACGACAGCAGGTAGACCAGAGGTCAGTTCACCCCGGTCCTCTCGTACTAGGGGCAAGCCTCCGCAAGAATCAACGCCTGTAGTAGATAGGAGACCAACCTGTCTCACGCATTTAGTTATTTTTTTACTTCAATTTCTTGAAGGATCGGACTGTTGCTTCATCGGGTCTCGATGATTGACGTTCAGTCTCTACGGGCGGCTTTCGCCTTCCCTCGGAATTACCCCGAAGGGTTCCACCGATATTAGTCAATTTGTTCATACGTATTCCTACGCATGACCGCCGTGTCATTGTTGGTTTCCATTGATTGCGTGCACACCTGCATCGCATCAAAATCATTTGTAGACGAAAAAACATTCATTAGGGTTTCTGACAACAGTTCTCTTTCAATTTACTTCGAAGGGATTCAGACGGTGCGAGTGATGAATCAGGAGATTCATCAGCCCGCACGGTCTGAACCCAGCTCGCGTACCTTTTTAATTGGCGAACAGCCAAACGCTTGGGACCTTCTCCAGCCCCGCGCTAAGGTGAGCCGACATCGAGGTGCCGA
>CAZWLE010000014.1:0-14717 GCA_964634305.1 uncultured Candidatus Saccharibacteria bacterium
GTATCGATAAACGGCGCACGCGGCATCCTCTTTGTGGTCGCTGGTCACGAAGACCTCGGTATTCTTGAAGTTCAGGAAGCAGCGAAGGTCATCGGTGAGTCGGTAGATAAGACCGCGAAGATTATCTTCGGTATCATGCGCGACGAGAAGCTCAAGAAGGGCCAGATTCGCATCATCGTTATCGCCACCGGCTTCCCTGAAGGGGCTATGGACGGCACGCCAAGCATGCCAGGTATCGTCACTCAGGTACGTGAGGAGCGCTCCCTCTTCTCCATGCCAAAGCAGGAGCAGGAAGAAGTACGAGGCAAAATTTACAACGAGATGCCAAAACCTCCGGTTGAGGAGAAGGAAGAAAAGAAGGAGCCAATCGTTACGGCACGTAGTGGTAAGCCAGTAGAGGTACCAAAACCAGTCGTTGAGGATGACGAGAGTTGGGGTGGCGCAATTCCAAGTTTCCTTCGTCGAAACAAGAAATAGCTTGTACAAAAATCCCGGTCTCCCGGGATTTTTGCTATACTTCGCGCACGTATGAAAGACCTCATCATCATCGGCGGCGGGCCCGCTGGTATCGCTGCCGGCGTCTATGCCGCACGTAAGCACCTCACCGGTACGCTTATCGCTGAAGAAATTGGGGGTCAGTCGACCGTATCAGAAGGTATCCAAAACTGGATTGGTACCGTGAACATTCCTGGTGCCGAACTCGCAAAAAATCTTAGAGAACACATTGAAGCCTACAAAGCCGATAAACTTGAGCTCATGCTTGGTGAGCGTGTGGAGAAGCTTGAGAAAATAGAGGGAGGCTTTCGCGCTACCACCACCGGCGGAAAAACTGCCGACGGCAGAGCGGTACTTATAGCGTCTGGTGCTGCGCGCCGACGTCTTGAAGCAATAAACGCAGACGTGTTCGAGCATAAGGGTCTTACGTACTGTGCTTCATGTGACGGCCCACTGTTTGAAGGTCAGGATGTAGCGGTCGTAGGTGGTGGAAATGCTGGTCTTGAGACTGCGCTCCAACTTCTCGCGTATGCAAAATCGGTCACCCTCATCCATCGCCGTCACGAGTTCAAGGGTGACGCTATTACGGTTGAAAAGGTACTGGCCCACCCAAATCTTGTGCCTATGCTCGCTACGACACCGATTGAAGTGACTGGCGAAAAATTTGTGAACGGCCTGGTCGTAGAGAACATAGATACCAAGGAACGCACAACCCTTCCCGTCACCGGTATCTTCGTAGAAGTAGGCGTTATGCCAAACACTTCTTTTGCTGAAGGTCTGGTGGAGCTTGATGACGTAAAGCGTGTCAAAGTCGATGCACGCACCCAAAAGACAAGCACGGAAGGTATCTGGTCAGCAGGTGATTGTACCGATGAGCTCTATCACCAGAACAACATTGCCGCAGGTGACGCTGTAAAAGCACTCGAAGATATCTATCAGTGGCTTAAGACACGATAGCAGTAACCCCCACCATTACTGGCGGAGGTTCTGTAGAGCCGAGCGTATCCGGTTACGTGGCCGTAAGAGCGGGAATTTCTTCCGTCGCGCCACCACGTTCCCACATCTGAACGACTGCCTGCTTGGCCATATACGCCGCCGCCTGCGCCTTCAGAGCTCCAAGATTGCCCTCATTGATGAGGTTCAGTGCCTCGTACACAGGATATGGGCGCGATGCCGCCGTCTTAATGGTGCCGATGAGCGCGACGCGTGCATTGTCGCTGAAATCGTCCCTCTCAAGCTTCTTGTGAAGCCCCGTGTAGAGGGGGAATGCCGTGAGGACGGCTTCTTTGAACGCATCAGTGTATCGATAAGGCATGACGCCCCTTTCGTTCGTTCATACCAGGGTTACACTGCCTGGCCAGTCGCACTGTTATACGAGACTACGCCTAGGAAATCAATGCGGAGAGTGACTCACCGTCATGTGTACGCTGAATAGCATCAGAGAGGAGTCCAGCGACAGTAATGACTTCAAGTTTCGCACACTTTGCTTGTAATTCTGCAGGGTCGTGATGGACAGAGTCAGTCACGAAAATACGGTCGAGAGCGCTTGCCTGCATTTTCTCGAGCCCACCTTGCGAGAAGAGACCATGGGTTGCAAAGGCCCACACTTCAGCTGCTCCTTCCTTCTTAGCCGCATTAGCATCCGCAATCATGGTGCCGCCAGAATCAATCATGTCGTCGACAAGTACGACCACTTTCCCTTGTACGTCACCAATAATCTTTATCGAATCTTGTTTCACTTCTCCTGCCTTCTCGCGAAACTTAGAGAAGAACACAAAATCATCCTGACCAAGCAAGGTGGCGTATTTAATAGCACGCGCACCTCCACCACGGTCTGGCGACGCAATGACAAAATCCTTGCCGTCGAGCAAGGACTTCAAGTGAGGCACGCCTACGGCTGAGCCATAGAGGTGGTCAAACACCTCGTTTTCAATAGAAGCGAGCGTCTGTTCTGCGTGGATATCAAGAATGAGGAAACGGTCGGGGTGCGCAATCTCGAGCATCTTGAATGCAATACGTGCGCCAATCGCTTTACGAGGCGCATCACGACGGTCACTGCGGGCATAGCCAAAGTACGGGATAACGAGCGTCACGCGACCAGCAGACGAGAGACGTGCGGCTTCAGCAAGGTGCACGGCTTCTAGCATATTCTCAGCCGGTGGTTGCGTAGGAGCAATGATAAACACATCATTGCCACGCACATTCTCAAGAATCTGCACATCTACTTCTCCGTCTTTAAACCGAGCCGTCCGCGCTTCTGCAAGCGTCGTCCCGAGACGTTCTGCAATCTTCTGCCCAAGCGCTGCTCCTGCACTGGTCGCAAACAACTGCACCCGCCCCATGCCGTTCATGTTCATGCGCTCAGTATAGTAAATACCCCGTCCGCCGTTATCCACCGAGCACTAATAGCACTTTTCCCAGGTGCTACACTTAGAGGGTATTCATAGATTTTTACCGCTATGATTGGAGGTGGTCACTAGGACAATAACGGAAGGCCCTTCGGGGCCTTCCGTCGTATATAGCGGTATACTCATCCACGACATGGCACTCCCGAAGACCTCGTGTATTGCTTGTGGTCCCTCTCAAATGGACCACGCCTCCTTGTGGCTTACCAACACCGGCGACGTGCTAGCGGTGCCGTTTAAGGGCATTCGTAATTCTTTTGTAGTGCGCGTCCTTATACGCATTGGTGAGTTCGTAACGAATCTCATCGCCACTACCTTCTATCATCTAGGACGCCTCACCGGCGCCATACACCTTGGAGACGATATAGAACGTACGCTGTCACACCGTTCGCGTTTATTGTGGGAAGAAGCGCGTCGCCGCTCTATCGACACAAAACAACTCTTTGTGTTCGGTCTTCCTACGGACATCTATGAGGTAACGGAGCGCGACGGCGACCGCACCTTTTATCAGAGCATTCCCTTCCCTGATCTTTCAGGAGAGAACGCTGATATGGATGATAAGGTGGCGTTTAAGCGCATGCTTGAAGCGCGCAAGATTCCGGTTCCTCGCAGTCGTAGCGTGATGCACTATCACAGTGCGAAAAAAGCACTCGATGAATTCGGCATTGTTTGTGTAAAGCCGCAATCAGGATCAAATGGTCGACATACCTTCCCGTACGTACGAACCGAAGAAGAGCTCCGTTCTGCATTTAAGAGCGCGAAAGAACTTTGTCTGTTGGTGTCGATTGAAGAACATCTTGAAGGAAACCTCGCCCGAGCAACATGCGTCGGCGGCACTATGCATGGATTCCTTGAATCGGCGTATCCAACTGTCACGGGTGACGGATTCTCAACTGTTCGTGAGCTTGTTGCTCGCGCGAACGCAGAAAAGCCCGAAGGAGTTGATGACATTCTGCTTACCGATGCACACATGGGGTATATTCGCCGGCGTGGCTATGAGTTTGGTGACATCCTTCCCGCAGGCGTTCCGCTCCAGCTTACTTATCGCGCTGGTGCCTCTTCCGGAGGACGAAACACCGAACATGGTCGCACCATTCATCCGTCCTTTCTTCCTTATATCGAAGAAGCAGCCCGTGCGACCGGTCTTCCGATTGTCGGCTTTGACCTTATCGTTCCTGACCCCACCGCACCCGCAGATAGTCAGCAATGGGGTTTTATAGAGGCCAATTCCCTTCCGTGGATAGATCTCCATGCCACGCCGCTTTACGGCACCCCGGTCGACCTGTCTCCGCACGTATGGGCACTGTGGGAAGCACGAGATACCGATTAGGTATTAAGGTCCCAGATGAGGGCAGCGACATTACGCGGCTTGCCGCTAAACGGTAGATGATGATTATCAAAAAAGGGCATTGAGTTTGCCTCAATGAACCCGCAACGTGACTGTTCTTTCCATGAGCGTGCGATGTCTTCGATAATAAAATCAAAACCAACAATCGGTGCACATAGCATCTGTGCGGCTTCCTCAAAGAGTGCTCGCGTTTCTGGATGTACCTCATCGGTAACGTCGGTCGTGGTACCCCCTACGCTCCAATTAATCTTTTGATGTAACCGAACGCGTTGTCCTATTGCAGGAATGCTGTCGGGTAATAGATTCTGATACCGAAGCTCCTTTACGGCATCGGCATTAAGCGTTATCGGGCCAAAGTATGGGCCTTGGCGCTTTGGATGTTTGTTCTCTTCTTCAATACGTTCCGTGACCGTATGTATGCCGTCACCTACCACGGTAGGCGGGTCGCGTCTGAGGGTTGCAACGAGCGTTCCGTTCACACACGTCGCGCGATACACATCTCCTTGTAGTTCTTCTTCAACGAGTGCTACCGGTGCTACCTGCGTCGCAACCGTGAAGGCGCGCGTAAGCTCAGCTTCGTTCTGCACGTGAAGAGTAGTGTGGCGTGAGCCTGAGCCGGCATACGGTTTGACGATAACTGGACTATCGAGCTGGCTGAAAATGTTCCGTGCCTTTCCAAGCGTCATCGCGGCGGCTCCGCGCGCAATCGGAAATCCTGCACGTCGGAAATGTTTTTTCATGGCTGCCTTGTTATCCATCCATGGCGCCTGGTCACGCATAACACCAGGAAGCGGGATACCTTCATACGCAATCACCTTCCCGTCGGGCATCGTCGCAAGAAAGACGTTGTGAGGGGTACCAAACAGACGGACCTCTTCGACCTTAATGCCGCGCTGCTTCCCTTCTTCATAAAGCGTTCGCTGGGCGAGCATGGTGTGCTCATCCGGTTCAGAAAGAACGGTTACCCATCCAAGACCATGGAGAAACTGAAAGAATGAGGGAGTAATCCGACGCTCAAGCGCACCCAGCACTCGCGTTACCGGACGCACAATTGATGCTGCGCCAACCAGGGGTCGCAGTAACTCATCAAGTGCGACGGTGACATACGTCATCCTATGGGGCACTGGACTATCACCGCACTCCTTACATGGTGCCGGGGTCATGGAGAGACACTTAAATCTTTGCAACGTCGCGCCCTGCCCCTACGTCAGATGGATAGCTGAATTCGGTATATCGCTCCCCAAGGTCTATGGGATAGTCGCCGGTAAAGGGAGAGGTGTTAAAGGAGCTCGCTGGAAGACCGGTTGCACTCAACATACCATCGAGTGAGAGGAAGTGGAGTGAGGTAGCACCAAGGAACGCACGCATCTCTTCAGTGGTTCTACCGTACGCAAATAGTTGGTCTTGAGATGGGGTATCGATACCGTAAAAATCAGGGAATCGTATAGGAGGACACGAGACGAGGAAATGTACTTCCTTGGCGCCTGCTTCGTAGAGAAGCTCGACAATAGGTTTAGAGGTAGTGCCGCGGACAATGGAATCATCAATCACCACTACACGTTTCCCTCGCATCACGCTTGGGATAGGTGTGAGTTTCATCTTTACACTCTTATCTCGAAGCTTCTGGTCAGGCTGAATAAAGGTGCGCTGAATGTAGCGATTTTTGTTGAGACCCATTTCGTACGGAATCCCTGCCTCTTCGGAGAACCCAAGCGCGCATGGAAGACTCGTCTCTGGAACACCAATCACGACATCAGCTGATGCTTTAAATTCACGCGCAAGCTGTCGCCCAAACTCTTTTCGCACTTCGTAGACTGACTTTCCAAGCAGGTCACTGTCGTGACGCGCAAAATAAATGAATTCAAAAATATCGAGACGCTGCTCTCCTTCGACGAGCTGCGTTGCCGTGACACCTCGCTCATCAATCACAATCATTTCCCCCGGCTCTATGTCGCGCATAAATTCTGCATGCACGGTTGGGAGTGCACAGGTCTCAGAGGAAACGACGAACCCGTCGTTAAGACGGGCAAGAGAAAGCGGGCGTATGCCTTTTGGGTCGCGGGCGGCGACAAGATGCTGCTTGTCCATAACAACAACGGAGAAGGCACCGGTGAAGTAGGAATAGGAGGCTTCAACCGCAGCTGGTAGGTCCATGCCTTGTGCGACGTGCCAGGCAATCGCTTTTGCCATAAGGCAGGAATCTGAGCCAGAGGCGTCGACGCCACGGTCTTCAAGAAACGTTTCGAGTGCAGTTGTCGATGGAAGATTCCCGTTATGAGCAAGCGCAATCCCGTCGACGATGATGGGCTGGATATGCACCGCATCCGTTCCTTTTGAGGTGGAGTACCTATTGTGTCCAATCGCGATGTGACCTTGAAGACCTGAAATAGCTTCTTCAGTAAATACCTGAGCCACCAATCCTGCGTCCTTATGCACCGCTATCGTAGTGCCATTTGAAACCGCGATACCTGACCCTTCTTGGCCACGATGTTGGAGCGCAAAGAGTCCGAAGTACGAGAGACGTGCAACATCGGTTTCTGGTGCATAGACGCCAAATACCGCGCACTTCTCCCTGAGATTTGCCATGGGTGCATTCTAGCACTGCTATATTTTTGGTATGCACAGAATTTGACAGAAGTATATTTTATAGTATAAACACATTATCTCTAACTGGAGGGCTTAGCCATGACGGCAAGCGAGTTTGCGCAAGAATTGGTCAATCTCATCGCTAAGCACGGCGACTTCGAGTTGGTAATACAGCCGTTTGGATGTAAACCGCTCGATCCGGGAAAGATTTTCCTTGCGGAGACACAGGAAGATGACGGCAGGTACGGCGCGCAGGACGACGAGGTGTCTGACACCACGCACGTTCTCTCGCCCGCTGACCGGGTCTACGTCGTCAAGACGGACGAACCCGAACTGGCGCAAGCCGCTTAACAAGCACACTAAAGCAAGGCCGGCCGCGCATCATGCGCGACCGGTCTTCTTTTGTACCTATTGCCTATTAGGCTTGGAAAGCATAAGGTCACGCTGCACCCTGCCCGCTCGTGGGCGAGGGGCCAAACCATAGCAGTGCCTTGGCTCTGTGATTGGGGGAGTTGGATACGTTCTATGAAAACGTTGGAAGAAAAAGCTTCGGACATCGCACACGTGCTCTCGAATCGCCTGGCGATTCGTTACTTTCTGAATGTAGACAGCGAACGTGGACACTACTTCCACATGAGGCTTCTCTATGCAGAAATGGGCGGTTCCCCAAAGCATAACCGGCTCGTCGAGGTGTCCGCCAACATCTTTCACAGCAGTACGGTACGTCCAGGCATCATCAAGGTGCAGCGTCCAAATGGTACAACGTATGGCGTGCTCGAAACTCAGGTAGCGTCGTTGCTGCAAGAGTGGATAGCCCGGCTTGGGCCTAAGTACGGCCCTTGGCTTGAAGCGGAACCTTTTGTCGGTATCATGAGCGCTAACGGAGATGAATACCCTTCTACAGGAGGGCATGAACCGTTCTGGCTCTTATACACCGGCGTCCTCCTGGAACGCCTAGAGCGATATCGCGTCGCGCTCAAACAAGCTCAAGAATATCGCCTCACCGAAGACGATTGGATACCGATAAGTCTTGAGCACATCGAACGAATCATGACGCGCTTCAACGGGTTCACAACCCGAAGTCTCGACGTCATGCTCGAAGGTCACTGACCAGCGTGAAGACAGTGCCGCTCCCTCTGGGAGCGGCACTTTGTTTACTTCTTCACTCTCTTTTTCGTCTTTGCTTTGGTTTTAGCCTTAGCTTCGTTCTCTTTCGCACGCGCCTTCAAGAGTTTCAAAAGCATTACTTTCGGTAGCGGTTTATCAAACGGAAACTGCAGCGTACTAACTGAACTCTGGTACTTCCCCGCTTCTTTTGCGTATTTCTTAAAGAACGTGTAGCTCATTGAGTAGAGACCAATATGCTTTTTTGAAGCGCCATAGGCGACAAACATACCGTGGTAGCTGTAGTACGGTACGCCATAACCAATCTTTTCGGTCGCCTTTGGTGCTGCTTTTTTCACGAGCGCACGCATCTCACGAAGCCTAGCTTGCGCTTCTTTTGGTGCATGCTGAATGTAGTCAGTGACCGTTGTTGCTTTCATGGGCCTAGTATACGACGCATCTGTTACGCTTATTATATGACCCATTGGCGCTCAGCACTCGCAGCAGCTCTCCTTGAGATACCTATGCTGTTGTTCCTGCCTGCGGTGATATTCGGCCTCGAACCATTAGGCGCTATTCTTCGTGAGACATTCACGTCAGACGGCACTACCCTTACTACCGTTGGCGGTCTCTTTGTGTACGCTGGCTTACTCGCCCTTCCCTTAGCACTTGTCATTTCGCTCCTGCCGCTGAGGCACAAAGGGCCTGATGGTAAACGATATCTTCCACCTTGGAACGTTGCAGTAGCCGTCGTCGCACTTGTACTTCTATTGCCGCTTATTTATGAGTTTGGTAAGGACTTTTATCGCTGCGATGTGCTACGTATTCCAAATTGCGATTAGACGTTATATTTTTTCTTCATATCCTTTACTGATTGTTTGATGAGAGTTTTCAGTGTCGGGAGATGAACATCGGAGAGACGCTTTATATATAGACACCCTACACTTGTCGTGTGTGGACCTAGCTTCTTAAGCAACGCAGGATAATTTCTGAATCCCGGCATGATGTAGAGAGAAAGGTTCTGTTTGCGCGGCGAGAAGCCGGTAAGCATCCAATCTCCCTCCTGTTTTGAACGCTCTGATTTGTAGTGATAGGTGCCATACCCAATTATCGCTGTACCCCACATTTTCGGAGGCATCCCGGTCGCCTCTCTAAACACAACAAGAAGCGCCTTTGCATCTTTGCGTCGTGTTTCGTCCGCAATAGACGCAATGAACGCAGTAACGCTCGCGTTGTTTTTCTTTGTTTTTATCTCCGCCATGCTATGCCTTCTGTGAGCAATTGAACATCCATTGCACTCCGAACTTGTCGACACACGAACCAAAGTAGTCACCCCAGAACATGTCCTGCATCGCCATTTCTATCTTCCCTCCTTCGGAAAGCGCAGCGAAAAGACGGTCACATTCTGCGCGCGTGTCTGGCTCAAGGTTGATATAGATGTTATTTCCCTTGTTCACTTTAAAGCCCATGGATTCTGGTGCATCAGTGCCCATAAGCACAAAGTCGCCAAGTAACGGAAGGGCGACGTGCATGACAAGGTTGCCATCTTCAGGAGCAAGCGGACGCTCTGCATCCCGCGGAGCATCTTTCATGCGTGCGATATCGCCTTGGAATTCAGTGCCGAATACTGATTTATAAAAAAGGAATGCCTCCTCGGTGTTACGTGGAAAATTAAGATAAATACTGACTTTTGCCATAGAAAGGGGGTTAGGTGTGTCTCTCATTCTAGCAAATACGCCTTGGTAGCTCTTCTGCATCATTTCTAGTACAGTAGCGCTCCAGGCCGTTTGAGGAGCGAACGATGCATACCGCCATGGAACAATGGGCACAGCACCTTCGGGCGCATGGGTTCAAGGACGTCATCCTGTCCATGGATGGCGAACGTGAATGTGGCGTGCTCGACGGCATCCGTGCCAACGAGTATGTCCGAGTCACGTTTGATACGCGATTCGACCGACTCTACACCTACACCAACCACGTTTCAGAGCGGTCACCGCACCTGCCGAAAACAGATTGGTACTGCGGAGAAGTAGAGCCGCGTACACTCACGGAAGCGGAAATCACGAGCGCTTTTGCGTCTCTCACCTATCGGAGGTCCTCGGCGTAAGCTGAGGACCATCGCTTTTGGCGGAGGGAGGGAGATTCGAACTCCCGATACCTTGCGGTATGCCGGTTTTCGAAACCGGTCGTTTCAACCACTCACGCATCCCTCCGTTTTGGCCATCCTACATTTTTGAGGGCTTAAATGCTAGGATGCTGCAGTGCGCCGTATCACTACGGCCCCATCGTCTAACGGCTAGGACAGCGCCCTTTCACGGCGTAAATCGGGGTTCGATTCCCCGTGGGGTCACCATCATCGGAACTAACTCCTGAACGGATGCATTGCCAAAAGAGTAGCTTATAATTCCATCATGAAAATGGAAGCGGGAATGCCACGCAAAACAGCAGAAGAGATTCGTACGGCCGAACAGCAAGAAACCCGTTACGAAGGTATACGAAATCCAACCCCAGAAGAAATCAAGATATTAGAACAGGCAAAGGATGTTGTTTGCGCATATCTGCAATCCGCCGGTTTGACTGAAAATATGGAGAAAGTAAAAGCGATGCAGCCGGAAAAGGTGCGTATTTATGATGAGAAATTTATTCTCCACGAAGGAGAGTGGAGAGAGAGAAACGTACAAGGAGAACACGCTTCGGATGACATTCAGGAATTCCCTAGAAAAACGGTGGAGAGTCCAGTCTTTCTGCATGTGGCCGTACACGAACTATTTCACCATGCTGCGGGTGGAAAGGATGCGTTTGTAGAAGTCGAAGATGGAAATTATATACGCAAAGCTTCAGGCGTCGCTTTGTATCCCACGGGAAGAAGCGAACGAGGCATGGAGTCAAAAGTGAGATTTTCTGGTTTAAACGAAGCGATAACCGAAACTCTTGCGCGGTATGCGCTTCCAGAAGACGCAGTACTGGCTCACGATTCGTACTACAGTAAATACCGCTTTCTACTACAAATTCTTCTCCGTAAAATTGTTGCCGACAAAAGTAAATCAGACCCATCTTTCGGAGTAAAAGAGGCGTGGAATATTTTTCAGGAGGATTATTTTTCCGGCACACATAAATTTCTTTCAGAAATCCAACGATTATATGGTAAGGACATGCCAAAGAAGCTAGCAAATTTTGGGAAAGCGCGAGATGTTGATTTGAATTTAGTTAAAGAAATCTACCCATCGCCTTGGGAAGGTTTTGGTATGGACGTGGTGAACATGGTGTGGGGCGAAGATTCAAGAGCCACGCAAGAATTTTACAAACTTGATAAAGAATTGAGAGCCGTGGTTGCGCCAAGTAACGGTCAGAAGTTGAAAAGTTAGGGAGCCAGTCGCGCCGTTTTATAATGTTCCTCAAAACGGCGGGGCTGGTATGCCGCGCACTGGGCGGGCGGGGCAAAGCATAACCAAAGAAGTCAGTCGCTTTGCGACTGGAAATGGGTTCTAGCGGCGCGGTATACTTTCACCATTTATGAAA
Source organism: uncultured Candidatus Saccharibacteria bacterium (assembly GCA_964634305.1). Lineage (GTDB taxonomy): Bacteria > Patescibacteriota > Minisyncoccia > Phycocordibacterales > Phycocordibacteraceae > C7867-001. The sequence continues at coordinate 11,458 of CAZWLE010000014.1, forward strand.
ACTTTCTACTCGCTCCTTATAAATAACGGTATCGCAAGCGTCACCAACTACACGGTGTGGTTTGCTATTACCTTCTACGTCTTCCTTGAGACGCAGTCGGTCTTTGCGACCGATATGATTGCGGGTCTTTTCCTCGTTCTTACCGCAGGCTCCGGTCTTTGGTTTGGCGGTATTGTCGACCACAACAAGAAAAAGACGGTGATGCTTATCTCAAGCCTTGCGTCCCTTTTCTTCTACGCGCTGTCAGCACTCGCCTTCTTTACGGCACCCGAAGGCTCTCTTAAGCATGCTGCAAGTCCGTATCTTTGGGCATTTGTGTTTCCCCTGATGGTGGGTGTCATTGCGGGCAATCTGCGGAACATAGCGATGCCTACCATCGTGTCGCTCCTCGTCCCGGAAGAGAAGCGTGCAAAAGCAAATGGACTCGTCGGTATGATTGGTGGCCTTTCGTTCGGTACCGTCTCCGTCATCAGCGGTCTTCTGATTGCCTATTTAGGATTCGAGGGCGTCTTCCTCATGACATTTGCTCTTACGGTCATCACGCTTGTACATCTCTTTTTTGTGAAAGTGCCTGAAGAAGGCATTGCACATCTTGAAGAGGGGCAGCCAAAGAAACTCGATTTGAAAGGAACGTACGCACTCGTTGCGAGTGTCCCTGGACTTATCGCACTCATTTTCTTTACCACTTTCAACAACTTCCTTGGTGGTGCGTTCATGGCACTGATGGATGCCTATGGTCTTTCCATGGTCTCTGTAGAGGTGTGGGGCTTCATTCTGGGCGCTCTTTCCTTCTCGTTCATGCTGGGTGGCGCCTTGATAGCAAAGTTTGGTCTTGGAAGTAATCCTCTGCGGGCGCTTATGCTTGCGAACCTGATGATTTGGGTTACCTGCGTCCTCTTCACTATCCAGCCATGGCTCTGGCTCCTTATCGCCGGCATGTTCGTCTATATGTGTACGGCACCTTACATAGAGGCATCTGAGCAGACCGTAATACAGAAAGTTGTGCCGTATGAGCGACAGGGTCGAGTATTTGGATTTGCTCAAAGTGTTGAGCAAATGGCCTCTCCTGTGACTGCATTCCTTATCGCACCCCTCACACAGTTCGTCTTCATTCCATTTATGACTAACGGCGCTGGCGCCATGGCTATCGGCGAGTGGTTTGGCACCGGACCTGCGCGCGGTATCGCGCTTGTGTTCGTGGTCGTTGGTTGTATCGGTCTTGCCGTAACGACGATTGCGTTCAATTCTAAGAGCTACAAGCTGCTCTCAAAGAGCTATCGCGAAGCGCCACCACAGCCTTCACCGGCTGCCTAACAAAAGAACACCGCGAAGTCGCGGTGTTCTTTTTCACATCATTACCCTGTTATTGCTTCGAGAGTCCTGCTGGGAGCGGGCATGTCTTCACAGCAGCGCTCTGTGCACCATAGACCGATACATAAAGGAGACCAGCGATGAGCTGTATACAGCTCATGAGCGTCATGAACGACTGCATATCCGCAAGGTTGCGTCCAAAGAAGAACGCAATGAGTGCCACGAAGAGAATAAGCACGAACGCCGCAAGACGCGACATAAATCCAAACACGAGCATGAGACCGGCGACGAGTTCAAGGATGAATGCGAGCGTGACGGCAATCATCGCGAACGGAATACCTGCGGCTTCCGACTGCGTCACCTGCATAGCAAACATGTCGCTACCCGGAATCTTATAGAACGCACCCTGAAGAAAGAGAAGACCGAACGCGATGCGTGCGACGACCGGCGCCCAGGTCTCGTACGCTCGAAGGTGGAATGGGAAGGTCATGGTAGTAGTTAGACGAATACCTTCTAAGTATAGCGGTTGTTAGCGCGCTGGTTCATCGAGCGATATCTGATAGATGGCGTTGGCGCGGTCATCTGAGATGTAGACGATGCCCCCAGGCTCAGCAAGTACCCCGACAGGGCGCCCTATCGCTTCACTCTCCTGCTGTCCCATTTCAAGAAAGCCAGTCAGGAAATCGAGCGGACCACTCATGACGTTACGTCGGTCATCGAGGTCGAAGCGAACCACCTTGTACCCGGTTGGCAGCGTTCTATTCCATGAGCCGTGGTACGCGACCAATACATCGTTTGCCATGTCTGCAGGCCAGCCTTCTTCAGGAATGAACGCAAGACCAAGAGCGGCAGAGTGCGCCTGCAAATCTTTGTGCGCGGGAATCTTCCCGTTACAGGGATTCTGAATGTACGTGTTCTTGTCGAAGTCGCGGTCATTGATGTTTTGGCCGTAACAAATTGGCCAGCCGAAGTTCGGCGGATTACCCACACCGGTAGTTGGACCCGTGATGATGTTGAGCTCGTCTGGTGGTATATCGTCACCAATTACGTCTCGTCCGTTCTCGGTCGCCCAGATTTCTCCCGTCACCGGGTCAGTTGCCATGAATACGGAGTTACGAAGTCCCGTCGCAATCGGCGACATCTGATTGGTCGCGAGATTAAGCGACTGCACTGTCGCACGGAGTGGATTCTCTTCGTTACAGACATTGCAGGAGGAGCCTATCGATATAAGGAGGCTCTGTCCGTCTGGACTTGGAAGGAGCGTACGGGTGAAGTGACCGTCGCCGGTTGGGAACGTCGCAAGTTCTTCTGGGTTCGTTGCGGTATATGTATCAGCGTCATAATCATACGCTTTCAGTGAACCAGTCTCTGCAACGTAGAGTGTGCAGCCATCTTGGTCTGCACTTGCATTCCCGGTGTCAGGACAGATGACGGCAAGACCATGTGGCTGCCGTAAGTTCTGCAAAATCATGCGTGTCTCGTCTGCTTTCCCGTCACCGTTAAGGTCAGGAAGTGCCACCACACGTCCATCCTTTGTTTGCGATACCAACATCGTTCCCTTCTGGTCGCGAATCATCACGCGCGCACCGACAATATCACGCGCATAGATGCGTGCGGTGAATCCTTCAGGAGCTTGAAGTGGTGCAAGGTCGCCTGCCGGCAGCATCGGTGGCGGTGCGGTCTTGGTGAAGAGTTGTATAAGCCACGATGGTGGTTTTTCTTTAACGTAGGTAAAGGCGAAGTAACCGCCCCCGATAAGTAGGATAAGAATAAGGAGCGTGATGCCCCAGGCGCGTGTAGTCATGCTCGCAGTATGACCCACAAGCGTGAAGCGTCTATGAATAGGTGGTTAGCCAGAAACCGAATACTCGCTTCCCCATGCGGGTACGGTGAATAGAAAGCGCAAGACCTTTCGTTCCAAGGGAAGACCCAACACGCGCAGCAAGTGA
>CAZWLE010000015.1:0-13774 GCA_964634305.1 uncultured Candidatus Saccharibacteria bacterium
GAGCGCATGTAGGTACCCGACGCACATGCAACGCGGAGTTTCAGGAGTACAAACTCCCGTTCACCTGCGCTAGAAAAGAATGTCTCCCAACTCTTACGCACGGCATCGATACGAAAATCAGCACCGAGCGCTTTCGACGGCTCATCCGTTGTTGGTACCTTCGCAAGAAAGACATCAATGCGCTGTCGTAGTTCTCCTACACTCACGCGCTCCGTACCAAGGTCGCGTATCGTATAGATTTCTTCCTCGTGCTGAGGAATATCAATCGTATCGAGCGTGCCCTCGAGAGCGTACATAAAGAGCGGCTTACCATTGACCGTCTTTGAGGAAAATGCGGGATAGGGACGCGTGTACACATGCTCTTCGGCACGATAAATCTCTGCAAGGATACGGGGGTCAACACGTGTTTCCTTACCCGAGTACTCAATAAGCCCAAGCGCATCGCCGGTGTCACTTTTAGCATCGAGCAGTATCTCTACGTCGTACTCCTTATCGAGACTGGTGTATTGCTTCTGTTTCTTACATTCATCACCAAGGAGAACCAGAAGCTTCCCCGATGCCATAGGGTCGAGGCGTCCTGCATATGACGCAGGTATGTCCTTATATACAGGATTCTCCTCCTTCCAGGCGGAGAGCGCCATAAGCGGTGTCTGTCCCACTGCCTTTTCAAGTACGACGTAGCGCTTCATCGAGAGTGAGTATATAGTCCCAAACGGTCCTAACCTATAAGGAGCACGACCATGTTCTACCTGCGCGAATCCACGACTATGCGGCCGTCCTACACGTTCCGCACACTCGGTGGAGGCCGCTTTCGGTGTCACCAAACCGATGACATCGTGAAGAAGAGCCAACTCGAACGCTACCGGCGTATGAAGGTAAACGCCGGCAAACGACCTGCGCCACTACCTGAGAAACCAAAGCCGGCACCTATGCCAGTCGTTAAGGCCCATTCCTTCTCGTCGTTTGTCGACTGTCCTGCGCAATTCTGTTCGAGCAGGATGTCTTTCGACGGCGAACCGGACACATACCGGTGCAGAAAATGCCGTACGGCCTTTCGAGTCACCTTATATACGTAAGCGCACACGGGCGGAAGCGCCGCCGGCACCATGCCGGCGGCGCGCTCTTTTTTCCTATATACTCCTCAACAATGAAACCGATACTACTTTGTGGCTCGATTGCCTATGACCGCATCATGGACTTTGACGGCAATTTTTCAGAACACTTCATGGCCGACAAGCTGCATTCAATAAATGTGAGCTTCTTTGTGTCTCCACCAACCGAGCAGTTCGGTGGTACGGGTGGCAATATCGCATATGGTCTTTCATTGCTTTCAACTCCTGCCGAAGTAATGGCAACCGCTGGCACCGACTTTGACCGGTATGACACTTGGCTCAAGGAACACAGTGTTAATACCAGCACTATCCATCGCGCTGACGTGGCGACGGCTTCGGGCTACATCATGACCGACAAAGCGGATAATCAGATAACCGCGTTCTCCGGAGGTGCAGCGATGAACGCGTACGGCACGCCACCTGAGCTTAGTGCCTACGCTGCCGCAATCATTTCCCCAACCAATCGCGACGATATGGTCGCACTCCCTATCGCTGCAAAGGCTGCGGGTCTTCCTTACTTCTTTGATCCTGGTCAGCAGATACCAATGTTATCCGGCGAAGAGATTCGCGCATCAATAGAAGGTGCAGCGGGTGTTCTCCTAAATGACTACGAACTCTCGTTAATCATGGAGAAGACAGGATGGAGCGAAACAGACATCGCTTCAAAGGCAGGGTTCCTTGTCGTAACCCTTGGCGCTGAAGGGTCACGCATAATTACCAACGACGGCGAAGAGCGTGTAAATGCTGTCCTCTCCGATAAGGTCATCGACCCAACCGGCGCAGGAGATGCCTATCGTTCAGGCTTTCTTGCTGCGTATGTTCGCAATCTTCCACTATCCACATGCGCCAAGGCTGGGAGTGCCGTAGCCGCCTACGCAGTGGAGTGCTATGGTACGCAGAACCACCACTTCACGCTTGAGGAGCTGAGGAGCCGGTTTGCATCTACTTATAAGGAATCCTTTCCGTTTTAGACATGAACTACGACATTGCAAATGAAGCACTTGCCGAGCAAGGCAAGAAGCGTCTTGAGTGGGCTGATAACGACATGCCGGTGCTCCGCGCCGTCCGTGAGAAGTTTGAAAAAGAACAGCCCCTAAAAGGCATGGTGCTTGGTGCATGTCTTCACGTTACCGCTGAGACCGGTAACCTCATGCGCACTCTTAAGGCAGGTGGTGCTGATGTGACTCTTTGTGCATCCAATCCCCTCTCCACCCAGGACGATGTTGCTGCATCTCTCGTCAAAGACCATGGCATTCCGGTCTATGCGCGCAAGGGTGAAGACCGTGATACGTTCTTCAAACATCTCAAAGCAGTCATTGCGACGAAGCCAACCCTCACCATGGATGACGGTGCTGATCTTGTCTCTACTATTCATAAGGAACATGAAGACCTCATCCCAGCGATGAAGGGCGGTACCGAAGAGACGACGACCGGTGTCATTCGCCTTCGCGCTATGGCAAAGGCGGGCGCACTCAAGTTCCCTGTCGTTGCGGTCAACGATGCAAAGACTAAAAACCTCTTCGACAACCGCTACGGTACCGGTCAGTCCACACTCGACGGCATCATTCGCGCCACCGACCTTCTCCTTGCCGGTAAGGTCTTCGTTGTTGCCGGCTACGGTTGGTGCGGTCGTGGTCTTGCCCTTCGTGCACGCGGCATGGGCGCACAAGTTATCGTGACCGAAATCGACCCAGTTAAAGCGATTGAGGCAACCATGGACGGCTTCCGCGTGTTGCCGATGATTGATGCCGCTAAAGAAGGTGATGTGTTCTGCACTGCTACCGGCGACATCCATGTCGTTCGCATGGAGCATATGAAGCTCATGAAAGACGGCGCTATCGTCTGTAACACCGGTCACTTCGATGTTGAGATTGACGTTGCTGGTCTTCAGAAAGAAGCACAGAGCGTTCGTAAGGATGTTCGTCCGTTCGTCGACGAATACCTGCTTGGCGGTAAGCGTTTGAATCTTCTTGCTGATGGTCGCCTCGTAAACCTCGCGGCTGCAGAAGGTCATCCGGCATCCGTTATGGACATGAGCTTTGCAACGCAGGCACTCGCCTGCGCATGGATGGCGCAGCAGAACGGTCTTAGCGCAGACGTATATGACGTCTCTGATGAGATTGAAGAAATGGTTGCGTCGACCAAGCTCACCTCAATGGGTATCGCCATTGATGAACTGACAGACGAACAGAAAAAATATCTCTCAGATTGGGAGCACGGAACGTAAGAAAAAGCCCCGCGGTGCGGGGCTTTTTCTTTATCTAGATTCCTAGTTCCTCACGCGACAGTGCCCCCTCACGAAGAATGTAGGGAGTGTCGCCAATACAGGACACGACCGTTGAAGGATTTGGAGAGCTGCGCGGACCGCCATCAATAACGACCGCAATTTTATCGAGCTCGAAGCGAAAGTGCGTCATGAGCTCATCAACATTACGCGGCACCCCTTGCCCGGCCTTATTCGCGCTCGTCGTGGTGTACGGGTGACCAAACTCTCGTGCAAGCGCAAGACAGAACTCATCGTTAGGCACACGTACCCCTACCGAATCATTGAGGGTAATGTCTGGAGACATACGCTTAATCGGCATCACGAGCGTGAGAGGACCTGGCAGGAATTTCTCAGCAAGTGCCTTTGCCGTGTCATTCATCACTGCACAGGCATTAATGTGCGCTACATCGGGAACAATGACTGAGATGGGTTTCTTCTTCTCTCTTCCCTTTAGTTCTTTGAGACGCTCAACCGCTCCTGCATTAAAAGGGTCAACGCCAAGACCGTAAATAGTGTCGGTCGGATACGCGACAATACCTCCTTTACGCAAAGCCTCAGCAGCCTTTTTTGCCGCCTGTTTGAGGTTCTTTCCATCGAGCTTGATAAGCTCCATAACCGTTGAATAGTAGCCCTATTTAAGCTATCCTGCGAGGGTTAGGCATGCGCGGTTAGCTCAGTTGGTAGAGCATCCCCTTGACGTGGGGAGGGTCACAGGTTCAAGTCCTGTATCGCGCACTCTCATGAACCCCGTCGCGAAGCATTTCGTCTTCCCGGTTGCTATTTCCGTCGCGTTGCTCGGCGCTATTTACGTATGGGGTGGGTTTGCCGCGCTTGGCATTGCGCTTTTGCTTACCGTTCTTGAGGTAACGCTCTCGTTTGATAACGCCGTAGTGAACGCAAAGGTTCTCAAAAACATGGACGCCCTGTGGCGTCGCCGCTTTATGACGTGGGGTATTCTCATCGCCGTCTTCGCCACTCGCTTCATTCTTCCGATACTCATCGTTGCCGCATCCGTTGCTCTCTCTCCATGGGCCGTGGCGCAGCTCGCGCTCTTCTCTCCTGAAGAGTATGGCGCACTTCTCCATGACGCTCACATTATTATTGCGTCCTTTGGTGGTGCGTTCCTTCTCATGGTCTCGTTGAAGTACTTCTTTGACGAAGCAAAGCAGAGCCACTGGATTCAGGTGATTGAGCAGCATGTCTCCCGTTGGGGTCGTATCGAAGCGATTGAGATTGGTGTAGCACTGGTGGTGCTGTTGCTTCTTGCCTTCTTCTCTCCAGAGCACGCTAGTGAAGTGCTGTTCGCCGGTATTCTGGGCATTGTTCTCTTTGTGTTCATGCAGGGTATTACTAGTTCCGTCTCCGTTGAGGGTGGTCACGCCGTTGCAGCTGGTGGGTTCGCTCTCTTTATGTACCTGGAAGTACTCGACGCTTCTTTCTCACTCGACGGTGTCGTTGCAGCCTTCGCGCTTACGAACCTTGTACCGGTTATCGCGGTTGGTCTTGGTATTGGTGCCCTCTTCGTACGTACGCTCACCATCGTAATGGTGGAACGTAATACGCTTGATGCGTTTGCCTATCTTGAGCACGGTGCACACTGGGCTATCCTCGGTCTTGCAGCATCAATGCTTGCAAGTCTTTTTGTTGAAATACCAGAAGCTGTGACGGCGCTCCTTGGTATTGTCATTATCGGCGCCTCTGTCTGGTCATCACTCAAAGAACGTAACCGCGTCCGTCATGCCTAAGAAACCTGAGAAGGCATACATGTATGGAAAGAATGCGCTTCGTGAAGCGCTTTTGAACGTGCCTCATGCCATAAAGAAGGCGCATCTTGCTGCAGACTTTAATGATGCAGAAATTGCAGCGCTATTGAAAAAGCACGCTATTCCTACCGCGACCATAAGTGGTAACGAAGCAAAGCAAGCAGTGGGTGCAGAAGCGTCACATCAGGGAGTGATTGCGGTTATCGATACGGGCGCACTCATGATTCCCTATCGTGATTTCATGCAGCAGCTTGAAATTACCGATGACACCGCCTTTGCGTTACTTGGCGAAGTACAGGACCCGCACAATGTAGGAGCGATTATTCGCTCTGCAGCGGCGTTTGGTCTTGCCGGTGTTCTCATTCCTGAACACAATCAGGCACAAGCGACGGGTACCGTTATTAAAACCTCCGCAGGCATGGCCTTCCGTGTTCCACTTATCTCCATTGGCAACGTCAACGATACGCTTCGTGACCTCAAGAAGCGCGGCTTCTGGACGTATGGTCTTGCTATGGAAGGCACCGCAAACCTTGCAACCGAAGACTTCTCTAAACCTAGTGTGTTTGTGCTCGGCAACGAAGGCAGTGGTATTCGTAAGATGACACTTGAGGAATGTGACTTCTCCCTTTCGATTCCCATGCATCCACGCTGTGAATCGCTCAACGTCGCTGTCTCTGCCGGTATCGTCTTCTCAACCTGGAGTACAAAACACGCAGCAGCGCTGAAATAACTATGGCAGAACGACACCTCATTGCAGAACCATCGAAAGGATACGAACTCCTTGATTCTGGCAATCACGCGAAACTCGAACGTTGGGGTGACGTAGTACTGGCGCGCCCTGATACTCAGGCGGTCTGGCTTCCCAAAAACGAAGCGGCGTGGACAGACGCATCTGCAGTTTTTACCTGGAAAGGCGGTAAGGGAGCATGGGACGTGCGCAAGCCACTCCCAGACCCATGGGAAGCAGACTTTGGTGCTTTTACCCTTCTCCCCCGCCTCACTGCCTTTAAACACACCGGTGTCTTCCCTGAACAAGCACCAAACTGGGAATGGAGTACGGAGCGCATCAAAGCGCTTGGCACACCAAACGTTCTCAACCTCTTTGGGTACACTGGCGCTGCCTCTGTTGCTGCAGCAAAAGCAGGCGCTACCGTTACCCATGTTGATTCCTCTAAATCGTCAACGACATGGGCATCAGAAAACGCCGCACGCTCAGGCGTTGCGGAAGGCAGCATTCGTTACATCGTTGAAGACGTACGTTCCTTTGTGAAGCGTGAGATACGTCGTGAAGCGAAGTATGAAGGTATTTTGCTTGACCCTCCTGCATTTGGTCGCGGCAGTAAAGATGAGGTATGGAAGATTGAAGACGACCTTGCGCCTCTCGTTGAAGACTTGAAGACGCTTCTCTCCGACGCTCCTGGGTCATTCTTTTTGCTTAATGGATATGCGGCCGGCTACGCTCCAGTGTCGTTTGCACAGCTTGTTGAGTCCGTATTTCCTGGGGTCGAAGCCGAGTATGGTGAACTCCGTTTTAAAGAAACAACTGGACGAGTGCTCCCCGAAGGCATGTACGCACGCTTCACGCGCTAGGCGAGCTGCGCTATAACTCATCTATGAACGAACGAACCGTCATCCTCTACCACGGTGGCTGCCCAGACGGCTTTGGCGGCGCATACGCTGCGTGGAAGAAGTTTGGTGATGCAGCTCAGTATCTGCCGGTCCGTCACCAGACCCCACCCCCAGAAGGCCTTGAGGGTGCCGACGTATACCTCGTCGACTTCTCCTATCCAAAGCCGATTCTTGATGAACTTGAAGCTAAGGTGGCAAAGCTCACCATTCTTGATCATCACGAAGGAGCACGTGAAGCCGTCGAAAGTATTGAACACCACGTCTACGACGCTAATCGTTCTGGCGCCGGTATTGCGTGGAGTTTCTTTCATCCAGACACCGAAGTACCACTTTTCTTGCAATACGTGCAGGACGGCGACCTCTACCGCTTCAATCTCCCTGATTCTCGCGCCGTTCTTGCCTACTGCTACTCAAAGCCGTTTGGATTTGAAGCATGGGATGAACTCTGTACGCGGCTTGAAAACCCTGAAGCGCTTGCAGAGGTAGTGCGCTTTGGAACGCTCTTTAAAGAGCATGGTGATGCCCTTATTCGTGAACTGGTCGAGCGAGCAAAGCTCGTACGCTTTGAAGGCTATGACGTGTATTTCACCTCAACAATAAGTGCGTTCTCCTCCGACCTCGCAAATGTACTAGCACGAAAGAAGGGGCCCCTCGCGCTTGCCGTTCAGGCACGTCCAGATGGCCTTCGCGTATCGCTTCGCGGTGACGGCACCGTAAACGTTGCAGAGCTTGCCCAAAAGTACGGTGGCAACGGTCATCCAAATGCGTCTGCATTCTCTCTCAAGTGGGGCGACCCTATCCCATGGGAAGTTATCGATGAGAATCCTGTCGATTGAGACCTCGTGCGACGAGACGGCTGTTTCGGTACTCGACTGCAGCGGCGATGAAAACGGAGCAACCTTTACGCTTCTTGGTAATGGGCTGCATTCGCAAGTAGACGCGCATCGCGAGTTTGGCGGGGTGTATCCGTCTGTGGCTAAACGTGAGCACGCACGCAATCTCGTGCCCATGTTGCGTAAAGCGCTTGGCGAAGCAGGTATGGATATGAGTGGCACCACTGCACTACCTGCAGACTTCGATACACTCATGGCACGTGAGCACGAACTCGGTAGTGAGCTCACCCGTTTCTTAACCGAAACAGCAACACCCGATATCGACGCTGTTGCCGTGACGTACGGTCCGGGACTTGAACCATCGCTTTGGGTGGGCGTGAATTTTGCAAAAGCACTTGCGAGCGCATGGGACAAACCCTTCCTTCCTATTAATCATATGGAAGGTCATATGCTGGTCGCTCTCCTTGATACGAGTGACGAACAGAAGATGACGCTCACGAAAACGGAGCTTCCCGCACTCGGACTTCTCATTTCAGGCGGACACACCGAACTCGTCCTCATGCAGGAGTGGCTGTCATACCGCATTATCGGTGAGACGCGTGATGACGCCGTAGGTGAAGCGTTTGATAAAGTCGCACGCATGCTTGGTCTTCCGTATCCTGGCGGTCCAGAAATTTCAAAACTTGCAGAAGCAGCACGAAAAGACGGCACACCGTATGAATGGAAGCTTCCAAAGCCAATGCTCACAAGCGACACCTGTGACTTCTCTTTCTCAGGTCTTAAGACCGCCGTGCTCTACCTTCTTAAAGACCGTACGCTTTCGGACGACGAGCGCGCGAAACTCGCCGAAGCATTTGAAGATACCGTCGCTGAAGTGCTTTGGGTTAAGACGGAGAAAGCGCTCGAACAAACAGGTGCCAAAACGCTCGTCATTGGTGGTGGCGTCTCTGCCAATACCCACATTGCCCGCGTCTTCGAGGAACGCCTCGCTGAACGTTTCCCCGAGGTTGCCCTCCACATTTCCCCAAAGAAACTCTCTGGAGACAATGCCGTTATGATTGGGGTCGCCGCCTACTTCCGCGCTCTTAAAAAGGACTACGCAGACCCTGCAGACATAATCGCAAATGGGACCCTTGCCCTTGCCGCCTAGTCTCCTATACTTAGTACCAGAGTAGGTTTTATGTCGTCTGATTCATCCACGATGTGTCACACGTCATTTTTCCTGCACGTACCTAATTGTCGCGTCTCCCTGGGGACGCGATAGTTATTTCTATACAACAGCGAGAGGCCGACCTTGTGGGGTCGGCCTCTGCATTCAGTTACACTGCAGAAAGACGTGCAATGAATGCTTGCGGGACGGTGACGATTTCTGCATCAGCTTGTGGCGGATGCGTCGCGCCGAACCGGTGGAATGCCGCATCTGGCGACAAGACGCCATGAGTGACTGATTCCTTGAGCACTTGGAACATGACAGGTTCGTCGCCTATCTGAACCACCAGGTCGAGCCGTGGCCTTCGTGGGCCGCTCGGCGTCGCAAGGTTGTGTCGCAAAGTTTGCACTACCCTTGCAGGTAAACCCTCTTCCGTCGACATATCCTGTACTCCGTCGTTGGGGTAGATGAACGATAGCAGAAGGGCGCTAATTTGCTATATTCCTCATATATATGGACGGGAAATTCCTAAAGCCCTATCAGCCGGGCGAGACCGAGGCACGTATCTACGAGGCCTGGGAGGCTAGTGGGTACTTTAATCCGGACAAGCTCCCCGGCGACCGGAAGGAGCCGTATACGGTCGTTATGCCGCCGCCAAACGCCAACGGCGACCTCCACGCTGGCCATGCCCTCTTTATTACCCTGGAGGACATCTTTATCCGCTTCAAGCGCATGCGCGGCTTTAAGGCACTCTGGATACCGGGTGCTGACCATGCCGGCTTTGAGACTCAGGTGGTGTACGAGAAGAAACTTGAGAAGGAGGGTCGCTCCCGCTTTGGCATGGACCCTGCGGAACTCTATAAAGAAATCTACGCGTTCACGACCGAGAACAAACAAAACATGGAGCGCCAGGTGCGCGAGATGGGTGCATCATGTGACTGGTCACGCGAGAAGTTCACCCTCGACCCAGAAATCGTCACGAAGGTACAGCAGACGTTTGTGAAAATGTTTGACGATGGGCTGGTGTATCGCGGAAAGCGCACGATTAACTGGTGTCCAAAGCATCAGACGTCCCTCTCTGACGTTGAGACAAAAAGTGTGGAAGAGACGACACCATTCTATTACTTCAAGTACGGTCCCTTCACTATTGGTACGGTACGCCCCGAAACGAAGTTCGGTGACAAGTACGTGGTGATGCACCCTGCTGATGAGCGCTACAAAGAGTACGAGCACGGTCAGAAGCTGACGGTTGAATGGATTAACGGTCCTATTGAGGCAACGGTTATAAAAGACGAAGCCGCCGACATGGAGTTTGGTACGGGTGTGATGACCATCACCCCGTGGCACTCTCAAATCGACTTTGAAATCGCCAAGCGCCACGGCCTTGATATGGAGCAGATTATCGACTGGCGCGGGAAACTCCTCCCTATCGCAGGCGAATTTGCGGGGGTGAACATAAAGGAGGCACGTACAAAGATTGTAGAGAAGCTCGATGCTAAGGGACTCTTGGTAAAGAGTGACGAGAAGTATACGAATGTTGTGAAGCGCTGCTACAAGTGCGAAGCCATGATTGAGCCACAAGTAAAAGACCAATGGTTTGTGAAAATGGCGCCACTTGCTGAAAAAGCACTTGAAGCGGTGAACGACGGGAGGGTACGTTTCATTCCTGACAATCAGGAGAAAATCTTCCGTCACTGGATGGAAAACGCACTCGATTGGAATATCAGTCGCCAGATTGTGTGGGGTATCCCTATTCCTGCATGGGAGAAGGATGGAGAGTGGAAAGCATCTGTAGAGTCTCCTGGCGACGGCTGGACCAAAGACGGCGACACGTTTGATACCTGGTTCTCATCCGGTCAGTGGCCGCTAATGACGACCGGCTATCCAGACGGCACGGACTACGCGAATCATTTCCCTACCGACCTCATGGAGACGGGGCATGACATCCTCTTCTTCTGGGTTGCACGCATGATGTGCTTCTCGCTCTACCTCACCGGTAAGGTGCCCTTTCATACCGTCTATCTCCACGGACTCGTAAACGATGCGAATGGGAAGAAGATGAGTAAGTCGAAGGGGAATGTGATTAACCCGCTTACGCTGACCGAAAAATACGGTACCGACGCGCTCCGTATGGCACTCATTGTCGGCAACACCCCAGGCACTGACCTCGCGCTTCGCGAAGATAAGGTAAAAGGCTACAAGCACTTTGCGAACAAACTTTGGAACGTTGCGCGCTTTGTGTTTGAGAGTGTCGATAAGGAAGTAGGCGGTCCTGTAAACGACGCCGACAAAGCGCTCATCGCCGAATGTGACGCGCTCATGGCGGACGTTACTAAGGACCTTGATGAGTACCGCGCGTACATGGCAGCCGACAAGCTTTATCACTATGTCTGGGACCGCTTTGCAGCAGAAATCCTTGAAGAGTCGAAAATTATCTTTAATGGTGACGATGCTGCGGCCCGTGCGTCTCGCACCAGCGCACTCCTTGCTATTCTCGACCGCTGCCTTCGCGCCCTTCACCCGTTCATGCCGTTTGTAACGGAAGAAATCTACCAGCACATCCCTACCAAGGATTCAGATTTGCTTATCGTGTCCCGCTGGCCTGTCTAACAGCCTGGTAAGATAGGAGGGTGGATATTGAGACGCTCGGTTACGCCTTCATAGGCGGTCTTCTTCCCGCACTCGCCTGGCTTTATTTCCTTTTGAAAGAAGAGGAGCGCTGTCCGCAGCCACGCTGGGCTATTTTCCTTGCCTTTGTGTGCGGTATGGCGGTCGTGCCGCTAGTGATGCCGCTCCAGGCATGGAGCTGTCGAGAATGGGCTATTTCGGTCGCCCTTGCCTGTGACGGCGGCGAAACCTCGCTCCTTGGCCTGCGTGTCATTATTGCCTGGGCCGCGATTGAAGAGACGGCTAAATACGTTATTGCCGCAGCGTTTGTGCTTTGGCGCCGTAACGCGGTACGAAACGCGGTGGATATCGTTGCCACGATGCTCACCGTAGCGCTCGGTTTTGCCGCTCTGGAGAACACGTTGTTCCTTATTCATCCGTTCTCTCAGGGATATCTGCTTGAAGCGATTGGTCTTGGTAATCTTCGCTTCATTGGTTCAACCGTTCTTCATATTGTTGCCTCTTCTATCATTGGCTTTGGTCTTGCGTTCTCTATGGGCGCAAGTCGTCCGGCTCGTATGGTCTCCGCATCAGTCGGTCTTATCCTCGCCATCGCATTGCATGCCCTATTCAACTTTTTTATAATCTATGGAGACGGGTCATACGTCATCCTCGCCCTTTTCACGGCTTGGACTGGCGCCGTAGCGGTATTCGCCGCGTTCGAGATACTCAAGTATTTCCGCTACCGCAACCTACCTAAAAACACCTGTTAGCATGAAAAAACGCTCACTCTTCGACAGACTTGCTGGCACTCGCCCTGAGGACGATTATGATTTTGATGATGATGCAGATACCGCAGAGCCTGCGTTTGCTCGACGCATAGGCGTTTCTCAAGCGCCTGCACCAACCCGCGCTGATGAACGTGCAGAAGGTCACCTTCCGGTTGATGTCTACCAGACCCAGTCTGAGATAGTCGTTCGCACCTTTGTTGCTGGTGTTCGTCCTGACGAGGTAGGCGTCTCCATAAGCCGTGACATGGTCGTTATCGACGGCGCACGCGAAGACCGCAACGAGGTCTCTGGTTCAGATTACGTAAATCAGGAACTTTTCTGGGGTTCGTTCTCACGCACAATAATGCTTCCAAGCGAAGTAGACGTTGACGGCGCTACCGCATCCTCTAAGGACGGCCTTCTCACTATCGTGCTTCCGAAACTCGACCGCACCCGTCAAACCAAACTCAAGGTCCGTTCTAACTAAAGTGTTTCCTCAATAAGTGCCGGCGGTTCTGCCGCTCGTACGACGTCAAAGCGTATCCGACCAATCACCGCGCCTCCAGGCGTCTCTACCGACACGCGCCACGTTCCTTCTGCAATATCACCTTTGACTGAATAGCCGCGGAACCCAGCTTCGCGTCCGCCAGAAATAGGGAAGCTGATACGGCTTTCTGTCACCCACTTTCCGTTCACGTTTCGCTCCCAGCGATGTACGACCGTTGAAGAGAACGAAATAGGTGCCGCAACCGCGCTGTACGCGTAAAGAAGCTCACCTGGTGCTTCGTGTACAACTGGTGCACGCAAATCCCACCACGGCGGTGCTGGTTCCCCCGTTACCGCGTATCCGCCCGGCACCTTTACGAGTGAGTGATAAATACCGCCGTCTTTCATCGCAAGCGGAATCGGTGGAATGGCACCCGTAAAGTACGCAGCGTTAGCGAGCACAACGATGAGTATCGTACTTCCGGTTATCTGCCGAATACTCTCGTTGAAGCGCTTTTTATTTACGCTTCGCAGCAAGAAAAGGAAGATACCAAAAAGGAGAAGCGCACCGACGGTGGAGCCAAGAAATATCCATGGCCCAAGTGACCCGAGCACGAGCGGAAGTGCAAACAAAGAAAATGCATAGAGCGTGAAAAAGAAGAGTGTCGTCTGAAAGACGAGGAAATGCTTGTACATACGGAAGTACTCATTCCCTATGTAGACGAGCGCGAGGAAGAGCAGGAACGGCCAAGAAGCGGCAACAACGGAGTGTGCGGTATAGAAGACCACAAAGCCTGAAAGGAGACCTCCGAACGCATACTGAACACCGAGCGGAAACACGATGTGGAGCGTCCGACGCCACCACGTTGCGTTCTCCGGTACAACCGCGAACGCGTGTGCCCCAAGTGCACAGACAGCCGCAAGCGTGAGGTACGCCGCGAAGAACCAACTCACCACCTGTACGGGCAAGAGGCCAAAGGTAAAGAAATCGGTAAGGAAGCCAATAGCAAACAGCGCGGCACCAAGCTTTCGCTCATTCTTAGCGGCCCACGAAAGAAGCGTTGAAAAGCTGCCTTTCATTTTCTTTAGTATAGCCCCGAATGGTGCTTGGACCCGGGCTCGAACCGGGGACCCCTTCCTCTTCAGGGAAGTGCTCTA